>NZ_JALRNF010000035.1 GCF_030272895.1 Pseudomonas sp. BGr12 | reverse complement strand
GTCCCTCTCCCCTCCTTTGCGTCCGCTGTCTCTTGTCCGCCCCCTCTTTTGAGAGGAGGGGGGGCGGGGGGGCGGCGTCCCTCTCGCCGCCCCCCCCCCCCCCCCCCCCCCCCCCCCCCCCCCCCCCCCCCCCCCCCTCGACTTGCCCCGCGATGGCTTCCCCCCGTTTTCTGATACCATCCCCCCCGAAAATCTCGCACCCGCCTGTAGGCGATTCGTGCCAACAATAAAATTTGAGTTTTCTTGCTGGGGGATCTGGTGATGTTGAAGAAATACCTGTCGATGCTGCTGGTCGGCGTCACGGCGCTGATCGCGGTCAATGCCGCCCAGGCGGCCGGTGCCATCGACGACGCGGTCAAGCGCGGCACCCTGCGTGTGGGCATGGACCCGACCTACATGCCGTTCCAGATGACCAACAAGCGCGGCGAGATCGTCGGCTTCGAAGTCGATATCCTCAAGGCCATGGCCAAGTCCATGGGCGTCAAGCTGGAAATGGTTTCCACCGCCTATGACGGCATCATCCCGGCGCTGATGACCGACAAGTTCGACATGATCGGCAGCGGCATGACCCTGACCCAGGAACGCAACCTGAAGCTGAACTTCAGCGAACCCTTCATCGTCGTCGGCCAGACCCTGCTGATCCGCAAGGAACTGGCAGACAAGGTCAAGTCGTACAAGGACCTGAACAGTGAAGAGTACCGCCTGACCTCCAAGCTCGGCACCACCGGCGAGATGGTGGCCAAGAAGCTGATCGGCAAGGCCAAGTACCATGGCTATGACAACGAGCAGGAAGCGGTGATGGACGTGGTCAACGGCAAGGCCGATGCCTTCGTCTACGATGCGCCCTACAACGTGGTAGCCGTGAACAAGGCCGGCGCCGGCAAGCTGCTGTTCCTCGACAAGCCGTTCACCTTCGAACCCCTGGCCTTCGGCCTGAAGAAGGGCGACTACGACAGCCTGAACTTCATCAACAACTTCCTGCACCAGATCAAGCACGACGGTACCTACGATCGAATCCACGACAAGTGGTTCAAGGACACCGCCTGGCTCAAGGACATGGAATAAGGCCTGGGTCCTACACCTGGCTTGAAACCCGACGCGCAGGCTGGTCCTGCGCGTTCGCTTTTACGGAAGTACCTTAAGTGATCAAACACAAGAAAGCCCAGTGGCCCTGGCACGGGCTGACAGCGCTGGTCCTGGTGGGCCTGGCGCTGAGCCTGTACTACGCGACCTCGATGATTGCCTACGAGTGGAGCTGGAACCGGGTGCCGCAATACTTCGCCTACCAGGCGGAAGTCGCCCAGCGCACCAGCGAAAACGGCACCATCGAATCGATCGCCAGCAAAGGCAGCATGGCCAGCGTCACGGTGCGTGACGAAAGCGGCGCAGAGCAGGTGTTCGAGGTCGAATCGGCCAGCCTGCAGTTGTCACGTGGCGATGACGTGGCCGAAGGCGACCTCATCGGCGTCACCCACCATTGGGCGGCGGGCCCACTGGCCTGGGGCCTGTGGACCACCATCTGGATCTCGGTGGCCTCCGGAATCCTGGGCCTGGTGATCGGCCTGTTCGCCGGGCTCTGCCGGCTGTCGAACAACCCGACCCTGCGCGACCTGTCCACCGTCTATGTCGAGCTGGTGCGCGGTACGCCGCTGCTGGTGCAGATCTTCATTTTCTACTTCTTCATCGGCACGGTGCTCAACCTGTCCCGCGAGTTCGCCGGGGTCGCGGCACTGGCGCTGTTCACCGGCGCCTACGTGGCCGAAATCGTCCGTGCCGGCGTGCAGTCGATCGCCAAGGGGCAGGGCGAAGCTGCCCGTTCCCTGGGCCTGAACGCCGGCCAGTCGATGCGCCACGTGATCCTGCCGCAGGCGTTCAAGCGCGTGCTGCCGCCGCTGGCCGGGCAATTCATCAGCCTGGTCAAGGACACCTCGCTGGTCTCGGTGATCGCCATTACCGAACTGACCAAGAGCGGGCGCGAGGCGATCACCACCTCGTTCTCGACCTTCGAGATCTGGTTCTGCGTCGCCGGTCTGTACCTGTTGATCAACCTGCCGCTGTCGCACATGGCCAGCCGGCTTGAGCGGAGGCTTGCGCAAAGTGATTGAAGTCCGTGATCTGGTAAAAGTCTTCGATACCCGCGGCCAGGTGGTACGTGCGGTCGACCATGTCAGCACCAACGTTGCCAAGGGCGAGGTGCTGGTGGTGCTCGGGCCGTCCGGTTCGGGCAAGTCGACCTTCCTGCGCTGCCTCAATGGCCTGGAGTCCTTCGACGAAGGCACTGTGGCCATCGATGGCCTGCAATTGTCCGACCCCAAGACCGACATCAATGCCTATCGCCGCGAGGTCGGCATGGTGTTCCAGCACTTCAACCTGTTCCCGCACATGACCGTGCTGGAGAACCTGTGCCTGGCGCAGAAGGTCGTACGCAAGCGCGGCAAGGCTGAGCGCGAGGCCAAGGCCCGGGCGTTGCTGGACAAGGTCGGGATCGGCCAGAAGGCCAACGAGTACCCGTCGCGGTTGTCTGGTGGCCAGCAGCAGCGGGTGGCCATCGCCCGGGCCCTGGCCATGGACCCGAAGGTGATGCTGTTCGATGAGCCGACTTCGGCGCTGGACCCGGAGATGGTCGGTGAAGTGCTGGATGTCATGAAGACCCTGGCCCTGGAAGGCATGACCATGGTCTGCGTGACCCACGAAATGGGCTTTGCCCGGGAAGTGGCGGACCGGGTGCTGTTCTTCGACCATGGCAAGCTGCTGGAAGATTCGCCGCCCGAGGCGTTCTTCACCTCGCCCAAGGACCTGCGCGCCCAGGCGTTCTTGCGTCAGGTGTTGTAGGTTTCATCGCGGGGCAAGCCCGCTCCTACAGGTTTTCTGTATGCCCCAGATCCTGTAGGAGCGGGCTTGCCCCGCGATGCCTTTAAAGCTGGAACCTGCCCACCAGCATCTGCAAATGCGTCCCCAACCGCGCCAGCTCGACACTCGAGGCCGCCGTTTCTTCACTGGCCGCCGAGGTCTGGTCCGACACATCCCGCACATTCATCACACTTCGGTTGATCTCTTCAGCCACGGCGCTCTGCTGCTCGGCCGCTGCCGCGATCTGCTGGTTCATCGCCTGAATCGACGACACGGTACGGGTGATGGTGTCCAGCGAGGTGCCGGCCAGTCGGGTCAGCTCGACACTGCTGTCGGTCAGGCTGCGGCTGGCGTCCAGGGTGCTGGCGACCTGTTGCGTGCCGCTCTGCAACCCGGCAATCAGGGTTTCGATCTCTTCGGTCGATTGCTGGGTGCGCTGGGCCAGGCTGCGGACTTCGTCGGCGACCACGGCAAAGCCGCGCCCGGCCTCACCGGCACGGGCCGCTTCGATGGCGGCGTTGAGGGCCAGCAGGTTGGTTTGCTGGGCCACCGACTTGATCACGTCGAGCACGCTGCCGATCTTGTCGCTTTCGCTCTTGAGCTGGCCCATGGCCTCGCTGGAGTGGTTCATGCCGCAGGCCAGGCGCTCGATCTGGGCGATGGCTTCGCCCACCACCCGGTCACCCTCGCGGGCCTGCTGGTCGGCCATCAGCGCCGCTTCCGAGGCTTCTTCAGCGTTACGCGCAACTTCCTGGACGGTGGCGGCCATCTCGTTCATGGCGGTGGCCACCTGATCGGTCTCGACCTTTTGATTGTTGACCCCGGCACTGGTCTGCTCAGTCACCGCCGACAGCTCTTCGGCGGCGCTGGCAATCTGCGTCACGCCATCGCCGATGCCGCCGATCAGCTCGCGCAGGCCGACGGTCATGCGCTGCATGCTGCGTTGCAGCTGGCCCAGTTCGTCGCGCCGCTCGGTGTGCAGGTCCTGGCGCAGGTCGCCGCTGGCGACCCGGTCGGCGGCGCTGAGGGTCTGGCGCAGGGGGATGATGATCTGCCGGGTGATCGCCCAGGCGGCGAGGACGCCGAGCAGCAGGGCCAATGCCGTGGACAGGCCGAGCATGAACCTGGCGTGCTCTGCTTCCTCGTCGCGCAGTTGGGTCAGGGCCGTGGTCAGTTGCTGGCTCTGGTCGATCAGGATCTGGCCCTGGACGGTCATCTGCTGGGTCGCCTGTTCGGTGGCGGCCTGGGCGGCGCCGAACTCCACCACGGCGCCACGGTAGTGCTCCAGCGCTCGTGCCGCTTGCTGGAAGGTGCTGGTGTAGCTGGCCGGTAGCACTTCGGCCAGGGTGCGCAGCTGGGCGGTCGCCTGGTCGATGGCGTCGAGGGCGGTCTTCTGGAACTCGACCTTGCCGCTGTAGGTGTAGCCGCGCACCTGGAAGCGCGCCTGCTGCAGCAGCTTGCTGGCGCCGACGACACTGTTGAACAGGTTCAGGTCGCTGCCGCCGAGCAGCTGTTGCTCGACTTCGGCAATCAGCGAAGCAGCCTGGTCGGCGCTGCTGCCCAGCACCTCGCGGCTGGCTTCACGCTGGCGGGCGGCCTTTTCGGCACTGTCCAGGGCCTGGCGGTACTGGCGCACGGCCTGGCTCTGCTGTTCGATGCGCTGCTGGTCCTGGGGGCGGGTGATGCGCTGGTCGACCTGCTGCAGCTGGCGCTCCAGGTTGGCCAGGGCGTTGTTGAGCTGCTGCGCCGAGGCTTCGTCGCCCCGAAGCTGGTAGCCCTGGCGGGCAACGCGCAGTTCGAGGGTGGCCTGCAACACCTGGGAGATGCCGCCGAGGGTGTCGCCACGGTTGGTGATGCCGCTGATACCCTGCCAGCCGGTCAGGGTAATGCTCAGGGTCAGCAGCAGGACCAGGCCGAAGCCGATGCCTAGCTTGCGATTGACGCTCACGTTGCCCAGGTGCAGGGCTAACCAACGGTACATGGTGGGACTCCATTGCGATCGGCAGGGGCGATTATTGTTCTCGTGCCCCTGCATCGGCCTGGCGCCGCAAAACTGAAGTCAGAACAGACGAGCGAGCAGGGCGGTGACCGCCGTCTCCACGCGCAGGATGCGTTCGCCCAGCTGTACCGGGGCGAGCCCGGCCTTGCCCAGCAAGTCGATCTCGTAGGGGATCCAGCCGCCTTCCGGGCCGATGGCCAGGGTCACCGGCTCATCCAGGCCGCGCGGGCAGGGCGGGAAGGGGCCGGGATGGCCGACCAGGCCGAGGGTGCCCTGGGCAATGGCCGGCAGGCGGTCTTCGACGAAGGGCTTGAAGCGCTTCTCGATGATCACCTCCGGGAGGATGGTGTCGCGGGTCTGTTCAAGGCCCAGGACCAGTTGCTCGCGAATCGCTTCAGGTTCCAGGAACGGGGTTTGCCAGAAGCTCTTCTCGACCCGGTAGCTGTTGACCAGGATCAGCTTCGGTACGCCCATGGTGGCGACGGTCTGGAACACCCGGCGGAGCATTTTCGGTCGTGGCAGGGCCAGTACCAGGGTCAGTGGCAGCTTGGCTGGCGGCTCGCGCTCGAAGCTGACCGACAGCTCGGCTTCGTGGCCTTCCAGGCGCAGCACCCGGGCCTCGCCCATCAGGCCGCCGATTCGGCCCACGCGCAAGGTATCGCCCACGGCGACCCCGTGGATTTCCTGCATGTGGGTAAAGCGCCGGTCAGCCAGCACTACGCGGTCGGCCGCAATGAAATCGGCCTCTTCAAGGAGCAGCAGGTTCACGGTTGGGTCGCTGGCGGCTGGTCGTTGTGGTCGTCGCTGACGTCTTCGTGATGCTCGCCACGCTTGCGGATCAGCCCTCCGGCCAGCACGCCGACCTCGAACAGCAACCACATGGGCACTGCCAGCAGGGTCTGGGAGAAGATGTCCGGCGGGGTCAGGACCATGCCGACCACGAAGCAGCCGATGATCACGTACGGGCGGATCTTCTTCAGGTACTTCACGTCGACCACGCCGATCCACACCAGCAGCACCACGGCCACCGGGATCTCGAAGGCCACGCCGAAGGCGAAGAACAAGGTCATGACGAAGTCCAGGTAGCTGGAAATGTCCGTCATCATCGACACCCCTTCCGGGGTGGCGCTGGCGAAGAAGCCGAAGATCAGCGGGAACACCAGGAAGTAGGCGAAGGCCATGCCGGCGTAGAACAGGATGATGCTGGAGACCAGCAATGGAATGGCGATGCGCTTTTCGTGGCGGTACAGGCCGGGGGCGATGAAACCCCAGATCTGCTGGAGGATCAGCGGAATAGCCAGGAACAGCGAGACGATCATGGTCAGCTTGAACGGCGTCAGGAACGGCGAGGCCACGTCGGTGGCGATCATCGTCGCATTGGCCGGCAAGTGGGCGCGTAGCGGCGCCGAAACCAGGGTGTAGATCTGCTGCGCGAAGGAGAACAGCCCGGCGAAGATCAGGAAGATGGCCGCGACGCAGCGCAGCAGGCGTGTACGCAACTCGGTGAGGTGCGAAACCAGCGGCATCGGCTGGTCGTTTTCCGGAATATCGCTCATGGGGCTCGCGGCGGCTGGGTCGGTTCGGCGGTCGGGCTGGCGACCGGTGGCGTCGGTTCGCTGCCAGCGACAGGCGCGGCAGGCGGTTCGGGCGTCACGCTGGTGGGGTTGAGGATCTTGCGCGCTTCCTGCTCCATGGAGAGGATGTGCTCATTGTGCAGCTGGCGACGGATTTCATCGGCGCCGATCTCGCGCTCCACTTCGTGCTTGATCGCATTGAAGCTGCGCTTGAGGCGGCCGATCCACAGGCCGGCGGTACGCGCAGCCCCCGGTAGGCGCTCGGGGCCGAGTACCAGCAGGGCCACCAGGGCCACGAGCAACAGTTCGCTGAAGCTGATCCCGAACATTGATCAATCTTTCCTGATGGGCTCTTCGACCTTGTGTGCCTGGCCGTCGATGGTCTGCGGCTGGTTCAGCGGCGAAGTGGCCTGGGGCTGGACGGGCTGCACCGGCGGCGGGGTTGGCTCGGCGGGCTTGGACTCTTCCTCGTTCATGGCCTTGCGAAAGCCCTTGATCGATTCGCCCAGGTCGCTGCCGAAGTTCTTCAGCTTCTTGGTGCCGAACACCAGTACCACCACGACCAGCAGGACAACCCAGTGTTTCCAGTCAAAAATACCCATGGTGCAATCCCTCGAAATAGTTCTGTTTAGGCCGATGGCTGGCGCGCGGCTTTCTCGGCGTGCCCGGACAGGCCGAAACGGCGGTCCAGTTCATCCAGTACCGCCTGCGGGTGCTGGCCCAGTGCGGCGAGCATCACCAGGCTATGGAACCACAGATCGGCGGTCTCGTAGATGACATCACTGTAATCTGCGCTGTGGGCGGCATCCTTGGCGGCGATGATGGTCTCGATCGACTCTTCGCCGAGCTTTTCCAGGATCTTGTTCAGGCCCTTGTGGTACAGGCTGGCCACGTAAGAGCTGTCGGGCTCGGCGCCTTTGCGCGCTTCGAGCACTTCGGCCAGGCGGGTCAGGGTGTCGCTCATGTCAGTGTCCTGCGCTGTAGATGGCTTGGGGATCCTTGAGGACCGGGTCGACGGTTTTCCACTCGGCGTTTTCATACACGCGGTAGAAGCAGCTCTCGCGACCGGTGTGGCAGGCGATATGCCCCAGTTGTTCGACCATCAGGATGATCACGTCGGCGTCGCAGTCCAGGCGCATTTCGTGCAGTTTTTGCACATGGCCGGATTCTTCACCCTTGCGCCACAGTTTGCCACGGGAACGCGACCAGTAGATGGCGCGCTGCTCGGTGGCGGTCAGGCTCAGGGCCTCGCGGTTCATCCAGGCCATCATCAGCACGCGCCCGGTCTTGTGATCCTGGGCGATGGCCGGTACCAGGCCGTCGCTGTTCCAGTTGATCTCATCCAGCCAGTCTTTCATCTTCGACTCCAAAACTCGGTTCGATTCTCTGCCAAACCCTGGCGTTAGTGTGCCAGCCGCAGGCCCGGCTGGCTATCGACGCACAATCAGGTAGAGGCCGGCGGCCAGCATCAGCCAGGCGGGCCAGGCGGCCGGGGCGCTGAGGCTGACGGCACCGGCGGCGAGTGTCGCGCCACCGCCGAGCAGGCCGGCACCGAGCAGGCGCAGGGCCCAGCCGTCGCCCTTCTGTTGCCAGGCGGCGGGTGGCTCGGCCAGGTGCGGCTGCGACATGCGCTCGAGCAGGTCGCGGGTCATGCCGGCCAGGTGCGGGATCTGCTCGACCTGGCTGTGCAGGTTCTGCAGCACGGACTTGGGGCTGACCCGGTCGCGCATCCAGCGTTCGAGGAACGGCTGGGCGGTGCTCCACAGGTCCAGTTCGGGGTACAGCTGGCGGCCCAGGCCCTCGATGTTGAGCAGGGTCTTCTGCAGCAGCACCAGTTGCGGCTGGACTTCCATGTTGAAGCGCCGCGCGGTCTGGAACAGGCGCATCAACACCTGGCCGAAGGAGATGTCTTTCAGCGGTTTTTCGAAGATCGGCTCGCACACGGTACGGATCGCCGCTTCGAACTCGTTGAGCTTGGTGTGCGCCGGCACCCAGCCCGAATCGATGTGCAACTGGGCGACGCGGCGGTAGTCGCGCTTGAAGAAGGCGAACAGGTTGCGCGCCAGGTAGTCCTGGTCCTCGGGGGTCAGGCTGCCGACGATGCCGCAGTCGATGGCAATGTACTGCGGGCTCCATGGCTTGACCGTGCTGACGAAGATATTGCCCGGGTGCATGTCGGCGTGAAAGAAACTGTCACGAAAAACCTGGGTGAAGAAGATCTCCACGCCGCGCTCGGCGAGCATCTTCATGTCGGTGCGCTGGTCGGCCAGGGTGGCCAGGTCGGTGACGCCGATGCCGTAGATGCGCTCCATCACCAGCACCTTGGGGCGGCACCAGTCCCAGTAGACCTGGGGCACGTACATCATCTCCGAGCCTTCGAAGTTGCGCTTGAGCTGGCTGGCGTTGGCCGCCTCGCGCAGCAGGTCGAGCTCGTCGTAGATGGTCTTTTCGTAGTCGCTGACCACTTCCACCGGGTGCAGCAGGCGGGCATCGGCCGACACCCGCTCGGCGCCACGGGCGATCAGGAACAGCCAGGCCAGGTCCTGGGCGATGACCGGCTTGAGGCCCGGGCGCACCACCTTGACCACCACCTCTTCGCCGCTCTTGAGCTTGGCCGAGTGCACCTGGGCCACCGAGGCCGAGGCCAGGGGTTCGACGTCGAAGCGGCTGAACACTTCGCTGATCTTCGCCCCGAGCTGCTCTTCAATCATGGCCACGGCTTTTTGCGGGTCGAACGGCGGCACCCGGTCCTGCAGCAGCATCAGTTCGTCGGCGATGTCTTCGGGCAACAGGTCGCGGCGGGTCGACAGCAACTGGCCGAACTTGATGAAGATCGGCCCCAGGTCCTGCAGGGCCAGGCGCAGGCGGGCACCACGGCTCAGGTCCAGGGGCTTGCGCGGCAGCCAGCGCCAGGGCATCAGGTGCCGCAGGGCCATCAGCCACCAGGGCAGCGGCAGGTCGAACAGCAGGTCATCGAGGCGGTAGCGGATCACCACACTCTGGATGCGCAACAGACGGCGGACGGCAAGCAGCTTCATGCGTTATCGCTGGTATCAAGGGATCGGGCGAGGCGCTCGACGCGCGCCTCGAGGCGTTCAATGTCGACTTTGAGCGTGTCGAGCTCGCTGAAGCGGGCTTCGGCCTCACGCTGGCCGACCAGGGTGCGGGCTTCTTCGGCCAGGTACTCGGAGAGATTCTGGTTGAGGCTGGCCAGGCCCTGGCGGGTCCAGCTGGCGCGGCTGCGCAGGTGGCCACTGAGCAGTTGCGTGGCGACCGGCCCGAGCCAGCGCGAGACCTCGTATTCCCAGTCCAGCTCCAGGTCCTGGAGTACCGCAACCAGGTCCAGCAGCACCGCGCTGTCGCCTTCGAGCTCCACCTGCGGGCTGTGCAACACGGCGGGCTTGTCCTGGCTCAGGGCCAGGCGCACCAGGCTGCTGGCCGGGGCGCGCAGGGTGCAGTCGGCCTCCACGGACCAGTGGGCGGCGAGCATCAGGCCGTCGTCACCGGGCAGGATGAACAGCTGCAGTGCCGGCTGGCGGCAGTCGATGGCAATCACCTTGCCATTGAGCGCAGCCAGGCGCGGCAGCGCCGTGCTGTCCAGGCGCAGGACACGGTTCAGGCCATGTTCGACGCTGGCGAGAAGGCCGGCCAGGAGCATCAGGGCTTGATACCCCGGTGCAGGGCGACGATGCCGCTGGTCATGTTGTGGTAGGTGACGCGGTCGAAACCGGCCTCGACCATCATCGCCTTGAGGGTTTCCTGGTCAGGGTGCATGCGGATCGATTCGGCCAGGTAACGGTAGCTTTCCGAGTCGTTGGTGATCAGCTTGCCGGCCAGGGGCATGAAGGCGAACGAGTAGGCGTCGTAGGCCTTGGACATCAGCTTGTTGGTCGGCTTGGAGAACTCCAGCACCAGCAGGCGGCCGCCCGGCTTGAGCACCCGCAGCATCGAGCGGATGGCATCTTCCTTGTGGGTGACGTTGCGCAGGCCGAAGGCGATGGTCACGCAGTCGAAGTAGTTGTCCGGGAACGGCAGCTTTTCCGCGTCGGCCTGGACGAACTCGATGTTGCCGGCCACGCCACGATCGAGCAGGCGGTCGCGACCGACCTTGAGCATCGATTCGTTGATGTCGGCCAGGACAACCTGGCCGGTGGGGCCGACCAGCTTGGAGAACTTGGCCGCCAGGTCGCCAGTACCACCGGCGATGTCCAGCACCCGGTTGCCGCTGCGCACACCGGACAGCTCGATGGTGAAGCGCTTCCACAGGCGGTGCATGCCGCCGGAGAGCACATCGTTCATCAGGTCGTACTTGGCCGCCACCGAGTGGAACACCTCGGCCACTTTCTCGGCTTTCTGGCTTTCCGGTACGTTCTGGTAGCCGAAATGGGTGGTGGGTTCGGCGTGGTCGCCTTTGCGCTGATCGTTCATATCGCTTCACCGAAAAAAATTACCGGCCATTCTAGGGCGTACGACCGGATTTGTCTTGGCGGGGTGTGTCGCAGGTGGGGTGCGGGCATAATAGAAGTATGCCTTTGAATCCAGGATTGAACGAATGACCCAGATCAGCGTTGAACGCAAACACAGCCTTGGCCGCGAAGCAGCGCGGGAAAAGGCCCAAGCCCTGGTCGACAAGCTGGCCCGCGAATACGACCTGAGTGCACGCTGGGTCGGTGACCGGGTCGAGGTCAAGCGCAGCGGTGCCAATGGCAGCGTGCAGATCGGCGAAGACACCATCCGGGTCGAGCTCAAGCTGGGCATGATGCTGTCGATGATGAGCTCGACCATCAAGAGCGAGATCGAGCGGGCGCTGGACAAAGCCTTGGCTTGAGCCTGTTTCGCGGGGCAAGCCCGCTCCCACAGTGATCCACAACCCCGGTGGGAGCGGGCTTGCCCCGCGATGAATTCAGCGCAATTTCCCGCCTTAGGGTGAGGATTCTAATTTTTCTCCCTACCTTATGCTCAAGCCCAGCATCCATGGGCAGTTCCTCCCTATCCTTTCGAGTGTGAGGTATAGAGCATGGCTAAAGTGACACTGAAGAAAAAAGACGACACCCAGAACACCCTGGGTGAAGTGCGCGGCTACGCGCGCAAGATCTGGCTGGCAGGCCTGGGCGCCTATGCGCGGGTCGGCCAGGAAGGTGCCGATTACCTGAAAGAGCTGGTCAAGGCCGGCGAAGCAGTGGAGAAGCGCGGCAAGAAGCGCATCGACCATGAGCTCGACGCGGCCAATAACCAGATCGATTCGGTCAAGGGCGAGATCACCAGCGTCAAGGGCAAGGTCGAAGTTCAGCTCGATAAAATCGAAAAGGCTTTCGACACGCGGGTCGCCAGCGCCTTGAATCGCATCGGCATTCCGTCTAAACATGACGTGGAGGCACTTTCGGTCAAGCTCGATGAGCTGACTGAATTGCTCGAAAGTGTCGCGCGTAAACAATAAGGAGAGCGGGATGGCTGGCAAGAAGAACAGTGAGAAAGAAGGCAGCTCCTGGGTCGGGGGGATCGAGAAATACTCCCGCAAGATCTGGCTGGCTGGTTTGGGTATCTACTCCAAGATCGACCAGGACGGCAGCAAGCTGTTCGACTCCCTGGTCAAGGACGGTGAGAAAGCTGAAAAGCAAGCCAAGAGCTCCGTTGACTCGGCCAAGGCTTCGGCCAAGTCGGCTACCTCTCGCGTAGGTGACGTCAAAGACCGCGCACTGGGCAAGTGGAGCGAACTCGAAGAAGCGTTCGACAAGCGCCTGAACAGCGCCATCTCGCGTCTGGGCGTACCGAGCCGCAATGAAGTCAAGGCCCTGCACCAGCAGGTCGATACCTTGACCAAGCAGATCGAGAAACTGACCGGTGCTTCGGTCAAGTCGGTCTCCAGCAAACCGGCGGCGAGCAAGGCGGCGGCCAAGCCACTGGCCAAGGCAGCCCCGAAAGCGGCGGCCAAGCCTGCGGCAAAAACTGCAGCAGCCAAGCCTGCGGCGGCGAAAACCGCAGCGGCCAAACCGGCAGCAAAACCTGCTGCAGCCAAGCCTGCCGCGGCGAAAAAACCTGCGGTGAAGAAAGCTCCGGCCAAGCCAGCAGCACCGGCTGCCAGCGCCGCACCTGCGCCAAGCGTAGCGCCAGTGGCCACTCCGGCCCCGGCAGCACCGGCGCCTTTGGCTTCGGTGAGCCCGCTGAACCCGTCCTGATTTCAGGCGGTTGTCAGTCAGCGCCCGGCCATTGTGCCGGGCGTTTTCATTGTGGCCTCATCGCGGGGCAAGCCCGCTCCTACAGTCGCGATGCTTTCAGCCTTCCAGATACCTCAGGGCCAACTGCTCGGCCGCATGCCGGGACCCGTTTTCCAGGTGCGGCGCCACCAGCATCATCACCTGGTACACCACCACGCCGACTTCACCTTCGCGGGCCAGTACCCGCTGGTAATCGAGGGAGAACAGCAAGGTCAGGGTGATTTGTTCCACCAGTTGCCCCAGCGCCCGGGTATCGCTGACGACCTGGCCCTGGGCCTTGAGGCTGGCGAGCAGGGCGGCGAGGGTGCGCTTGAGGGCGTTGAGCAGGGTGCGCATGCCACGGGCCAGCTTGGGCAGGCGCCCGGTCAGGTTCGACAGGTCCTGGAACAGGAAGCGGTACTGGGCCATGCGCTCGACGATCAGGTGCAGGAACAGCCAGTAGTCCTCGGCTTCCAGGCGCACTTCGAGGGGCGGGTCGAGCAGCGGCGTCAGCTCTTCTTCGAAACGTTCGAACAAGCCCAGCACCAGCGGCTCCTTGCCGTGGAAGTGGTAGTACAGGTTGCCCGGGCTGATCCCCATTTCATTGGCGATCTCCAGGGTCGAGACATTGGGTTCGCCCTGCTGGTTGAACAGTTGCAGGGCACACTCGAGGATACGGTCGCGGGTTTTCATCCGTTCTTCTTGTTCAGCGCGCCTGGACGTAAGTGCCGGGCGCGGGGTCCATGGGAGGGTACGTCTGGTTACCCAGGGCCATCAGGGTTTCGCGTTGCGCACCGGAGCGCGCCTGAATCCACTCCAGCCACTGTGGCCACCAGCTGCCGTCGATCTGCTTGGCATCGTAGAACCAGGCACGCGGATCGCTGCTCAGGCGCGGGTTGTCGACGTAGTGCGCCTTGGGGTTGCCGGGCGGGTTGAGGATGCTCTGCACATGACCGCTGTTGGCGAGGATGAAGCGCTTGTTGCCGCCCAGCAGCAAGGTCGAGCGGTACACCGCATCCCAGGGGGTGATGTGGTCGTTGCTGCCGGCCACGCTGAAGCTGTCGACGGTGACCTTCTGCAGGTCGATCGGCGTGCCGCACACCTCAAGGCCCGCCGCATGGGTGAGCGGGTTGTGCTTGAAGAAATCCAGCAGGTCACCATGCAGTGCGGCCGGCAAGCGGGTGTTGTCATTGTTCCAGTAGAGAATGTCGAAGGCCGGTGGCGCCTTGCCCAGCAGGTAGTTGTTGACGAAGTAGTTCCAGATCAGGTCGTTGGGGCGCATCCAGGCGAAGACCCTGGCAATCTCCCGGCCATCGAGCACGCCTTTCTGGTAGGAGCGGCGTTTGGCGGCTTCCAGGGTCTGTTCGTCGGCGAACAGGCTGGCGGGGCTATCGATTTCGCTGTCGAGCAGGCTCACCAGGTAGGTGGCGCTGTTGACCCGGCGCAGTTGCCGCTTGGCCTGCAGGTGACCCTGCAGGGCGGCCATGGTCAGGCCGCCGGCGCAGGCACCCATGAGGTTGACGTCACGGCTGCCGGTGATGGCGCGGCAAACGTTCATCGCCTCCTCCAGCGCCTCGACATAGCTCGACAGGCCCCACTCGCGATGCCGCGGGTCGGGGTTGCGCCAACTGATCATGAAGGTCTGCAGGCCGTTCTTGAGCATGTACTGGACAAAGCTGTTGGCCGGACTCAAGTCGAAGATGTAGAACTTGTTGATTTGCGGCGGCACCACCAGCATGGGGCGAGCGTACTGGGTTTCGCTCATCGGCTTGTACTGGATCAGTTCCAGCAGCTCGTTGCGAAACACCACCGCGCCGGCGGTGGTGGCCAGGTTCCTGCCGACCTCGAACGCCTGCGGATTGACCTGACGCGGCAAGCCATCGTTGTGGCGCAGGTCGTCGAGCAGGTGATTGAGGCCACGCACCAGGCTCAGCCCGCCAGTGTTGAACAGCTCCTTGACCGCTGCCGGGTTGAGCAGGGAGTTGCTCGGCGACATGGCATCGTTGAGCAGGGCGAAGAGAAAATGCGCGCGGGCGCGGTCATCGCTCTCCAGCCGGCTTTCGTCGATCCACTGGCGGGTCTGCTTCTGCCAGGCCAGGTAGGCCTGCAGGCCGCGGCTGTAGAAAGGGTTGTGGCTCCAGGCCGGGTCATTGAAACGATTGTCGCGCGGGTGCGGCTGGTGCGGGGTGTCACCCAGCAGTACGCGGCCCAGCTGGTTGCCCAGGGCGAGCATGTGCTTTGCCGTATGCAGCGGATGGCGCAGGCCATGGCGGCTGACATTGCGCAGAGTCGAGATCAAGTCGCGGCCACGTACGCCGGCGATCGCGCTCTGCACATTCATATAGCTGGCGGGGACCGGAGCCGATCCCTTCGCGGGCTTGTCTTTCATCAGGCAACACTCCCTCGTCAGGCCATCAACAAACAGATCAATGCAAAAGCGACACCAACCTCATGCCATACACCGGGCCGCATGGCGTCCTGCCACGGGCTTCGCGTCAGCTTGGGGCGGGCCGAGGGTGCATGACGGCGCGTTGGCGCTCTTGCTCGAGAAACTTCATGATGATCGGGGCGACGGCTTCGGCCCGGGTGATCAGGAACAGATGGCCGTCGTCGATTATGTGTAGCTGGGCATTGGGAATACGCCAGGCCAGCAGGCGCATATTGACCAGTGGAATCAGCGGATCATCGTCGCCGGCCAGCACCAGGGTCGGCTGCTGGATCTTGTGCAGCCAGTGGATGCTGGTCCAGCCGAAGCCTGCGAACAGCTGCCAGTAGTAGCCCAGCTTGCCCGAGGAGCGCACCTTGGCGGCATGGGCCGTGGCCAGGTCGGGGTCGCGGCGAAAGGCCCCGCCATAGATCTGCGGGGCAATGCGAATGACATGGGACGGTTGTATATAGCGCCGGGGGCTGGCCATCAGCATCAGCACCTTGGGCTTGCCCGGCACCATGAACATGCCGGCGGCCGTGGCCGCCAGTACCAGCTTCTTGCAGCGCTCGGGGTAGTCATGGGCGAACTGCTGGGCCAGTGCGCCGCCCCAGGACACGCCGATGGCGTTGACCTGGCCATAGTCCAGGTAATCGAGCATGCGCGCCGTGAGCCTGGCCAGCCCGGGGAAACGGTAGGGGTGCCGGGGCGTGGAGGAGCCGCCGACACCGGGCACATCGAAGGCGATTACCTCCAGGTCCGGGTCCAGGGCCTGGATGAACGGGAACACCAGCTCCAGGTTGGCGCCGATGCCGTTGAAGATCAGCAAGGGCGTCAAGTGCGGTTTGCCAGGGCGAACCGCGGTGCGGATGCTCTGGCCATCCAGGTCGACGGTTCTGAACAGATACGGTTGCGGCATGCACGAAGCCCTGTGGTAATGGAATCGCCGTGGCCTGGCAGCGGCCACGGCAGCCGGAACATCAACGTTCGTGGACGTAGGTTCCCGGTGCTGCTTCGGCAGCAGCGTAGGCCCTGTTGCCCAGGCGCGTCGGCGCCTTCTTCAGCTCGCCCGAGCGCTCGCTCAGCCAGGCTTGCCAGTGCAGCCACCAGGAATCGGTGTGCTTGTGGGCGTTCTCCTGCCACTCGGTAGCCTCCGACGCCAGCTCGTTGCTGGTCATGTAGCGCGCCTTGGGGTTGCCCGGTGGGTTGAGGATGCTCTGGATATGCCCGCTGTTGGACAGGACAAACTCGATATTGCCACCGAACAGCTGGGCCGAGCGGTAGCAGGCCTGCCATGGGGTGATGTGGTCAGTGGTGCCGGCGACGCAGAAGATATCGCTGGTGACTTTCTTCAGGTCGATCGGCGTGCCGCACACTTCCAGTGCATCGGCGCGGGTCAGTGGGTTGCTTTTGAACAGTTCGATCAGGTCGCCATGGAAGGCGGCCGGCAAGCGGGTGGTGTCGTTGTTCCAGAACAGGATGTCGAACACCGGCGGCTCGTTGCCCAGCAGGTAGTTGTTGACCCAGTAGTTCCAGATCAGGTCGTTGGGCCGCATCCAGGCGAACACCTTGGCCATGTCGCGGCCTTCGAGCACGCCAGCCTGGTAGGAGTGACGCTTGGCGGACTCCAGGGTCTGCTCGTCGACGAACAGGGCGACCTGGGTGTCGAGAGTGGTGTCGAGCACGCTGACCAGCAGGGTCAGGGCGTTGACCTTGGTCTCGCCCAGGGCGGCATAGTGGCCGAGCAGGGCGGTGCAGGTGATGCCGCCGGAGCAGGCACCGAGCATGTTCAGATCCTTGCTGCCGGTGATGGCCAGGATCACGTCGATGGCTTCCTTGAGCGCATCGATGTAGGTGGACAGGCCCCACTCGCGCTGGGCCTTGGTCGGGTTGCGCCAGCTGACGATGAAGGTCTGCACATTGGAGCGCAGGCAGAAGCGCGCCAGGCTCTTCTCCGGACTCAGGTCGAAGACATAGAACTTGTTGATCTGCGGTGGCACCACCAGCAGCGGGCGGGCGTGCACCTGTTCGGTGATCGGTTGGTACTGGATCAGTTCGAGCACATCGTTGCGAAACACCACGGCGCCTTCGCTGGTGGCCAGGTTCTTGCCGACCTCGAAGGCGTCCATGTTCACCTGGCTGGGCATGCCGCCATTGTTGACCAGGTCCTTGGCCAGGTTGGACAGGCCGTCGAGCAGGCTCTTGCCGCCGGTTTCGAAGAAGCGTTTGACCGCTGCCGGGTTGGCCGCGCCGTTGGTGGGCGCCATGGCCTCGGTCATCAGGTTGATCACGAAGTGACCGCGGCTGATGTCATGTTCCGACAGGTTGCTGGTCTCGATCCAGTCGTGCAACTCCTTGCGCCAGGCCAGGTAGGTTTGCAGGTAGCGACGGTAGAGGGGGTTCTGGCTCCAGGCCGGGTCGTTGAAACGACGGTCGTCGCCCTGTGGTTGCAGGCCCGACTTGCCGAAGATCACATCCTTGAGCTCCATGCCGAAATGGGCGACATGTTTGACACTGTGCAACGGTTGCCGAATGGCCTGACCCAGCACCATTCGAGCAGAAGCCAGCAAATCCTTGCGACGCAAGCCGATGACCGGGTTCAGACCCAGGGTGTGTTCCGAGGCTTGGCGCTGCAGGTCATCGTTGTTCTTGTTACTCATCTACGACGCTCCGTTGTCCTGAGACGAGTACCGGCCTGCCGTGGGGCGTTACACAGGCGAGTGCACGGTACTGCTGCTCGGGTGACCAGTGATAACGAACTGCGGTCCTGCGGCCGGATGCAAACGACGATGAGCCATGCGGGTTTTTCTGCGTGTGAAGACAGCCTGCTTTCGCTCGCGACCTCTACATTCCGGCCTGACCCTGCGGGTAATCCGATGCAGGGAACTTGCCAGATCCATTGGTTACCCGACTTTTGGGTGATGCGCAAGACGGCCAATCGTTGGCCGTGGTGCAGGCATTCAAGCAAATAGAATTAGAAAATGCGCTCTAAACCCTGGAAGTCCCGGGCTAGAGCATCAGCTTGACCACGGATTCGTTGGGGTCGCGGGACTTGCCGGCCTTGGCCAGCTCGTCGAGATACTCGGCCCAGAGTTGTTCCTGGCGCAGGCACAGCTGTTCCAGGTACTCCCAGGTGAACAGGCCGCTGTCATGGCCGTCGTCGAAGGTCAGTTTCAGTGCGTACTGTCCGGCCGGTTCGATCTGGGTCAGGCCGACGTTGGCCTTGCCGAATTGCAGGATCGGATTGCCGTGGCCCTGGACCTCGGCGGAGGGAGAATGCACGCGCAAGAATTCTGCGGGCAGGTGATATACCTCGTCGGGCCCATAGGTCAGCGACAGGGTCTTGGAGGCTTTGTGCAGGTTGATGCCGGTGGGGAGTCTGGACATGGCTAAGGGCTCTTGGGCTATAAGCTGCAAGCTACAAGCTGCAAGAGAGGGCGTCCAGCGCGCTCAGCTTGCAGCTTGCTACTTGGAGCTTGCCGCTTTAGAGAATATAGCGCGACAGGTCTTCGTTCTGTGCCAATTCGCCCAAGTGGCTGTTGACGTAGTCGGCGTCGATGCGGATCGGCGCTTCGTCGTGGGCGCTGGCCAGGTCACCGGCGCTGAACGACACCTCTTCGAGCAGGCGCTCGAGCAGGGTGTGCAGGCGACGGGCACCGATGTTCTCGGTCTTCTCGTTGACCTGCCAGGCGATTTCGGCCAGGCGCTTGATGCCTTCGGCAGCGAACTCGATGTTCAGGCCTTCGGTCTTGAGCAGCTCGCGGTACTGTTCGGTGAGCGAGGCGTGCGGCTCGCTGAGGATACGCTCGAAGTCTTCCGGGCTCAGGGCCTTGAGTTCGACGCGGATCGGCAGGCGGCCTTGCAGCTCGGGTACCAGGTCGCTCGGCTTGCTCAGGTGGAAGGCGCCGGAGGCGATGAACAGGATGTGGTCGGTCTTGACCATGCCCAGCTTGGTGTTCACCGTGCAGCCTTCGATCAGCGGCAGCAGGTCGCGCTGCACGCCTTCGCGGGAGACATCGGCGCCGCCGACGTTGCCACGCTTGGCCACCTTGTCGATTTCGTCGATGAACACGATACCGTGCTGCTCGACCGCTTCCAGGGCCTTGGCCTTGAGCTCTTCGTCGTTGACCAGGCGGCCGGCTTCTTCGTCACGCACCAGCTTGAGCGCTTCCTTGACCTTGAGCTTGCGGCTCTTGCGCTTGCCCTTGCCCATGTTGGCGAACAGGTTCTGCAGCTGGTTGGTCATCTCTTCCATGCCCGGTGGGGCAGAGATATCGACGCCCATGTTCTCGGCCACTTCGATCTCGATTTCCTTGTCGTCCAGCTGGCCTTCGCGCAGGCGCTTGCGGAACAGCTGGCGGGTGTTGGAATCCTGGCTGGTGGTCTGGTCTTCGTTAAAGCCGGTGCGCGCCGGCGGCAGCAGGGCATCGAGGATGCGGTCTTCGGCCGCGTCTTCGGCGCGGTGGCGAACGCGGATGATCTCCTGCTCGCGCAGCATCTTGATCGCGGCATCGGCGAGGTCGCGGATGATCGACTCGACGTCACGGCCGACATAGCCGACTTCGGTGAACTTGGTCGCTTCGACCTTGATGAACGGGGCATTGGCCAGCTTGGCCAGGCGCCGGGCGATTTCGGTCTTGCCCACGCCAGTGGGGCCGATCATCAGGATGTTCTTGGGCGTGACTTCAACGCGCAGCTCGGCAGGCAGCTGCATGCGCCGCCAGCGGTTGCGCAGGGCAATGGCGACGGCGCGCTTGGCGTCGTCCTGGCCAATGATGTGGCGGTTGAGTTCGTGGACGATCTCGCGGGGGGTCATGGACATGGTAATGATGGTCCTTGGGCTCGATAAGTCAGCGTGGAAAAGCCCGGCCGCCGGGGCCGGGCGCCAGAACAGCTGAATTACTCGGCCAGGTCCTGCTCCTCGATGGTCAGGTGGTGGTTGGTGAACACGCAGATGTCACCGGCGATATTCAGGGCGGTTTCGGCGATTTCACGGGCCGAGAGATCGGTCTTCTGCAGCAGGGCGCGCGCAGCGGCCTGGGCGTAGGCGCCACCGGAACCCATGGCGATCAGGCCGTCTTCGGGTTCGACCACGTCACCGTTGCCGGTGATGATCAGCGAAGCGTCCTTGTTGGCCACGGCCAGCATGGCTTCCAGGCGGCTCAGGGAACGGTCGGTACGCCATTCCTTGGCCAGCTCGACGGCGGCGCGGATCAGGTGGCCCTGGTGCTTTTCCAGCTGGCCTTCAAAGCGTTCGAACAGGGTGAATGCGTCGGCGGTGGCACCGGCGAAGCCGGCGATGACCTGGCCGTGGTACAGGCGGCGGACCTTCTTGGCGTTGCCTTTCATCACGGTGTTGCCCAGGGAAACCTGGCCGTCGCCGCCCATGACGACTTTGCCGTGGCGGCGAACTGAAACGATGGTGGTCAAGGGGAGAGTCTCCACGCAGCGGGGCGAAAGTGCCTGATGCAGACTCATATGGGGGTGCAGGGAAGGATTTCAACCTTGCAGGATGAGTGGTAAGTGTTCAGGGCGTCATCGCGGGGCAAGCCCGCTCCTACAGCCTGTAGGAGCGGGCTTGCCCCGCGATTGACCGTCAGCCTTCGTGGCTGATATGCCCGTCCACCAGGGTGTAGCGCACCGCGCCCGGCAGGCAATGGCCGATGAACGGGCAGTTGTCGCCCTTGGAACGCCAGGTTTCGCCCGCCACGGTCGAAGCCTTGGCATCGAACAGCACCAGGTCTGCCGCGCCGCCCACCTGCAGCGTACCCGCCGGCAAGCGCATGGCTGCCGCCGGGCCTGCAGACAAACGTTGCAACAAAGTCGGCAGGTCGAGCAGGCCGTCCTCGACCAGGGTCATGGCCAGCGGCAGCAGCAGTTCGACGCTGCTGATACCCGGTTCGGTGGCGCCGAACGGTGCCAGCTTGGCATCCCGCTCGTGAGGCTGGTGGTGGCTGGAGATCGCCTGGATCACCCCGGACTTCACTGCCTCGCGCAGGCCGTCACGGTCGGCGCGGGTGCGCAGTGGCGGCTGGACGTGGTAGAGGCTTGAGAAGTCGCGCAGGGCCTCGTCGGTGAGGATCAACTGGTACAGGGCGACGTCGGCGGTGACCGGCAGGCCCAGTTGCTGGGCCTGGGCGATCAGGCGGGCGCCGCGGGCGCTGGTCAGCTGGCTGAAGTGCGCACGCACGCCGGTCTGTTCCACCAGCAGCAGGTTGCGCGCCAGGGCCACGGTCTCGGCGGTTTCCGGAATGCCCGGCAGGCCAAGGAAGCTGGCCATGGCGCCTTCGTGGGCCAGGCCGCCCTGGGCCAGGTCGCGGTCCTGGGAGTGGAACACCACGGTCAGGTCGAAGGTGGCCGCATACTCCAGGGCGCGGGCCAGGGTGCGGTTGTTGCTGAAGCTGTTCAAACCGTTGCCGAACGCCACGCAGCCGGCATCGCGCAGGGCAATGAGTTCTGCAAGCTGCTCGCCTTCCAGGCCCTTGCTCAGGGCGCCGATCGGGAACACCTTGCTGTGACCGGCTTCGCGGGCGCGGTCGAGGATCAGTTCGGCCACCGCCGAGGTGTCCAGCACCGGCTTGGTCTGCGGTGGGCAGCACAGGCTGGTGACGCCACCGGCTGCGGCAGCGCGGGTTTCGCTGGCGATGCTGCCCTTGCGGCTGTAGCCAGGTTCGCGCAGGGCGACGTTGAGGTCGACCAGGCCGGGGGCGGCGATCAGGCCCTGGGCGTCGATGCTGCGCGCCGCTGTGAAGCCGGCAGGCGCAGCGCCGATGGCAACGATCTTGCCGGCATCGATGTGCAGGTCGGCGGTCTGGTCCAGGCCGCTCTGGGGATCAATGACCCGGGCGCCAAGAATACTGAGGGTCACTGGGCGTTCTCCTGCTCGAATTGACGTTGGGCGGTCTGGCCGCTCATGGCCATGGACAGCACCGCCATGCGCACGGCGATGCCGTAGGTGACTTGGTTGAGGATCACCGATTGGGCGCCGTCGGCCACCGCCGATTCGATCTCCACGCCGCGGTTGATCGGCCCCGGGTGCATGACGATGGCATCGGGCTTGGCCCCGGCCAGGCGTGCGGTGGTCAGGCCGAACAGGCGGTAGAACTCACCTTCGCTGGGCAGCAGGCCACCGGCCATGCGCTCACGCTGCAGGCGCAGCATGATCACCACGTCAACGTCTTTCAGGCCCTGTTCCAGGTCGGTGTAGACCTTGACGCCATATTGCTCGATACCGATCGGCAGCAGGGTTTTCGGGGCGATCACACGGATGTCCGGGCAGCCCAGGGTTTTCAGAGCGAGCATGTTCGAGCGCGCTACCCGCGAGTGCAGGATGTCGCCGACGATGGCCACCGAGAGGTTCTCGAAACCGCCTTTGTGCCGACGGATGGTGAGCATGTCGAGCATGCCCTGGGTCGGGTGGGCGTGGCGGCCGTCGCCGCCGTTGATGATCGCCACCTCCGGGCTGACGTGCTCGGCGATGAAGTGCGCGGCACCGGAGTCGGCATGGCGCACGACGAACATGTCGGCGGCCATGGCCTCGAGGTTGCGCAGGGTGTCGAACAGGGTTTCGCCCTTGCTGGTCGAGGAGGTCGACACGTTCAGGGTGATCACGTCGGCCGACAGCCGCTGGGCGGCCAGTTCGAAGGTGGTGCGGGTACGGGTGGAGTTCTCGAAGAACACGTTGCACACGGTCTTGCCGCGCAGCAACGGGACTTTCTTCACGGCCCGGGCGCCGACTTCAAGGAAGGAGTCAGCGGTGTCGAGGATTTCGGTCAGCAGTTCGCGGGGCAAACCGTCGAGCGAGAGAAAATGGCGCAGCTGGCCCTGATCATTGAGCTGCAGCGGGCGCTTGGCGTCGATTGGCGTCATCGCGAGGGACTCTTAAAGGGCGGAAGCGAGGTCCTGGCGCTCGAGGGCGAGCGGGGCGGGTCCGGTCAATTTTACCCGTTCATGGGCGGCCAGCGACAGGGTTGCACCGACCACATTCGGGCGGATCGGCAATTCGCCGGCATCCAGGTCCAGCAGGCAGACCAGGGTGACACTGGCCGGGCGGCCATAATCGAACAGTTCGTTGAGGGCGGCGCGGATGGTCCGACCGCTCATCAGCACGTCGTCGACCAGTACCAGATGCTGGCCTTCGATCTCGAACGGCAAGGCCGAGGGGCGCACTTGCGGGTGCAGGCCGTTCTGGCTGAAGTCGTCACGGTAGAACGACACATCGAGGGTGCCCAGGGCGCTGTCGTTGCCCAGTTCCTCGAGCAGGGCCTGGGCGACCCAGACGCCTCCGGTGCGGATGCCGATGAAGCGTGGCTCGCTGATGTTGCGCCGGGCCAGATGGGCACGAAGGTCGACGGCCATCTGCCGGATCAGTTCGGCGGGATTGGGTAGGCTCATGCTTGCTCCTCAAGAGGCCGGGGGCGTGGCGCTGGCCCGGCTTGAATCCGATGATCGGGATCAGGACTGCCCGGTATTGGCCTCCAGCCAGCCCTGCAGCAGCAGGGCGGCGGCAATGGCATCCACCGGGTTGTCGCGGTAACTGCCGCGCTGGCCGCCACGGGCCATGCGTTCGCCCTTGGCTTCGAAGGTGGTCAGGCGTTCGTCGTGGGTATGCACGGGCAGGTTGAAGCGGCCGTTCAGGCGCCGGGCGAATTTCTCGGCGCGGGCACTCATTTCGCTGGGCGTGCCGTCCATGTTCAACGGCAGGCCGACGACAATGGCATCGGGTTGCCATTCCTTGATCAGTTTTTCCACCTGGGTCCAGTCCGGTACGCCGTTCTGGGCCTTGAGGGTGCACAGTTCGCGGGCCTGGCCGGTGATCACCTGGCCGACGGCAACGCCGATCTGCTTGCTGCCGTAGTCAAAGCCCAGCAGTAGTCGCAACTCGGCCATCAGGCGTGCCCCGCCTGGCTGGTGAGCAGGCTCAGGTTGATGCCCAGGCTCTTGGCGGCGGCGCCAAGGCGCTGCTCGCAGGCCATGCCGAAGATGATCTCGGAGTCGAACGGGCAGTTCAGCCAGGCGTTGTCGGCCAGCTCCGCCTCCAGTTGCCCGGCCTCCCAGCCGGCGTAGCCGAGGGTGATCAGGCTGTGCTCGGGTCCGTTGCCGTCGGCGATAGCAAATAGCACGTCCTGCGAGGTGGACAGCGACAGGCCCTCGAGCTCGACAGTGGCCTGAAAGCTCTTTTCGCTGCTGTGCAGGACGAAGCCGCGGTCGGTCTGCACCGGGCCGCCCATGTAGATCGGCACCTGGATGCTACTGGCCGACGGTTCGACGTTGGGCCGCAACTGTTCGAGGATATCGGCCAGGTTCAGGTCCTGGGGTCGATTGACCACCAGCCCCATCGCCCCATTGGCGTTATGCTCGACGATGTAGGTCAAGGAGTGCGCGAAGTTCGGGTCGGCCATGTGCGGCATGGCGATCAGGAACTGATGCTTGAGGTAACTCGGGCTGAGGTTTTTCATGCTTGTTAGTGTGGCGTTGGGGCGCCGTACTGACAAGCCTGATGCACGCTTACTTTGTAGGAGCGGGCTTGTCCCGCGATTGCGTGCCGGATGACACACCGCATCGCGGGGCAAGCCCGCTCCCACGGGTCAGTTGCTCGACAGGCGGTCGCCGCGGGCGAAGCGCCAGGTGCGGATGATTTCCAGCCGGTCGATGTCTGCCAGGTCGCCGGTGAACGGCGCAAAGGGCGCAGCCAGGCGCACGATGCGCTGGGCCGCCTGGTCCAGCAGCGGCTGGCCGGAGGACTCCAATACCAGCACTTCGTACAGCGAGCCGTCGCTGTTGATCGACACCATCAGTCGCAGGCTGCCGTAGATCTGCTGGCGCCGGGCTTCATCGGGGTAGTTGAGGTTACCGATGCGCTCGACCTTCTTGCGCCACTCATCCTTGTACCAGGCACCCTTGTCGCGCATGGTCGAGGCGGCGTTGAGGCGGTGGATGCGCGGGCGCTTGGCGTACAGTTGCTGCTCGTGGGACAGTTCAGCCTCGAGGCTGGCGATCTGGCTGGACAGCTGCGAGCTGTCGAAATCCGGGGTGGCCGCCTTGGGTTTGGGCTGCGGCTTGACTTCCTTGGGCCGGGTTTCGACTTTTTGCGCCTTGGGCGCCTGGGTGGTGACCACGGCCTTGGGCTGGACCGGTGGTGGCGGAACATCCGGCCTGGCCGCCGGTGGCGGGGTCACCTTGTTGATCTTGCTGTCCTGGAAGGGCGCCACTTCGGTGGTTTTCGGCACCGCCTTCTTCTCCAGGGTGCCGCTGCCCTGCTGGTTGTCCTGGGCCAGGAAGTCAGCCTTCTGCGGCGCCTTCTCGCTCTTGAATGTGGCCAGGGTGATTTCCATGGTGCGGCGGATTTCTTCCGGCTTGGCCATGGTGAAACCCACGCCGAGGATCAGCGCCAGGTGCACCAGGGCAGCCAGGAACAGGGTAAAGCCGAGGCGGTCCGCCGGGCGAACGCGCGGTGGGGCAAAGTCGGCGGGAATGTCAGCAGGCAGCGTCATCGGGTATCCAGCAGCCGCAGGACCGGAACAAACCGGCAGGGCAGGGCGCTTGTGGTCGAAATCGACCGGCATGATACCCCACTCTGCACGGTTGCTTCGCGTCGGCTGTCAGCGGGCCTTGAGCTTGCGATCAATGGCATCCATCAACTGCACGCCGATGCGGGTGCCGAAGGCGTTGTCGATTTCGCGGATACAGGTCGGGCTGGTGACGTTGATTTCGGTCAGGTGCTCGCCGATCACGTCCAGGCCGACGAACAGCAGGCCTTTTTCGCGCAGGGTCGGGCCGACCTGCTCGGCGATCCAGCGGTCACGGTCGGTCAGCGGCCGCGCTTCGCCACGACCGCCGGCGGCCAGGTTGCCACGGGTCTCGCCGCTGGCCGGGATGCGTGCCAGGCAATAGGGCACCGGCTCGCCGTCGATCATCAGGATGCGCTTGTCGCCGTCCTTGATCGCCGGCAGGTAGGCCTGCGCCATGATCTGCTGGGTGCCGTGGCCGGTCAGGGTCTCGAGGATCACCGAGAGGTTCGGGTCGCCCGGACGGTGACGGAAGATCGACGCGCCGCCCATGCCGTCCAGCGGCTTGAGGATCACATCGCCATGCTGGGCAGCGAAGTCGCGCAGGATATCGGCGCGGCGGCTGACCAGGGTGGCTGGCGTGCACTGCGGGAACAGGGTGGCGAACAGCTTTTCGTTGCAGTCGCGCAGGCTCTGCGGGCGGTTGACCACCAGCACGCCGGCTGCTTCGGCCTGCTCCAGCAGGTAGGTGCTGTAGACGAACTCCATGTCGAAGGGCGGATCCTTGCGCATCAGGATCACGTCCAGGTCGCTCAGGGCGTTGTCCTGCTCGGCTTCCAGCTCGAACCAGTGCTCGGGGTCGGCGAACACCTTCAGCGGGCGCATCCGCGCCCGGGCAACACCGGCGCCCTGGTACAGGTCTTGCTGCTCCATGTAGAACAGCGACCAGCCGCGCTCCTGGGCGGCGAGCAGCATGGCCAGCGAGCTGTCCTTCTTGTAGGAGATGCGCGCAATGGGGTCCATGACAATCCCGAGGCGAACGCTCATGGGCTATATCCTCTGAAGCGGCACTGTGCCGCGTTGGCTCAAAAAAAGTGGCGTCAGGGTGGCGCTCGCGGCGCTGGCGGTCAAGGGGCAAACGCATGTGCGGCGGCATCGCGCCGGGCCGTGGCGCGGGCCGATGGAATGCACCCCCAGAGTGTGCTAAAAAGGCCTGGCACGTGGCCTGCACGGCCTTTCCAGGCGACGCTAGAGCAGCAAGGGTAGAGCAATTATGGAACAGCCCGGCGCGGCACTGAAGGTGATGGTGATCGATGACTCCAAGACGATTCGCCGTACTGCCCAGATGTTGCTCAGCGAAGCAGGTTGCGACGTCATCACGGCCACCGACGGCTTCGATGCCCTGGCCAAGATCGTCGACCTCAAGCCGCAGATCATCTTCGTCGACGTGTTGATGCCGCGTCTGGACGGCTACCAGACCTGCGCCCTGATCAAACACAACAGCGCCTTCAAGGATACGCCGGTGATTCTCCTGTCGTCCCGTGACGGCCTGTTCGACAAGGCCAGGGGCCGGGTCGTCGGCTCCGACCAATTTTTGACCAAGCCTTTCAGCAAGGAAGAACTGCTGGACGCGATCAGGGCCCATGTGCCCGGGTTCGCCGCAGAAGAACAACCCGCACCCTGACGCCGCCCGGTGGCGCTGCGTCCATTGCCTTGATGGGGAACAGCATGGCCCGAGTTCTGATCGTCGATGATTCGCCGACCGAAATGTACAAACTGACCGGAATGCTCGAAAAGCACGGGCACCAGGTGCTCAAGGCTGAGAACGGCGCCGATGGCGTGGCCCTGGCGCGCCAGGAGTTGCCCGACGCGGTGCTGATGGACATCGTCATGCCCGGCATGAACGGCTTCCAGGCCACCCGGCAACTGAGCAAGGACGCGCAGACGGCGCATATTCCGGTGATCATCGTCACCACCAAGGACCAGGAAACCGACAAGGTCTGGGGCACCCGCCAGGGCGCCAGGGACTACCTGACCAAGCCGGTGGACGAGGACACCCTGATCCACAAGCTCAACGACGTGCTCAAGGCTTGACGACCCGACCCATGGGCGAGTCGCTGACGGCCTTCGAACTGCTGCTGGACATCGACCAGCGCTGCCGCCTGCTGGCGGCCGACCTGCCGCTGCAGGAGAGCCGCCTGCAGAGCTGGAGCGGTATCGGCTTTCGCATCGCCGAGCAGTGGTTCGTCGCGCCCATGGGCGAGATCGCCGAGGTCCTGCATGAGCCCCGCTTGAGCCGGATCCCCGGGGTCAAGCCCTGGGTCAGTGGGGTGGCCAACCTGCGGGGGCGACTGCTGCCGGTGATGGACCTGCGCGGCTTCCTCGGCCTGGGCCTGTCGGCGCCGCACAAGCAGCGCCGGGTGCTGGTGCTGGACCATGAGGAGCTGTTTGCCGGGCTGCTGGTGGACGAAGTGCTGGGTTTGCAGCATTTCCCGCTGCACAGCCTCGACCTGTCGCCGCCGACGCCCTTGCTCAGCGGTGCGGCGCCCTTTGTCCAGGGGCACTTCCAGCGGCAACGCTGCTGGGCCATCTTCAGCCCGCTGGCCCTGGCCCAGGCGCCGGGTTTTCTCGACGTGGCGCTGTAAAGGAATGCCGGATTCGTGACCAAGACCAAGACGACTACTTCGCCCCAAGGCTCGCGCAGCAGCGCCCGGATCGCGGCGCTGTTCGTCGTGCTGATCCTGTCGATCATCCTGCTGTTCGCCAACTTCGCCTACCTCAACACCCAGGCCAACTACGACAAGCAGTACATCGGCCATGCCGGTGAACTGCGGGTGCTGTCCCAGCGCATCGCCAAGAACGCCACCGAGGCGGCGGCGGGCAAGGCGCGGGCATTCCGCCTGCTCAGCGAGGCGCGCAACGACTTCGAGCAGCGCTGGGGCTACCTGAAGAAGGGTGATGCGGCCACCGGGCTGCCGGCCGCGCCCGTGGCGGTACGCAATGAAATGGATGCGGTGCTGCGCGACTGGGAAGGCCTGCGCAAGAACACCGATACCATCCTGGCCAGCGAGCAGACCGTGCTGTCGCTGCACCAGGTCGCGGCCACCCTGGCCGAGACTGTGCCGCAATTGCAGGTCGAGTATGAAAAAGTCGTCGAGATCCTCCTGCAGAGCGGTGCGCCCGCCAACCAGGTGGCGGTTGCCCAGCGCCAGTCCTTGCTGGCCGAACGCATCCTCGGTTCGGTCAACACGGTGCTGGCCGGTGACGACACCTCGGTGCAGGCGGCCGACGCCTTCGGTCGCGACGCCAGTCGTTTCGGCCAGGTGCTCGACGCCATGCTGGGGGGCAACCCGACCATCCAGGTCACCCGGGTCCAGGACCCCGACGCCCGGGCGCGGCTGGCGGAAATCTCCGAGCTATTCCAGTTCGTCGCCGGCTCCGTGGATGAAATCCTCGAGACCTCGCCGGAGCTGTTCCGGGTGCGCGAAGCGGCCGGGAGCATTTTCAACCAGTCGCAAACCCTGCTCGACGAGGCCTCGCGCCTGGCCAACGGTTTCGAGAACCTCGCCACCGGGCGCACCCTGGATACCGTCGGCGGCTACGTGCTGGGCCTGCTGGCGCTGGCTTCGATCATCCTGATCGGCATGGTGATGGTCCGTGAGACCCACCGGCAACTGCGCGAAACCGCCGAGAAGAACGAACGCAACCAGCAGGCGATCATGCGCCTGCTCGACGAGATCGAAGACCTGGCCGACGGCGACCTGACCGTGACGGTGTCGGTCACCGAAGATTTCACCGGCGCCATCGCAGACTCGATCAACTACTCCATCGACCAGTTGCGCGACCTGGTGGCCACCATCAACCTCAGCGCCGAGGCGGTGGCCAGTGCCGTGCAGGACACCCAGAACACCGCGCACCAGCTGGCCAAGGCCTCGGAGCACCAGGCCGAGCAGATCAGCGAGGCCTCGGTGGCGGTGGGCGACATGGCCGAGTCCATCGACCGGGTGTCCACCCACGCCTACGAGTCGGCCAAGGTGGCCGAGCGCTCTGTTCTGATTGCCAACAAGGGCAACGAGGTGGTGCACAACACCATCCATGGCATGGACAACATTCGCGAGCAGATCCAGGACACGGCCAAGCGGATCAAGCGCCTTGGCGAGTCCTCCCAGGAAATCGGCGATATCGTCAGCCTGATCGACGACATTGCCGACCAGACCAACATCCTCGCCCTCAACGCGGCGATCCAGGCGTCGCTGGCCGGTGAGGCCGGGCGCGGTTTTGCCGTGGTCGCCGACGAAGTGCAGCGCCTGGCCGAGCGTTCGTCCTCGGCCACCCGCCAGATCGAAGCGCTGGTACGCACCATCCAGGCCGACACCAACGAAGCGGTGATCTCCATGGAGCAGACCACCGCCGAGGTGGTACGCGGCGCGCGCCTGGCCCAGGATGCCGGGGTGGCCCTGGCGGAAATCGAGGGAGTATCGCAAACCCTCGCCGAGCTGATCCACAGCATCTCCGACGCCGCCCAGCTGCAGACCTCTTCGGCCGGGCAGATCTCGCATACCATGGCGGTGATCCAGCAGATCACCTCGCAGACCTCCGCCGGCTCCAGCGCGACGGCCGAAAGCATCGGCAACCTGGCGCAGATGGCCAGCGAAATGCGTCGCTCGGTGTCCGGATTCACCTTGCCACCGACGCCACCGCGATGAGTGCGGGCAGGTGAGCATGGCAATGGGAGCAGATATGGCTGAGCGGCATGACACGGTGGCCCTGACCTGGGTCAAGGCCGCCATCGGCGACTGCCTGGCCCAGGCACGCCTGGCGCTGGAGCAGTTCAGCGGCGAACCGGCCGATGAAACGGTCCTGGCCGGTTTCGTCGACAACCTGCATCAGGTCCGCGGCTGCCTGGTGATGCTGGAGCTCAGTGGCGCGGCGTTGCTGGCCGAAGAGCTGGAGCTGCTGGGCCAGGCCCTGTGTGAACGGCGCGTCGGCCAGCGTGGCGAGGCCCTGGGGGCCTTGTTCCGTGGCCTCGAACAATTGCCCTTGTACCTGGAGCGGCTGCGCAGTGCGCGGCGCGACCTGCCGCTGGTGGTGCTGCCGGTGCTCAACCAGTTGCGTGCCGAGCGCGGTGCCGAGCCCTTAGGGCAAGGCAGCCTGCTGAGTACGACGCCGGCGGCGGCCGAAGAACTGGCCAATCTCGACCTCTCCCTGGGCTCGTTGCGTGAGCGCCTGCAGGCGGGTTCGGACCGGGACGCCCTGCGTTCGGTAGTGGCGGCGCTGTGCGAAGACCTGATGCGGGTCAAGGAGCGCCTGGACCTGTTCGTGCGCAGCGACCGCCAGCGCCTGGACGACCTGCAGCCCTTGCTGTCGCCGCTGCGCCAGATCGCCGATACCCTGGCGGTACTGGGCTTTGGCCAGCCACGGCGGGTGATCATCGACCAGGTACTGGTGTTGCAGAGCCTGGCCCAGGGCCAGCGGGCGCCGGATGATGCGGTGTTGATGGATATCGCCGGGGCGCTGTTGTATGTCGAGGCGACCCTGGCCGGCATGGTCGGTCCGCTGGAGCACCTGCCCAGCCAGAGTGCACTGCCGGGGACCGATCTGGCCGAGATTCGCCAGTTGGTCCTGGACGAGGCGCATTCGGTGTTGCAGCAGGTCAAGGACCTGATCGGCGACTGCCTCGATGCCGGCTGGCAACCCCAGCGCCTGCAACCGGTGCCCGGCTTGCTGCAACAGATTCGCGGGGCCCTGGCGATGCTCATGCTGCCGCGGGCATCGGCACTGGTCGGTCGCTGCGGTGACTATGCTCAGGCCCATTTGCTGGTCGATGCGCAACCGCAGGCGCAGCCCCTGGCAGACCTGGCGGATGCCCTGAGCGCGTGTGAATGTTACCTGCAGTGGCTGATCGCCGATCCCCAGGCCAGCCCTTGGCACTTTCTCGATGCCGCCCAGCGCAGCCTGGCCGCCTTGGGCTACGCGCCCGAGCCCGAGCCTGAGCCCGAGCCGGCAGTGGTCGAGGTGCCGGCAGCGGTGGAGGCGCCGGCAGCGATGGAAGAGGAGCCGCCAGTCGATGACGAACTGCGTGAGGTGTTTCTGGAAGAGGCCGATGAGCTGCTGCCCCAGTTGAACGAGCACTGGGCGCGCTGGCAGGCCGATGCGGACGACCGCGACGCGCTGGTGGAGCTGCGCCGCGGCCTGCACACCCTCAAGGGCAGCGGGCGGATGGTCCGCGCCCAGGGGCTGGCGGAGCTGGCCTGGGCGGTCGAGCACCTGCTCAACCGGATTCTTGAAGGCCGCGTGACGCTTGGCGCCGAGCCCCTGCACAGCCTGCAGCAGGCTCTGGGGCTGATCCCCGGGTTGCTGGTGTCCTTTGCCGACGGCCAGGCGCAGGGCGGCAAGGAGGTCGAGCAACTGGCGCTGCACCTGCATGCGCTGGCGATGAACGAACCCGGTTCCGCGGCGGCGGCCGGCGAGGCTATCGATCCACAGTTGCTGGAGATCTTCCGCAACGAGGCCGAGGGCCACCTGGCCAGCCTCGACAGCTTCCTGCAGGCCAGCGACCAGCAATTGCCGCTGCCGGTCAGCGACAGCCTGCAGCGCGCCCTGCATACCCTCAAGGGCAGTGCCGCCATGGCCGGAGTCGCCCCGATTGCCGAGCTGGCTGGCGCGCTCGACCTGCTGGCACGGGAATACAAGGCCCATCAGCTGACCTTCGACCTCGACGAAATCTACCTGCTGGAAAGTGCTGAACCGCTGCTGCGGCGCGGGCTTGATCAACTGAGCAGCACACCACTGGCTCCCATCGGCGGCGCCACGGTTTTGATCGAAGACATTCTCCAAGTGGTCGACGCGCGCTTGCAGGCCCTGTTGCAGGCGCCCAGCGAGGCCGGACGGATCAAGCGTGATCCGCAACTGATTGCCAGCTTCCTGGCCCAGGGCATGGACATCCTGCTCGATGCCGAGTCGTTGTTGCTGCGCTGGCAGGAGCATCCGGGCGCGCGCCAGGAGCTCACCGCGCTGCTCGACGAACTGACCACCCTGGGCCAGAGCGCTCACCTGGCCGACCTCTGGCAGGTGGACGAACTCTGCGAGGCGCTGCTGGACCTGTATGGCGCCGTGGAGGAGAGCAGCCTGGCGGTGAGTGCGCGTTTCTTCGAAGAGGCCCAACACGCCCATGAAGCCTTGATCGACATGCTCGACCAGATCGCCGCCGGGCAGGAAGTAGACCCGCGTCCCGAGCGCCTGGAGGCCTTGCGAGACCTGCTCGATCAGGCCCTGGCCCCGGAGGCCACGGGCCTTGTCAGTGTGCGTGATGGCCGCGCGCAGGTGGCCGAGCTGGGCGAGGCGACGGCAGCCCTGGCGGCTGAGCCGATGCTGGTCGAGCTGTTCCTGGAAGAAGCCAGCGATGTGCTGGAAAGCGCCGACCAGTCCCTGGCCCGCTGGCTGGCCGATGCGGACAACGCCTCGGCGCTGTCGTCGCTGCAAGGTGACCTGCAGACCCTCAAGGGCGGGGCGCAAATGGCAGCCATCGGTGCGGTCGAGGTGCTGTCCCGGGAACTGGAGCTGGTGTACGAGGGGCTGGTCGATCGCCGCTTCAGCCCAAGCGCCGAGCTGGCCACGTTGCTGAAACGCGGCCACGTCGGGCTGGCCCAGGCGTTCGACCAGCTTCGCCAGGGGCAGGCGCCCGCGTCCGCGGTCGACTTGCTGGCCGCGCTGCGCGAGTTCCGCCATGGCGCACCGCCGGCCGTGGCGACGGACAAGCCCGCCGACCCGGTGCAGGAGGCCGGCGACAAGGAGTTGCTGGAGATCTTCCTCGAAGAAAGCTCCGATATCGTCGAAAGCTCCGGCGCCGCCCTGTTGCGCTGGCAGGCCGAGCCGCGCAATAGCGTCGAGGTGGAGAACCTGCTGCGCGACCTGCACACCCTCAAGGGTGGCGCGCGCATGGTCGAGATCGCGCCGATCGGCGACCTGGCCCACGAACTGGAATTCCTTTACGAGCTGCTGGCCGCCGGGCAGTTGCAGCCCAGCACGGCGCTGTTCAGCCTGTTGCAGAACTGCCATGACCGCCTGGCCCACATGCTCGATGCCGTGCGCCTGCAGCAGCCGCTACACGCGGCCACGGCGCTGATCGACTACATCCGCAATTTCAGCAGTGCTGCCCTGGCCGATACCGCCGCCCACCAGTCCCACCCCGACACCGCGCCGCTGGAAGCCCCGGCGGCCACTCCCGAGCGCGGGCCGGCGGACATGGTCAAGGTGACCTCGGAGCTGCTCGACGACCTGGGCAACCTGGCGGGCGAGCATTCGATCATTCGCGGGCGAATCGAGCAGCAAGTCAACGATGCCCAGGTGGCCCTGAACGAGATGGAAACCACCCTGGAGCGCATGCGCGATCAATTGCGCCGCCTCGACACCGAGACCCAGGGGCGCATCCTCAGTCGCCAGCAGGCCGATGGCGACAACCACGCCTACGACGACTTCGACCCGCTGGAAATGGACCGCCATTCACAGTTGCAACAGCTGTCGCGGGCGCTGTTCGAGTCGGCCTCCGACCTGCTCGACCTCAAGGAAACCCTGGCCGTTCGCGCCCAGGATGCACAGAGCCTGTTGCAGCAGCAGGCACGGGTCAACAGCGAGCTGCAGGAAGGCCTGATGCGGACCCGCATGGTGCCGTTCGAGCGCCTGGTGCCGCGACTGCAACGGGTCGTCCGGCAAGTGGCCAGCGAGCTGGGCAAGCAGGTCGAACTGGTAGTCGGCAATGCCGAGGGCGAGATGGACCGCAGCGTGCTGGAGCGCATGGTGGCGCCGCTGGAGCACATGTTGCGCAACGCCGTCGACCATGGCCTGGAGCCCCGCGAGGTACGCCTGGCAGCGGGCAAACCGGAACAGGGGCTGATCTGCCTGAACCTGTTGCACGAAGGCGCCGATATCGTCATCGAAATGTCCGACGATGGTGCCGGCGTGCCTCTCGATGCCGTGCGCCGCAAGGCGATCAAGCGCGGCCTGCTCGATCCCGCCGCCGAGCTCAGCGATCACGAGATCATGCAGTTCATTCTCCAGCCGGGTTTCTCCACGGCCGAGAAGATCACCCAGATTTCCGGGCGCGGCCTGGGCATGGACGTGGTCCATGAAGAGGTCAAGCAGCTGGGCGGCTCGATGATCATCGAGTCCAATCCGGGCAAGGGCGCGCGCTTTCTGATTCGCCTGCCGTTCACCGTGTCGGTCAACCGGGCGCTGATGGTGCACTACGCTGAAGAACAATACGCCGTGCCGCTCAACACCATCGAAGGCATCGTCCGGGTGCCGCCGGCGGAACTTGAGGCCTGTTACCAGCTCGATCCGCCCCGCTACGAATACGCCGGGCATCGCTATGCGCTGCACTTTCTCGGCGAGTTGCTGCAGGGCGCCGTGCAGCCGCGCCTGCTAGGGCAGAGCTTGCCGCTGCCGGTGCTGCTGGTGCACTCCCACGAGCAACAGTTCGCGATCCAGGTCGACAGCCTGGCGGCCAGCCGCGAAATCGTGGTCAAAAGCCTCGGGCCGCAGTTCGCCGGGGTCCAGGGCCTGTCCGGGGCGACCTTGCTGGGCGATGGTCGGGTGGTGCTGATTCTGGATCTGCTGGGGCAATTGCGCGGCTTGCAGCAGCGCCATGCCCAGCAGGCCGGCAGCAATGCCCGCCTGCGTCGCCAGCAGGCCGAGCGGGCGCCGCAGCAGCCCTTGCTGGTGATGGTGGTCGATGACTCGGTGACCGTGCGCAAGGTCACCGGGCGGCTGCTGGAGCGCCATGGCATGAACGTGCTGACCGCCAAGGACGGTGTCGACGCCATGGCGCTGCTGCAGGAGCATCGGCCCGACATTCTCCTGCTCGATATCGAGATGCCGCGCATGGACGGCTTCGAGGTGGCCACCCAGGTCCGCCACGACCCGCAACTCAAGGATTTGCCGATCATCATGATCACCTCGCGAACCGGGCAGAAGCACCGCGACCGGGCCATGTCCATCGGCGTCAATGATTACCTGGGCAAGCCCTATCAGGAGTCGGTGCTGTTGCAGAGTATCGCCCGCTGGAGTGCTCGCGATGTTTGAACAATCCGTACGTAACGGCCGGCGCACCAGCCTGACCGGCCTGCTGCTGGCCCTGGGTGACCGCTGCCTGGTGTTGCCCAATGTCGCCGTGGCCGAGTTGATCGGTTATCAGGCGGGCACGCCGGCCGAGCAAGCGCCGCCGTGGCTGCTCGGCTGGATCGACTGGCGCAACCAGCGGGTGCCGCTGCTCAGTTTCGAAGCGGCGTGCGGCGCCCCGGTGAAGGTCGGTGAGCGGGCGCGGATCGTCGTGCTCAATGCCCTGGGCGGCAGCCGCCTGCGCTTTGTGGCCTTGCTGGTGCAGGGCATTCCACGCTCGTGCAAGCTCGACAGCCAGCTCAACTACGTGGATGTGCCCCTGGCGCCACTGGAGCTGGCGGCGGTGCAGGTCGGCGAGCAGGTGGCCCGGGTGCCGGACCTGCCGGCGCTGGAGCGTTTGCTGGAGGAAGCAGGGCTGGTTTGAAACATTTGCCTGTGTAGGATGGGAAGCCAGTCCGTTTTCAGGAGGACCCTGCTGCATGTACCACGGTGAACGTTTCAACGCCTGGACGCATCTGGTCGGCGCGGTGCTGGCCTGTGTCGGCGCCATCTGGATGCTGGTGGTGGCCAGCCTGCAGGGCGATCCCTGGAAGATCGTCAGCCTGGCCATCTACGGCTTCACCCTGCTGTTGCTCTACAGCATCTCCACCATCTATCACAGCGTGCGCGGCAAGGCCAAGGTGGTGATGCGCAAGCTCGACCACCTGTCGATCTACCTGCTGATCGCCGGCAGCTACACGCCGTTTTGCCTGGTCAGCCTGCGCGGCCCCTGGGGCTGGAGCCTGTTCGGGGTGGTCTGGGGGCTGGCGCTGGTCGGCATGCTCCAGGAGATCAAGCCACGCTCCGAAGCCCGGGTGCTGTCGATCATCATCTATGCCGTAATGGGCTGGATCGTGCTGGTGGCGGTCAAGCCGCTGCTGGCCAGCCTGGGCGCGGCGGGTTTTGCCTGGCTGGCGGCCGGTGGTGCGTTCTACACCATCGGCATCATTTTCTTCGCCTTCGACAGCCGCTTTCGCCACTGGCATGGCATCTGGCATCTGTTCGTCATCGCCGGCAGCCTGCTGCACTTCATCGCCGTGTTCTTCTACGTGCTCTAGAAGTCGCCCCACAGCTGCTGGGCAACGGCCAGGGCCACCACGGGGGCGGTTTCGGTGCGCAATACCCGTGGACCGAGACGGGCGGCATGGAAACCGGCAGCCATGGCCTGCTCGACCTCAGCAAAGCTCAAGCCGCCTTCCGGGCCGATCAGAAAGGCCAGGCTGTCGGGCTTCTGGTGGCTGACCAGGGGTTCGGCCACCGGGTGCAGCACCAGCTTGAGCGCCTCGTCACAGGCTTTGAGCCAGTCGGCCAGGAGCATCGGCGGGTTGATCTGCGGTACGCTGGAGCGGCCGCATTGCTCGCAGGCGCTGATCGCCACCTGGCGCCAGTGGGCCAGGCGCTTGTCGGCGCGCTCGTCCTTGAGGCGTACTTCGCAGCGCTCGCTGACGATCGGGGTGATGACATTGGCACCCAGCTCTGTGGCCTTCTGGATCGCCCAGTCCATCCGCTCGCCGCGTGACAGGCCCTGGCCCAGGTGAACCTTGAGGCTGGAGTCGGGCTGGCCGGCGAAGGCCTCGTGCAGGCTGACGCGCACGGTTTTCTTGCCGACTTCGAGCAACTGGCCGAGGTATTCCTGGCCGCTGCCGTCGAACAACTGCACGGCGTCGCCGACGGCCATGCGCAGCACCCGGCCGATGTAGTGGGCCTGGGCTTCGGGCAGGTCGTGCTCGCCGAGGCTCAGGGGGGCGTCAATGAAGAAGCGGGACAGTCTCATTTTCAAACTCTGAACAGGTGTTGGCTGTGCGGGTGCTATCGCGGGGCAAGCCCGCTCCCACAGAAATCCCTGTAGGAGCGGGCTTGTCCCGCGATGCTGTTAGCCCGGATCGCGGAAGTCGGGGTGGAAGTCAGCCGGTACCGCCACGCTGACGCTGCTGCGGGTGGCGATGTCGATGCCTTCGCTGGCCACCTCGGCGAGGAAGTCGATCTGCTCCGGGGTAATCACATACGGCGGCAGGAAGTACACCACACTGCCCAGCGGTCGCAGCAGGGCACCACGGGTCAGGGCGTGCTCGAACACCTTCAGGCCGCGACGTTCCTGCCAGGGGTAGGCGGTCTTGCTGGCCTTGTCCTGGACCATCTCGATGGCCAGGGCCATGCCGGTCTGGCGGACCTCGGCGACATGAGGGTGATCGACCAGGTGCGCCGTGGCACTGGCCATGCGTGCCGACAAGGCTTTGTTCTGCTCGATGACGTTGTCCTGCGCGAAGATGTCCAGGGTCGCCAGGGCGGCGGCACAGGCCAGCGGGTTGCCGGTATAGCTGTGCGAGTGGAGGAAGGCGCGCAGGGTCGGGTAGTCGTCGTAGAAGGCGCTGTACACCTCGTTGGTGGTCAGGCAGGCGGCCAGGGGCAGGTAGCCGCCGGTCAGAGCCTTGGACAGGCAGAGGAAGTCCGGGCGGATGCCGGCCTGTTCGCAGGCGAACATCGTCCCGGTACGGCCGAAGCCCACGGCGATCTCATCATGGATCAGGTGCACGCCGTAGCGGTCGCAGGCCTCGCGCAGCAGCTTGAGGTACACCGGGTGGTACATGCGCATGCCGCCGGCGCCCTGGATCAGCGGCTCGACGATCACCGCGGCGACGCTGGCATGGTGTTCGGCCAGGGTCTGCTCCATGGCGGCGAACATCGTGCGCGAGTGTTCTTCCCAGCTCACGCCCTCGGGCCGCAGGTAGCAGTCCGGGCTCGGCACCTTGAGGGTATCGAGCAACAGCGCCTTGTAGGTTTCGGTGAACAGCGGCACGTCGCCCACCGACATCGCGGCGATGGTTTCGCCGTGGTAGCTGTTGCTCAGGGTGATGAAGCGCTTCTTCTCCGGCTGGCCTTTGTTGAGCCAGTAGTGAAAGCTCATTTTCAGCGCCACTTCAATGCAGGACGAACCGTTATCGGCGTAGAAGACCCGGTCCAGGCCCTCCGGGGTCAGCTGCACCAGGCGCTCGGACAGCTCGATCACCGGCTGGTGGCTGAAACCGGCGAGGATCACATGTTCGAGTTGATCGACCTGGTCCTTGATGCGCTGGTTGATACGCGGGTTGGCGTGACCGAAGACATTCACCCACCAGGAGCTGACGGCATCGAGGTAGCGCTTGCCTTCGAAGTCTTCCAGCCATACACCCTCGCCGCGCTTGATCGGGATCAGGGGCAGGTGTTCGTGGTCTTTCATCTGGGTGCAGGGGTGCCACAGGACCTTCAGGTCACGTTGCATCCACTGTTGGTTGAGGCCCATTTCGATTCTCCTGGCGACGACAGCGCGGACATGCGGCGCAAGCCTATGCAATGCGCGGGACAAGGACAACCCGTGACTTGCATTCAGACCGCTGGCGTCGCTGGCGGGGGCGCTTGGCGTGGCGTATCCTTCGGCTACTCTTTCCGGGGGATCCCCCCAAAAATCTGCTTTGATCCGGAGTTCGCCAAAATGTCTGCTGGGTGGCTACGCGCGTGTGCGCTGGTAATGATAGGACTGTTCAGCGCTACTGCGCTGGCCAAGGACAAGACGGCAATCGTCGTCGGTGGCGGTCTGGCCGGCCTGACAGCCGCTTATGAATTGCAGGGCAAAGGCTGGCAGGTCACCCTGCTCGAGGCCAAGTCGGGCATGGGCGGGCGCTCGGGCCTGGCCACCAGCGAGTGGATCGGCAACAGCAAGGCCCAGCCGGTGCTCAACCAGTACCTGGATACCTTCAAGATCAGCACCCAGCCGGCGCCGGAATACGTCCGCATCCCGGGCTACCTGATCGATGGCGAGTATTACAGCGCCGCCGACCTGGCCACCAAGCAGCCGACCACCGCCGAGGCGCTCAAGCGCTACGAGAAGACCCTCGACGACCTGGCGCGTTCGATCGAAGATCCGCTGAACCCGCACGCCAACAGCACCCTGTTTGCCCTCGACCAGATGAACGTGTCCACCTGGCTGGACAAGCTGCAGTTGCCGACCACCGCGCGCCAGCTGATCAATCAGCAGATCCGTACCCGCTACGACGAGCCTTCGCGCCTGTCGCTGCTCTATTTCGCCCAGCAGACCCGCGTCTACCGGGGCGTCAGCGACCGTGACCTGCGTGCCGCGCGCTTGCCAGGCGGCAGCCCGGTGCTGGCCCAGGCCTTCGTCAAGCAACTGAAAACCATCAAGACCAGCTCGCCGGTCAGCGCCATCACCCAGGACAAGGACGGCGTCACCGTCAAGGTCGGCAGCGTCGGCTACCAGGCCGACTACGTGGTCCTGGCCGTACCGCTGCGCGCCCTGGCGAAGATCCAGATGACCCCGGGCCTGGACAACCAGCACCTGGCGGCGCTCAAGGGCACCAACTACGGCTGGCGCGACCAGCTGATGCTGAAGTTCAAGAACCCGGTCTGGGAGCCGCGTGCGCGCATGTCCGGCGAAATCTTCAGCAACACTGGCTTGGGCATGCTGTGGATCGAGCCTGCACTCAAGGGCGGGGCCAACGTGGTAATCAACCTGTCGGGTGACAACGCTCGCCTGCTGCAGGCCTTCGGCGACAAGCAGATGGTCGATCAGGTGCTGATCCGCCTGCATGCGTTCTATCCACAGGCCCGTGGCGCATTCACCGGTTATGAAGTACGTCGCTACAGCACCGACGCCGGTACCGGCGGTGCCTACCTGGCCTATGGCCCGGGGCAGATCAGCAAGTACTGGCGCCTGTGGGAGCGTCCGGTGCAGCGTATCGCCTTTGCCGGCGAGCACACCGACGCCCTCTACCCAGGTACCCTGGAAGGTGCCCTGCGCAGCGGTCAGCGCGCGGCCAGCCAGGTCCAGGACCTGGCGGCGGGCAAGTCGTTCGATGTGGTCAAGGCGGCGCCGGTTGCCGCAGCGGCCGCAACTGCGGCGGTGGCGAGCAAGGGCAACTTCTTCAGCAACCTGTTCGGCGGCTCGTCCGACAAGCCTGCCAAGGCGGCGGAGCCGCTGAAGCAGGAAGAAAACAAGCCGGGCTTCTTCAAGCGCCTGTTCGGCAGTGACGATAAGCCGGCTGCACCTGCGACCAAGCCGGTCGAGTCCGCTGCTGCGCCAGCGCCCGTAGCTGCGCCAGCCCCAGCGCCCGCCGCGCCTGTAGCACCGGTGGCCAAGCAGGAGCCGGTCAAGGCCGCTCCGGTCAAGACGGCGCCTGCCAAGGCCGCCGCCAAGCCAGCACCGGCGAAAAAGCCGGTCGCCAAGGCTGAACAGGCCAAGAAAACGGCTGCCAAGTCTGCACCGGTCAAGAAGCCGGTCGCCAACGTACAAGCCAAGGCGCAGTGATGCGTTGACCCCATCGCGGGGCAAGCCCGCTCCCACGGGAGCGGGCTTGCCCCGCGATTGCTCTATACCTTCCCCCGCAGTTAATGTTTCCTTAATAACGCCGTTTCACACTAACAATCGTTTTTCTCGATATTTCAAAGCAAAATTTTCCGCTTTAATTCGATAGTTAAGTCGTTAGTCTTGAGCACAGTTCTTACAGGGAAACACGGCAATGCAACTGCGCAATTCAACTTCTCGCTATGGCCTGGTCAGTATCGTCATGCACTGGGGCGTGGCCCTGGCCGTCTTCGGACTGTTCGGGCTGGGCCTGTGGATGATGGGACTGGACTACTACAGCCCGTGGCGCAAGGAAGCACCTGAACTGCACAAGAGCATTGGCCTGGTGTTGCTGGCCGTGATGCTGGTGCGGGTGCTCTGGCGGTTCATCAGTCCGCCACCGCCAGCGTTGCCCAACCACGGCAAGCTGACCCGCATGGCCTCCAAGGCCGGCCATGGTGCCCTGTACCTCGGTCTGTTCGCGGTGATGATCGCCGGTTATCTGATCTCCACGGCAGATGGCGTGGGCATCCCGGTGTTCGGTCTTTTCGAAGTGCCGGCGCTGGTGAGCAACCTGCCCGATCAGGCGGATGTTGCCGGTGAAATCCATTTCTACCTGGCCTGGGGCCTGGTGATCTTTGCCGGTCTTCACGCCCTGGCAGCCCTGAAGCACCACTTTATCGACCGTGACGCGACCCTCAAGCGCATGCTGGGCCGCAATGCTTGATGTTCAACCTCAAACCCGAAGGGATATAGACGCATGTTGAAAAAGACTATTGCCGCTCTGGCGCTCGGTACTGCAATGCTCTCGGCTGGCCAGGCCATGGCGGCAGACTACAAGATCGACAAGGAAGGCCAGCATGCCTTCGTTGACTGGAAAATCAGCCACCTGGGCTACAGCTTCATCCACGGTACCTTCAAGGATTTCGATGGTTCCTTCAGCTGGGATGCGGCCAAGCCTGAAGCCAGCAAGATCGCTGTCGACCTGAAGACCGCCAGCCTGTGGTCCAACCACGCCGAGCGCGACAAGCACATCGCCAGCAAAGACTTCCTCGACGTGAAGAAGTACCCAATGGCCAAGTTCGTCTCCACCAGCGTCAAGTCGACCGGCGAGAAAACCGCAGACGTGACCGGCGACCTGACCATGCACGGCGTGACCAAGCCGGTCACCTTCAAGGCCGTCTTCAACGGTGAAGGCAAGGACCCGTGGGGCGGCGAGCGCGCTGGTTTCAACGCGACCACCACCCTGAACCTGAACGATTTCGGCATCAAGGGCCCGGGCGCTTCTTCGCAGACCCTGGACCTGGATATTTCGGTCGAAGGTATCAAGCAGAAGTAATCGCTGCTGCACCAACAAAAACGCCGCCCCTTGGGGCGGCGTTTTTGTTGGTGCATTGCGGATCAGCGATTGCGGGTCAGCAGTGCAGGTTTTTCGCCACGTGGGCGGCTTGGCAGTTGCTCAAGCTGTTCTGCAGTCGGGAAACGATCGATCTTCGATTCCTTGTGCATGATTCGCGGTTGTGGCTGACCTTCACGCGGGTTGCGTACGGCCGGCTCGCTGGAGCGCTCATCGCGGGACGAACGGCCGTTGCGGGCGCCGCCATCACGACGCTGCTGGCCACCACCACCGCTGCGCGAACCGCCACGTTTTTCGCCATTGGCCGAACCGCCGGCGTTGCTGCGCTGACCGTTGTTGCGGCCCTGGCCACCGCCACTGCGCTGGCCACCGGTACCGGAACCTGCTTGCGCAGGGGCACCTGGACGGCGATTGCGGCCCTGGTTGCCTTTGTTCTGGTACGGGCTGACGTAGTCGGCACGGTTGCCGAAGTTATCCACGTCGTCATCCAGGAACTCTTCCGGGTCACGATCTGCTGGAGCCTGCGGGATGCCGGACTGGGCCGACTGGGGCTGGCGTGGCTTCTTGTCGCGGGGCTTGCGCTCCTGGCGGCCACCGGCGGATTTCTCCGCGGTTTTTTCCTTGTCCTTGTCGCGACCTTTTTCCTTGCCCTGGTCCTTGCCCTTGTCCTTGCGCCCGCCGTTGTTGGCATTGCTGCCATCGGCACGCTGGCCACGGCCACCGCGCGGATTGTTCTGCGGACGTTCGCGGGTTTCAGGCTTCTCGGCTTCCACCTTGGAGGCATCGAAGCCCATCAGGTCGCCGTCCGGGATCTTCTGGCGGGTGACGCGCTCGATACTCTTGAGCAGCTTCTCTTCGTCCGGGGCAACCAGGGAGATGGCCTCGCCCGAGCGACCGGCGCGGCCGGTACGGCCGATACGGTGAACGTAGTCTTCTTCGACGTTGGGCAGTTCGAAGTTGACCACGTGCGGCAGCTGGTCGATGTCCAGGCCACGGGCGGCGATGTCGGTGGCGACGAGGATGCGCACGGAGCCGGACTTGAAGTCGGCCAGGGCCTTGGTGCGGGCATTCTGGCTCTTGTTGCCGTGGATCGCGGCAGCGGTCAGGCCGTGCTTTTCCAGGTACTCGGCCAGGCGGTTGGCACCGTGCTTGGTACGGGTGAACACCAGTACCTGTTCCCAGGCACCCATGGTGATCAGGTGGGCCAGCAGGGCGCGCTTGTGGCTGGCAGGCAGGCGATAGACGCGCTGCTCGATGCGTTCGACCGTGGTGTTGGGCGGCGTGACCTCGATGCGCTCGGGGTTGTGCAGCAACTTGTCGGCAAGGTCGGTGATGTCCTTGGAGAAGGTCGCCGAGAACAGCAGGTTCTGGCGCTTGGCCGGCAGGCGGGCGAGGACCTTCTTCACATCGTGGATGAAGCCCATGTCGAGCATGCGGTCGGCTTCGTCCAGTACCAGGGTCTCGACGTGGGACAGATCGACGCTGCCCTGGCCGGCCAGGTCGAGCAGGCGGCCAGGGCAGGCCACCAGTACATCGACGCCACGGGCCATGGCCTGGACCTGCGGGTTCATGCCGACACCGCCGAAGATGCAGGCGCTGACGAATTTCAGGTCGCGGGCATAGACCTTGAAGCTGTCATGCACCTGGGCAGCCAGTTCGCGCGTCGGGGTCAGCACCAGCACCCGCGGCTGGCGAGGGCCATGACGCTGGGATTTGTCCGGGTGACCACCGGGGAACAGGCGTTCGAGGATCGGCAAGGCGAAACCGCCGGTTTTACCAGTACCTGTCTGGGCGGCGACCATCAGGTCGCGACCTTGCAACACGGCGGGAATGGCCCGCTGTTGCACCGGAGTGGGCTGGGTATAGCCGGCTGCCTCGATGGCGCCGACTAGAGCCTCGGAGAGACCGAGGGAAGCAAAGGACATGAGCAATCCTGTTCTTAGTGGGGGCTAAGCCCGATGGGATGATCTTGCCTGGCGCGACGGGCATCGAGTGATGCTATCGCGTCCGGTCCAGCAGGGTCTTCAATGCACATCCGAGTGTGGCGGGCGGGCGCTTGGCCGCGCTGTCCTGCCGGTCGGGATGCCTTTTGCAAGGCCGAGCGTCCGGGCGTAAGCCTGGCGGGAAGGCCCGAGTATAACAGAGCAATCAGGGCGTGCTGTGTTCCTGCTGCTCAACGGCGGTCCGAAAGTGCTCGCCGCTGCCCATATAGCGGGCATTGAGGGCGGCATAGGCGGGTTCACGCTTGAAACGGCGCAGCTCCGCGGCAAAGCGTTGCGACAGCAGGTCCATGCCGACATTGCGGCGAACCGCCAGGTACTGGCTCTGGCGGCTGACCACCAACGGCAACTCGCTGATCTGCTGCTCCAGGCCCAGGCTCTTGATCATGTAGCGGCCGACGCGGCGATCGGTGATCAGCAGGTCGATGCGCCCGCGCTGCAGCTTGCCGAAGTTGGCTTCGTGCGTAGGGGCGGGCTCGCGGGTGAACAGTGGCGACTCGCTGAAGGCCGCGCCATAGGTGTAGCCGGGGGAGGTGCCGACCGTCAGGCCGCGCAGGTCTTCCAGGTTGTTTGCCGCATGGGGCCTGGCATTTGCGTAGAACAGCACGAACTCGACGACCGACAGCGGTTCGCTGGGATAGTAGAGCTGGCTGTCGCGCTGTTCGGTCTGGAAGATATCCAGGACACCATCTGCCAGGCCCTGTTCGACCATGGCCAGGCAACGCTTCCAGGGCAGGAACTGCCATTCGACCTCGACACCCAGGCGTTTGAAGACTTCGGCGGTGACCTCGTAGTCGATGCCCTTGGCCTGACCGTCTTCCAGGTACACGTAGGGGGCCCAGGGTTCGGTGACGATACGCAGCTTCTCGCCATGGGCCAGGGCGCTCAGGCAAGTGAGGAACAGCGCGGTGATCAGGCGGGTGAAGTCGGGCATGGCTGGAGATTACGTCGTGCGCACGGCTATGGCTAGTAGACGTGCGCATTGCTCTGGCCAGGTATTCAGCGTTGTGATCGCTTTAACAGCGAATCGCGTACCAGGCGGTGCTTGCGGCCCAGGCTCAGGCGCATGCCGGGTCGCTCGAACCATTGCTTGAGCTTGTCGTTGCACAACGGGCGCGAATGCCGGGCGTTGGCGTTGTCCAGTGCCTTGTCCCACCAGGCCGAGGCGCAGGCGCGGTCGAACTCGTTGGGGTAGTTGTAGCAGCCGTACATCAGCTCGCGCAGGAATTGGCGCTGCTCGGCAGGCAGGGTCAGGCTCAGTGCCTTGTAGCCCAGGCGCTGCAGGGCGGGTGGCTTGGGCAACTGGGCGTTGACCCGGACCACGTCTTCCAGTGCCTGGCCGCTCAACGGTGCGTGCTGGTGCTTGGCCAGCCAGGCCTGGACCTTGGCCCGGAACAGCTGCTTGCGGCTCCAGTAGTGGTGGATCAGGTCGGTGCACTGGTTGACGTGCATGCGCCGGTAGGCGGCCACGCCCAGGCAGAACTCCTCCAGGGTGTAGGCGCCCCTGGCATGAGGGTAGTACTCGTCCATCAGGGCAATGGACTGATCGAGCAGCGCCGCATCTTCCTGCATCAGGCCGATCACCCCGGAATTGAGCAGGGGCATCTGCCGGTCGGCCAGGCCGCGGGCTTCAAGCAGGGGGGCGAGGGACTGGAACAGCGGGCACTGCTTGTCGGCGCCAAATGTGGCGCCGATGGCATTGCATAGCAGCGTGCCCGGCGCGACCCGGCGGAACAGTTCCAGGGGGGACTGGTGGAAGAAGGTGTCGGTGTCGATGAGTACCGCCATCGGTGCCTTGGCCAGTACCTGGCGCAGGACCACATGCTTGCTGCGGAAATGGTAGCCGTGGGGCTGGTTCCAGGCTTCGCGGGTGGCGGCATCGAGCGGGTGGACGGTGACCGGAAGGTGCCGGTAGGGCTCGGGGTTATCGCTGTAGACCTGGATGTCCAGGGATTCGCCTGGCGTCTTGCGCAGCTGGGCAAGGGCGCTGACGATGCTGAACTGTGCTTCCTGGTGATAGGTGTCGGGCCCGAAGACCAGGTAAACGAGTTGCGGGCGGGCGGAGCTATGGCCTTGAGGCATGGAAGCAGGAAAATCCGTCAGTTCAAGAGTGCAGAAAGGCCTTAGCCTAAGCCAAGACCTTTACAACATTCTGCAGCAATTGTTACTAGCGGTGTAATAAAACGATCAGCGGGGCAACTTGAGGTTGTTCCAGATCGCCAGGCTCGGGTCAGCCTGGTTCAGGGTGTAGAAGTGCAACCCTGGCGCGCCGCCTTGCAGCAGCTGTTCGCACATGCGGGTGATGACCTCTTCGCCGAAGGCCTGGATGCTCTGGGTATCGTCGCCGTAGGCTTCCAACTGCTTGCGGATCCAGCGAGGGATCTCGGCGCCGCAGGCGTCGGAGAAGCGCGCCAGCTTGCTGTAGTTGGTGATCGGCATGATCCCCGGCACCACCGGCATGTCCACGCCCAGCTGCTGCACGCGCTCGACGAAGTAGAAGTAGCTGTCGGCGTTGAAGAAGTACTGGGTGATGGCGCTGTTGGCACCGGCATTGGCCTTGCGCACGAAGTTCTTCAGGTCATCTTCGAAATTGCGCGCCTGGGGGTGCATCTCCGGGTAGGCAGCGATTTCGATGTGGAAGTGATCACCGCTTTCCTGGCGGATGAACTCGACCAGTTCGTTGGCGTAGCGCAGCTCGCCGCTGGCCATGCCCATGCCCGACGGCAGGTCGCCGCGCAGGGCGACGATGCGCTGGATGCCGGCTGCCTTGTACTGGGTCAGCAGGGTGCGCAGGTCGTCCTTGCTGTCACCGACACACGACAGGTGCGGAGCGGCAGGGATCTTCACTTCACTCTCCAGCTGCAGCACGGTGTTCAGCGTGCGGTCGCGGGTCGAGCCACCGGCACCGTAGGTGCAGGAGAAGAAATCCGGGTTGTAGGTAGCCAGCTGGCGGGCAGTGGCAATCAGTTTTTCATGTCCAGCATCGGTCTTGGTCGGGAAGAACTCGAAGCTGTAACGGCGTTCCTGAGACATGGCGAAATCCTGGTAAACCGATCGAGCAGGCCAGCGGCAAGGCTGGCTTACAGAAAAAAGCCGGTGACGCTTTGCAGCGACACCGGCTTTGGCCCATCAGTAGCGGTAGGCGTGTGGCTTGAATGGCCCTTCGACGGTCACGCCGATGTACTCGGCCTGTTGAGGCGTCAGTTGGGTCACCACGCCGCCGAAGCCGCGGACCATTTCCAGGGCCACTTCTTCGTCGAGTTTCTTCGGCAGTACTTCAACGGTCAGGCGCTCGGCTTTCTGAGCGGCTGGCAGGTCGGCGTACTTCTGGCCGAACAGGAAGATCTGCGCCAGCACCTGGTTGGCGAACGAACCGTCCATGATGCGGCTTGGGTGGCCGGTGGCGTTGCCCAGGTTCACCAGGCGGCCTTCGGCCAGCAGGATCAGGTAGTCGTCGTTCTGTGGGTCGAACGCGCCGGCACCGGTACGGTGGATCTTGTGTACCTGTGGCTTCACTTCTTCCCATGCCCAGTTCTTGCGCATGAAAGCAGTGTCGATTTCGTTGTCGAAGTGGCCGATGTTGCAGACCACGGCGCGCTTCTTCAGGGCCTTGAGCATGTTGGCATCGCAGACGTTGACGTTACCGGTGGTGGTCACGATCAGGTCGATCTTGCCCAGCAGGGCCTTGTCGATGCTCGCTTCGGTACCGTTGTTGATACCGTCGATGAACGGCGAAACCAGCTCGAAGCCGTCCATGCAGGCCTGCATGGCGCAGATCGGGTCGACTTCGGAAACCTTGACGATCATGCCTTCCTGACGCAGCGACTGGGCCGAACCCTTGCCCACGTCACCGTAGCCGATTACCAGCGCCTGCTTGCCGGACAGCAGGTGGTCGGTACCGCGCTTGATGGCATCGTTCAGGCTGTGACGGCAGCCGTACTTGTTGTCGTTCTTGCTCTTGGTGACCGAGTCGTTGACGTTGATCGCCGGGATCTTCAGCTCGCCCTTGGCCAGCATGTCCAACAGGCGGTGAACGCCGGTGGTGGTTTCTTCGGTAACGCCGTGGACGCGGTCGAGGACGGCCGGGTACTTCTTGTGCAGCAGCTCGGTCAGGTCGCCGCCGTCGTCGAGGATCATGTTGGCGTCCCATGGCTGGCCATCCTTGAGGATGGTCTGCTCCAGGCACCACTCGTACTCTTCTTCAGTCTCGCCTTTCCAGGCGAAGACCGGGATGCCGGCAGCGGCGATGGAGGCGGCGGCCTGGTCCTGGGTCGAGAAAATGTTGCAGGACGACCAGCGTACTTCGGCACCCAGGGCAACCAGGGTTTCGATCAGCACGGCAGTCTGAATGGTCATGTGGATGCAGCCGAGGATCTTGGCACCCTTGAGCGGTTGCTCTTGCAGGTACTTGCGGCGCAGGCCCATCAGTGCAGGCATTTCCGATTCGGCGATGATGGTTTCGCGACGGCCCCAGGCGGCCAGGGAAATGTCGGCGACTTTGTAATCGGTAAAACCAGCAGGCGTGTTTGCAGCGCTCATGAAGAGCCTCCATTCGTAGTGTGCGAATGGGCGCCGTTGTGCGTTTAGTGTCGGCAGGCAGGCCTGGCCAGACAACGCCCCATCCGAGCCTGACAGGTTGAACCTGCTGCAGCGCCCCTCGGACAGGTGGCGGGAACGGTATCAAGTGCAGATGACCGTTTTTGAAGCGAGGGCGATTATAGCCGCGTGCGCGCCACTGCCCAAGGTTTTCTGTCGATTAATCGAGACCATAGTCGATGTTCAATGGAGGGGCGGGGCGGGCTCTGCCATCATTACTGGCATCGATTGGCAAGATGGTCAGGAGTAGACATGAATTTCCACACCCGCAAATGGGTCAAGCCCGAAGACCTCAACCCCAACGGCACCCTGTTCGGCGGCAGCCTGCTGCGCTGGATCGACGAGGAGGCGGCGATCTACGCGATCGTCCAGCTGGGCAACCAGCGTGTGGTCACCAAGTACATCTCGGAGATCAACTTCGTCAGCGCCTCGCGCCAGGGCGACATCATCGAGCTGGGCATCACCGCCACCGAGTTCGGCCGCACCTCCATCACCCTCAAGTGCGAAGTGCGCAACAAGATCACCCGCAAGAGCATCCTGACCGTCGACCGCATGGTCTTCGTCAACCTGGGTGAGGATGGCTTGCCGGCAGCGCACGGGCGCACCGAGATCAAGTACATCAAGGATCAGTTCGATACGCCGGTGGAGTAACAGCATCGCGGGGCAAGCCCGCTCCCACCGTGTTGTGGGAGCGGGCTTGCCCCGCGACAGGGCCCTCAAGGTTGTTCGGTTACTCCGCGAACCACCCGCCCGATCGTCAACCCCTGCAACAGGATCGACGACAGCACCACGATGTAGGTGATGCTCAGCAGCAGGTCGCGTTCGGTGCCGGTCGGCAGCGACAGCGCCAGTGCCACCGACACCCCGCCACGCAAGCCACCCCAGGTCAGGACCCGCACGGTCCCGCGCGGCACCGTGCGCCAGCGGCGCAGCAGGACGATGGCCGGGGCCACGGTCAGCAGCCGCGACAGCAGGATCGCCACGGCCAGCAGGCCGGCCGCCGCCAGGTGCATCCAGGAGAATGGCAGCAGCAACAGCTCAAGACCGATCAGGGCGAACAGCAGGGCGTTGAGCATGTCGTCGATCAGTTCCCAGAAGCCGTCCAGGTAGCGCCGGGTCATTTCGTTCATCGCCAGGTTACGGCCCATATTGCCGATGATCAGGCCCGCCACCACCATGGCGATCGGTGCCGACACATGCAGCTCGTAGGCCATGGCCGAACCGCCGATGACCAGGGCCAGGGTCAGCATGACCTCGACCTGGTACTGCTCGATGCTTTTGATCATGCGGTAGGTGATGTAGCCGATCAGGCCACCGAACAGCGCGCCGCCAATGGCTTCGCGGGCGAACAGGATCGCGGTTTCGCCCAGGCTCGGCGTCTCGCCCAGCTGGGCGATGCCCAGCAGCACGGTGAACACCACTACCGCCGTGCCGTCATTGAACAGCGACTCGCCGACGATGGTGGTTTTCAGTGGCTTGGAGGCATTGGCGGTGCGCAGGGCGCCGAGAACTGCAATCGGGTCGGTCGGCGAGATCAGGGCGCCGAACAGCAGGCAGTAGAGCAGGCTGACGTGCCAGCCGAACAGGGCGAAGATCCAGTGCGCGAGAAAACCGATCACCACGGTGGCGATCAGTACGCCGACGGTAGCCAGCAGGCCGATCGGCCAGCGGTAGCTGCGCAGGTCGGCGAGGTTGACGTGCAGGGCGCCGGCGAACAGCAGGAACGACAGCATCCAGTGCATCAGCAGGTCATTGAAGTCGATCTGGCCCATCAGGCCTTGCACGCGCTCTTCCAGTCCCGGATAGCCGATGACGCTCAGGCCTTGCAGCAACAGGGAGAACAGCAGTGCGGTGACCATGACGCCGATGGTGGGCGGCAGGCCGATGAAGCGGTAGTTCAGGTAAGTAAGGAGTGTCGTCAGACAGATAAACGCAGCAACAAGCTCAAGCATTCCAGGTCCTGTAGGGGGGGGGGGGCGATTGGGCGCCCGATTCCATCGGGCAGGGCTTTGATGACCTGCCGATGGCCTGGGGGCACAGTTTTTGGCTGCATGCGTTGACCACGTTGTGTGGATTTCGTTTCCAGGGCACTCGAATGTGCTTAGATAGCGGCCAGTCACAGATGACTTGAACTGCACTGCCAAGGACCTTCGCGTGTTAGCCACTTCTCTCGTTCTGGTTGCCGCCCTGCTGCACGCGACCTGGAATACCATGATCAAATTCAGCGGCGAGCGCCTGCTGGTGATTGCCAGCATGGACCTGGTGGCGCTGGTGTTCGCGGTGGCGATGGTCGGTTTCGTGCAGTTCCCGCCTGCGCAGGTGTGGCCCTGGCTGCTGGCCTCGGCGCTGTTCGAGCAGTTGTACCGGTTCTTGTTGATCCAGGCCTATCGGGTGGGTGACCTGGGTCTGGTCTACCCCTTGATGCGCGGCCTTTCACCGCTGGTGGTGCTGGCCTTGACCCTGACCTTCGCCGGCGAAACGTTGAGCAGCCAGCAGATCATCGGCATTCTGCTGATTCCCTGTGGCATGGCCTGTCTGCTCTGGCAGGGCGGAGGTGGCGACCGGCTGCCCTGGTCGATGCTGCCGGTGGTGGCCCTGATCGGCCTGTGCATCGGCTGTTACACCTGGTTCGACGGCCAGGCCATTCGGCTCTGGTCGCAACCCCTGGACTATCTTGTCTGGTTGACGCTGCTCAGCGCCTGGCCCTTTCCGCTGCTGGCCGGCGTCGCCCGGCGTGCGCCCTTCGTGTTGTTCTGGCGCTTGCAGTGGCGCCTGGGGCTGGCGGTAGGTTTCTGCGTGCTGTTCAGTTATGCACTGGTGCTCTGGGCCATGCAGCTGGGCTCGGTGGCCGAGGCGGCGGCGCTGCGGGAAGTCAGCGTGATACTGGTGGTGCTGTTCGGCATGCGCTACCTCAAAGAACCTTTTGGCGGGCCCAGGCTCTTAGCTTGTGCCCTGGTGCTGATCGGCATGCTGATCATGAAACTCTGAGCTTCCAAACGACAAGGACCTAGCCATGACCGTCGCCTTCTGGTGTGTATTGATCGCGTTGCTTCTGCCATTCCTGTGTACCCTGACCGCCAAGCTGGGCAGCGGGCGCTTCAGGCTGCGCGACAATCACGACCCACGAGCCTTCCTCGACACCCTCGAAGGCTTCCCGCGTCGTGCCCATGCGGCCCAGTTGAACAGCTTCGAAGCGTTCCCGGCGTTCGCCGCAGCGGTAATCATCGCCGACATCGTCGGCAATGCCGAGCAGGTGACCCAGGACGTACTGGCGGTGCTTTTCATCACCAGCCGCCTGCTCTACATCATCTGCTACCTGGCCGACTGGGCAGCCCTGCGTTCGCTGGTCTGGTTCGTCGGCCTGGGCCTGATCGCCTCGTTCTTCTTCGTTTCGCTCTGAGCGATGCTCAAGGCACCTGGGGCACGGCCGGCAAGGCTGCGCCCTTGGGCCACAGCAACCAGATCTGGCCCTGTTGCTTCATGTCGCCCGCCAGTTTGCCGGCTTCACTGCCAGTACCCCAGAACAGGTCGGCGCGTACTTCGCCGGTGATGGCGCCGCCGGTGTCCTGGGCGGCAACCGGGCGAACCACCGGCGCGCCGTCGGGGCGGGTGGTGGAGAGCCAGAGCAGGCTGCCCAGCGGTATCACCTTGCGGTCGATGGCCACGCTGTAGCCGGCGGTCAGCGGCACGTTGAGCGAACCGCGCGGGCCTTCGTTGCTGTCCGGGCGGGTACTGAAGAACACGTAGCTGGGGTTACTTGCCAGCAGTTCCGGGACCCGTGCCGGGTTGGCCTGGGCCCAGCTGTGAATGCTGCCCATGGTCACCTCTTCTTTCTTCAACTGGCCCTGCTCGACCAGCCAGCGCCCGATGGGGCGGTAAGGGTGGCCGTTCTGGTCGGCATAGCCGATGCGCAGCTGACGGCCGCCGTCGAGCTGGATGCGTCCGGAGCCCTGGATCTGCAGGAACTGCAGGTCCATCGGGTCGGTGAGCCAGGCCAGCACCGGTGCCGGAACGCCTTTCTGGTTGATGACTTCGGCGGTGTCGTAGGGCTTGAGGGTCCGGCCTTCAAGGCGACCGCGCAGGCGCTTGCCCTTGAGCTCGGGGTAAACGCTGTCCAGGGCCACCACGATCATGTCGTCGGGTACACCATAGACAGGCACATGGGCCGACTCGGTCTGGCTCAGGCTGCCCGGGTAGACCGGTTCGTAATAGCCGGTGATCAGGCCGTTGGCGCTGTTGTTGCCCGAGCGCATGCTGTAGACCTCCAGTTGAGCCTGGAGGAAGCTGCGCACTTGTGCAGCGTCGGCAGGGACAGCGGTAGCGGCGGCGCAGGTCGTGGCCCAGATGGCATCGCGCTTGAGGCGCTCGCAGGCACTTCGCCAGGCCTCGAAGCCGGCCAGCAGGTCGCTGTCGCTGACGTCTGGCAGGTCTTTCCAGGTGCTGCTGACATAGGTGGCGACGGCGTGCGGCTTGGGCTTTTCCGGAGCGCCGCCGTTGCAACCGGCGAGCAGCGCCAGTACCGGGAGGGTCCATGCCAGGTGGCGCAGGGGATGTTTCATAAACAGGTTTTCCTTGCCGGTTTGTTCCGGGGAACAAGCCGTAGTTTTAATAAGGGTATTGGTCTTTGCTGGCAGGGCGAGGATACTGGCCGCCTTTTTTCCGTGAGCCGAGATCATCATGCTCAAGCGATTTACTGTTGCACTGCTGGCCTGCCTGACGCTCACCGCCTGTGGCGGCGTCGATCCCAACTCGCCATTGGGCCAGCGCAAGACGATCTTCAAGCAGATGCTCAAGACCAGCGAAGACCTGGGTGGCATGCTGCGTGGACGCCTGGCCTTCGACGGGCAGAAGTTCGCCGATGGCGCAGTCAAGCTCGACGCCCTGTCCCATGAGCCGTGGAAGCATTTTCCACAGGTTCGCGAAGACGACCAAACCAGCGCCCGTGCCGAGGTCTGGGAAAAGCAGGCGCGCTTCCAGGACCTGGCCCGCCAGCTTGAAGTGGCGACGGGCGAACTGGTCGCCGTCACCCGTACCCAGCCGTTGAAGGCAGTAGCGCTGCAGGCCCCGACCGACAAGGTCGAGGCGGCGTGCAAGGCCTGCCATACCGAGTTCCGTAATCACTGAATCGACAACCTGCCCCCTGTAGGAGCGGCGGTGCGACTTGTCCCGCGATACGATATTACTGGCAAGCCGCAATCGCGGGACAAGCCCGCTCCTACAGGTTACTTTTCCAGCTCATCGAGTGCCTGTTGCAGTTCCTTCTTGGACTCGGCCAGCTTGTCCTTGCGCTTGTTGATCTTCTCGGCGTCACCTTTTTTCATGGCCTTGTCCAGGTCCTTGGTGCGCTGGGTCACTTCGTGGCGGGCGTCGAGCACTTTCTGCTCGCGCTCCTTGCGCAGGCCGGCATCGGTGCAATGCTCGGTCACTTCGCTCAGGGCTTTTTCCAGGCCGGCTTGCTGGTCACTGTTGCCCTGGGCGCGCGCTTGTTCGATCTGTTCGCTGATGGCCTGTCGCTTGGCTGCGCAACCGGTCAACCCTGGCTGTTCTTCAGCGGCCAGCAGCGGCGATGCGAGCAGCGCGCAGGCGGTGAACAGGGCGAGAGGTGACAGTAGTTTCATAGGGGCTCCGTTTGGGGCTGGACAGCAGAACCCATGATGCTGCCTTGAACCGGAAGATTTAGAAACCCTCGATTGCATGTTCGCGCAATTGCCCGGCAAGCATCAGGACATCCGGTGAGCGAAAAAAAGCCTGTAACTGTGCCGCACGGCCGCGCCCGACACCGGGCTCTGCCAGCCACCCCTGGTCGTCGCGCCGGGCCAGCTCTGCCCAGTTGCCCTTGAGTTCCAGGGCGCCCGGGGCCGGAACACCCAGCCCCCGCAGCCAGCGGGAAAAGGGTTGGGCCCGGGCCTGTTCGAAGGCCTGCAGCAGTTGCTGGCGGCGGCTTTCGGCGAATCCGGGAAGGGTTTGCAGGTCCTGGTCCTGCAAGTACAACCAGTCGGTCAGGCGGGTGACCAGGCCGTTGTCGACCAGCCTGGCCCAGATGCCGGGGCCGACTCCGGGCAGCGCCAGGCCCTGCTTGCCACCCAGCCAGTCAAGGCGTGCGAGGAACTGATCACGGCATCCGTCGCTGGCTTGCCAGCAACTGAGCGGGTGATGGCGGGCAGGGTCCGGGACGTCCAGGTCCGGGCGTTGTATGCGCCGGTGCACGACGTCGTCCAGGCGCGGAATAGTCAGGCCGGCCAGGCTCAGGGCGATCTGGTCGCCGGGGCGGATATCCAGTTGCTGCCAGCGCTGGAACGAGCCGACGCTGACCTGGCGGATCAGGCGGTCATCGAGTTGCACCGGCTCGATCCGTAGCACAGGTGTGATGCGCCCGGTCCGGCCGATGTTGAACTGCACGTCACGGACCTCGGCCAGGGCCTGGGCAAAGGGGTACTTCCAGGCCGCGATCCAGTAGGGCGCGCGGGCCTGCCAGCGGCTGCCGTCCGGACGCAGGCCCTGGCGCAGCACCACGCCGTCGCTGGCGAAGGGCAGGGGCGTGCGATACCAGTGCTGTCGCCACCGGCTCACCTCGGCGAAGCTGGTGACTGCTTCGCTGTAGCGTTCGGTCTCGGGAAAACCCAGCGCGCTCAGACCGGCCAGGCGCTCCTGCTGACTTGCCGGCCCCTGCGGCCAGGCCCAGACGAACAAGCCGATCGAGGCCCCTTGCCGGGCGTCGAGCTGCTTGCGTGCAAGCAAGCCGGCGACGTTGCCACGGGCATTGCGGCTGCCGGCATCAGCCTGCACATGGGCCTCAAGTCGCCAGTACAGCTCGCCCTGGAGCACCAGGTCCACAGGGCGGGGCAACTGCCGCCTGATGGCGACCAGGGCGGGAATATGACGGCTCCAGTCATGCCCGCTGCGACCATCCCCGCGGCTGGTCAGGGCGACCAGTTCACCCGCCTTGTACACCAGGGTGACCGCGACGCCATCGATCTTGGGTTGAATCCACAGATCGTCCTTGCCGTGCATCCAGGCTTGCACCGCCTGCTCGTCCGCCAGCTTGACCAGGCCGGTATGGGCGATTGGATGAGCAACGGGGCCGCCAGCGGTTTTCAGTGGGTTGTCGGCGCCGGTCGGGATATCTGCAAAGCAGGCGCGCCAATATGCAAGGCGGCTGCGGCTCTGGTCATAGAGCTCGTCAGCCACAGCGGACACGCCCTGGCGGTGGTAACGATCATCCCAGTCGGCGAGGGTGTCCTGCAGGTGCTGGATCTCCTGCCGGGCAACCGTTGGCGACCACGGCGGGCAGGTGTTGGCCAGCGCCTGGCCGGTGCTGAAGATGAACAGCAGGAAGGTGAACAGTCGGTATGGCATGGCCAGCATCCTTGCTCGGCAATGAAGAATCCCCAGCCTAGAAAAAGCCGGGAAAAACTGCCGGGCAAAGTTGTCAGTCCATATGTCGCCAGCCACAAAAAAGCCCCTGCCGATCACTCGACAGGGGCTTGTGCTTGCAGCTTCAGGCTTGTCGCTTCAGCTTACAGTCCGGCAGCAGCGCGCAGGGCGTCAACGCGGTCGGTACGTTCCCAGGTGAAGGTGGTGAAGGTGTCATCACCGACGGTCTTCTGTGCAGGGATACGGCCGAAGTGACCGTAGGCAGCGGTTTCCTGGTACATCGGGTGCAGCAGGTCGAGCATGGTGGTGATCGCGTACGGACGCAGGTCGAAGCACTCACGCACCAGCTTGACGATCTTGGCGTCGGAGATCTTGCCGGTGCCGAAGGTGTTCAGCGAGATGGAGGTAGGCTGTGCCACGCCGATGGCGTAGGAAACCTGGATCTCGCAGCGCTCGGCCAAGCCCGCGGCAACGATGTTCTTGGCCACGTAGCGACCGGCGTAGGCCGCGGAACGGTCGACCTTGGACGGGTCCTTGCCGGAGAACGCGCCACCGCCGTGACGGGCCATGCCGCCATAGCTGTCGACGATGATCTTGCGGCCGGTCAGGCCGCAGTCGCCCACCGGGCCACCAATGATGAACTGGCCGGTCGGGTTGATGTGGAACTGGGTGTCCTTGTGCAGCAGTTCGGCAGGCAGGGTGTGCTTGACGATCAGCTCCATGACCGCTTCCTGAAGGTCCTTTTGCGAGACTTCAGGGTTGTGCTGGGTCGACAGGACCACGGCGTCGATACCGACAACCTTGCCATTTTCATAACGGCAGGTGACCTGGGACTTGGCGTCCGGACGCAGCCACGGCAGCAGGCCGGACTTGCGCGCTTCGGCCTGGCGCTCGACCAGACGGTGCGAGAAGCAGATCGGGGCAGGCATCAGAACGTCGGTTTCATTGCTGGCGTAGCCGAACATCAGGCCCTGGTCGCCGGCACCCTGGTCTTCAGGCTTGCTGCGGTCAACGCCCTGGGCGATGTCCACCGACTGCTTGCCGATGATGTTCATCACCGCGCAAGTGGCGCCGTCGAAGCCTACGTCGGAGCTGTTGTAGCCGATGTCGACGATGACTTTACGAACGATTTCTTCCAGGTCGACCCAGGCCGAGGTGGTGACTTCGCCAGCAATGATCGCCACGCCGGTTTTCACCAGGGTTTCGCAGGCAACGCGTGCATACTTGTCCTCGGCGATGATTGCGTCCAGCACCGCATCCGAAATCTGGTCGGCGATTTTGTCCGGATGCCCTTCAGATACGGACTCGGAAGTGAAAAGGGAGTATTCGCTCATCTCGACGGGTTCCTAAAATTTACCGATGGTGAGTGTCGCCAGCCGGCCGCTGAAAGTGGCGGACCTGGATCTGGAAACCATTACGTAAGCCCACATAAAGGCTGTCCCCGGGCGCCAGTCCCGCAGCGCTGGCCCAACGGGACAGATCATCCTGTTCAAAGCCCAGCCAGATATCGCCGCAAGCCTCCCTGGCCCAGCTCTGGTCGTGGCTGCACAACTCTGTTACCAACAGGCTGCCGCCTGGTTTCACGTGGTCGGCCAGTTGCCGCAAGGCGTCGGCCGGAGCACTGAAGTGGTGCAGGACCATGTTCAGCACAACGCAGTCGGCGCTCACATCCGTTACCCGGAGTGCGTCGGCCAACTGCAGGTTGACGTTGGCCAGGCCTTCTCGTTCACAGACCTGGCGGGCCAGCTCGAGCATGGTCGGGCTGTTGTCCAGGGCAGTGACCCGGGAGAATCGCCGGGCCAGTTCCGGAAGGAATTCGCCATCGCCCGGCCCCACTTCAAGGGCGCCGGCGCCAGGCTCGAAGTTGAGCTTGTCGAGCAGTGCCAGCAAGCTTTCGCGGTACTGGGGCAGGCCGGCAATCAGGTCCTGCTGGGCGCGAAACTTCTCTTCCACGCGCTGGAAAAAATCCTGGCTGGTGGCGGCGCGTCGTTGCTGGACCTGGCCGATCCTCGCCTGGACGTCGTCGGGCAGGGTCAGCTCATCGACCTCTTCAAGCAACGCCGCGTGCAACTTTCCGCCCAGGCGCAGGGCATCGGGCAGGGCGCGGCGATAAAAAATCGCGTTTCCTTCCCGGCGGGTGGCCACCAGGTCGGCCTGGGCCAGCACCTTGAGGTGGTGGCTCATGCCCGACTGGCCGGTGGCGAATATCTGCGCCAGCTCCAGCACGCCGAACGAATCGCTGGCCAGCGCCCGCAATACCTTCAGGCGCAGCGGATCGCCACTGGCCTTGCACAGGGCAGCCAGGTCGTCGCTTTGCTCGGGGCGGATCGAGGGCGTGCGTTGATTCATGGGTCGGCAGTCTAGTCAGGGTGGTCCTGTGTCGCAAGACCAATATCAAAAAGTTTTGATATTGGTCGATGAGCGGAGTGGAGCATCGCTGAAGAGTCGACCGATTCTGCTGTTTGGCCGGGCTATCGTCTGATTCTGGCCCCATTCGCGGGAAAATCATGTCGCGTCGACCATCCGTCATTGCCCCCGGGCATGTGCCTGGGCGAAAATAGCCGCCTTTTTTCGTTTCGTAATTTATTCAACCCCCCCAGGAGATAAGCGATGCCGAGCCGTCGTGAACGTGCCAACGCCATTCGAGCACTCAGCATGGATGCCGTGCAGAAGGCCAACAGTGGGCATCCAGGTGCCCCGATGGGCATGGCGGATATAGCCGAAGTTCTGTGGCGCGACTATTTGAAACATAGTCCGAGCAACCCGAATTTCGCTGACCGCGACCGCTTCGTGCTGTCCAACGGTCATGGCTCGATGCTGATCTACTCGCTGCTGCACCTGACCGGCTACGATGTGACCATCGATGACCTGAAGGCCTTCCGCCAGCTGCACAGCCGCACCCCGGGTCACCCCGAGTTCGGCTACACCCCGGGCGTCGAGACCACCACCGGTCCCCTGGGCCAGGGCCTGGCCAACGCCGTGGGCTTTGCCCTGGCGGAGAAAGTGCTGGCCGCCCAGTTCAACCGTGAAGGCCACAACATCGTCGACCACAACACCTATGTGTTCCTGGGCGATGGTTGCATGATGGAAGGCATTTCCCACGAAGTCGCCTCCCTGGCCGGCACCCTGGGCCTGAACAAGCTGGTCGCCTTCTACGACGACAACGGCATCTCCATCGACGGTGAGGTCGAAGGCTGGTTCACCGACGATACGCCGAAGCGTTTCGAGTCCTACAACTGGCTGGTGATCCGCAACGTCAACGGCCATGACGCCGACGAGATCCGCACCGCCATCGAGACTGCACGCAAGAGCGACCGTCCGACCCTGATCTGCTGCAAGACCATCATCGGTTTCGGTTCGCCGAACAAGCAGGGCAAGGAAGATTGCCACGGTGCTCCACTGGGCAACGACGAAATCGCCCTGGCGCGCAAGGAACTGAACTGGAACCACGGTCCGTTCGAAGTCCCGGCCGACATCTATGCCGAGTGGGACGCCAAGGAAGCCGGCAAGGCCGTCGAAGCCGAGTGGGACCAGCGTTTCGCTGCCTACGCCGCCGCCTTCCCGGAACTGGCCAGCGAGCTCAAGCGTCGCCTGAGCGGCGAGCTGCCAGCTGACTTCTCCGCCAAGGCCGATGCCTACATCGCGGAAGTCGCGGCCAAGGGCGAAACCATCGCCAGCCGTAAAGCCAGCCAGAACACCCTCAACGCCTTCGGCCCGCTGCTGCCGGAATTCCTCGGCGGTTCGGCCGACCTCGCCGGCTCCAACCTGACCCTGTGGAAAGGTTGCAAAGGTGTCAGCGCTGAAGACGCCAGCGGCAACTACATGTACTACGGCGTGCGCGAGTTCGGCATGACCGCGATCATGAACGGCGTGGCCCTGCACGGTGGTCTGGTGCCTTACGGCGCGACCTTCCTGATGTTCATGGAATACGCTCGCAACGCCGTGCGCATGTCGGCACTGATGAAGCAGCGCGTCATCCACGTCTACACCCACGACTCCATCGGTCTGGGCGAAGACGGCCCGACCCACCAGCCGATCGAGCAGCTGACTGCCCTGCGCAGCACGCCGAACCTGGACACCTGGCGTCCGGCCGATGCCGTCGAGTCGGCGGTATCGTGGAAGTGCGCACTGGAGCGCAAGGACGGCCCGTCGGCGCTGATCTTCTCGCGCCAGAACCTGCAGCACCAGGATCGCGATGCCGGCCAGATCGCCAACATCAGCCGCGGCGGCTATGTGCTCAAGGATTGCGCAGGCGAGCCTGAGCTGATCCTGATCGCCACCGGTTCGGAAGTGGGCCTGGCTGTCCAGGCGTTCGACAAGCTGACCGAGCAGGGCCGCAAGGTGCGCGTGGTGTCCATGCCGTCGACCAGCGTGTTCGATGCCCAGGACGCTGGCTACAAGCAGTCGGTACTGCCACTGGAAGTCGGCGCGCGTATCGCCATCGAAGCGGCCCATGCCGACTTCTGGTACAAGTACGTCGGCCTCGAAGGTCGTGTCATCGGCATGACCACCTACGGCGAGTCGGCCCCGGCGGCTGCCTTGTTCGAGGCATTCGGCTTCACCCTGGACAACATCCTGGGTACTGCTGAAGAGCTGCTGGAAGACTGATCCTGCTGTCCTGTGGGGGCTGTGCCAGCTCCCACAGGGTCTGGTGGTGATCCCTGTGGGAGCTGGCGTAGCCTGCGATGGCGGCGACCCGGTTCCCACAGGTCGCAGATAACGATTCTGTTCCGTGAGCATCCCATGCCCCAACCGCGTCCTTACAAAGTTGCACTCAACGGCTACGGCCGTATCGGTCGTTGCGTCTTGCGCGCACTCTTTGAACGGGGGGCGAAAGCGGGTTTCGAGATCGTCGCACTGAACGACCTGGCCGATCAGGCCAGTATCGAATACCTGACACGCTTCGACTCCACCCACGGGCGTTTTCCCGGTGAGGTGAAGGTCGATGGCGACTGTCTGCATATCAACGGCGACTGCGTGAAGGTACTGCGCAGTGCCACCCCGGAAGGGATCGACTGGGCGGCACTCGATGTCGACCTGGTACTCGAATGCTCCGGCGCCTACCACACCCGTGCCGATGGCCAGCGCTTTCTCGAAGCCGGCGCACCCCGTGTGCTGTTTTCCCAGCCCATGGCCAGTGAGGCGGACGTCGATGCGACGGTGGTCTACGGCATCAACCAGGACTGCCTGGACGGTAGCGAGCACCTGGTTTCCAACGCTTCTTGCACCACCAACTGCGGCGTGCCGTTGCTGCGGGTGCTGGACCAGGCGTTCGGCCTGGAGTACGTGTCGATCACCACGATCCACTCGGCGATGAACGATCAACCGGTCATCGACGCCTATCACCACGAAGACCTGCGCCGTACCCGTTCGGCGTTCCAGTCGGTGATTCCGGTGTCCACCGGGCTTGCCCGTGGTATCGAACGCCTGTTGCCGGAACTTGCCGGGCGAATCCAGGCCAAAGCGGTACGCGTGCCGACGGTGAACGTATCGTGCCTGGACATCACCCTGCAGACCGCCCGTGACACCACGGCGGCCGAGGTCAACCAGGTGTTGCGTGACGCGGCCCTGAGCGGACCGCTCAAGGGGCTGCTGGCCTATACCGAGCTGCCGCACGCCAGCTGTGATTTCAACCATGACCCGCATTCGGCCATCGTCGATGCCAGCCAGACCCGCGTTTCCGGCCCCCGGCTGGTCAACCTTTTGGCCTGGTTCGACAACGAATGGGGTTTTGCCAACCGTATGCTCGACGTTGCCGATCACTATCTGCACGTCGTCAATCAAACCCGCTCCACTTGTAAACAGCCCTGAAGGACTGCATTCATGACCGTGTTGAAGATGACCGACCTCGATCTGCAAGGTAAGCGCGTACTGATCCGCGAAGACCTCAACGTCCCTGTGAAGGACGGTGTGGTTGCCAGCGATGCGCGTATCCTCGCTTCGCTGCCGACCATCAAGCTGGCCCTGGAAAAGGGCGCGGCCGTGATGGTCTGCTCGCACCTGGGACGCCCGACCGAAGGTGAGTTCTCCGCCGAGAACAGCCTCAAGCCGGTTGCCGACTACCTGAGCAAGGCCCTGGGCCGTGACGTACCGCTGGTTGCCGACTACCTGGATGGTGTCGACGTCAAGGCCGGCGACATTGTGTTGTTCGAGAACGTGCGCTTCAACAAGGGCGAGAAGAAAAACGCCGACGAGCTGGCGCAGAAATACGCTGCCCTGTGCGACGTCTTCGTCATGGACGCGTTCGGTACTGCCCACCGCGCCGAAGGCTCCACCCATGGCGTGGCCAAGTTCGCCAAGGTTGCTGCTGCGGGTCCACTGCTGGCTGCCGAACTGGACGCCCTGGGCAAGGCCCTGAAAGCCCCGGCCAAGCCGATGGCGGCCATCGTTGCCGGCTCCAAGGTGTCGACCAAGCTGGACGTGCTCAACAGCCTCAGCCAGATCTGCGACCTGCTGATCGTCGGCGGCGGTATCGCCAACACCTTCCTGGCTGCAGCCGGCCACAAGGTTGGCAAGTCGCTGTACGAAGCCGACCTGATCGACACCGCCAAGGCCATCGCTGCCAAGGTCAACGTGCCGCTGCCGGTGGACGTCGTGGTCGCCAAGGAATTCGCTGAAAGCGCCGCCGCCACCGTCAAGCTGGTCGCCGATGTCGCCGACGACGATATGATCCTGGATATCGGCCCGCAAACCGCGGCCAACTTCGCCGAGCTGCTGAAGTCGTCGAAGACCATCCTGTGGAACGGTCCGGTCGGTGTGTTCGAGTTCGACCAGTTCGGCAACGGCACCAAGGTGCTGGCCCAGGCCATCGCCGACAGCGCCGCGTTCTCCATCGCCGGTGGTGGCGACACCCTGGCGGCCATCGACAAATATGGCGTTGCCGAGCAGATCTCCTACATTTCTACCGGCGGTGGTGCGTTCCTCGAATTCGTCGAGGGCAAGGTCCTGCCGGCGGTCGAAGTCCTGGAACAACGGGCCAAGGCCTGATTTTCAGCGCCTGGCAAAGGGAGTGACCTGATGGTCAAGCGATTGCCTGTGTTTGTCCTGGTCGGGATGCTGGGCGCCTGCTCCAGCACCCCGGAGCCTGAGGCCGATCAGCCGGGCGCGCCGAAAGGCGGCTGCTATCAGTCCGAATGGCAGGCCGAAACGGTACCGGTGATCAACAAAAGGCTCGGCCCGGTCGGGCTGGAAAAATACGACGACGAACACCAGCGCCGGGCCCAGGGTTGCCCTTGATCGGCTGTTGGCAACCTACCGGTGTGTTTGTGGTCTGCTAGAGGATATTGGATGAAAGCTGTTGTGGCCCTGATGGCCCTGGCCGTACTCGGTGGATGCGCAAGTGTGATGCCTGCGTCGGCACCGGCGCCATCGGACAACTGGACCCGCTGGGTCTGTGACAGCCAGGTCGAAGTGCTCTGGCGTTTTGTCGACAACAATCAGGACCGTGTGGATGTGCGGCTGGGGGGTGGTGACCAGGTCTACCGCCTCAAGGCCGAGCCGGGTGCGTCAGGTGCGCTGTACAGCGATGGCGTGCTGGCCTTCCACAGCAAGGGTGACGAAGGCCTGGTGTACTGGGCCGCCACCAACGATTTGATAGGGCGGAGCTGCAAGGCGCCGTGACTGAGCGGGCCGCGTGTTGGCGGCCCACACTACTTGAACAGCAGCCGCCACTGCGGCAGGCTTGCACGAAAAACGACGCTTGTCGGGAGAGAGATACACAATGGCACTCATTAGCATGCGCCAGATGCTGGACCACGCCGCCGAATTCGGCTACGGCGTTCCGGCTTTCAACGTCAACAACCTCGAGCAGATGCGCGCCATCATGGAAGCTGCCGACAAGACCGACTCTCCGGTGATTGTCCAGGCCTCGGCCGGTGCCCGCAAATACGCCGGTGCCCCGTTCCTGCGCCACCTGATCCTGGCGGCCATCGAAGAGTTCCCGCACATCCCGGTGTGCATGCACCAGGACCACGGCACCAGCCCTGACGTCTGCCAGCGCTCGATCCAGCTGGGCTTCAGCTCGGTGATGATGGACGGCTCGCTGGGCGAAGACGGCAAGACCCCGACCGACTACGAGTACAACGTTCGCGTTACCCAGCAGACCGTGGCCATGGCTCACGCCTGCGGCGTTTCGGTTGAAGGTGAGCTGGGTTGCCTGGGCTCGCTGGAAACCGGCATGGCGGGTGAAGAAGATGGCATCGGCGCCGAAGGCGTGCTGGATCACAGCCAGATGCTGACCGACCCGGAAGAGGCCGCCGACTTCGTCAAGAAGACCCAGGTCGACGCCCTGGCCATCGCCATCGGTACCAGCCACGGTGCCTACAAGTTCACCAAGCCGCCTACCGGCGACGTGCTGGCGATCGACCGCATCAAGGAAATCCACAAGCGCATCCCCAACACCCACCTGGTGATGCACGGCTCCTCCTCGGTGCCGCAAGAGTGGCTGGCGATCATCAACCAGTACGGTGGCGACATCAAGGAAACCTACGGCGTTCCGGTTGAAGAAATCGTCGAAGGCATCAAGCACGGCGTACGCAAGGTCAACATCGACACCGACCTGCGCCTGGCGTCCACCGGTGCCATGCGTCGCATGATGGCGACCAACCCGAGCGAGTTCGACCCGCGCAAGTTCTTCGCTGAAACCGTCAAGGCCATGCGTGACGTGTGCATCGCCCGTTACGAAGCCTTCGGCACTGCCGGCAACGCCTCGAAGATCAAGCCGATCTCCCTGGAAGGCATGTTCCAGCGTTACGCCAAGGGCGAGCTGGCAGCCAAGGTCAACTAAGACCTTGTCTGGAAAAAACCCGCACGGATGCGGGTTTTTTTATGTCCGCGCGCCACACTGAAGGCGTGCCTGGCCTGATGGGACAGACCGTTAGTCGGCTAGCGACGGTTTCCACCAGTGATGGCAATGTGATGACTTCAGATTTGTGGCAGCCGGGTCTAGAGTTAGGCTCGGATTTCCCCAGAAATTCGATGTCGGTGCCACAAGAGAAGCAGCATGGATTGCGCGCAACCTACGTCCCACGACAGCGGCTCGGTACTCCTGGTCGTTGATGATTACCCGGAAAACCTGATCAGCATGCGTGCCCTGCTGGCCCGTCAGGACTGGCAAGTGATTACCGCAAGCTCCGGGGTGGAAGCCCTGAGCGCGTTGCTCGAACACGACGTGGACCTGGTGCTGCTGGATGTGCAGATGCCGGGCATGGATGGTTTCGAAGTCGCCCGCCTGATGCGCGGCAGCCAGCGCACACGGCTGACGCCGATCATTTTCCTCACCGCCAACGAACAGTCCCCGGCTGCCGTGCTCAAGGGCTACGCCAGTGGGGCGGTGGATTACCTGTTCAAGCCGTTCGACCCGCAGATCCTCAAGCCCAAGGTCCAGGCCTTGCTTGAACAACAACGCAACCGCCGCGCGTTGCAGCGCCTGAGCCGCGACCTTGAAGGCGCACGGGCCTTCAATGCCTCGGTGCTCGACAATGCCGCCGAAGGCATTCTGGTGGTGGCTGAAGACGGCACGATCCGCTTCGCCAACCCGGCCATCTGCAGATTGCTCGATGCGCCGGTTGAACGTTTGCATGGCGCCGGACTGTTGGACTTCGTGCAATCGCCTGGCGCGCAAACCTGGCCCGAGTCGGCGTTCTACCAGGCTTACCTGGACCGGGAGATCTTCCGTGTGCATGACGCCGTCCTGCGTACGGCAGGCGGGCATCCGGTACCGGTGGCGTTGTCCTGTGCGCCGTTGCCGGGGGAGCAACCGGCGATGGTGGTCACGCTGCTGGACATGTCGGTGGTGCGTAGCCTGCACCAGCAGCTTGAATTCCAGGCTGTCACCGACCCGTTGACCGGCCTGCTCAACCGCCGCGGTTTCTACCAGGCGGCGGAAAGTGCACTGGTACGCCACGAGCGCTCGGACAAGCCCCAGGCCTTGCTGTTCCTGGACCTGGACGGGTTCAAGCGCATCAACGACTCCCACGGCCATGAGGCCGGTGACCGCGTGCTGTTCTGGGTGGCCGAGCAGCTCAAGGACTGCATGGGCAGTTGCGCCATACTCGCGCGCATGGGCGGCGACGAGTTCACCGCATTGCTCGACTCCCTCGAATACCCTGAACAGGCCGCGCGTTTTGCCGAGCGGCTGATCGAGCGGATGTCGATCTACCAGGAAATCGATGGCCTGGAAGTGACCCTGGGGGTCAGCATCGGCATTGCCACCTACCCCGAATGCGGCACCAGCCTCGATGCGCTGCTGCGCGCCGCCGATGCCGCGATGTATGCGGCCAAGCAGTCCGGACGCCAGCAGTATCGCTACTACGACCAGGACCTGAACGGCCGGGCGCGCTCGCGGTTGATGCTGGAGGACAGCGTGCGCGGGGCGATCGAGCACAACGAGTTCAGCCTGGTCTACCAGCCTCAGGTGGCGTTTGCCGATGGGCGCCTGCGTGGCTTCGAAGCGCTGCTGCGCTGGTGTCATCCCAGTGTCGGGGATGTACCGCCCGGCTTGTTCCTGCCCTTGCTCGAAGAAGCCCGGCTGATTACCCGCCTGGCCAGCTGGATCTACCAGAAAGGTGCAGCACAGCGCCGTGCCTGGAGCGAGCGCTACGACGCCGGGCTGGTGCTGAGCATCAGCCTGAGCCGGGTGCAGTTCGCCATGCCCAACCTGGTCGAGGAGCTGGAGCGGGTGATTGCCGGGCAAGGGCTGCTACCGGCGCAGCTTGAAGTCGAAATCACCGAGGCATCGCTGATGTACAACAGCGACGATGCCTTGAAACAGCTGCACCGCTTGCGCGACCTGGGTGTGCGCATCGCCCTGGATGATTTTGGCGCGGGTGACTGCTCGTTGCGCATGCTGCGCGACCTGCCCATCGATACCCTCAAGCTCGACCGGCAACTGGTGGCGAAACTGCCTGGCTCGGCAGCTGATGCGGCCATGGTTCGCTGTGTGATCGAACTGTGCCGGCAATACGCAATCTGCGTCATCGCCGAGGGTGTGGAAAACCATGAGCAGGCGCGCTGGTTGCAGGCCAATGGCTGCGACTACCTGCAAGGCTTTCTGGTGGCGTATCCGATGACGGCGGAAGATGCCGGCGAGTTTCCAGGCTTTTTTGCCTGGCAACAGCCGTAGTTGGGTACACTTGGGCTTTACTCGCCTCCGTTTGGCCCATGAACACGCTCAAATACCTGCAAGCCTATACGCCTGCCCTGCAAGACCAGGTCCGCCAGTTGATTGCCAGCAATCGCCTGGGCGACTACCTGCACCAGCGCTACCCGGATCGGCATGCGGTGCAGAGCGACAAGGCACTGTATAGCTATGCCCAGGGCCTGAAGCAGGAGTACCTGCGCAACGCCCCGAACCTGGACAAGGTGCTGTTCGACAATCGCCTGGACCTGACCCATCGGGCGTTGGGCCTGCATACCGCGGTGTCGCGGGTACAAGGTGGCAAGCTCAAGGCCAAGAAGGAAATCCGCATCGCTTCGCTGTTCAAGGAGGCGGCGCCACAGTTCTTGAAAATGATTGTGGTGCATGAGCTGGCGCACCTGAAGGAAGCCGAGCATAACAAGGCCTTCTACCAGCTCTGCGAATACATGCAGCCGGGCTACCATCAACTGGAGTTCGACCTGCGCGTCTACCTGACCTATCGCGAGCTGCCCGGCAACGGGTGAGCCACAAGGACCTGCCAATGGATGTGAGCAAGACCAAGACCAGTTTCTACCGCCGCCTGTACGTGGCCTGGCTGATCGACAGCCAGACCGCCAGCAGCGTGCCGGCCCTGATGGAAGCCACCGGCATGCCCCGGCGCACGGCTCAGGACACTATCGCCGCGCTGGCTGACCTGGATATCGTCTGTGAGTTCGAGCAGCAGGAGGGGGCGCGCAATCACGCCGGCCATTACCGGATTCGTGACTGGGGGGCGATCGACAAGGAGTGGATCATCCAGCACCTGCGGCGGATTCGTGAGGTGCTGGGGTATCCTTGAGGTTCGAGGGTAATCGCGGGGCAAGCCCGCTCCAACAGGTGCGTTGCCTTCAGCCGCGACGCATGCCGATGTGCGGAATATCGTCCTCCAGGTATTCCTCACCTACCACCTCAAAGCCATAGCGCCCGTAGTAACCCTGCAAGTGTGCCTGTGCCGACAGGTAGACCGGCACGCCCGGCCAGCGTTTTTCCGCCTGTTCAAGGGCCTTTTCGATCAATTCATGCCCAAACCCCCGACCCCGGGCTGCCGGCGCGGTGACCACGCGACCGATCACCACATCGCCGCCCTGGGACTCCGGATCGAGCAGGCGCAGGTAGGCCAGCAGCGCGTCGTCCTGCCAGGCCATCAGGTGGCAGGTGTCGCCGTCCAGGTCCTGGCCATCGACATCCTGGTAGGCGCACTTTTGTTCGACCACGAAGACTTCGGTGCGCAGCCGCAGAATGGCATAGAGTTGTTCCTTGCCAAGGTCACTGTGATGTTTGCAGATCCAGTCGATGGGCATTAGCAGGCTCTCAGGCAATGAATGACCTTGATCATGGCAGAAGCCGCCAGTGAGAACGAGGGCGAATATGCCGCACGTCGACACAGGATGTAACAGCGTCCAAGGTGAAGGCTATTTGATATCATTGTCTCTGCCATGGCGATTCACCCTGTTGTAACCTGGGCGAATCGACGGCAACCGGCACGACTCGAACCATTGAGGTCAATGACCCGCAACGGCGCATCTACTGAAGGATCTGAGCATGTCTGCACTGCTTCGAGTCTTGGGTTTGCTTGGATTGTTGCTGGCGCTCAATACCGCCCAGGCTGAAAAGCTGCGCCTGGTGGCCGACAGCTGGCCGCCGTTCACCGATGCCAACACGCCCGGCGGCGGCCTGTCCACCATCCTCGTCACCACGGCGCTGCACCGCGCCGGCTTCGACAGCGAGTTCGAGCAGGTGCCCTGGGCGCGGGCGCTGCTGGGGGTGGGGGAAGGGCGCTACGACGTGCTGATCAATGCCTGGTACACCGACAGTCGCGCCCAGATCGGCCAGTTCTCCACCAGCTACATGACCAACCGGATCCGCCTGCTCAAGCGCAAGGGCGATGTGCTCCGGTTCAAGGGCTTGAGCGACCTGTATCCATATCCCATCGCCATTGTTCGTGACTATGCCTACTCACCTGCGTTCGATGCCGACCCGCAGTTGCAGAAAATTCCGGTGCGCAGCTTTGCGGTGGCGGTACGCATGCTCGCCGCCGGCCGGGTGGGCCTGACCCTGGAAGACGAGTACGTCGCGCGTTTTTTCCTGCAACGTGAGTCGCGCTCGGTGCGCGAACAGGTCGAGTTCATCGACCAGCCGCTCAGCGAGAATCCCCTGCACATCCTGGTGAGCCTGAAAAACCCGCGACACCAGCAGATCGTCGCCGGCTTCGACCGCGCCATCGCCGAAATGAAGGCCGATGGCAGCTACGCCCGCCTGCTGCGCCACCACGGACTGTGATCAGGCCGGGGCGTCCTTGATCAGGTGGGCGGCCAGGGTCCGCAAGGGGCCGAGCTGGCGGCAGATCAGGGCCAGCTGGGTCTGCACCAGACGCTGGTTTTCCTCAAGCTCTTCGGGCATCTGTTCCAGGGCATTGGCCAGGGCTTCCTCGGCATCGCTATGGATGGCCACCGGCTGCTTGTTGGCCAGGCCCTCGGCAATCTCGTCCAGGCTGTTGGCCAGGCTGGCCCCGGCACCGTCGATCAATTGCTCGTGGACATCGGCAGGCAGGGTGGTTTCACGGTGCGCACCCAGGCCTGACAGGTAGCTGAGCAGGGTGTGGGAGAGCACCAGGAAGCGAAAGCCGACATCCGCCTCCTTACGAAAATGCCCGGGTTCCATGAGCATGTTGGCCAGGGTCGTCGACAGTGCCGCGTCGGCGTTGTGGGCGTTGCGCCGGGCCAGGCGGTAGGCCAGGTCGTCGCGCTTGCCCTGGGCATACTGCTGCATGATCTGGCGAAGGTAGGTGCTGTTGCAGCTCAGGGTATTGGCCAGCACTTTGTTCAGCCGGCGGCCCTGCCAGTCCGGGAGGAACAGGAAAACCGCGAGAATGGCGATCAGGCTGCCCACCAGGGTATCGAACAGGCGTGGCAGGAACAGGCCGTAGCCGTCGCCGATCTGGTTGAAGCAGAACAGCACCATCAGGGTAATGGCCGCAGTGGCCAGGGTGTAGCGGGTGGTGCGGTTGACGAAGAACACCACCCCGGCGGCCACGGCGAACAGCGACTGGATGATCGGGCTGGGGAACAGGTCGAACAGCGCCCAGCCCACGGTCAGGCCAATGCCGGTACCAATGATCCGTTGCACCAGTTTGCGCCGGGTCGCCCCGTAGTTGGGCTGGCAGACGAACAGGGTGGTGAGGATGATCCAGTAGCCCTGGGTCGGGTGGATCAGGTGCACCATGCCGTAGCCGATCGACAACGCCAGGGGCAGGCGCAGGGCGTGGCGAAATAGCAGCGAGGTGGGCGTCAGTTGCTGGCGCAGGCGGTTCCAGACATCGGCCAGGTTGCGCGGCGAGCGGTCGAGCAGGCTGCTGTCGCTGGCATCGGCCAGGTTGTCCGGGTTGCTCGCGTCGCTGAGCAGGCGGTCGAGGGTCGCCAGGTTGGCTGCCAGGGCGCGCAGCGAGCGCAGCAGGCCGCGCCAGGCCGGGTTGCTCTGCAGGCGCAGGTGTTCCAAGGAGGCGTTGAGGTCTTCCTCGGCCTGGGCAAAGCCTGTGTCGTAGATGAACGGCTGGCGTAGCTGGATCGACTCGGACAGTTGCTGGCAGGCCACGCCCTGCTGGCGCAGCAGGCGCTGGCAGCGGAACAGCACGTCGCTGTGGAAGAAGGCCTCGGTCAGGGCGTTGTAGGGGTAGTGCGAGGAGCTGGCGCGCTCGTGGATGTCCTGGGCCAGGAAGTACAGCTTGAGGTAGCGGCTGACCTTCGAGCCCGGCCGGCCGTTACCGACCCGGTGCAGGATGATTTCCTTGGCGGCATTCAGGGCCGCCACCACCCGGCCATTCTGCTGGGCCAGTTCCAGGCGCCGGGCCTCGACGTCCAACTGGCGCACCGGTTCGAACAGGGTGGCCTTGAGTTTCAGGTAGCGCCCGAGTTCGCGGAACAGCCGCGCCAGGCTCTGTTGCACCGGCTGGTTGGAAAACAGCGCCTGCCACAGTACCGAGAGCAGCCCGTACCAGGCGGCGCCGGCCACCAGCAGCAGGGGCTCGTGCCAGAAGTCGGTGACCTCGCCGCCACGCTGGTCGACGCCGATCATGGTGTAGACCGAGAGAATCAGCGTCGCCGAGGCAATGGCGCCATAGCGCTCGCCCAGGGCGCCGAGCATGGTCAGGGCGAAGCTGGCCAGGGCCAGGGCGATGACGAAGATGATCGGGTAGGGGAACAGCAGCTCCACCGACAGCGCGGCGACGGTAAAGCACACCAGGGTCACGGCCAGGGCATTGAGCCGTCCTTGCCAGCTGTCGTCGGTCTCGGCCAGGGCGCTGGCGATGATGCCGAGGAACAGCGGGATCAGCAGGCTCATCTCGTCCTTGTACCAGCACAGCAGCATGCTCCCGGTCAGGGCGATGAGGACGCGGATGGCATAGCTGAACTTGTCCAGGGCCCAGAGACGACGGAGCGATTGGCTGAACGAGGAAGAAGACATGGGGGTTCGGCAGACCTTGGGCGATGATCGAAATTGAGCCAGTCAGGTGACAGCAGTGTTACTGCCGCCTCTGACCAGCAAAATTTGTTCCTTGATGCGCTGATTCTACCGCGAAGGTTAGACGAACTGCGCGGCCGCGTATGCCGAAGCCCAGGCCCACTGGAAATTGAAGCCGCCCAGGTGGCCGCTGACGTCGAGCACTTCACCGACGAAGTACAGGCCAGGGCTTTTCAGCGACTCCATGGTCTTGGACGAGACTTCGCGGGTATCGACGCCGCCCAGGGTCACTTCGGCGGTGCGATAGCCTTCGGTGCCGGCCGGTACCACCTGCCAGGCGCCGAGCTTGTCGCTGACCTGGAGCAGTTCGGCCGGGGTGTACTGCTTCATCGGCTTGGAGACGAACCAGTGTTCGGCCAGCAGGTTGGCCATTTTCTTGGTGAACAGCTCACCGAGCAGGGTTTTCAGTTCGCTGTTGGGGCGCTCGGCCTGCTGCTGTTGCAGCCAGCCCAGGGCATCGTGCTCGGGCAGCAGGTTGATCTCGACCGTGTCGCCGGCTTCCCAGAACGAAGAAATCTGCAGGATCGCCGGGCCGCTCAGACCGCGGTGGGTGAACAGCAGGTTCTCGCGAAAGCTGGTGCCGTTGCAGCTGGCGACGCAATCGACCGAGGTGCCGGACAGCTCGGTGCAGATGGCCTTGAGCTGCGGCTCGGTGATGGTGAAGGGCACCAGCCCCGCACGGGTCGGCAACAGGCTGTGACCGAACTGGCGGGCGACCTGGTAGCCGAAGCCGGTGGCCCCCAGGGTCGGGATCGACAGGCCGCCGGTGGCGATTACCAGCGACTGGCACTGGAACTGGCCGGCGCTGGTTTCCAGCAGGTAGCCGCCTTCGACCTTCTCGATCTGCTCAATGCGGGTGTCCATGCGCAGTTCGGCGCCGGCGCTGTCGCATTCGTCCAGCAGCATGCCGAGGATGTCGCTGGACTTGTTGTCGCAGAACAGCTGGCCGAGCTTCTTCTCGTGATAGGGCACGGCATGCTTGCCGACCATCTCGATGAAGTCCCACTGGGTATAGCGGGCCAGGGCCGACTTGCAGAAGTGCGGGTTCTGCGAGAGGAAGTTGCCGGGCTCGGTGTACATATTGGTGAAGTTGCAGCGGCCACCGCCGGACATCAGGATCTTCTTGCCCGGCTTGTTGGCGTGGTCGAGCAGCAGCACCTGGCGGCCGCGGCCGGCGGCGGTCAGGGCACACATCAGGCCGGCGGCGCCGGCGCCAATGATGATCACTTCGGTGGAACGCACTGCAAAATCCTCGGAATCGGTGGTGATAACTATCGCGGGGCAAGCCCCCACCGACAACCCGGTTGGAGCGGGCGTGCCCCCCCATAAGGCCCGCCCGAACAACAAACACAGACGAATCGCCCGCGCCACCAGCGGCCCATGATCTTGCCGCTGTTGAGCCGCTGCAGCGCCTGCTTGGCCACTGCCCGCTCCACGGCGACAAACGCCTGGAAGTCGAAAATGGCGATCTTGCCGACCTGGGTGCCCGGCAGTCCGGCTTCACCGGTCAGGGCGCCGAGAATGTCGCCCGGGCGCAGTTTGTCCTTGCGTCCGGCGGCGATGCACAGGGTGCTCATGACCGGCAGTAGCGGCGCGCCGTTCTGGGCCTTGAGGCTGTCCAGCTGTTCCCAGCGCAGGGCGGCCTTCTGCAGGTCTTCGATGGCTTGGGCACGATGGCCTTCGGCCGGCGCGACCAGGCTGATCGCCAGGCCCTTCTCGCCGGCACGACCGGTGCGGCCGACGCGGTGCACGTGGATCTCGGCATCGCGGGCCAGTTCGACGTTGACGACCATGTCCAGGGCATCGATATCCAGGCCACGGGCCGCCACGTCGGTGGCGACCAGTACCGAGAGGCTGCGGTTGGCGAACAGGGTCAGGACCTGGTCACGGTCGCGCTGCTCCAGGTCGCCATGCAGGGCCTGGGCGGCGATGCCCTTGGCCTGCAGGTGCTCGACCAGTTCCTGGCACTGTTGCTTGGTGAAGCAGAACGCCACGCAGGACTGCGGGCGGAAGTGCCCGAGCACCTTGCTTACGGCCTCCATGCGCTGCTCGGGGGCGATTTCGAAGAAGCGCTGCTCGATCTGGCTGTCGGCGTGCAGGGCTTCGACCTTCACGGTCTGTGGGTCACGCATGAAAGCGGCGGCCAGTTGCTTGATGCCGGCCGGGTAGGTGGCCGAGAACAGCAGGGTCTGACGACGCTTCGGGGTTTGGCCGATGATGTCGGCGATAGCGTCGTAGAAGCCCATGTCGAGCATGCGGTCGGCTTCGTCGAGCACCAGGGTGTTGAGCCCGTCGAGCACCAGGGTGCCTTTGCTCAGGTGCTGCTGCACGCGGCCCGGAGTGCCGACGATGATGTGCGCACCGTGTTCCAGCGAGGCGATCTGCGGGCCGAGGGCGACGCCGCCGCACAGGGTCAGGATCTTGATGTTGTCTTCGGCGCGGGCCAGGCGGCGCAGTTCCTTGGCCACCTGGTCGGCCAGCTCGCGAGTCGGGCACAGCACCAGGGCCTGGCAGCCGAAGTAGCGCGGGTTGATCGGGTTGAGCAGGCCGATGCCGAAGGCAGCCGTCTTGCCGCTACCGGTCTTGGCCTGGGCGATCAGGTCCGCGCCCTTGAGGATTACCGGCAGGCTCTGGGCCTGGATCGGGGTCATCTGGGCGTAGCCGAGGGCGTCCAGGTTGGCCAGCATGGCGGTGGACAGCGGCAAGGTGGCGAAGGCGGTGGCAATGGTGGTCACGAGACGGGCCTGCAAAACAAAATGTCGCGCAGTGTACCAGTCTCGTGGCCATTAGCCCTAAGGCTCGATCTCCGGTTCCGGACGAGGGGCACGCCTTCCGTCCGTACTGGACAGCTGCATGAAGATCGCCGCCGCCAGCATCGCCATCAGACCGATGGTCAGGAAGGTCAGCTGGAAGGCGCCCAGGGTGCTTTCCACCCCCTCGGCACTGCCGGCGGCGCTGAAGCCGCCGAGCAGGGCGCCGGCGCAGGCCACCCCAAGGCTCAGCGACAGCTGCGCCACCACCGACAGCAGGCTGTTGCCGCTGCTGGCATTGGCATCGTCGAGGTCGATCAGGGTGACCGTGTTCATCGCCGTGAACTGCATGGAGTTCACGGCGCCCAGCAGGCCGAGCTGGAACAGCAGCAGGGCATAGGGCGTCTGTTCGTCCACCAGGCCGAGGCTGGCCAGCAGCAAGCCGAGCAGCAAGGTGTTGCCGGTGAGGATGGTGCGGTAGCCGAAGCGCTCGATCAGGGGCCGGGCGATCGACTTGGCCAGCATCGCCGCCGCCGCCAGGGGGATCATGCTCATGCCCGCCTCGGCGGGCGAATAGCCCAGGGCCACCTGCAGCAGCAAGGGCACCAGGAACGGCAGGGCGCCGCTGCCCAGGCGGGCGAACAGGTTGCCGAGGATGCCGACCGAAAAGGTCCGGGTGCGGAACAGCCGGGGCGAGAACAGCGGATCGTCGACGCTGCCCGCCCGCAGCCAGTAGGCCGCGAGGCAGGCCATGCCGGCGAACAGCAGCAACATCACCCGCAGGTGTGGCAGGTGCAGTTCGCCCAGCCCCTCCATGGCGATGGTGATCAGCACCATGGCCGCGCCGAACAGGACAAAGCCCACCCCGTCGAAGGGCGTGCGTTCACTGCCACGCAGGTCCGGAATGAAGCGCCACACCGCATAGCAGCCGACCACGCCGACCGGCAGGTTGAGCAGGAAGATCCAGTGCCAGCTGAGAATCTCCACCAGCCAGCCGCCCATGGTCGGGCCCAGCAGCGGGCCGAGCAGGCCGGGAATGGTGATGAAACTCATGATCCGCACCAGTTCCGAGCGCGGGTAGGCACGCAGCACCACCAGGCGTCCGACCGGCAGCATCAGTGCGCCCCCCAGGCCCTGGACCACCCGCGCCGCCACCAGCATGCCGAGGCTGCTGGCCAGGGCGCAGAGCAGCGAGCCGAGGCTGAACAGCAGGATCGCGCCGAAGAAGATCCGCTTGGTACCGAAGCGGTCGGCGATCCAGCCGGAGGCGGGGATCAGCAGGGCCACGGTGAGCATGTAGGCAATGATCACCGACTGCATGCGCAGCGGATCTTCGGCCAGGTCGCGGGCCATGGCGGGCAGGGCGGTGTTGAGGATGGTGCCGTCCAGGGACTGCATGAAGAAGGCGATGGCCACCACCCAGGGGATCCAGCGGGCGGTGACGGGGTCCAGCGGGGCGCGGATGGGCATGGCGTGTGGGCTGTCCTTAAGGGCCCTGTCGCGGGGGGCGCCCCCCCCCCCCCCGGGGGGTGGGGGGGGGGGGGGGGCCCCCCCCGCAAGCGGAAAACAAGACAAGCGGAGGCCCAGGGGCAAGCCACACCCCCACACACGACAAA
>NZ_JALRNF010000034.1 GCF_030272895.1 Pseudomonas sp. BGr12 | reverse complement strand
TCATCGTCAAGATTAAATTCCGAAACCCCTATCTGCGTACGCAGGTAGGGGTTTTGTCTTTCTGGCTGCCCATTCCTACAGTCAATGGCCCCCCTGTGGGAGCGGCGGTGCGGCGATCCGACTTGCCCCGCGATGCGATGTATCCTGCCGGCTGCCATCGCGGGGCAAGTCGGATCGCCGCACCGCCGCTCCTGCAGCGCTCCCACTAGCCCTACGATCAATGGGTTAGAATACCGCCCTTGTGTTGACTCAGAAGTTCACTATGACCGACCCTGTCGATTCCACCCGGCTCGCCGACTTGCCCCTGGAGCAATTGGTGGGCTGTCATGAATGCGACCTGCTGATGCGCAAGCCTGTGCTCAAGCAGGACGAAAAGGCCCATTGCCCACGCTGTGGCTACGAGCTTTATGCGCACCGCCATAATGTCGTCCAGCGTAGCCTGGCGCTGGTACTCGCCGCCTTGTTGCTCTACATACCCGCCAACTTCCTTCCCATCATGCAACTTCACCTGTTGGGCCAGAGCTCCAACGATACGGTCTGGAGCGGCGTGGTGGGGCTGTACAACACCGGGATGGCTGAAGTGGCAGTGGTGGTGTTCCTCTGCAGCATGGCCATCCCCTTGCTCAAGCTGTTGTGCCAACTGACGGTGCTACTGAGTATTCGCCTGAATATCGGACGCAGTTACGGCCTGTTGATTTATCGGATTTATCACCATCTGCGCGACTGGGGCATGCTCGAGGTGTATTTCATGGGCGTGCTGGTTGCGATGGTCAAGTTGGTCGAGCTGGCGGAGTTGAGTCTCGGCCTGGGGTTGGCCTGTTTTATCAGTCTGCTGTTGGTTCAGGTGTGGCTGGAGGTGGTGATGTCGCCTCACCAGATCTGGAGTGCTCTATCGGGGGAAGACCTGCATGCGTGCGATTGATGCTGGCATTCTGATTTGTGGCGAGTGCCATGAACTGAATCGCCAGGAGCCGGAGTGTGACGCGCAAACCTGCAGTCGTTGTGGAGCGGTTGTGCATGCACGGCGGCCAAACAGCCTGGCACGAACCTGGGCCTTGCTGCTCACCTCGGCAATTCTATACATCCCGGCCAACGTACTGCCGATCATGACAGTGAGTACGCTGGGGCAGGGGGCGCCGGATACCATCATGTCCGGCGTCATCACCCTGATCAAATTCGGCATGTTGCCGATTGCTGCCGTGGTGTTCATTGCCAGCATCCTGGTGCCCACCTTCAAGCTGGTGGGTATCGGGCTGTTGCTCTACTCGGTACAACGCAGGCAGCCGCTGTCTGCCCGGCAACGGATTCTGATGTACCGCTTTATCGAGTTTATCGGACGCTGGTCGATGCTGGATATCTTCGTGATCGCCATTCTGGTGGCGGTGGTGAACTTCGGCAGGATCGCCAGCATCGAAGCAAACCTGGGTGCCGTCGCCTTCGCCAGTGTGGTGATTCTGACGATGCTCGCTGCAGTAACTTTCGATCCCCGACTGATTTGGGATAACACGGAGTCGGATGACGACCATGAGTGATTTGCCTACGGCTAAAACCCGCCCAGCTTCGAACTGGTCGGCTATATGGATATTGCCTCTGATCGCCCTGGTCATTGGTGGCTGGCTTGGCTGGCAGGCTTACCGCGAGTCCGGGGTGAATATCCAGGTTCGCTTTGAAAGTGGAGAGGGCATCGTCGCCAACAAGACCGAGGTGGTCTACAAGGGCATGTCGGTGGGCAAGGTGAAGGAGCTGGTGCTGGATGCCAAGGGCAGCAACACCGGTGTGATCGCCACCATCGAAATGAACAAGGAGGCCGAGCCTCACATGAACACCGGCACCCGGTTCTGGCTGGTCAAGCCGAGTGTCAGCCTTGCCGGTATCACCGGTCTGGAAACCCTGGTATCCGGTAACTACATTGCGGTGAGCCCGGGTGAGGGCGAGCCGACCAAGCGCTTCAAGGCGCTGGCCGAGGCGCCTCCGCTCTCGGATACCGAACCTGGCTTGCACCTGACGCTCAAGGCTGACCGCCTCGGCTCGCTCAATCGCGACAGCCCGGTGTTCTATAAGCAGATCCAGGTGGGTCGGGTGAAAAGCTATCGCTTGGCCGAAGACCAGGCAACGGTGGAGATCAAGGTCTTCATCGAGCCGGCCTACACCAGCCTGGTGCGCAAACACACGCGCTTCTGGAACGCCAGTGGCGTCAGCATCGATGCCGACCTCACCGGGGTCAAGGTGCGCAGCGAGTCGCTGTCCAGCATCGTTGCCGGCGGTATCGCCTTTGCCACACCCGAGCACCGCAAGGACAGCCCGCCGACCGATCCTGGCCTGCCATTCCGCCTCTATGAGGACTTCGACGATGCCCAGGCAGGCATCCGCGTCAAGGTCAAGCTGGGCGACTTCGAAGGTCTGCAGGCCGGGCGTACGCCGGTCATGTACAAAGGTATCCAGGTCGGCTCGTTGAAGGCCCTGAAGGTCGACGGCGACCTGACCAGCGCCATGGCCGAGCTGACCCTCGACCCGCTGGCCGAAGATTATCTGGTGGAAGGTACGCAGTTCTGGGTGGTCAAGCCGTCCATCTCGCTGGCAGGTATTACTGGCCTGGAGGCCCTGGTCAAAGGTAACTACATCGCCATCCGCCCGGGAGACAAGGGCGCTTCGCCACAGCGCGAGTTCGAGGCGCGGCCCAAGGCACCGCCGCTGGACCTCAAGGCGCCGGGGCTGCACCTGGTGCTGTTCAGCGACAACCTCGGCTCGCTGGAGGTCGGCAGCCCGATTCTCTATCGCCAGGTCAAGGTCGGTACCGTGCAGAGCTACCAGTTCTCCAAGAAGAGCAAACGCCTGTTGATCGGTGTGCACATCGAGAAAGAGTACGCCGGCCTGGTCAACGGCTCGACACGCTTCTGGAATGCCAGCGGTATCACCCTCACCGGTGGTCTCTCGGGTATCCAGATCAAGAGCGAGTCGCTGCAGAGCCTGATGGCCGGCGGTATCGCTTTCGATACACCGACCCCGAACGTGCCGCTCAAGCGTCGCATCCCGAGTTTCCGCCTGCATGAGAGCCAGGAAGACGCCAATCGCAGTGGCACCACCGTGACCATTCGCGTCGAGCGCGCGGACGGCCTCAAGGTCGGTACGCCTGTTCGCTTCAAGGGGCTGGATATCGGCAAGGTCGAGCAGGTCGATCTGACCGATGATCTGCAGGCGGTGGTGCTCAAGGCGCGTATTACCGAGGTGCCGGAGCGCATCGCCCGTGAAGGCACGCAGTTCTGGGTGGTCAAGCCTGCCCTGGGTATCGTCAAGACGGCCAACCTGGAAACCCTGGTGACAGGCCAGTACCTGGAAGTCCAGCCAGCGGTGAAAAACCTCGGCCCGCAGCGCAACTTCACCGCATTGGCCCAGGCACCGGATTTCTCGGCCCGTGAACCAGGCCTTGCGCTGGTGCTCAGTGCCCCGCGCCGTGGATCGATCAAGCCGGGTGTACCGGTCACCTACCGGGAAATTCCAGTAGGCAAGGTGACGGGCTTCGAGCTTGGCCAGACGGCAGACCGGGTGTTGATCCGCATCCTGATCGAACCGCGCTATGCCGCGCTGGTGCGTGGTGGCAGCCGTTTCTGGAACAGCAGTGGCTTCGGCTTCGACTTCGGTCTGTTCAAGGGCGCGACCGTGCGTACCGAGTCGCTGGAAACCCTGATCGAGGGCGGTATTGCCTTCGCGACGCCGGAAGGCGAGAACATGGGTAATCCAGCCAGGCCCCAGCAGACCTTTGCCTTGTTCGATGAGGCAGAGCCTGAATGGCTGCAGTGGGCGCCGAAGATTCAGATCGGCAAGTGATGTAAACGATCGCGGGGCAAGCCCGCTCCTATGGTAGGAGCGGGCTTGCCCCGCGATGTTTTGCCAGCACAAGCCAAATCGCAGGCAATAAAAAACCGACCCTGAGGTCGGTTTTTTAACAAGCGTGTCGCTTAGGCAGCTGCAGCTTCTTTCAGCGCCTTGATGTGGCCATTCAGACGGCCTTTATGGCGAGCAGCCTTGTTCTTGTGGATGATGCCTTTATCGGCCATACGGTCGATAACTGGAACAGCCAGGATGTAAGCAGCTTGCGCTTTTTCGGCGTCTTTTGCGTCGATGGCTTTAACTACATTCTTGATGTAGGTACGAACCATGGAACGCAGGCTGGCGTTGTGGCTGCGACGCTTCTCAGCCTGTTTTGCACGTTTTTTGGCGGAAGGTGAGTTGGCCACCGTCGAGCTCCTCGAAAGACTTGGTAAATAGCAAACAAAATAGGCCGCGAATCATGCCGATGAGTTGATCGGTTGTCAAGGGCACTTGCTCGGTTCCGCTGAGTGGTTGTTCTGAACAAGGGAGAGATTCCCTTCTGCGGTACGACCTGTAAACTCGGGAGCTTTGCTCTGCTTGCGTTGCGGCGCGGAGTATCGCACAACTGCGTGCGTTGCGGCACAGCCCTTTATCTTCTGGCGTGAAAAACTTTCGATGAATCTTCTGAAATCCCTGGCCGCCGTCAGTTCCATCACCATGGTTTCACGGGTGCTGGGCTTTGTGCGCGACACCATCCTGGCGCGGGTGTTTGGCGCCGGCATCGCCACCGACGCCTTCTTCATTGCCTTCAAACTGCCCAACCTGCTGCGGCGGATCTTCGCCGAGGGCGCGTTTTCCCAGGCGTTCGTGCCGATCCTGGCCGAGTACAAGACCCAGCAGGGCGATGAGGCGACACGCACCTTCATCGCCTATGTCAGCGGCTTGCTGACCCTGGCCCTGGCCCTGGTCACCGCCCTGGGCATCCTGGCCGCCCCCTGGGTGGTGTGGGTAACCGCCCCCGGCTTTGTCGACAGCGCCGAGAAGTACGAGCTCACCACCGCCCTGCTGCGTGTCACCTTTCCTTATATATTGCTGATCTCGCTGTCGTCGCTGGCCGGCGCCATCCTCAACACCTGGAACCGTTTTTCGGTGCCGGCCTTCGTGCCGACCCTGCTGAATGTGGCGATGATCGGCTTCACCCTGTTCCTGACGCCGTATTTCGATCCGCCGATCATGGCCCTGGCCTGGGGCGTGCTGGCCGGTGGCCTGGCTCAGCTGCTGTACCAACTGCCGCACCTGAAGAAGATCGGCATGCTGGTGCTGCCGCGCCTGAACCTTCGCGATTCCGGCGTATGGCGTGTGCTCAAGCAGATGCTGCCGGCCATCCTCGGCGTCTCGGTCAGTCAGATATCGCTGATCATCAACACCATTTTCGCCTCGTTCCTGGTGGCAGGCTCGGTATCCTGGATGTACTACGCCGACCGTCTGATGGAGTTGCCATCCGGGGTGCTGGGCGTGGCCCTGGGCACCATCCTGCTGCCGACCCTGGCCAAGACCTACGCCAACCGCGACCGTCATGAGTATTCGCGGATCCTCGACTGGGGCCTGCGCCTGTGTTTCCTGCTGGTGCTGCCTTGCACCCTGGCCATGGCGATCCTCGCCGAACCGCTGACCGTGGCCTTGTTCCAGTACGGCAAGTTCACCGCCCACGACGCCGCCATGACCCAGCGCGCCCTGATCGCCTATTCGGTAGGCCTGCTGGCGATCATTCTGGTCAAGGTGCTGGCACCAGGCTTCTATGCCCAGCAGAACATTCGTACTCCGGTTAAAATCGCCGTATTCACCCTGGTCTGCACCCAGGTGTTCAACCTGCTGTTCATCACCCACTTGCAGCACGCCGGCCTGGCCCTGGCCATCAGCCTTGGCGCCTGCCTGAATGCCGGCTTGTTGTACTGGAAGCTGCGCCAGCAGCAACTGTTCCAGCCCCAGCCGGGCTGGACCCGGTTCCTGCTCAAGCTGGTGCTGGCGGTGGTGTTGATGTCGGCGGTGCTGCTGGTGGGAATGCACTACATGCCGGCCTGGGAGCAAGGGCAGATGCTTGAGCGCTTCCTGCGCCTGGGCGCGCTGATCCTGGCCGGTGTGGTGACGTATTTCGGCAGTTTGTTCGTGTTCGGCTTCCGCCCCCGCGACTTTGCCCGCAAGGCGTTGCATTGAGTCGCGGGCACGCCCGGACGTCGGTTTTATCGGTTCCGCACCACGGGGTTACGCTGCTGCCTGTCACCAGCGCCCGGGTGTGGTTATAATCGACCACTTTATGAGCAAGAAGCGCGTTATGCAGCTGGTTCGAGGCCTTCACAACCTGCGCCCCCAGCACCGGGGCTGTGTCGCCACTATTGGCAACTTCGACGGTGTTCACCGTGGCCACCAGGCAATCCTGGCGCGCCTGCGTGAGCGTGCGGCAGAGCTGGGCGTACCCAGCTGCGTGGTGATTTTCGAGCCACAACCGCGCGAATACTTCGCCCCCGACACCGCGCCGGCGCGTCTGGCCCGCCTGCGCGACAAGGTCGCCCTGCTGGCGGCCGAAGGCGTGGACCGGGTGTTGTGCCTGTCGTTCAACCAGCGCCTGAGCAAACTCAGTGCCGCCGAGTTCGTCGACACCATCCTGGTCGACGGCCTGGGCGTGAAACACCTGGAAGTCGGTGACGATTTCCGCTTCGGTTGCGACCGGGTCGGCGACTTCGAGTTTCTCCAGCAGGTCGGGCTGAGCCAGGGGTTCACCGTCGAGGCCGCGCAAACGGTCGAGCTCGATAGCCTGCGGGTCAGCAGCACGCAAGTGCGCCAGGCCCTGGCCAAGGCCGATTTCGCCCTGGCCGAGCGCCTGCTGGGGCGTCCGTTCCGCATCAGCGGTCGGGTGCTGCACGGGCAGAAGTTGGCGCGCCAGCTGGGCACGCCGACCGCCAACATACAACTCAAGCGTCATCGCGTGCCCCTGACCGGTGTCTACCTGGTCAGCGTCGAACTCGATGGCAAGGCCTGGCCGGGTGTCGCCAACATCGGCGTGCGGCCTACCGTTTCCGGTGATGGCAGTGCCCACCTGGAAGTGCATCTCCTGGACTTTGCCGGCGATCTCTATGGCCGGCGCCTGACGGTGGAGTTCCACCACAAGCTGCGTGAAGAGCAGCGTTTCGCCTCCCTGGAGGCGCTGAAGTCGGCGATCGATGCGGATATCGCCGCCGCACGTGCCCATTGGCACGCTCAACCGCTAACGAAGAGCCTGAAATGACCGACTATAAAGCCACGCTAAACCTTCCGGACACAGCCTTCCCGATGAAGGCCGGCCTGCCACAGCGCGAACCGCAGATCCTGCAGCGCTGGGACAGCATTGGCCTGTACCAGAAGCTGCGCGAAATTGGCAAGGATCGTCCGAAGTTCGTGCTGCACGACGGCCCGCCCTACGCCAACGGCAAGATCCACATCGGTCATGCGCTGAACAAGATTCTCAAGGACATGATTGTCCGCTCCAAGACCCTGTCCGGCTTCGACGCCCCTTATGTACCGGGCTGGGACTGCCACGGCCTGCCGATCGAGCACAAGGTCGAAGTGACCCACGGCAAGCACCTGAGCGCCGACCAGACCCGCGAACTGTGCCGCGCCTACGCCGCCGAGCAGATCGAAGGGCAGAAGACCGAGTTCATCCGCCTGGGTGTGCTGGGCGACTGGGACAACCCCTACAAGACCATGAACTTCGCCAACGAGGCCGGTGAAATCCGCGCCCTGGCCGAGATGGTCAAGCACGGCTTCGTGTTCAAGGGCCTGAAGCCCGTGAACTGGTGCTTCGATTGCGGTTCGGCCCTGGCCGAGGCCGAAGTCGAATACGCCGACAAGAAATCCCAGACCATCGACGTCGCCTTCCAGGCGGTCGACGAGGACAAGCTGGCCGCCGCATTCGGCCTGGCGTCGCTGGCCAAGCCTGCGTCCATCGTGATCTGGACCACCACCCCGTGGACCATTCCGGCCAACCAGGCGCTGAACATCCACCCGGAGTTCAAGTACGCCCTGGTCGACACTGGCGACAAACTGCTGGTGCTGGCTGAAGAGCTGGTCGAATCCTGCCTCAAGCGCTATGCGCTGGAAGGTTCGGTGATCGCCACCGCACCGGGCTCGGCCCTGGAACTGATCAATTTCCGTCACCCGTTCTACGATCGCCTGTCGCCGGTGTACCTGGCCGACTACGTCGAGTTGGGCGCCGGTACCGGCGTGGTTCACTCCGCACCTGCCTACGGTGAAGACGACTTCGTCACCTGCAAGCGCTACGGCATGGTCAACGACGATATCCTCACCCCGGTGCAGAGCAACGGCGTGTACGTGCCGTCGCTGGAGTTCTTCGGCGGCCAGTTCATCTGGAAAGCCAACCCGGCCATCGTCGACAAGCTGTCGGAAGTCGGTGCGCTGCTGCACACCGAAACCATCAGCCACAGCTACATGCACTGCTGGCGCCACAAGACCCCGCTGATCTACCGCGCCACCGCGCAGTGGTTCGTCGGCATGGACAAGCAGCCCGACAACGGCGAGACCCTGCGCAAGCGCGCGGTCAAGGCCATCGAAGAAACCAAGTTCGTCCCGGCCTGGGGCCAGGCGCGCCTGCACGCGATGATCGCCAACCGTCCCGACTGGTGCATTTCGCGCCAGCGTAACTGGGGCGTACCAATTCCGTTCTTCCTCAACAAACAGACCGGCGAGCTGCACCCGCGCACCGTCGAGCTGATGGAAGTAGTGGCCAAGCGCGTCGAGCAGGAAGGTATCGAAGCCTGGTTCAAGATGGACGCTGCCGAACTGCTCGGTGACGAAGCCGGCCAGTACGACAAGATTGCCGATACCCTCGACGTCTGGTTCGACTCCGGTACCACCCACTGGCACGTACTGCGTGGCTCGCACAATATCGGCCACGAGACCGGCCCGCGCGCCGACCTGTACCTGGAAGGTTCCGACCAGCACCGCGGCTGGTTCCATTCCTCGCTGCTGACCGGCTGCGCCATCGACAACCATGCGCCGTACCGCGAGCTGCTGACTCACGGTTTCACCGTCGACGAGAACGGCCGCAAGATGTCCAAGTCGCTGGGTAACACCATCGAGCCGCAGAAGGTCAACGACACCCTGGGTGCCGACATTCTGCGCCTGTGGGTCTCGGCCACCGACTACTCCGGCGAGATGGCAGTTTCCGAGCAGATCCTGCAGCGCAGCGCCGACGCCTACCGGCGGATCCGCAACACCGCGCGCTTCCTGCTTTCCAACCTGACCGGCTTCGACCCGGCCCGCGACCTGCTGGCCAACGAAGACATGCTGGCGCTGGACCGCTGGGCGGTCGACCGTACCCTGCTGCTGCAGCGCGAACTGGAAGAGCACTACGGCGAATACCGTTTCTGGAACGTCTACTCGAAGGTCCACAACTTCTGCGTGCAGGAGCTGGGTGGCTTCTACCTGGACATCATCAAGGACCGCCAGTACACCACCGGCGCCAACAGTGTTGCCCGCCGTTCCTGCCAGACCGCGCTGTACCACATCAGCGAGGCGCTGGTGCGCTGGATCGCGCCGATCCTGGCCTTCACCGCCGACGAACTGTGGCAGTACCTGCCGGGCGAGCGCAACGAATCGGTCATGCTCAACACCTGGTACCAGGGCCTGAGCGAGCTGCCTGAAGGCTTCGAGCTGGGCCGCGCCTACTGGGACCGCGTCATGGCGGCCAAGGCGGCGGTCAACAAGGAACTGGAGAACCAGCGTTCGGCCAAGGCCATCGGTGGCAACCTGCAAGCCGAAGTCACCCTGTTCGCCGACGACGCCCTGAGCGCCGACCTGGACAAACTGGGCGACGAGCTGCGCTTCGTGCTGATCACCTCGGCCGCCAGCGTTGCACCGTTCGTGCAGGCACCGGCTGACGCGGTCGAGACCGAAGTACCTGGCCTGAAGTTGAAAGTGGTCAAGTCCGGTCATGCCAAGTGCGGTCGCTGCTGGCACTTCCGCGCCGACGTCGGCGTGAATCCGGAGCATCCGGAAATCTGTGCCCGTTGCGCCGACAACATCAGCGGCAACGGCGAGGTGCGTCACTATGCCTAACCCTGCTACGGGGCGCTTCGGGCGCCTCGGCTGGCTCTGGCTGAGCCTGCTGGTCCTGGTCCTCGACCAGGCCAGCAAGGTCTACTTCGAAGGCGCGCTGAGCCTGTACCAGCAGATCGTGGTCATCCCTGACTACTTCAGCTGGACCCTGGCCTACAACACCGGCGCCGCCTTCAGCTTCCTGGCCGACAGTTCCGGCTGGCAGCGCTGGTTGTTCGCCCTGATCGCCCTGGTGGTCAGTGCCGTGCTGGTGGTCTGGCTCAAGCGCCTGGGGCGTGGCGAGACGTGGCTGGCGATCGCGCTGGCGCTGGTGCTCGGCGGTGCCCTGGGCAACCTGTATGACCGCATCGTGCTGGGCCACGTCGTCGACTTCATCCTGGTGCACTGGCAGAACCGCTGGTATTTCCCGGCCTTCAACCTGGCCGACAGCGCCATTACCGTGGGTGCGGTGATGCTGGCGCTGGACATGTTCAAGAGTAAAAAGTCCGGAGAACCCGTCCATGACTGAGACCCGTATCGGCCAGAACACCGAAGTGAAGCTGCACTTCGCCCTGCACCTGGAAAACGGCGATACCGTCGACAGCACCTTCGACAAGGCACCGGCGGTGTTCAAGGTCGGTGATGGCAACCTGTTGCCAGGCTTCGAGGCGGCGCTCTTCGGCTTCAAGGCCGGCGACAAGCGCACCGTCATCGTCGCGCCGGAAAACGCCTTCGGCCAGCCCAACCCGCAGAATGTGCAAATCATGCCGCGGGCGCAGTTCAACGACATGGAGCTGTCCGAAGGGCTGCTGGTCATTTTCAACGACGCTGCCAATGCCGAGCTGCCAGGTGTGGTCAAGGCTTTCGATGACGCCCAGGTGACCATCGACTTCAACCACCCGCTGGCCGGCAAGACCCTGAACTTCGAGGTGGAAATCCTCGAAGTCACGGCACTTTGAGTCCGGAGCCGAGCATGCAAATCAAACTCGCCAACCCCCGTGGTTTCTGCGCGGGCGTGGACCGGGCGATCGAGATCGTCAACCGCGCGCTGGAAGTCTTCGGCCCGCCGATCTATGTGCGCCACGAAGTGGTGCACAACAAGTTCGTGGTCGAGGACCTGCGCAACCGTGGCGCCATCTTCGTCGAGGAACTCGACCAGGTGCCGGACGATGTCATCGTCATCTTCAGCGCCCATGGCGTCTCCCAGGCCGTACGCCAGGAAGCCGCCGGTCGTGGCCTGAAGGTGTTCGACGCCACCTGTCCGCTGGTCACCAAGGTCCATATCGAAGTGGCCAAGTACAGCCGCGACGGCAAGGAATGCATCCTCATCGGCCACGCCGGTCACCCGGAAGTGGAAGGCACCATGGGGCAGTATGACGCCAGCAATGGAGGCTCCATCTACCTGGTCGAAGACGAGAAAGATGTCGCTGCCCTGCAGGTGCGCGATCCGCAGCGCCTGGCCTTCGTAACCCAGACTACCCTGTCGATGGACGACACCAGCCGGGTGATCGATGCCCTGCGGGCGCGTTTCCCGGATATCGGCGGGCCGCGCAAGGACGACATCTGCTACGCCACCCAGAACCGCCAGGATGCGGTCAAGCAACTGGCTGACGAGTGCGATGTGGTGTTGGTGGTCGGCAGCCCGAACAGCTCCAACTCCAACCGCCTGCGTGAGCTGGCCGAGCGCATGGCGACCCCGGCCTACCTGATCGACGGTGCCGAAGATCTGCAGAAGAGCTGGTTCGACGGTGTCGAGCGTATCGGCATCACCGCCGGTGCCTCGGCGCCGGAAGTGCTGGTGCGTGGCGTGATCCAGCAACTGCGCGAATGGGGCGCGACCGGTGCCGAAGAGCTCGATGGACGTGAAGAGAACATCACCTTCTCGATGCCCAAGGAGCTGCGCGTCCGCTCAGTGAGCTGAAGGCGCCGCCGCGCACAGCGGGTGCGTCATCAGGTCTTCGCGCAAGCTGATCCTGCCGCTGGCCGACAGCACCACCTGGTAGTGACTGAGCGCTTCGGGACGCTGGCAAACATGCAGCGTCCCGGCCTGGAAACCGCCTCCCTCCAGCAGAGGGACACCCAGCCCGTTGAAACGCACCTGCCGGGCCACCGGTTGGTTTCCGACAATGGCCGCGCGCTTTTCCCGGCGCCATTCATGCAGCAATTGCGGGGTGTCCTGTTCCAGGGTCATCCGCCAGCCATTACTCCAATCCCCATCCAGTGCCTGCAGGCGCACTCCGGTGTTCCTCAGCAACGCTTCGCTGCGCGCTGTGCGCAACGCCTGGGCGAGATCCCTGGCCGCCGCTTGCCTGTGTAGTCCTTCGGTCATCGTGCTGTAGGCCGGGATACCTAGCTGAACCAACACCCCTAACAGCGCCGTCGCGAACAAGATTTGTATCAGTGTTACGCCCTGTTGCTTCACCGTGCATTCCTCCCTGGAAGTGCTTCGCTATAGGTTCGAGGCCTTGGCTTGCGACGTCCAGTCGGCGCAATTGGCCAGGGCCTGTGGAAAAGTCTCGGGAGGTTGGCCATGGATGGCTGGCGACAACAGGGCATGACCCTGATCGAAGTACTGCTGGCGATGGCATTGCTGGGCGTGGGCCTGTTTGCCGCTGCTGGTTTGCAACTGCGCGCCTTGCAGGCCACTGACAGTGCCTTGCGCGCAACCCAGGCAGCGTACCTGAACCATGGTGTTTTCGAGCAGGCCCGCGCCGTCGGGGCGCCGCGTGATGACGATAACCACGCCGAACTGCAAGGAAGGCTGGCGCCATGAGTCGGCAGTCGGGGTTCGGCCTGCTGGAGGTCATGCTTGCGTTGAGCCTGGGGTTGGTGCTGCTGGCGGGCAGCGGTCATCTGTTCCTCGCCGCCAGCCAGTCGTGGCTGGCGCAAAGTGTCGCGGCGCAATTGCAGGAGGACGCGCGCCAGGCACTGCAGCGTCTGGCCCAGGATATTCGTATGGCCGGCATGTTCGGTTGCCTGGATCCCGGGGCTATCGACTTTGTCGACCCGGCAGCTGCCGATGCCTTTACCCGCCCGGTAGAGCTCACCCGGGCGGCCGATGGCCGCCTGCAACGCCTGACCCTGATCAGTGCCGAGGTGACCCAGGCCAGCGGCCGGCCCAACTGGACGATGGTGACCGACTGTCGTTCGGTGGCCAGCGTGCACACGGGTGACGTAACGCCGGGCGCTGGCCAGTTCGCCATCGCTATCCGGCGCCAGGATTACCGGCTGGTTGGCGAACAGCTGTACCTCGGTAGTGGAGCCAGCAATGCCGTGCTGGTGGACGGTGTCGCCGACCTGCGGGTAGAGCTGGTCAGGAACAGGACCCAAGCGGTTTCAGGCATGCACCTGACCTTGACCATGAACGATCCGCACGGACGTGTCAGGCCGCAGACCTATCGAATGAACGTGGCGCTGGGCAACCCGGTGAGCGGCTCGTGAAGGTCAAGCGACAGCGAGGCCTGGTACTGCTGCTTTGCCTGGTGCTGACCCTGATGCTGGGCATGCTCGGGGTGTCGGTGATGGGTTCTGCTACCCAGCAGGCACGCATGGCGCGCAACCTGCTGGCCTCCTTGCAGGTCTTCGAACAGGCACAGCAAGGTTTGCTGTTGGCAGAGGCCAGGGTGCAGGAACAGGCATGGCCGCCTTGCAGCTTTTGCCTGCCGCCCCCCGAGGCAGGGCACGTGGTTGCAGCCGGGATACATGCCGGTGCCGGCGCAAGTTCCGGGCTGGACTGGCAGGCCGGGGAGAAGGGCTTCTATCTCATTCAGTTTCTGGGGCAGAGCAACAGGGTCCGGCTGATGCCGCCAGGGCAGGACACCAACCTGTACCGCATCACCGCCGTACATCGCCAGGGCGCGGCCCGCAACGTGCTGGAGTCCGTCGTTGCCCAGCCGGTCGCGGGCGGGCAATGGCAGCGGATCGTCTGGCGTCAGCTGCATTAGGAGGCAAGTCAATGAACACACAGCACGGCATCAGCCTGATCGAACTGTTGATTGTCATCGCCGTGGTCGGCATTCTGGCGAGCATTGCCTACCCCGGTTACCGCGAGCAGCTGAAAACATCTGCACGCACGGAAGTTGTCGGCCTGTTGTTCGAGAGTGCGCAACAGTTGGAGCGCCATTACGCGCGCGCTGGCCAGTACAGCGACAGTGAGGCCGTGGTGACGCCGCTGAGCAACGGTACGGCGCACTACGCACTGCAGGCGGTGCGCGACGAGCAATCCTTCACCCTCCAGGCACGACGCCGACCGGGTGGCCTGATGATGGACGATGCGTGCGCCGACTATGCGCTCGATCAGGCAGGTGTACGCAGCAACCCTGGCAGCGCCGAACAGGCCCCGGGCGGATGCTGGGGTGGTTGACGCTTTTTACTTCAGACGTTGGATCGATAGATGACCAAGCAAGTAGTGATTGTCGGTGGCGGGGTGATCGGCCTGCTGACCGCGTTCAACCTGGCGGCCGAGGTCGAGCAGGTGGTGCTGTGTGATCGCGGCGCGCTGGGCCAGGAGTCTTCCTGGGCCGGTGGCGGCATTGTTTCGCCGCTTTATCCGTGGCGCTACAGCCCGGCCGTGACCGCGCTGGCGCACTGGTCGCAGGATTTTTATCCACAGCTGGGTGAGAGACTGTTCGCCAGCACCGGCGTGGACCCCGAAGTGCACACCACCGGCCTTTACTGGCTGGACCTGGAAGACGAAGCCGAGGCACTGGCCTGGGCCAAGCGGGAAGGGCGGCCGTTGAGCGCCGTGGATATCTCGGCCACCTATGATGCCGTGCCGGTACTGGGTGCCGGTTTCAAGCGGGCCATCTACATGGCAGGCGTCGCCAATGTGCGCAATCCGCGCCTGGTCAAGTCGCTCAAGGCGGCCTTGCAGGCCCTGCCGAACGTGAGCATTCGCGAGCACTGCGAAATCACCGGGTTCAGCCAGGAGGCTGGGCGGATCACTGGTGTCGAGACCACCGCGGGGCCAATCGCGGGCGATCGCGTGGTGCTCACTGCCGGCGCCTGGAGTGGTGACCTGTTGCGCCCGCTGGGCCTGGAGCTGCCGGTCGAGCCGGTCAAGGGACAGATGATCCTCTACAAATGCGCCGAGGATTTCCTGCCGAGCATGGTCCTGGCCAAGGGCCGCTATGCCATTCCACGTCGTGATGGCCACATTCTCGTGGGCAGCACCCTGGAGCATGCCGGTTACGACAAGACCCCGACCGATGAGGCGCTGGAAAGCTTGAAGGCGTCGGCCGTCGAGCTGCTGCCGGCCCTGGCCGGGGCCACGCCGGTTGCCCATTGGGCAGGCCTGCGTCCGGGGTCACCCGAGGGCATTCCGTATATCGGTGAAGTGCCGGGTTGGCAGGGCCTGTGGCTGAACTGCGGGCATTACCGCAATGGCCTGGTGCTGGCGCCAGCCTCGTGCCAGCTATTTGCCGACCTGTTGCTGGGGCGTAAGCCGATCATCGACCCGGCGCCTTATGCACCGGCAGGGCGACTGGCGGCCTTGTAGGAGCGGGCTTGCCCCGCGATGCGATGTACCTGATCGTACGCAATCGCGGGGCAAGCCCGCTCCCACCGATCGCGGTCGAAATAGGGGCGTGGGCCTAGCGTTGCGCGCCCGGCCCTTGCTCCAGATGGGCCTGGCTGCAATACCACTGACTGCCCTGGCGCAGGGCGCGGTCGTTGGGCAGGTGCACGCCGCAATGGGCGCAGCGCACCATCTTCAGCGGGTCTTCGAGGCTGTTGTCGGGTGTGGCGGCATTGCTGGCCTTGAACTTGCGCCACAACCAGACGGCGGCGGCAATCAGGGCGATCCAGAAAAGTAGGCGAACCATGGTGTCCAGCTTTGTCAGTGAAGAGCCTTCAGTCTAGGGCTCGGGCAAGAAAAAAGGGAGGCCTTGGCCTCCCTTTATCTGTTGCATGCTCGATCAGTCGAACACGCCGAAGGTCATGTAGCTGAACCAGGAGCGGTCTTCGTTGTTGCCTTCCGCTTCGTGCTCTTCTTCCTCGACGGCATCGCCTTCTTTTGGCAGCAGTTCGGCCGGAATCGCTTCCTTGGCGTCTTCGTACTGCTTGATCACGTCCTGGTTGGCGCGGGTTTCGCCCGGCGGCAGCGGGGTTTCGGTCTCGATCAGGCCCAGGGTGGCCTTGGACAGCCAGGAGCGGTTGTCGGCTTCATCCTGCTTGGGCTGGAACTGGCCGTCGACCAGGCTCGGGTGATCCGGGTAGTTGAGCTTGAGGGTTTCCAGACTGGTGGCCGCCAGTTCGTCCAGGTGCAGGCGCATGTAGGCCTCGGTCATCACCGCCAGGCCGTCGCCGACCGATGGGGTTTCCTGGAAGTTCTCCACTACGTAGCGGCCACGGTTGGCGGCGGCGACGTAGGCCTGACGGGTCAGGTAGTAGTCGGCCACGTGGATCTCGTAGGAGGCCAGCAGGTTGCGCAGGTAGATCATGCGCTGCTTGGCATCCGGCGAGTAGCGGCTGTTGGGGAAGCGGCTGGTCAGCTGGGCGAATTCGTTGTACGAGTCGCGGGCGGCGCCCGGGTCACGCTTGGTCATGTCCAGCGGCAGGAAGCGCGCCAGCAGGCCGCGGTCCTGGTCGAAGGAGGTCAGGCCCTTGAGGTAGTAGGCGTAATCGACGTTCGGGTGCTGGGGATGCAAGCGAATGAAACGCTCGGCAGCCGACTTGGCGGCTTCCGGCTCGGCGTTCTTGTAGTTCGCGTAGATCAGCTCGAGCTGGGCCTGGTCGGCATAGCGGCCGAACGGGTAGCGCGACTCCAGGGCCTTGAGCTTGCTGGTGGCGCTGGTGTAGCTATGGTTGTCCAGGTCGGCCTGCGCCTGCTGGTACAGCTCGGCTTCGCTCAGGTTTTCGTCGACGACTTCCTTCGAAGAACAGGCAGCGGTGAGTCCGAGGATGGCGATCAGCAGCAGGTGTTTCACTTGCATAGCGGCTTGCGTCCCTATGACGGCCGCTGTCTTGGGCGTGGCCGTCCTGTTATGATGAGCACCCCGGCACATTACCCGGGGCAAAAGATGTCGTATTTAACCACAAGCGCGCAGTCGAAACCAAAGGCTGTGCCGCCCGCTGATTCGAGCATGTCCGAGATCATTCAACTTAGCGCAGAGGTGCCGTCCGAATTGGGCGGGCAACGCCTCGACCAAGTCGCCGCCCAATTGTTCGCTGAGCACTCGCGCTCGCGCCTGTCCACCTGGATCAAGGAGGGGCGCCTGACCGTCGATGGCGCCGTCCTGCGTCCGCGCGATATCGTCCACGGCGGCTCGCTGCTGGCCCTGGAGGCCGAGCAGGAAGCCCAGGGCGAGTGGCTGGCCCAGGATATCGAGCTGGATATCGTCTACGAAGACGACCACATCCTGGTGATCAACAAGCCCGCCGGCCTGGTGGTGCACCCGGCTGCGGGCCACGCCGATGGCACCCTGCTCAATGCCCTGCTGCACCATGTACCGGACATCATCAACGTACCGCGTGCCGGCATCGTCCACCGCCTGGACAAGGACACCACCGGTCTGATGGTGGTGGCCAAGACCATCCAGGCGCAGACCCAGCTGGTTGCCCAGTTGCAAAGCCGCAGCGTCAGCCGCATCTATGAATGCATCGTGATCGGCGTGGTCACCGCCGGCGGCAAGATCAACGCACCGATCGGCCGCCATGGCGGGCAGCGCCAGCGCATGGCGGTGACCGAAGGCGGCAAGCCGGCGGTCAGCCACTACCGTGTGCTGGAGCGCTTCCGCTCCCACACCCATGTGCGGGTCAAGCTGGAAACCGGCCGTACCCACCAGATCCGTGTGCACATGGCCCACGTGAACTTCCCGTTGGTCGGCGATCCGGTCTACGGCGGGCGCTTCCGCATTCCGCCAGCCGCCAGTCCAACCATGGTCGAGGCGCTCAAGACCTTCCCGCGCCAGGCCCTGCATGCACGCTTCCTGGAGCTGGATCACCCGGTGACCGGCGAGCGCATGGGCTGGGAGTCGGCGCTGCCGGATGACTTCGTCTGGCTGCTGTCGCTGCTCAAGCAGGACCGCGAGGCGTTCGTCGGATGAGTGAGCTGGCGCACGATTTGCTGATCCCGGACTGGCCAGCGCCAGCCGGGGTGCGTGCGTGCGTCACCACCCGTGCCGGCGGTGTCAGCCTGCCGCCCTATGAAAGCTTCAACCTCGGCGACCATGTGGGCGATGCGCCTGACGCGGTGGCCGAGAACCGTCGACGCCTGACCGCCGAGTTCGGCATCCAGCCGGCCTGGCTCAAGCAGGTGCACGGCGTGGTGGTGGCCGATGCCGACCCAGGCGTGATTGCCGAAGCCGACGCCAGCTGGACGGCCACGCCGGGTATCGCCTGCACGGTGATGACCGCCGATTGCCTGCCGCTGCTGTTCTGCGACCGCGCCGGTACCCGTGTCGCAGCGGCCCATGCCGGCTGGCGCGGGCTGGCCGGCGGGGTGATCGAGGCCACCCTCGAGCGCCTGGCCTTGCCCCCTGAAGAGGTGCTGGTGTGGCTGGGCCCGGCCATTGGCCCGCAAGCCTTCGAGGTCGGCCTGGAAGTGCGCGATGCGTTCACGACCGTTCATCCGGAAACGGCCCAGGCCTTTGTGCCCGGCGCCCGACCGGACAAGCTCATGGCCGACATCTACGCCCTGGCGCGCCTGCGCCTGGCCGCCCGTGGCGTCACCGCGGTGTATGGCGGCGGATTTTGCACCGTCAGCGATCCACGCTTCTATTCTTACCGGCGTACTCCGCAAGGCGGTCGCTTCGCCTCCCTGGTCTGGCTCACGCCACGCTGACCTGGATCAAGCCCGTCGCGCTTGAATCTTCCAGAATCAACCCTATCTAGAAGGGTATCTCTGGCAGGTTTTTCTTCATCAGGTGTGTCCATCGCTCCGGCCTGCCCATAAAGGAAGGTAACTTATGCGAATAGACCGTTTGACCAGCAAGCTCCAACTGGCGTTATCCGACTCCCAATCCCTGGCCGTTGGCATGGACCATCCAGCCATCGAGCCCGCACACCTGCTGCAAGCCCTGATCGATCAGCAAGGTGGTTCGATCAAGCCGCTGCTGATGCAGGTGGGCTTCGACGTCAACAGCCTGCGCAAGGCGTTGAGCAAAGAGCTCGACCAACTGCCGAAAATCCAGAACCCGACCGGCGACGTCAATATGTCCCAGGACCTGGCGCGCCTGCTCAACCAGGCCGACCGCCTGGCCCAGCAGAAGGGCGACCAGTTCATCTCCAGCGAGCTGGTGCTGCTGGCGGCCATGGACGAGAACAGCAAGCTGGGCAAGCTGCTGCTCGGCCAGGGCGTAACCAAGAAAGCCCTGGAAAACGCCATCAGCAACCTGCGCGGCGGCGAGGCGGTCAACGACCCGAACGCCGAAGAGTCGCGCCAGGCCCTGGACAAGTACACCGTCGACCTGACCAAGCGTGCCGAAGACGGCAAGCTCGATCCGGTGATCGGCCGTGACGACGAAATCCGCCGCACCATCCAGGTGCTGCAACGCCGGACCAAGAACAACCCGGTGCTGATCGGTGAGCCTGGCGTGGGTAAAACCGCCATCGCCGAAGGCCTGGCCCAGCGCATCATCAATGGCGAAGTGCCGGATGGCCTCAAAGGCAAGCGTCTGCTGTCGCTGGACATGGGCGCGCTGATTGCCGGGGCGAAGTTTCGCGGTGAGTTCGAAGAGCGCCTCAAGGCACTGCTCAACGAACTGTCCAAGCAGGAAGGGCAGATCATCCTGTTCATCGACGAACTGCACACCATGGTCGGCGCCGGCAAGGGCGAGGGCTCCATGGATGCCGGCAACATGCTCAAGCCGGCCCTGGCCCGTGGCGAGCTGCATTGCGTCGGTGCGACCACGCTGAACGAATACCGTCAGTACATCGAGAAGGACGCAGCCCTTGAGCGGCGCTTCCAGAAAGTGCTGGTGGAGGAGCCGAGCGAGGAAGACACCATCGCCATCCTGCGTGGCCTCAAGGAGCGTTACGAGGTGCACCACAAGGTGGCGATCACCGACGGCGCGATCATCGCCGCGGCCAAGCTCAGCCATCGCTACATCACTGACCGCCAGCTGCCGGACAAGGCCATCGACCTGATCGACGAAGCGGCCAGCCGTATCCGTATGGAGATCGACTCCAAGCCGGAGGTGCTCGACCGCCTGGAACGTCGCCTGATTCAACTGAAGGTCGAATCCCAGGCGCTGAAGAAGGAAGACGACGAGGCCGCCCTCAAGCGCCTGGAGAAGCTCACCGAAGAGATTGCCCGGCTGGAGCGTGAATACGCCGACCTGGAAGAAGTCTGGACTTCGGAAAAAGCCGAGGTACAGGGCTCTGCGCAGATCCAGCAAAAGATCGAGCAGGCACGCCAGGAGCTGGAAACCGCACGGCGCAAAGGCGACCTCAGCCGCATGGCCGAACTGCAGTACGGGGTGATCCCGGATCTGGAGCGCAGCCTGCAGATGGTCGACCAGCACGGCAAGGCCGAGAACCAGCTGCTGCGCAACAAGGTGACCGAAGAGGAAATCGCCGAAGTCGTGTCCAAGTGGACCGGCATCCCCGTGTCCAAGATGCTCGAAGGCGAGCGGGAAAAACTGCTGAAAATGGAAAACCTGCTGCACCAGCGCGTGATCGGTCAGGAAGAGGCCGTTGTCGCGGTCTCCAACGCCGTGCGCCGTTCCCGTGCCGGGCTCTCCGACCCGAACCGGCCAAGCGGCTCGTTCCTGTTCCTCGGCCCGACCGGGGTGGGCAAGACCGAACTGTGCAAGGCGCTGGCGGAGTTCCTGTTCGACACCGAAGAGGCAATGGTGCGGATCGACATGTCCGAGTTCATGGAGAAACACTCCGTGGCCCGCCTGATCGGTGCGCCACCAGGCTACGTCGGCTATGAAGAGGGCGGCTACCTGACCGAGGCGGTGCGGCGCAAACCCTATTCGGTGGTGCTGCTCGACGAGGTCGAGAAGGCCCACCCGGATGTGTTCAACGTGTTGCTGCAGGTGCTCGAAGACGGTCGCCTGACCGACAGTCACGGCCGTACGGTGGATTTCCGCAATACGGTGATCGTGATGACCTCCAACCTGGGCTCCGCGCAGATCCAGGACCTGGTAGGCGATCGCGAGGCGCAGCGCGCTGCGGTGATGGACGCGGTCGGGTCGCATTTCCGTCCCGAGTTCATCAACCGGATCGACGAAGTGGTGGTGTTCGAGCCGCTGGGTCGCGACCAGATCGCCGGCATTACCCAGATCCAGCTGGGTCGCCTGCGCAGCCGCCTGGCCGAGCGCGACCTGAGCCTGGAGCTGAGCGACGAGGCGCTGGATAAACTGATCGCCGTCGGTTACGACCCGGTCTACGGCGCACGGCCACTGAAACGGGCGATCCAGCGCTGGATCGAGAACCCGCTGGCGCAGCTGATCCTGGCGGGCAAGTTCCTGCCGGGCACGGCGATCACCGCCCAGGTAGAGGGTGAGGAAATCGTCTTTGCCTGAGTTTTCACAGGCTTAGATCAAGGCCCCGATTATCGGGGCCTTTTTTTTCTTTGCATTTTTTCTTCAGTGCTTGTAAAGTGCGCCCCGCTGTATGTCACCCCGCAGCTTTCCGGCAAAACTGGAAATCTGAAAAAAAGTTGCAAATCAGTAAGTTGAATGCAAATTAGGGATTGACAAGGGTTTCGAAGGCTGTAGAATACGGCGCCACAGAGACACGAACGCAGCGATGCGAACGGTCGAAGTGTTCGAAGCGGTAGCGATACGGTTTTCGAAATTGCAGTAAATGTTGTAACGAAGTTTGTAGTTCCGCGATAGCTCAGTCGGTAGAGCAAATGACTGTTAATCATTGGGTCCCTGGTTCGAGTCCAGGTCGCGGAGCCAATTTCGGGGTGTAGCGCAGTCCGGTAGCGCGCCTGCTTTGGGAGCAGGATGTCAGGAGTTCGAATCCCCTCACCCCGACCATATTTGGGTCGTTAGCTCAGTTGGTAGAGCAGTTGGCTTTTAACCAATTGGTCGTAGGTTCGAATCCTACACGACCCACCATTTTCGAGCTCGGTTCGCTGGGTTTGGATCTTAAAGGATCAGTTTGCCATTAGCGGCTGGTCAACGAAAAAAAGGCGCCGTAACAGGTGCTTTTTTTTTACCGGGGTGTAGCGCAGTCCGGTAGCGCGCCTGCTTTGGGAGCAGGATGTCAGGAGTTCGAATCCCCTCACCCCGACCATATTCAGAAAGAAGGGCACCTTGCAAAGGGTGCCCTTTTTTCGTTTCTGCAGCCTGGAATATTGCCTGCTACTATCCGGCTAGATTCTGCAAGGGAGCTGCCCCATGACCCTCAAAGCCTCCGTATACATCGCCACCAGCCTCGATGGCTTCATTGCCCGTGAAAGTGGCGAGCTGGACTGGTTGATGGTTGCCACCAGCTCCAGTGACGATCATGGCTATGCCGCCTACATGGCGACCATCGATACCCTGGTCATGGGCCGCAATACCTACGAGAAAGTCCTGACCTTTGGCGACTGGCCGTATCCGCACAAGCGGGTCGTGGTGCTGAGCAGCACCCTGGGCCAGGCTGAAGGTGTCGAAGTCCATCCCGGGCCGATCGCCGACCTGGTGGACTATCTGCACGATACGGGCGCCAAGAGCCTGTACCTGGACGGTGGCCAGGTGATTCAGAGCTTTTTGCGTGAAGGGCGGCTGGATGAACTGACCATTACCCGGATTCCGGTGCTATTGGGCAGTGGCATTCCCCTGTTCGGGGCGTTGGCGGCGGACGTGAAGCTGCAGCACATGCGCAGCACCACATTCGAGAATGGTTTCGTGCAAAGCACCTACCGAGTGCTCAGATAAACCGCGTAGGAGCGGGCTTGCCCCGCGAAGAGGCCGGGGCAGGCAATGCATCAGCAGTGCTCACATCGGCCTGATCGCGGGGCAAGCCCGCTCCTACAGGTACCGCAGAACGTCAGTGCAGCTTCAGGCGCGGCTCGGTACCCCGGCCAATGCGGCTGCCCAGCATCAGCATCAGCGTACGGAACGTGCCGTACAGTGCCATCTGGTGCATGCGGTACAACGACACATAGAACATCCGCGCCAGCCAGCCCTCGAGCATCACGCTACCGGTCAGGTTGCCCATCAGGTTGCCTACCGCCGAGAAACGCGACAGCGAAACCAGCGAGCCGTAGTCACGGTAGGCGTAGGTCGGCAACGGCTTGCCTTCCAGGCGCGCCTTGAACGACTTGACCAGCATCGAAGCCTGCTGGTGAGCCGCCTGGGCCCGTGGCGGCACGTTGCGGTCGCTACCCGGTTGTGGGCAGGCGGCGCAGTCGCCGAAGGCGAAGATGTCGTCGTCCAGGGTGGTCTGCAGGGTAGGGCGCACCACCAGCTGGTTGATCCGGTTGGTTTCCAGGCCGTCGATATCCTTGAGGAAGCCTGGCGCACGGATACCGGCCGCCCAGACTTTCAGGCTGGCCTGGATCACATCGCCATTGCCGGTCTTGAGTTCGGTGGCGGTGACTTCGCTGACCGCGGCGTTGGTCATGACCGTGACGCCGAGCTTTTCCAGGGTCTTGTGCACCGGCACGCTGATGCGCTCCGGCAGTGCCGGCAACACCCGGGGACCGGCCTCGATCAGGGTGATGTGCATGTCCTTGGGCTGGATGCGGTCCAGGCCGTAGGCCGCCAGCTCGTGGGCAGCGTGATGCAGTTCGGCGGCCAGCTCCACGCCGGTGGCACCGGCGCCGACGATGGCGACGCTGATGGTTTCATTGGCCTGGTCGCCGGCATGGGCGCGCAGGTAATGGTTGAGCAACTGCTGGTGGAAACGCTCGGCCTGCTTGCGGGTGTCGAGGAACAGGCAGTGCTGGGCAGCCCCCAGGGTGCCGAAATCGTTGGTGTTGCTGCCCACGGCGATGACCAGGGTGTCGTAACCCAGGGTGCGCGCAGGCAGCAGCTCGCGGCCCTCTTCATCGAGGGTCGCGGCCAGCTGGATCTGCTTGCTCTCGCGGTCCAGGCCACTCATGCGCCCGAGCTGGAACTGGAAGTGATTCCACTTGGCCTGGGCCACGTAGTTCAGTTCGTCTTCCGAGGAGTTCAGCGAGCCGGCAGCCACTTCGTGCAGCAACGGTTTCCAGATGTGCGTCAGGTTGGCGTCGACCAGGGTGATACTGGCGCTGCCTTTCTTACCCAGGGTCTTGCCCAGGCGGGTCGCCAGTTCCAGGCCGCCGGCGCCGCCGCCGACAATCACGATACGGTGAGTCATGGAGATATCTCATAAGGTTTACGGAATTCGGGTCTCGAGTGGGCGGCCGCACGGGGCGGGCGGTTCGGGCGAGCGCAAGGCAGCTCATAGCACCAGGTTACTCAAGAGGCGGCTCAACAGGCCCAGGCCAATGGTCACCAGCACCACCATCCAAAGGAGCAGCCAGGGCCGGAAAGGCTTGCGCTCGACTTGATGTTGGGGTGCTTGCAGGTAGTCATCGACACGACGTTGGTCTTCGGGGGTCAGGCGGCTGGTCATGGAGGCCTCGTCAGGTAGACGCTTGTGACTGAAGGGAAGCTACAGGGTTCACTGTAGTTGTTCGAACAGGGCCCATCGTGCAGTCACGCCGCGGTCTTTATGACGAATGATTGCGCTTTGTATCATCGGCGCGGAATTTATGCCATTACGCGTTGGCAGGGGGCCAGCTCAGAGGCTGATGCCGACATCGAAGACAATGCTGCGCCCGAGGTTGCCACGCAGGAATTCCGGGGCATCGGGGTGGGCGAACAGCACCCGGGCGAAGGTCGGGCCGACCAGTGACAGCGAACGCCAGCCCTGGCGCAGGTACTCGGTCGGCGGCGGAAAATGGCTGTTGAGGTCGAGCACTTCGCGCTTGAGGCTGGCAAAGGCAATGATGTCCAGCTCGCTCAGGTCCAGGCCGCGTTCCTGGTAGTTGTGCGACTTCTTGCGCAGGGTCGGGGCCAGGCGCTGCAGCAGTTCTTGCGCGCTGATCCGTCGGGGCCGCGCCTCGCGGCGCACCAACTGACTGAGGGAGAAGGCGCTGCGCCGGCGTTGCAGCTCCTCGCGCCACTCATCGTTGAGGCGGCGGCCTTCATCGAGGACGAAAAACACCTCGAAGGCGGCATCGCGAAACAGCACATCCGGCGGCTCCTGGCCGGCAGGCGTGAAATCCTCGCTGCGATAGGGAATGTTCAGGCCTTGCAGCAGGCGTTGGCAAACCCAACGCTCGCGTTCCCATTTACGGGCATTGGACAGAAACGCATTGGCTTGTTCGGCCTGAATGGTGAGCAGGCGCAGGTAGTCTGAGTCATCCATGGGACAAGCTTAGCGGTCAAATCGTGATAGTTGTTAGTGCGCGCCGTTTTATTGTCGGCCAGCGCTGGGGGCGTGCGGTGTAGACTGCCGACAGGATCGCAAGCAAAGGTCGTGTACGGTGATTGGCGCTCATGTGTTGTCGCAGCAGACCCTCATGCTCGGCTGGCTTGGCTATGTGCCGCTGCTGCTCTGGGCCATCTGGCGCACCCCCTGGGTCGAACTGTTCAGCGACAGTCGCCGCCAGCACCTGCTGTTCGGCACCATGTTCGCCTTGTTCGCCCTCTGGCTGGTACGACGCGACTTCGACACCGGCGTTTCCTACCACTTCATCGGCATGACCGCCGTCACCCTGTTGCTGGACTGGCCCCTGGCCCTCCTTGGCGGCCTGGTCGCCCAGACCGGGCTGATGCTGCTCGGGCGCCAGGACCTGGCAGCCATGGGAGTCAACGGCCTGTTGTTCATCGGCTTGCCGGTGCTGGTCACCGAGGCCTGCGCGATCCTGGTGGAACGGGCGCAGCCGAAGAACCTGTTCGTCTACATCTTCTGCTCGGGCTTTTTCGCCGCGGCGCTGGCGGCACTGCTATGCCTGCTGGCGGGGCTGGGCATCCTGTGGATGGACGGGCGCTTCGTGATGCCGGAATGGATCGAGGACTTTATCGGCTACCTGTGGCTGATCATCTTTCCCGAAGCTTTCATCAACGGCATGGTGGTCAGCGCACTGGTGGTGTTCTGCCCGGAGTGGCTGGAGACCTTCAACCGCACCCGCTACCTGCAGGCGCCCTGGAAGGACGACGACCCCGGGCGTTGAGGCTCAATGGTGGGCGCGGGGATCCAGTTCGCCGGAAAACAGCTCGTCTTCGGCATCCGGGGCGACCGGTATCTTGTGCTCTTCAGCGGCCCAGGCGCCCAGGTCGATCAGCTTGCAGCGATCGGAGCAGAACGGCCGGAACGGGCTGGCGGCGCTCCATTCCACGGGGGCGCCGCAGGTCGGGCATTCTACGGTCAGGGGTTGGCTCATGCTTGGCCTCCTCGCAAAGTCAGGTAAAAGTGGTGCAGGCGGTCGACCTCCGAATGCAGCCAGGCCAGGTCGCGGTCGTTGACCAGCACATCATGGGCGTGGCGCAGGCGTTCCTCGCGGCTGGCCTGGGCCTGGAGGATGGCCTGGACCTGCTCGGGGCTGGTCTGGTCGCGCAGCAGGGTACGCTGGACCTGCAACTCCTGGGGCGCGTCGATCACCAGCAGGCGCTGGGTGCGCTGGTACTGGCCCGATTCGACCATCAAGGGCGAGACGAACACTGCATAGGGTGATTCTGCCTTGGCCAGGTAGCTGAAGATTTCCTGGCCGATCAACGGATGCAGCAGGGCTTCGAGCCAGCGCCGTTGTTCGGCGTCGGCGAAGATCAGCTGGCGCAGGGCGGCACGGTTCAACTGCCCGTCCTCCTGCAGGACACCGGGGCCGAAACGCTCGACGATACGGGCCAGGGCCGGCCGACCGGGCTCGACCACCCAGCGCGCGGCCTGGTCGGCGTCCACCAGGTGCACGCCCAGTTCGACAAAGCGCTGGGCGGCCGCGCTCTTGCCACTGCCGATGCCGCCGGTCAGGCCGAGAATCCAGGGAGTGAAAGCAGCGGTGGTCATCACATTCCAGAGTATTTCAGGTAAGAAGTGGTTATTTGACCACCCCAGAGCAGTGCGATCCAGCCCGCAATGGCCAGATAGGGGCCGAACGGGATCGGTGTGCTGGCTTTCTGTCCTTTCAGGCGCAGCACAATCAGCCCGATCACCGCGCCAAGCAACGACGACAGCAGCAGGGTCAGCGGCAGGATCTGCCAGCCACCCCAGGCGCCGATTAGCGCCAGCAACTTGAAGTCGCCGTAACCCATGCCCTCCTTGCCGGTGATCATCTTGAACAGCCAGAACACCGTCCACAAGCTGAGGTAACCGGCCACGGCACCCCACAACGCGTCCGGCAGCGGCGCGAACAGCTCGAAGGCGTTGACGATCAGCCCCAGCCACAACAACGGGAATACCAAGACATCAGGCAATAGCCGATGCTCGATATCGATCAGGCTCATGGCCAGCAGGCCCCAACTGAGCAGCATCAGCGCCAGGGCGCTGGAGCTGGCGCCCTGGTGCCAGGCGATATACACCGTGATTACCGCGCAACCCAGCTCCACCAGCGGGTAGCGCGGGCTGATGGGGCTGTGGCAACTGGAACAACGCCCGCGCAGCATCAGGTAGCTCAGCACCGGGATGTTCTCCCAGGGGCGAATGCGATGCCCACAATGCGGACACTGGGAGGCGGGCAGGAACAGGTCGTAGCGCTCGGGCTCGGCAATACCGGGCAATTCCAGCACCTCCCGTGCTTCAGCCTGCCACTGCCGTTGCAGCATGATCGGCAAGCGGTGCACCAGCACATTGAGAAAGCTGCCGACGATCAAGCCCAGCAACAGGGCCGCGCCCAGGTACAACAGTGGCTGGCTGGCCAGCGCATCGATCAGGTCCATGTTCAGATCACACTACCCAACTGAAAGATTGGCAGGTACATGGCAATCACCAGACTGCCCACCAGTACACCGAGGATCAGCACGATCAGCGGTTCGAGCAGGCTGGCCAGGTTGTCGAGCGAGCCTTCGATTGCGCTTTCATAGTAGCTGGCAACCCGTGCCAGCATCACCTCCAGCGTGCCGGCAGTTTCGCCGATCGCGCACATCTGCTGCATCAGAGGTGGGAACAAACCGCTGTAGGCCAATGCCTGAGTTAACGACTGCCCATTGGCCAGGTCCTTGCGCAGGCGTAGCACTGCCTGCTCGAACAGCGGATTGCCACAGGCGCCGGCCACCGGCCCCAGCGCTTCAACCAGCGGCACGCCGGCGGCAAAGGAGGTGGACAGGGTGCGGGCGAAACGGGCCAGGGCGGCATTGCCCAGCAAGGCCCCGGCTACCGGCAGCTTCAGCGCCGAGCGCAGGCACCACAGGCGAAAGGCCGGCTTGAGTCGATACGCCTGCCGCAGGCTCCAGCCACTGACCAGCGTGAGCAGCAGCAGCCACCCGACAGCATCCCCCAGCCAGTCCGACAGGCCGATCACCGCTTGTGTGAAGGCGGGCAGCTCGGCACCGAAGCCGCTGAACATCGCCTGAAATTGCGGCACCACTTTCAGCAGCAACAGGGCAGACACCCCCAGCCCGGTCAGCAGCACGATCAGTGGATAGGTCATGGCCTTCTTCAACCGCGACCGCAAGGCCTGGCGCTGCTCCTGCAGGCTGGCCACCTGCTCCAGCACCGTTTCCAGGGTACCGGACTGCTCACCGCTGGCGATCAGGTTGCAATACAGCGCATCGAAACAGCGCGGATGGCGGCGCAAGGCATCCGCGAGGCTGCGACCCGAGGCGATATCGGTTTTCAAGGCATCGACCAGACTGACCAGCGCCGGGTGGCTTGCGCTCCGGGCAACCACCTCCAGGGCTTGCAACAGTGCGACGCCCGAACTGAGCAAGGTGGCTAGCTGGCGGCTGAACTGGCTCAGCTCGCGGGTGCCGAGCCTGCCCTGTTTTTGCCAGAAAGCGTTTCCGGATGTTTTGCTCGATCCACCCCGCATGCCTCGATTGCGTCGTTGTGTACGCAGCGGGGCAGGGCGGCGCCAAGTGTAGCCAGAGGGATTTTCGGACATCGCGACTTCCTTGCTGCGTGGCCTGCACAAACCCGGAAACAGCTTTGGCTCCGGTACCCCGGGCAGGATTGCCCGCTGCTCACTAGAGTAGTCGAGCCCGCTGACGAATCACCGGCACAGGGTGACAAAAGGTGTCTATTCGGGCCTACTGGCGCGCCTGTTGGCGGCCTGGCCCGGCTGGCTGCCGACACGAACCGAATTTGTGAGGGAGAACGTCCATGAAAGGACAACGCGGCATTACCTTGATCGAACTGATGATCGTGGTGGCGATCATCGGCATCCTGGCGACCATCGCCCTGCCCATGTACACCAACCACCAGGTACGGACCAAGGCATCCGCCGCCCTGGTCGAGATCTCCGCCCTGAAAACCCCGTTCGACCTGCGCATGAACGAAGGCAAGGACGTGACCGACGTCGGCTCCCTGGGCGGCCAGGCCAGTACCGGCAACTGCGCCATCAGCGCAACCGGCACTGCTGCCACTGGCGCCGGCAGCATCGTCTGCACCCTGGTCGACGCCCCGGCCGTGGCCGTGGGCAAGACCCTCAGCCTGACCCGCTCGACCACGGGCTGGGCCTGCACCAGCGACCTCGCCGAAGACCTCGCCCCCACCGCCTGCAAGCCCGCCGCAGGTGCTCCGGCACAGTGAGCAATAGCTGTTATTAAACAGTGATTTGCGTAAGCGATCCGGCAGTGGTAGCGTTGGTGCCACGCCGGTGTAGCTCAGTCGGTAGAGCAGCGCACTCGTAACGCGAAGGTCGCAGGTTCGATTCCTGTCTCCGGCACCATAGAACAGCCTCTAGACACCTGTGGGTGTCTACGACAAGCCCCACAAAGCCCGCCCAGTGCGGGCTTTGTTGTTCTGGTTCAAAGTCCCCAGTCATTCGTTATCCGCTCGCGCAGGCGCAACAGCCGCCGCCCTCGACTTCTCCTCTACGAACTTATAGGCAACATAGTACTTGTAGATATTGCTGACATAATCCACCGTTTCCCGGCCCACGATCTGGGCCGCCGCCTGATCGACGTTGCCAAACCAGATGTTTTTGTCCAGCCCGGACTTCTCGGCCAGTGCCCGGAATTTGCGCAGGTTACCGGGGCCGGCGTTGTAGGCCGCAAACGTCATCAGGGTTTTGTTCTTTTGCGTCAGTTGTGGATCGTTGAGGTACTTGTCTGCAAGCAGGTGCATGTACTTGGTGCCGGCTTCGACGTTTCTATCGGCGCTCTTGTCGATTTCACTGATTGCGATCTTCGGATCCCGGGCGGTTTGGGGCAGCAGTTGCATCACGCCGACCGCGCCTCTGTGACTGCGGGCAGTCTGGTCGAGTCGCGACTCCTGGAAACCCTGGGCCATCAGCATCAGGTGGTCGAATCCGTAGGTGCCGGCGTGGCGTTTGAAAATCTCCACCATCTCCTGGAATTTCTTCAGCTCCGCTTGTGAAGTGGCGTTGAGCACCCGTTTGCTGCTGTTGGTGACGTATTTTGTTCTCAGGCTATTGCCGAAGGCGGTACCGACCTTGTGGGTTTTGACGAACTTCGCCAATTGAGCTTTGAGTTCCGGGCTGTTTTTGCGAATGGCCCAGGCAAATTCGGAATTGTCGTGCAGGTAGAACTGATCGTGAATCTGCATGTCGGTGTACAGCGGTGTCCAGATCTTCGCAATGTAGCGGTCCACCACCGTAGCTTTGAGTAACCCGGCATTGACCATTTGCAGCAGGTCTTCGGACTCCAGGTTTTCGTCGGCTGCCTGGAGGTTGATGGGCGCCAGGCCCCTTTCCTTGAATGAGGCGTTCAGCGTCTGGAGATGTTCGTAATAACTGCTCGACACCCTGACGGTAATTTCCTGGCCGGACAGGTCTTCGATTTTCGCGAAGGCCTGACTGCCGGGGGCGGTCACCAGTACTTCCGGAATGTTCGTCGCAAAAGGATCGGAGAAATCCACGGTTTTCAGCCGACCTTCCGTCACCGAAAGGCCTCCGGCTGCGATGTCGCCGACGCCCTGGATCAAACGGGGAATTAGCTCGTTACGGCTCGTGGGGATCAACATCACTTGCCAGCGCATCGATTTTTTTGCGTACGGCTGGGTTTTGTTGAGCCAGTCCTCGAACCCCTTGGCAATCTCATAGCTGAGGCCGCGTTGACGACCGCGATCGAGTTCGAAGAAGGTCTTGCTATACGGCACCAGCACCCGGATCAGGTGGCGCTGGCGCATACCTTCGAAGTCGCCGACCCAGTCCTTGGGCACCGGCAGGACCAGTTTTTGAACTTCGGCCTCTTCGGCGGGGGTCAGTTCGACGGCTGGCAGGTCGGGTGTCGTCGCGGCGAATGAGGTGTTGATACCGCAGAGCAACAGGCAGAGGAAAAAACACCGCAAGGCACCGCAAACAATGTTCATGTTCACCCACCCACGGGGCGGTAGTACCGAGTGCTGGTTGTTACGTTTATCGCTTACGGGGCTTGCCAGCGCAATTTTCCAGACGAGGCTGGCAAGCAGCGTTCAGTGCGGATCGTGCTGGCAGGAGGGTTGATGCCCGTCAAATGCGGCACATCCACCTTCAAGCTTAGCCAATCGGCATCGGGGTGATTCAGGGCCGGGTAGACGAAAAGGAAAAGAAAAGGGGGACGGACTTATCGTCCTGGTTATCGCTGGAAAAGCGCTTCCTCCTCCGGAAACTCATCCGTGACAAACACTCGCGCATGAGCGCTGTGCTCGTCTTCCATGCGCAGACCGAAGTAGCGGGAGTCATTGGCATCCCAGAACGCCTCCACCTGGGCCATGGGGGCGTTTTCAAGCAGCACTTCGGCGCTGCGTTCCAGGATGATCGAGTAGCGTGTTTCGGTATTCATTACAAAGGGGCTCGCAACGGCGGAGTGTGGATGCTGATCGTGTGCAAAAAAGAGTGCCATTATGCCGCCCTGCTGATCTGAGCCCCTGACCGCTCATCACTTCGAACGAAGAAGGAGACAGACTGCATTTTCCAAGTGCGCTATCAGGCGCCAGCTTTGCCGATAGCCCATCGACAGCAATGCTGGCGCTTGCCCTACAGTTGAACCTTGCTCAGGGCCACTTCAAGCAACCCTCGGGCATTTTCGATCTCGTGCAGAGTGGTCAAGGTCAGTAACTGGCCTGGAGGTTTCGAATCAAGTAGCACTGTCTGCAGGGCGACAGCCCTGGCGCAGGCCAGGTATTCGGAGATCTGGACAAGAACGTCTTCCAGTGACTGGTTTGAGTGATCCGGTGGATCAGGAACGATTTTCAGCATGGTGTCTCCCGGTGAGTGGAGCCGCCACGAATCCGCTGTCAAACAAATAGGTGGCAACTGTACGCGGGTTGACAGACCGAACACCGGAGAACTCGGCGCACACGAAGGTGCCCCACGTACAATCGCCATAACGACTTGCACATGTCCACGGTGAATGCGGCCTGTCAAAACCGATCGTTGCAAGTGGCAACGACCGGCCGAGACTAGAACCCCGGCGGGACCCCTGCAATGCCTTGAAAGCGCCCAAAGTATGTTTGGGAAATGGACTACATGGAATCAGGAAAATCTGATGAGTCCCTTTCAACAGAGTGTTCACCGGGGTGATAATTTCGCCCGTTTTGCTTACCGGATGGTTGCCGGCCAGTCACCTGCTGCGTGACCCTGCCAGGCCACAGGCCATCATAGATTTACAGCGGAACCTGCTTTGTCCAGGTTCCGAGCCAACTACGAAGGGCAACTAACGCCCTCATTTCTTGCTGGGGCGATGGATGAAACAAGGTCGATTCTGGCCGCTGATGCTGCTGTTGGTGTTGCTGGCGGGCTGTGCCACTGCACCACCCAGGGATCAGAACAATCTCTGCAATATCTTCCGCGAGTACCCTGACTGGTACGAAGATTCGCTGCAGATGCAGAAGGAATTCGGCACGCCACAACATGTGGCGATGGCGATCATGAAGCAGGAAAGCAGTTTCGTTTCCGATGCGCTGCCTCCCCGTGACTACCTGCTCTGGGTGATTCCCTGGGGGCGGGTGAGTTCGGCCTATGGTTATGCACAGGCCCAGGACCCGGTCTGGGGTGAGTACAAGGACGGCACCGGCAATGGCGGTTCGCGTGACAACTTCGATGACGCGGTCATGTTCATTGGCTGGTACACCGCAGGTACCCAGCAGCAGCTGGGGATCTCCAAGTGGGATACGTACAACCAGTACCTGGCGTACCACGAGGGGCGCGGTGGTTTCAGTCGCGGGACTTATCGCAGCAAACCCTGGCTGATGCAGGTGGCGCGCAAGGTGGAGCAGCAGGCCAAGGTCTATGGCGCGCAGCTCAAGCAGTGCCGGCAGGAGCTGGAGGATGACAGCGGCTGGTTCTGACCCACGTCAGGTCTTGAGGGCAAAGCGGGTGGGTAAGGCCTTACCGACTGGAATCGTCGCTCGCCCAGCCAAACAACTCACAGGCATTTCGGCTACTGACCTGCGCCAGCTGTTCTGGCGCAATCCCGATGATGTCCGCCAACGCCCCGGCAATCTGCGGCAGATGTTCCGGGCTGTTACGCACCCCGGCAAACATCACCGGCGCCATGTCCGGCGCATCGGTTTCCAGCACCAGGCTCTCCAGCGGCAACTGCGGCAGCACCTTGTGCAAGCGCAGGGCCTGCGGCCAGGTAGCCGCACCGCCCAGGCCGAGCTTGAAACCGAGCTTGTGGTACTCGCGGGCCTCTTCGACGCTACCGGCGAAGGCGTGGATGATGCCGCCGCGCTTGAGTTTGTAGCGTTTGAGGGTGGCGATCACCACGGCATGGCTGCGACGTACGTGGAGCAGGGCGGGCAGGTTGAAGTCGACGGCCAGTTGCAGCTGTGCTTCGAACAGTTGCTGCTGGCGCTCTCGGTCCAGTTCCGGCAGGTAGTAGTCCAGGCCGAATTCGCCCACGGCGCACAGTTGCCGTTCGCCACGCAGGCGGCTCAGCCAGTCGCCCAGTTCACGCACATGCTCGGGGCCGTGCTGGTCGAGGTAGACCGGGTGCAGGCCGAAGGCGGCATACAGCTGCGGGTCGCTGCTCACCAGGTCCCAGACCCGCTGCCAGTTGGCCTGATACACCCCCAGCACCACCATGCGTTCGACCCCGGCCGCTCTGGCGTTGGCCAGCAAGGCCGGGCGGTCGTGGTCGAAATCCGGAAAATCCAGATGGGTGTGGGTGTCGATCAGGCGCATGTTCAGGCCTTGTTGATCCGCTGTTTGAAGGTTCGACCGACGGCGTGCACGCCGGGTTCGTAGCGTTTCTCTTCGACGGCGGCCAGGGCCAGCTTCAGGGCGATTTCGGCCATGACGCCGTGCTGTTGGGCCATGGCGTTGACCGGCAGCGGCAGGAAGTCGAGCAACTGGTTGTCGCCAAAGGTGCCCAGTTGCAGGCTGCGCGAGTCGGCCGGGCGACCCTGGAGCACGTCGAACACGCCTTGCAGCAGCACGTAGGAGGTGGTCACCAGGGCGTCGGGCAGGCCGCCGAGTTCGGCGATCAGCTGGTTCATCAGGCGCTGGCCGCACTCGCGGCTGAAGGCTTCGCCCTGGTAGCGGCTGATGTTGCCGGCAAAGCCTTGCAGGGCCTCGTCGAATCCACCGGCGCGGGCCTGGCTGACGCTCAGTTCCGGGCGCGCGCCGATCAGGGCAATGTTGGCCGGCCGGGTGTCCAGCAGGCTGCGGGTCAGTTGCAGGCTGGCGTTGCGGTCGTCGCTGACCACCGAGCAGAAATGCGCTGGGTCCAGGCTGCGGTCGAGGGCGATGATCGGCAGGCCCTTGGCCTGCAGCTCGCGGTAGCTGTCATCGCCGGCCGGCAGGCAGCTGGCAACGAACAGCGCATCGCAACGTCGGGCACGGAACAGTTGTTGCAACTGGCGCTCGCTGTCGGGCTGGTCGTCGCTGCTGGCGATCAGCAGTTGATAGCCTTTGGCCCGGGCACCTTGCTCTAGCTGCTTGGCAATGCGTGCGTAGCTGGGGTTTTCCAGGTCCGGGAGAATGAAGCCCAGGGTCCGGGTGTGCCGGCTACGCAAGCCAGCGGCCTGCGGGTTGGGGGTGAAGCCATGGGCTTCGACCACCGCACGCACACGCTCCACCGTGCTGCTGCTGATGCGTTGCTGTTCGGCCTTGCCATTGATGACGTAGCTGGCTGTGGTCACGGACACACCGGCCAGACGGGCGATATCGCTGAGTTTCACCGCTTATTCCTTGTTATTACCGTGGCTGTTCGCACAGCCTGACCGGGAATTGTCGCCGATCCAGAGATCACGGCGCAGACGACCATTGTCGCAATTGTCCGACAAGATGGGGCTTCATTGATCGAAGATTATCGAGTAACGTGGTCACAATTCTAGATTAAACGTTTCAGCAGGCGAATTTTCTGCCGAACCATCGCCTGCCCAGGGCTATGAGTAATGGCCCTGTGCAATAAAATTTACAACAATACCTCGGCACCGTCCTGGTGCTGCAAAGGAGAAGGTCATGCTCGAGCTCACTGTAGAGCAGATTTCCATGGGCCAGTCGGCGCCAGACAAGGCAGCGGCCTTGCAACTGCTGGCCGGCTATCTGGTCAATGATGGTCTGGTCGCCGAGGGTTACCTGGCGGGTCTGCAGGCGCGTGAGGCGCAGGGCTCGACCTTTCTCGGCCAGGGTATTGCGATCCCCCACGGCACCCCGGAAACCCGCGACCAGGTGTTCACCACCGGCGTGCGCTTGCTGCAGTTTCCCGACGGCGTGGACTGGGGCGACGGTCAGCGGGTGTACCTGGCCATCGGCATCGCCGCGCGCTCCGACGAGCACCTGCGCCTGCTGCAACTGCTGACCCGGGCCCTGGGCGAAACCGACCTGGCCGAGGCGCTGCGCCGGGCCAGCTCGGCCGAGGCGCTGCTCAAGCTGTTGCAGGGCGCACCCCAGGAGCTGGCGCTGGATGCGCAGATGATCGGTCTCGGTGTGCCGGTCGAGGATTTCGATGAACTGGTCTGGCGTGCAGCCCGCTTGCTGCACCGTGCCGACTGTGTGGCCGGCGGCTTTGCCGGGGTGTTGCAACAGGTCGAGTCGCTGCCGCTGGGCGAAGGCTTGTGGTGGCTGCACAGCGAACAGGCGGTGCGCCAGCCGGGCCTGGCCTTCGTTACCCCGCAACAACCCCTGCGTTATCGCGATCAGCCGGTCAACGGCGTGTTCTGCCTGGCCAGCCTGGGCGCCGCGCACCAGGCATTGCTGGAGCGCCTGTGCACCTTGCTGATCGAGGGCCGTGGCCAGGCGTTGTGCCGGGCCACCAGTAGCCGTGCGGTGCTGGAAGTGCTCGGCGGCGAGCTGCCGGCCGACTGGCCCAGTGCCCGCATTGCCCTGGCCAACGCCCATGGCTTGCATGCGCGCCCGGCCAAGGAGCTGGCGCAACTGGCCAAGGCCTTCGACGGCGAGATCCGCCTGCGGGTGGTCGACAGCGGCCAGGCCGCGGTTTCGGCCAAGAGCCTGAGCAAGCTGCTGAGCCTCGGTGCCCGGCGTGGCCAGGTGCTGGAGATCATCGCCGAACCGACGGTCGCCGCCGATGCATTGCCGGCGTTGCTGGCCGCCATCGAGGCCGGCCTGGGCGAGGAGGTCGAGGCGCTGGCCGAAGTCGTTGAAGCTGCGCCGGTATTGCTGCCGGAGCCCGAGCTTGAGGCGCCGCAGGCCGGTGCGCTGATCCAGGGCGTGGCCGCCGCGCCGGGGATTGCCAGTGGTCCTGCGCATATCCAGGTGCTGCGTGAATTCGATTACCCGCTGCGCGGCGAGTCCCTGCCGACCGAGCGCCAGCGCCTGCAACAGGCCCTGCCGACCGAGCGCCAGCGCCTGCAACAGGCCCTGGCGGCGGTGAACGGCGAGATCGCCGCACTGATCCAGCGCAGTCAAGCCAAGGCTATTGGCGACATTTTCATCACCCACCAGGAAATGCTCGCCGATCCGGACCTGGGCGACGAGGTCGACCAACGCCTGCGTCAGGGCGAAAGCGCACCGGCGGCGTGGATGGCAGTGATCGATGCCGCCGCGCGCCAGCAGGAGGCCCTGCACGATGCCTTGCTCGCCGAGCGGGCGGCCGACCTGCGCGATATCGGTCGGCGGGTGCTGGCACAGCTGTGTGGCGAAGCCGACTGCGCAGCGCCCGAGCAGCCCTATGTGCTGGTGATGGAAGAGGTCGGCCCGTCGGATGTGGCGCGCCTGGACCCGGCGCGGGTGGCCGGGATTCTCACCGCCCGTGGCGGCGCTACCGCGCACAGTGCCATTGTCGCCCGCGCCCTGGGAATTCCCGCGGTGGTCGGCGCCGGCGATGCGGTGCTGCTGATTGCCGAAGGCACGCTGCTGCTGCTCGACGGCCAGCGCGGCCGCCTGCAGGTGGCGCCGCCTGCCGATGAGCTGCAGCGCGCCCTGGCCGAACGCGAGCGCCGCGAGCAGCGCCTGCAACAGGCCCGCGCCCGTCGTCTGGAACCGGCCGTGACCCGTGACGGTCATGCCATCGAGGTATGCGCCAATATCGGCGAAAGCAAAGGTATCGAGGCAGTGGTCGACCAGGGCGCCGAAGGCGTCGGCCTGCTGCGCACCGAGCTGATTTTCATGGCCCATCAGCAAGCCCCGGACGAAGCCCAGCAGGAGGCCGAGTACCGGCGTGTCCTCGATGGTCTCGCTGGCCGGCCGCTGGTGGTGCGCACCCTGGATGTGGGCGGCGACAAGCCGCTGCCGTACTGGCCGATCGCCAAGGAAGAGAACCCCTTCCTCGGTGTGCGTGGTATTCGCCTGACCCTGCAGCGTCCGCAGGTCATGGAAACCCAGTTGCGCGCCCTGTTGCGGGCGGCGGGTGACCGGCCGTTGCGGATCATGTTCCCCATGGTCGGCCAGCTGGAGGAGTGGCAGCAGGCGCGGGCCATGGTCGAGCGCCTGCGCGCCGAGATCAGCGTCAGCGACCTGCAACTGGGGATCATGGTCGAGGTGCCCTCGGCGGCCCTGCTGGCGCCGGTGCTGGCCCACGAAGTGGACTTCTTCAGCATCGGTACCAACGACCTGACCCAGTACACCCTGGCCATCGACCGTGGCCATCCGAGCCTCTCGGCCCAGGCCGACGGCCTGCACCCGGCGGTGCTGCAACTGATCGATATCACCGTGCGCGCTGCCCATGCCCATGGCAAATGGGTGGGCGTGTGCGGGGAGCTGGCGGCCGATCCGCAGGCGGTCGCCGTATTACTGGGCCTGGGCGTCGACGAACTGAGCGTTGCCGCGCGCAGCATCGCCGAGGTCAAGGCACAGGTCCGTGAACTGAATTTTGAACACGCCCGACAGCTTGCCCGACAAGCGTTGTTGCAGGGCAGTGCCAGCGCCGTGCGGGCGCTGGTGGAGAGCGATTGAATGGCCAAGATACTGACCCTGACCCTTAACCCGGCGCTGGACCTGACCGTCAGCCTCGATGCCCTGCACAGCGGCCAGGTCAACCGTAGCCAGGCCCAGCACAGCCATGCGGCGGGCAAGGGCCTGAACGTCGCCCAGGTGCTGGCAGACCTGGGGCACAGTGTCACCGTCGGCGGCTTCCTGGGTGAAGACAACCTGCAGCCTTTCGAAAGCCTGATCGCCCGCCGTGGCTTTGCCGACTGTTTTGTCCGCGTGCCCGGTGAGACCCGTTGCAATATCAAGCTGGTCGAGGCCGATGGCCGTGTCACCGACATCAACGGGCCGGGCCCGCAGGTCGATGCCCGGGCCTGTGAGCAATTGCTGGAGAAACTGGCCAGGGTCGCACCCGGGCACGATGCGGTGGTGGTCGCCGGCAGCCTGCCGCGTGGCGTCACGGCCCAGTGGTTGCGCCAGTTGCTCGATCGGCTCAAGGCCATGGGCCTGAAGGTCGCCCTGGACAGCAGCGGCGACGCCTTGCGCCTGGGCTTGCAAAGCGGGCCGTGGCTGGTCAAGCCGAACACCGACGAGCTGGGCGAAGTGCTGGGCAGCGCGGTGCACGGCTTTGCCGAGCAACAAGCCGCCGCCCGCCAGTTGATCGAACAGGGTGTCGAGCACGTGGTGGTGTCCCAGGGCGAGCGGGGGGTCAACTGGTTCAGCCAGGGGGCCGTGCTCGGCGCCGTGCCGCCGCGGATCAAGGTCGCCAGCACGGTCGGTGCCGGCGACTCGCTGCTGGCCGGCATGGTCCATGGCCTGCTGCGTGACGAAGCGCCCGCACAGACCCTGCGCCGGGCCACGGCCATTGCCGCCCAGGCCGTGACCCAGATCGGTTTCGGCATCAATGACCGCGAGCAACTGGCGCAACTGGAATGCGACGTGAGCCTGCGCGAAGAACAACAAGAGGGTTGCAGATGAACATTGCCATCGTCACCGCCTGCCCCAATGGCCAGGTCTCCAGTGTCCTCAGTGCGCGCCTGCTGGAAGCCGCCGCGCAGCGCCTGGGCTGGAGCACCAGCGTCGAGGTCCACGACCCGCAGCAGCCGCAGCGGCAATTGTCCGAAGCGGTGATTGCCGCTGCCGACTGGGTGCTGGTGGTCAACACCGGCCCGCTGGACCTGCGTCGCTTCGCCGGCAAGCGCCTGTTCCAGAGCACCCCGGCCCAGGCCCTGGGCGATACCCAGCACTTTCTCAGCGAGGCGGCGCAGAAGGCCGAGGTCTATCAGCCGCTGACCGAAACGCTGCCGGCACGCGTCGAGCGCGGGGCGAAGATTGTCGCCATCACCGCCTGCCCGACTGGCGTCGCCCACACCTTCATGGCGGCCGAAGCCTTGCAGCAGGCCGCGCAGCAGCTGGGTTATCAACTGACGGTCGAGACCCAGGGCTCGGTCGGCGCCCGCAATCCGCTGCCATCGACGGCGATTGCCGAGGCCGATGTTGTGCTGCTGGCCGCCGACATCGAGGTGCCCACCGAACGCTTCGCCGGCAAGCGCATCTACCGCTGCGGCACCGGTACCGCCCTCAAGCAGGCCCAGGCCACCCTGAACAAGGCCCTGGCCGAAGGCCGCGAAGAGTCGAGCGGGCAGGGTACTGCGGCTAGCCCTGCGCGCAGCGAGAAAGCCGGGGTGTACAAGCATCTGCTCACCGGTGTGTCGTTCATGTTGCCGATGGTGGTGGCCGGCGGCTTGCTGATCGCCTTGTCATTCGTCTTCGGCATCGAAGCCTTCAAGGAGCCCGGCACCCTGCCGGCGGCGCTGATGCAGATCGGTGGCGAGGCGGCCTTCAAGCTGATGGTGCCGCTGCTCGCCGGCTACATCGCCTACTCGATTGCCGACCGTCCGGGCCTGGCCCCGGGGATGATCGGCGGCCTGCTGGCCAGCACCCTGGGCGCCGGTTTCATCGGCGGCATCGTTGCCGGCTTTCTCGCCGGCTACAGCGCCAAGGCCATCAGCCGCTGGGTGCGCTTGCCCACCAGCCTCGAGGCGCTCAAGCCGATCCTGATCATTCCATTGCTGGCGAGCCTGTTTACGGGCCTGGTGATGATCTACGTGGTCGGCAAGCCGGTGGCCGGGCTGCTCGAAGGGCTGACCCACTTTCTCGACAGCATGGGCACCACCAACGCGATCCTGCTCGGCGTGCTGCTGGGCGGGATGATGTGCGTGGACCTTGGCGGGCCGATCAACAAGGCCGCCTATGCGTTCTCGGTCGGCTTGCTGGCGTCCCAGAGCTACGCGCCGATGGCCGCGACCATGGCGGCGGGCATGGTGCCGCCGATCGGCCTGGGCATCGCCAGCTTCATCGCCCGGCGCAAGTTCGCCCAGAGCGAGCGGGAGGCGGGCAAGGCGGCGTTTATACTGGGCCTGTGCTTCATTTCCGAAGGCGCGATTCCCTTTGCCGCCAAGGACCCGCTGCGGGTGATTCCGGCGAGTATCGCCGGTGGCGCCTTGACCGGCGCGCTGTCGATGTATTTCGGCTGCAAGCTGATGGCGCCCCACGGCGGGCTGTTCGTCATGCTGATTCCCAATGCCATCAACCACGCGTTGCTGTACCTGCTGGCGATCCTGGCCGGCAGCCTGCTGACCGCGCTGGTGTATGCCGTGCTCAAGCGCAGCGAGGTGGTGGAGCTGGCCGTGCAACCGGCCAAGGCCTGATCAGGCCTGGTGGGAGCGGGCTTGCCCCGCGATTGCGGTGCATCAGCTACCTCGTATCGCGGGCCAAGCCCGCTCTCACAGGCACCAGCAACTCGCCCAGACCGTTGTGGTCGATCTCGTGCATCAGGGCCAGCAAACCGCCCAGTTCACCCTTGGGAAAACCCTGGCGGGCGAACCAGGCCAGGTAGTGGCCGGGCAGGTCGGCGATCAGCCGGCCCTGGTACTTGCCGAAGGGCATTTCGCGGGTGACCAGCAGGACGAGGGTTTCAGGATTCATGGAGCGGGTTCTGGGGAAGAAGGTTCGACCATACATGCATTCTGCATGAAGGCCAAAGGACAGTTCATGCAGAACGCTCGGTTCGTGTTCATTTTCTGTTGCGCAAGTGCCTGAAAAACAGGCAGGTGCCTGTTGCGCCAGGGCTGGCATGAACACTGCTCCATACCTTTGCACCTTTCCTCATGCAAAGGAGTTTTGTCATGACTAGCCAGAACAAAGAAGTGGTTTCGGTACTCAACGATCTGATCGAGTACAGCAAAGATGGCGAAAAGGGGTTCAAGACCTCTGCCGACGATGTGAAGAATCCTGACCTGAGAACCTATTTCCTGCAGCGTGCCGGCGAGTGTGGCAGTGCAGCGTCCGAGCTGCAGAGTCAGGTGCGTACCCTGGGCGGCGATCCGCAAACGTCTACCAGTGTGAGTGGTGACATGCATCGTGGATGGGTCAACCTCAAGTCGATGCTTACCGGCAAAAGCGAAGAGGCGGTGCTCAATGAAGTGGAGCGCGGCGAGGACCATGCCCTGAAGGCCTACCGGGATGCGCTGGAGAAACTCGCCCGGCTGAATGAAGTTCCGGGCAGTGATGTCTACGCTCTGGTCGAGCGCCAGTATCACGGTGTGCAGCGCAACCATGATCAGGTCAAGGCGTTGCGCAACCAGGCACGGGCCCGCTAGGCCGCAGTTTCCACGCGATTGCGGCCATTGCGCTTGGCACGGTAGAGCGCATCGTCGGCACTGCCCAGCAAGGCGGCCAGGTCGTGCTGGGTGCCTGGGGTGAAGCAGCCGACGCCAATGCTGACGGTCACCGGCTGTGTGTCGTCGGCATAGGGCGGCAGCGCCTCGATGCTGCTGCGGATGCGTTCGGCCAGGTTCTGCGCGCCACGGCGTTCGGTCTCGGGCAACACCACCAGAAATTCTTCGCCGCCGTAGCGCGCCGCCAGGTCGGCCGGGCGGCGGATGCTGCGGGCGATGGCGGCGGCGACGGCGCGCAAGGCCTGGTCGCCACCCTGGTGGCCATGACGTTCGTTGAAGGCCTTGAAGTGATCCACGTCCACCATCAGTACCGCCATCGGCCGCTGGTTGCGCTGGGTGCGCGACCATTCCCGGCGCAGCACCTGGTCGAGCTGGCGGCGGTTGGCAAGGCCCGTGAGGCTGTCGGTGGCGGCCAGCGCGGCCAGGTCCTGTTCGGCGCTATGGCGACGGCGCAGCTCGCGGCCCAGCAACAGGGTCAGCCAGAGGATGCCGATGCACAGCACGCCGGTGGCGCAGCCGACCAGGATCGCCGTGCGCCGCCAGGAGTCGAAGACTTCATCGCTCGAACGCGCCACGATCACGATCAGGGGCAGGTCCGCCACCTTGGCGAAGGTGAGCAGCCGTGGCTTGCCGGTGCGCCCGGAGAGGGTGGCGAAGCTGCCGCTGCCTTCGGCCAGCAGACGCTTGAAGTTGGGGCGGTCGGCGAAGTTGGCGCCGATCAGCGGATCTTCGGCCGTGGTCGATTGGCGGGCCAGCAGCACGCCGTCGGTGTTCATCAGGTTGATGCTGCTTTCGCTGCCGATGTCCAGGCGCTTGAACAGTTCGTTGAAGTACGACAGGCGCAGGGCGCCGGCGGCAACGCCGGCAAATTCGCCATCGGCGCCGTTGATGCGGCGGGTGAAACTGATGCACCAGTCCAGGTCGCCCAGGCGTGCCTTGAACGGTGGGCTGATGACCAGGCCAAGGTCCTTGTTCTGGCGATGGGCCTGGAACACCTTGCTGTCGGAAAAATTGGCCTGGCGCGGGATCACGCTGGTGGAGTCGGCCGCCACATCGCCGTGGGCGTCGAGCCAGAGCATGTCGCCGCGTACCGGGGTGGTGAAGGCCTGGTTGAAGATGATCTGCTGGCGCAAGGCGGGCGGCATCGAGCGCAGTTGCGGCTGCTGCACCGCCCAGATCAGGCCGCGCAGGGACAGGTCGTAGAGTTCGACATTGCGCACGATGTCGCTTTCGATCAACTGGACGATATTGCTGGCCGCGCGCGTGGCACTTTGTTCGACGTTACTGCGCTCACGTATCAGCAGGAAGCTGACGATGGCAACGATGGCGAGAACGGCCAGGCAACTGCCCAGGTTCAGGATCAGCTCCGGATGAGACTTGTACAGGGCAGATCGCTGGGAGCGGGTGGGCAAAGTCATGGTCGCAGCCGAAGACCGTCAGAAGAGTCGCGGCGTGGTTACGCGGCGGCGGTATTCTAGGGGCGGCGTGATTGTCGGACAAGATGTTAATGGGCACTGGCCGACGGAAAGAGCTGGCGTGGGCCAGCTCTTTGCAGGCTTTTTGCAGGGACAGATCAGAAGATGTTCAGCGGATAGTCGATGATCACCCGGTACTCGTCGACGTCGTTGTCGATCTGCGAATAACCCTGGCTGCCACGGTGGCTGGCCCAGCGCAGCAGCACCGACAGGTCCTTCAGGCTGCCTTGCTGGAACACGTACTGCACGTCGATGTCACGCTCCCAGTGCTGGGCGTTCTCGCCTTCGGGGTTGTACCAGTGCTCGCCGTAGCCAACGCTGTTGGGGTCGACCTTGGTCAGGTCCAGCTCGCCCCGTGAGTAGGACATGATCGTGCTCAGGCCGGGAATGCCGGCGCCGGTGAAGTCGTAGGCGTACTTGAGCTTCCAGGAGCGCTCGTTGGGGCCGTTGAAGTCCGAATAGATCTGCGAGTTGTCCAGGTAGACGCTGTCGCCCTGGTTGATGTAGTCGAACGGGGTGTTGCCGTTGACCCGCTGGTACACCGCGGTGAGGCTGTTGTAGCCGACATTGACGGTGAAGTGCAGGCTGTAGGTGTTGTTGTCGATATGACCGAGCAGCGCCTGGCCGGTGTCCTGGGTGTGGTAGTAGTGCAGGCCCGGGTTGAGGCTGACCAACTCGTTGAGCTGCCAGGTGTAGTCGAGGTCGAAGTAGTACTGGTTCCAGATGTCCTTGAGTTCGGCAGCGTACAGGCTGGAGGTCAGGTTCGGCACACCGCTCCAGGCCATGCCGGCCCAGTTCAGGTGACGGCTTTCGCGATCGTCCGGCAGGGCGCCGTAGAAGGTGTCGATGCGGCGGTGGCCGCTCTGGTTGTAGGGCTTGGTGAAGCTGGCCTGACCGGCTTCGAGCATCAGGCCCTCGATGCTGTTGTTGCTCAGGCTGACGCCGCGGAAGGTTTGCGGCAGCATGCGCGATTCGCCGCCGGCGATCACCGGGTTGGTCAGGAACAGGTCACCGGCCTTGAGCTCGGTGTCGAAGGCCTTGAGCTTGACCGCGGCACCGGCGGTCGAGAACGAATCGGGGGCCTTGCCCGGCTCACCGTCGCCCTGGGTGTTGATCGGCAGGATGCTGGAGCCGGAGGTGCCGGCGCCGCCATCGAGTTTCAGGCCGAGCATGCCGTGCACGTCCAGGCCGAAACCGACCATGCCTGGGGTGTAGCCCGATTCGAACTTGCCGAGAAACCCCTGTCCCCATTCCCGGTTGTCATGCACGCCGCGATCGAGCTGATTGCGGTTGAGGTAGTAGTTGCGTGCATGCAGGTTCAGGCTGGACCCATCGATAAAGCCGTCGGCCTTGTCCTGGTCGGCCTGGGCGTTGCAAGGGATCGTTGCAGACAGTGCAACGAACAGGGGGGTGAAGCGTAACGCAGTGTTCACCGGTATGAACTCCTTGAGGTGAAGGTAAGGCAGTTTTTATTGTGCGAATCACGATCTTGTTATGAACAAACGCAGCAGTGCTCTTGCACTTTTCGACACAGCAAAAAAAAGCCGCTGGCAGGCAGCGGCTTTTGAAGACAACCGCACAGGCGCTCAAGTCACCTGTACAGTCATCGAGGGAGTCGAAGGGTGGCGCGGGGTATCGATCAGCTGTCGCTTGCGTCACTCACGGAAACCTGGGAAGCGGTCTGTTCCGCAGGCTTTGCCGACTGGCCCGGCTGGGCGGCGAGGGCCTGGCGGGCTTGTTCGAGGGCAACGGAATGCTCGGCATTCTGAGCGACGAAGGCCTTGGATTCTTCGGCCATGGCCAGGGGCGACAACAACAGTGAGGACAGGACGAAAACGCTGGCAACACCCATACTGGTGGACATTTGCAACAACCTTCTTGCAGGGCAAGTGTTAAGTAGGTGTGAGTAAATTAGTCGGAATGGTTGGCGGGAAACAGAGGGAGGGTGGATAAGCACTGTTGCAGTTTTAGTAACAATAATAGGGTTTGAAGTGCTTGCGTTCGGCTTTCGTAGCTGCTGCCGTCAGGCTGCGATCGGGCGTGAAACGGCCGTGCTAGACGCCTCGCCGGGGTGCCTGGGTTGCGACTGCTTTGCAGTCGATCGCAGCCTCGTTCCTCGGCAGCGGCTACACCTGGGATTGCGTTCCGTCCGTCACATCGCATCGCAGGCTTCGCCAGCTCCCACAAGGGGCTGAGATTCTGTGGGAGCTGGCGAAGCCTGCGATGGGCCGCATCAAGCCGGCAACAGGATGCCGAAGGTATTGGCCCCCGCCTGGCTGCGCACGAACACGCTGCCGCCATGCATCAGGGCGATGGCCTTGACGATCGCCAGGCCCAGGCCGTGGTTGCCGCCGCCGCTGGTGCGCGCAGCATCCACCCGGTAGAAGCGCTCGAACAGCATCGGCAGGTGCGCCTGGTCGATGGCCGGGCCCGGGTTGCTCACGGCGATGCTGATCTGCTCGCCCTGCTGCTCGATGCGCACCTGGATGACCTGCTGCGGGGCGGTGTGCTGCACGGCGTTGTTCAGCAGGTTGATCAGCGCCCGGCGCAACTGGGCCTTCTCGATGTGCGCCTGGGCATCGCCACTGACTTCGACGCGCACCCGGGCATCCTCGAGGATGTAGTCCAGGTAATCGAGGGTCGCGGCCACTTCCTCGGCCAGTGAACTCAAGGTCAGGGCCGTGGCCTTGCTGCCCTGGTCGGCGCTGGCCAGGAACAGCATGTCGTTGATGATGGTGCGCAGGCGTTCGAGTTCTTCCAGGTTCGACTGCAGCACCTCGAAGTAATGCTCGGCGCTGCGTCCACGGGTCAGCGCCACCTGGGTCTGGCCGATCAGGTTGGTCAGCGGTGAGCGCAGCTCATGGGCGACGTCGGCATTGAACGCCTCCAGGCGGCTGTAGGCCTGGTCGACCCGCTCCAGGGTGGCGTTGAAGGTGCTGGCGAACTGTGCCAGTTCCGGCGGCAGGTCGGCCAGCTGCAGGCGGCCGCTCAGGCGCGGCGGGGCGAGCTTCTGCGCGTCGGCCGACAGCGTGCCCAGGGGGCGCAGCCCGACCCGCGCCACCCAGTAGCCGAGCAGCGAAGCCAGTAGCACGCCGAATACCGACAGGCTGATGATCGCCACCAGCAAGGTGTGCTGGGTTTGCCAGAAGGTCTCGGTGTCGATGGCGATCAGAAAGCGCAGGGCCGGGCGGTTGCCCATGGCCGGCAGTTCGCTGACCAGCACCTTGAACGGGTAGGGGCTGTCGGCCAGGTGCAGGTCGCGCATGCCCAGCCGGCCCTGGGCGAAGGTGCGGATGCCGGCGTCGGGCTGGCCGTACTCGAAGGGCAGCCGGCCACTGACCACCCAGAAGCGGATGCGCCGGTCCTCCTCGCTGAGCAGGTTGAGCTTGTTGGTGATCTTGGCCCAGTGCTCCGGGGTGTCGTAGCGGGTCAGTGACGACTCCAGCACGCTGAAGCGCGCCTCCAGCTCCGCCACTGGCAGCAGGTCGAGGCTGCGGTCCACCTGCTTGTACAAGGCGCCGCCAATCAGCAGGAACACCCCCAGCGCCACCAGGGTGAACAACGCGCTCAGGCGCAGGGCGATGGAGTTAGTCGGCACGGTTTTCCAGAACATAGCCCATGCCTCGGATGGTGTGCAGCAGCTTGGTTTCGAAAGGACCGTCGAGCTTGGCCCGCAAGCGCTTGATCGCTACTTCGACGACGTTGGCGTCGCTGTCGAAGTTGATGTCCCAGACCAGTTCGGCGATGGCGGTCTTTGAGAGGATCTCACCCTGGCGGCGGGCCAGCACGCTGAGCAGCGAGAACTCCTTGGCCGTCAGGTCCAGGCGCTGGCCGGCACGGCTGGCCTTGCGACTGATCAGGTCGACCCAGAGGTCGGCGACCTGGATCTGTACCGGCTCATGGCTGCCACTGCGACGGGTCAGGGCCTGCAGGCGGGCCACCAGTTCGAGGAAGGAAAACGGCTTGCCCAGGTAGTCGTCGGCGCCTTCGCGCAGGCCATGGATGCGGTCTTCGACCCGCTCGCGGGCGGTGAGCATGATCACCGGCGTCTGCTTGCGCGCGCGCAGGGCCCGCAATACGCCATAGCCGTCCAGGCCCGGGAGCATGACGTCGAGCACGATCACCGCGTAGTCGCCTTCCAGGGCCAGGTGCAGGCCGTCGATGCCGTCGCGCGCCAGGTCCACGGTGAAGCCCTGTTCGGTCAGACCGCGGTGCAGGTAGTCGGCGGTCTTTTCTTCGTCTTCGATAATCAGCACACGCATGGTCGGCTCTCAACGGGCATTGGGCTGCGCCAGGTTCACGGACGCCCGGCGCCGATGGAACAGGCGTTCCAGGGCCAAGTATATGATTGGCGTGGTGAACAGTGTCAGCGCCTGGCTGACCACCAGCCCGCCGACCACGGCGATGCCCAGGGGCTGGCGCAGCTCGGCGCCGGCACCGACCCCGAACATCAGCGGCACCGCGCCGAGCAGGGCGGCGAGGGTGGTCATCATGATCGGCCGGAAGCGTGTCAGGCAGGCCTGGTGGATGGCCTGCTCGGGACTCAGGCCCAGGTTGCGCTGGGCATCCAGGGCGAAGTCGATGAGCAGGATGCCGTTCTTCTTGACGATGCCGATCAGCAGCACGATGCCGATCAGGCCCATGATGCTGAAGTCCTGGCCGGTCAGCCAGAGCAGCGCCAGGGCGCCGAGGCCGGCCGAGGGCAGGGTGGAGATGATGGTCAGCGGGTGGACGAAGCTCTCGTAGAGCACGCCGAGGATGATGTACACCGCCACCAGCGCGGCGAGGATCAGCCACGGCTGGCTCGACAGTGAACTCTGGAAGGCCTGGGCCGCACCCTGGAAGGTGCCGATGATCGAGTCGGGCATGCCCAGCTCGCGCTGGGTGCGTTCGAGGATGCGCACGGCATCGCCCAGGGCCACCCCCGGTGCCAGGTTGAACGACAGGTTGGCCGCCGGGAACAGGCCGTCATGGCTGATCGACAATGGCCCGGTGCTCGGTGGCGCGACCTTGGCCAGCACCGACAGCGGCACCATCTCGCCGCTCAGCGGCGAGCGCAGGTAGAAGTAGTTGAGGCTCTCGGCCTTGCCGCGCTGGCGGGCGTCGAGTTCGAGGATCACCTTGTACTGGTTGGTTTCGGTCTGGAATTCACTGATCTGGCGCTGGCCGAAGGCATCGTAGAGGGCCTGGTCGACGTCGGCGGTGGTCAGGCCGAAGCGCGCGGCGGCGCGGCGGTCGATGTCGATACGGGTGACGCTGGCGCCCAGTTGCAGGTCGTTGGACAGGTCGCGAAATTCGGGGCTTGCCTTCAGGCGTTCGGTCAGGCGCTGGGTCCAGAGGTTGAGCGCCGCGCCGTCGTTGCTCTTGAGTACGTACTGGTACTGGCTGCGGCTGGGGCCGGAGCTCAGGTTGATGTCCTGGCCGGCGCGCATGTACAGGACCACCCCCGGCACCTTGGCCAGTTGCGGGCGCAGGCGGTCGATGAATTCGCTGGCCGAGACATCGCGCTCGCCACGGTCCTTGAGGGCGATCCAGAAGCGGCCGTTGGCGATGGTCTGGTTGCTGCCGGTGACGCCCACGGCATGGGAGAAGGCCCGTACCGCAGGGTCGGCCTCGATCACCTTGGCCAGGGCCTGGTGCTTCTTGATCATGTCCGGGTAGGACACATCCGCCGCCGCTTCGCTGGTGCCGAGCACGAAGCCGGTGTCCTGGACCGGGAAGAAGCCCTTGGGAATGGCGGCATAGCCGACCACCGCCAGTGCCAGGGTCACGGTGAAGATACCCAGCATCAGCCGCTGGTGAGCCAGGGCCTTGACCAGTGCGCGCTCGTACCAGGCCAACAGGCGCTCGCCCAGGCCGGTCGTGTGCTGCGCGTCGTGCCCGGGACGGTCCATGAACAGGGCGCAGAGGGTGGGCGCCAGGGTCAGCGAGACCAGCACCGAAACCAGGATGGTCGAGGTGGCGGTGAGGGCGAACTCCTTGAACAGCCGGCCCACCACGCCACCCATGAACAGCAGCGGAATGAACGCCGCCACCAGCGAGAAGCTGATCGACACCACGGTGAAGCCGATTTCGCCCGAGCCCTTGATCGCTGCCTCGCGCATGCTGTCGCCGGCTTCCAGGTGACGGTGGATATTCTCCACCACGACGATGGCGTCATCGACCACGAAGCCCACGGCAATGACGATGGCCACCAGGGTCAGGTTGTTCAGGCTGAAGCCGAACAGGTACATCAGGGCGAAACTGGCGACCAGCGACACCCCCAGCACACTGGAGACGATCAGGGTCGCCGACCACTGGCGCAGGAACAGCGCCATCACCCCGATCACCAGGGCGACGGCGATCAGCAGGGTGACTTCCACTTCGCGCAGCGAGGCGCGGATGGTCTGCGTGCGGTCGTTGAGCACCGAGACCTGGACCGAGGCCGGGAGCATCTGCTCAAGGCCCGGCAGGGCGTCCATGACCCGGTCGACGGTATCGACAATGTTCGCGCCCGGCTGGCGGAACACCACCAGGTTGAGGCCCTGCTGCTCCCCGGACCAGGCCTTGACGTAGGCGTTCTCGGCGCCATTGATGACCTTGGCGACATCCTTGAGGTGTACCGGTGCGCCATCGCGGTAGGAGACGATCAGCTGGGCGTACTCCTCGGGATGGAACAACTGGTCGTTGGTGGCCAGGGTCGAGACGCTGTTCTCGCCGTACAACGCGCCCTTGGCCAGGTTCAGGCTGGTCTGCTGGATGGACTGGCGCAGGTCGGCCAGGGTCAGGCCGAGGGCGGCGAGTTTCTCCGGCTGGGCCTGTACGCGGATCGCCGGGCGCAGTTGGCCGGTGATGTTGATCAGGCCGACCCCGTCGATCTGGCTCAACTGCCGGGCCAGCAGGGTTTCGGCGTAGTCGCTCAGTTCATTGGCGGGCATCTGCGCGGAGCTGACGGTGAGGATCAGCACCGGGCTGTCGGCCGGGTTGACCTTGCGCCAGGTCGGCGGGCTGGGCATGTCCTGGGGCAGGCGGGCGGTGGCGGTGTTGATCGCCGCCTGGACTTCCTGGGCGGCGGTGTCGATGCTTTTTTCCAGGGTGAACTGCAGGATCAGGCTGGTCGAGCCCAGGGCGCTGCTGGAGGTCATCTGGGTCATGCCGGGGATGGAGCTGAACTGCACCTCCAGCGGGGTGGCCACCGACGAGGCCATGGTTTCGGGGCTGGCGCCGGGCAGCTGCGCGGTGACCTGGATGGTGGGGAAATCAGCCTCCGGCAAGGGCGCGACCGGCAGGCGCGGAAAGGCGATGACCCCGAGCAGCACCAGGGCGAAAGTCAGCAGCAGGGTGGCGACCGGGCGGTCGATGCACCAGGCCGAAAGCGAGCCCCGGGCTTTCATGGCTTCACCTGGCGGTCGGCGACATCCTCGGGAGCGGCGTTGTCGGCGGCCACTTCGACGGTGGCGCCGGGCTTGAGGCGCGACTGGCCGTCGGACACCAGTTTGTCGCCCTTGCCGACCCCGGCGACGATGTTCAGCACACTGTCCTGGTACAGCACCTTGACCGGCACGCTCTCGACCTTGTCGCCCACCAGTCGGTAGACAAAGTGCCCGTCGATGCCGCGTTGCACCACCTGGGGCGGCACCACCAGGGCATCCTGGTCCAGGGCGGTCTGCAGCTTGAGGGTCACCAGTTGGCCGGGCCAGAGGCGGGCGTCGGGGTTGGCGAATTCGGCCTTGACCCGGATGGTGCCGGTGTTGGCGGCCACCTGGTTGTCGATCAGGGTCAGTTTGCCCTCGCCGAGCAAGGTGCCGCCGCTGTCGCCGTCACCTTCCAGGAAGGCCTGGACAGCGGCAGGCGCCTGCGCCTTGAGCAGCGCCTGCAGGGTCGGCAGCATCTGTTGCGGCAGGGAGAACTCGACCCCGATCGGGTCGATCTGGGTGACGCTGAACAGCCCCTGGGTATCGGCCACCCGCAGGAAGTTGCCTTCATCGACATTGCGAATGCCCACCCGACCGGTCACCGGGGAACGAATCTGGGTGTAGGACAACTGCACCTGGGCGGCAGCAATCGCCGCCTGGTGACCGAGCACCGTCGCTTGCAACTGGTTGAACAGCGCCTGCTGTTGATCCAGGGTCTGGCGCGACACGCTGTTGTCGGTGCTCAGCAGCCGGTAGCGCTTGAGGTCGACACCGGCCACCTGCAACTGCGCCTGGCTTTGCCCCAGCTGGGCCTGGGCCTGTTCGAGGCTGGCACGAATCGAGCGGTCGTCGATGGTCGCCAGCAGGTCGCCTTGCTTGACCCATTGGCCTTCCTTGACCAGCAGGCGGGTCAGTACCCCTTCGACCTGTGGGCGGATCACCACGCTGTGCAGCGACAGCACCGAGCCGATGCCGCTGACGTAGCGCGGCACGTCCTGCTGTTTGACGCTGACCACTCGCACCGGGATGCTCGGCGCCTTGCGGACGGTTTCATCGCCCGGGCGCGCGAACAGCCACCAGCCGGCCCCTGCCAAGGCAAGCAGGACGGCGAGGCTGAGCACGAGGGTACGGGACTGGGTTCGCATGCTGGCTGGGCACCGCCGACGAAGGGATGGTACGGCTAGTTTATAGCGCCCCGACCCGGTCAGCAGCGTGACCGCCAACTGACAGCGCTGACAGCTTGGAACGGCTGCCTGGTGGTAGGAGCGGGCTTGCCCCGCGATGCGATGTGGCCGGCGGTACACGATCGCGGGGCAAGCCCGCTCCTACAGGGATCAGTTGAAACCGATGGGACTGTAGTAGTCCGCACCCGGGCACCACAGGCCTCCAGCTGCGCATGCAAGGGGCAGCAGCGTTCACGGTTTTCCAGGTGTCCATTCGGTGACGAAGGCAGCCTTGCGCTGGTTGTCGTACAGGCACAGTTCGGTGCCCCTGCGGTTGTTCATGTGCTTTTGCGGGTAACGGCCCTCAAGCAGCAGAGCGCTGTAGCCAACCCGGTCGTCGAACTCGGCCGGCTTGCCCAGGGCCCTGGCATCCTTCAGGCCGCTGGCGGCGATGCAACGCTGGTTCATCTGCTGGTAGTGCTGGTCCCAGGCCTGGTCGCTGGAGGCCTGGGCGACGGTGCTGACAGCAGCGCAGCCGAGCAGGGTGAAAAGAGTGGCTTTCATGCGCAAGTCCCAAGAGGCGAGGGGCCCGATTGTGCCTGAGGCTCAAGCACTTTCAAGTCCAGGGACCCGCGGCTATGTATCAGCGTTCTTCGAAGGCCACGGCCCGTGCGGCAACGACCAGGCAGTCGGTCAGCTCCGGCGAGGAGAACTTGGTCAGCACCGCGTTGGCGCCGGCAAGCCTGGCCTTCTCGCTGTTCATGGCGCTGTCCAGGGAGGTGTGCAACAGCACGTAGAGGTGCTGGAAATCCGGAGTCTCGCGCAGGGTGCGGGTGAAGGCGAAACCGTCCATCTCGGACATTTCGATATCCGACACTACCACGTTGATTTCCCGCTCGGTGCCTTGCAGCTCCAGTAGGGTATTCATCGCATCCTTGGCGCTGCGTGCGGTGTGGCATTCGATGCCGAGGCTGCGCAGGGTGTGCACCGACTGTTGCAGGGCGACCTGGCTGTCATCGACCACCAGGATATTGGTGGCGGCCAGCACCGCGGCGTCTTCGCTGCTCAGTTCATGGCTGATGGGCTCGTGCACCGGCGGGGCGATGCCGTGGATGACCTTTTCGATATCCAGCACCTGCACCAGGGTGTTGTCGACCCGGGTCACGCCGGTGATGAACGACTTGCTGCCCGCGCCATAGGGCGGCGGTTTGATGTCGGTACTCAGGCAATGGACGATCCGGCTCACGGCCTGCACATGTAGGCCCTGGCGGGAACGGCTGATATCGGTGACGATCAGGCAGCCGCCCTGCGGGTCTTCCAGGGGCCGCTCGCCGATGGCCCGGGACAGGTCGATCACCGACAGCGAGTTGCCCCGCAGGGTGGCCACGCCTTTGACGTGGGGGTGCGACTCCGGCAGCTTGGTCAGCGGCGGGCAGGGGATGATTTCACTGACCTTGAGCAGGTTGATCGCCATCAGCTTGCCGCTGCGCAGGGTGAACAGCAGCAGCGACAACGAGTCCGCGCGGGCATTTTGCGTGGCCATGGGCACCTTCAGGACAGAGTGAATGGGGGCGATGCCGGGTTATCGACCCGCCCGCCCGTGGCTTTAATCATCCGGGCCAAATCAGCGCAGGCCCAGGCGCCGGGCCAGGCGACTGAGGTTGGCGCGGTCCAGGCCCAGCTCGCGGGCGGCGCTGGCCCAGTTGTGCTGATGGCGCTCAAGGCACGCCTGGACCAGCAGGCGCTGGTAGCCGTCCAGGGCCTGGCGCAGGTCACCGGCGGGCAGGGGCGCATCGGTGGCCTGCGGGGCCGGGCTCTGGGGCGCGACAGGTTCGACGGCGCGCAGGTCCAAGTCCGTGGCATCGAGGGTGAGAATCTTCGGCCGCTGACGGTGCTGGCCCAGGGCCTTGAGCGCCGAACGGCCGATCAGGTGCTCCAGTTCGCGCACGTTGCCCGGCCAGTCATAGGCCAGCAGTGCGGCCTGGGCTTCGCTGCTCAGGCGCAGGCTGCCCAGGCCCATGCGCGAGCGGTTCTGTTCGAGAAAGTAGCCGCTGAGCAACAGCACATCGCGACCACGTTCGCGCAAGGGCGGCACCAGCAACGGGTAGACGCTCAGGCGGTGATAGAAGTCGGCGCGGTAGCGCCCGGCGCGCACTTCCTCGGCCAGGTCGCGGTTGGTGGCGGCAATCAGGCGCACATCGACGCGGTGCTCCTGGTCCGACCCCAGCCGTTGCAGTTGCCCGCTCTGCAGCACCCGCAACAGCTTGGCCTGCACGGTCAGCGACAGCTCGCCGACTTCATCGAGGAACAGGGTGCCGCCATTGGCCAGTTCGAACTTGCCGCGCCGCTCGCCAACGGCGCCGGTGAAGGCACCGCGCACATGGCCGAACAGCTCGCTCTCCACCAGGGTGTCGGGCAGGGCGGCGCAGTTGAGGCTGATCATCGGTTGCTCGGCGCGGCCCGACATCTGGTGGATGGCCTGGGCCACCAGCTCCTTGCCGACGCCGGTCTCGCCGGTGACCAGCACGGTCAGGTCGCTGCTGGCCACCAGCTGGATTTCTTCGAGCAGGCGCTTGTGCGCCTTGCTCTGGCCGATCAGTTCCTTGAGCTGTTGGCCGCTGGCCTGGCGATAGACCTCGGCACGCTCGTGTTCATCCTCGGCGCGCAGGGCCAGGCGCTCGATACGCTCGGCGACGTTGACCGTGGCCGCGGCCAGGCTGGCGAAGGCTTGCAGGGCATCGACCTCGACCTGCTGGAACTGTTCGGGGTCCAGCGCATCCAGGGTGATCAGGCCCCAGGGCTGTTCATCGACGAACAGTGGGCAGCCCATGCAGTCGTGCACCTCCAGGTGCTGGTGCAGGCCTTCGACCAAGCCGTCGTAGGGGTCGGGCAGCTCGCTGTCGCTGGCAAAGCGGGTGGGTGTGCTACGGCTGAGGATGGCCGCGAAGCGTGGGTGCTCATCGACCTTGAAGCGCCGCCCCAGGGTGTCGGTGCTCAAGCCGTCGACCGCCAGCGGCACCAGCCAGTCGCCGTCCAGGCGCAGGAGCGCGGCGGCATCGCAGGGCAGCAGGCTGCGCATGGCTTCGAGCAGGCGGCGATAACGTTCGCGCTCGGGCAGCTCGCGAGACAGGTCGCTGACCAGGGGCAGCAGGGCGGTGAGCAGGGATTTTGCGGTCATAAAGACTCCTGTTGGTCGAAATGACTATATCGCAGTTGTTGTCCTTTTGACTTGTTAATTTATAAGTTGTTGATTTATATGGTTTTTAAAGTTGGCATGGATCATGTAATAACCGAGGCATTCATCAAGAAGCCACAGGCTCAGGAGTCATCACATGCTCAATGCCCAGGACCGTGCAATCGTCAAAGCCACCGTTCCCCTGCTTGAAAGCGGTGGCGAGGCGCTGACCACGCATTTCTACAAAATGATGCTCAGCGAGTACCCCGAGGTGCGCCCGCTGTTCAACCAGGCTCACCAGGCCAGTGGCGACCAGCCTCGGGCACTGGCCAACGGCGTGCTGATGTACGCCCGGCACATCGACCAGCTGGAACAACTGGGCGGCCTGGTCGGCCAGATCATCAACAAGCATGTGGCCTTGCAGATCCTGCCGGAGCATTACCCGATCGTCGGTAGCTGCCTGTTGCGCGCCATCGAAGAAGTGCTGGGCAAGGAAATCGCCACCCCCGAGGTGATTGCGGCCTGGGGCGCGGCCTATCAACAGCTGGCCGACATCCTTATCGGTGCCGAAGGTGCAGTCTACGACCAGAAGGCTGCCGCTCCAGGTGGCTGGCGCGGGGCGCGGGACTTCAAGCTGGTGCAGCGGGTCGAGGAGAGCAGCGAAATCGTCTCCTTCTACTTCGCCCCGGTCGATGGCGGTGCGATCCTTGCGGCCGAACCAGGCCAGTACATCGGTCTGCAACTGTTCATCGACGGCGTGGAGCAGCGCCGCAACTATTCGCTGTCGGCCCTGAGCAACGACGGCCAGTATCGCATCAGCGTCAAACGCGAGGCCGGTGGCAAGGTGTCCAACTACCTGCACGAGCAGATGGCGGTCGGCGATACCCTGAAGCTCTTCCCGCCATCGGGTGAGTTCACCCTGAACAGCAGCGACAAGCCGCTGGTGCTGATCAGTGGCGGCGTCGGCATCACCCCGACCCTGCCGATGCTCGAAAGTGCGCTGGAAAGCGGTCGTGTGGTGCACTTCATTCACTGTGCACGCAACGGCGCGGTGCATGCGTTCCGTGACTGGGTCGATAGCCTGGCGGCGCGTCACCCGCAACTCAAGCGCTTCTACTGCTACGCCGAAGACGACGGCGTCAGCGCGCCGGCCGATGCCGTTGGCCTGCTCAGTGCCGACCAGCTGGGCCAGTGGTTGCCGCAGGAGCGTGACCTGGACGCCTACTTCCTCGGCCCCAAAGCCTTCATGGCCGTGATCAAGCGTCACCTCAAGGGCCTGGGCGTGCCCGAGCAGCAAAGCCGCTACGAATTCTTCGGTCCGGCCTCGGCCCTGGAATAACCCGGTTCCCCTGAACCACGCTTGAAAGGACAAGGCACAGCCAGCGATGGCTGTGCCTTGCGGCATTTGGTCGCCTTCTCAAACAGGTGGCCTGGCCTTTTTACTGCATGCAGACAAAACGTCATGTGCTTGCCGCATCATCCTTTCCGCCGTATCAAGGAACCGTCATCGTGAACAACAATTGGGCTGACAAACTGCGCAAGGGCCTGCACGGCTCGGCCGACTCGCTGGGCAACCTCTGCGTCGAAGCGTTTCACTACCTGGCCCTGTTCGGCATTGGTGCGATCACAGCCTACGCGGCGGTGGCGACCTTCATCGACATGCTCGGCAAGGGCGGTGTCAGCGTCGATGACATCCTGCTGCTGTTCATCTACCTCGAACTCGGGGCCATGGTGGGGATCTACTTCAAGACCAACCACATGCCCATCCGCTTCCTGCTCTACGTGGCGATCACCGCGCTGACCCGCCTGCTGATCGGCGACGTGTCGCACCACAAGGCGCCGGATGTGGGCCTGCTGTATGTCTGTGGCGGCATCCTGTTGCTGGCCTTCGCCATCCTGGTGGTGCGCTACGCCTCCTACCAATACCCCTCGACCAAGGCCATCGATGCTAGTGGCAAGGAGATCGAGGAAGGCAAATGACCTTCCCGGCCTGACGCCTGCCGGCGAGCACCGACAGGCTGTTGTCGCCGTGATCGCTGGTGATGCCCAGTTGCACGCTGTCGATCACCCGTTGCAGGCGCTTGGGGTCATTGCGCTGGGCCGGGCTGATCAAGCGCTTGGCCACCACGCCCTGCTCGTCGGAGAGCGTCAGCATGATGCTGCCGTCGAGCCGCTCGATACTCAGATTGACCCGGTACTGTGGCGCGAAGGCGTCGTTGATCCGTTCGAAAGGGTTGAACATCGTGCTTCACCTGGTAAAGACCTGTAGTGATTGACCGGGTGTGCACGGGGTTGGTTCAGGCGGTCTGCTCAATGGCAGGCGGCGCAACGGTCTTGATTGCCTGACGGTGTAGCCGCTGCCGGTGGGAGCGGGCTTGCCCCGCGATCGATCGTTCTGACGCATCGCGGGACAAGTCGAGTCGTCGCACCGCCGCTCCTACGGATTGCGTTGCGTTCTGAGAATTTTGTAGGACGTTTCTGTTTCGATTTTTACCGCGTAAAAAGCCGTTTTTCCCATGCTAGGTTCCGGGCTCCATTTGCCCAAGGAACCTGCTCATGCCAAGGAACGACAACCCTGCGACCTACCTTGCCACTCCCCTGACACCGCAACCTGCATTCATGGTCGAGGGCTGAAGCATGGGCAAGCGTTCGAACATGTTCGGCCGGGGCGAAGGGCTACACGGCGACAAGACCACCACCGGTGCCACCTGCATCAGCAGTCTGCCGCAAGCGGCCCATGGTGGTCGCGGCGTCCTGCGCAAGGGCGATGTCACCACAGCGTGCCCGAAATGCGGGCAGTCCGGAAAAATTGCCGAAGGCGACTCGCGCTTCACCTTCCACGGGTTGCCGGTGGCCGTGGACGGCATGCTGGTGGCCTGCGGCTGCCCGCCCGGCAGCAACCGACTGATTGCGCCGCTGGGCGACTGGATCGGGCCGGATAGCCCCCCCGCTAACCGCACCGTCGAACCCGCCAGCCGGTCGCCGGTGGCAGCAGCAACGCCTTCAAGCTCCGGCTTCACCCCCGCAAACCACGCAGCGCCAGCCATGTCCGCTGCACCGGGCACACTGGAACCTGGCTTCTATGTGGTGCCGCGCAGCATGTCCGGCCAGCAGGTGCTGGCCCAGTTGGGTGGTGAAACCCGTTACCTGTCGGCCCGCTTGCATCGGCTCAATCCGACCTTTGCCCAGGGCTTCAAGGCCGGCGAGCTGTTCGTCATTGGCGATCCGAACAACGGTACGGCGTGCACCCGGGAAGAAGCCGACCTGATGGCCGCCGCCGCCCAGGTCCGTGAAGTCCTGACGCCGCTCACCGAGGAAGAGGCCAACTTCATGGTCCGTTACCAGGGCGAGATTGCGGGGTTGCTTGATGGGGCGAGCGAGTCGATGGGCGTAGGCCAATCGATGCTGACGCATGGGCTGCGCCAGGTCGAAGGCACCTTGCACGCGGTGGAACAACTGTATCAACGCTCGTTCATCACCCACGGCAATTTGAATAGTCCGGAGTTCTTTGCTTCGCGTCAGCAGGTGCTCCGGCAACTGGATGGGCAGTTGAGAGGCTCATTCCTCAACAAAGCGTTGAATCTTGGAAGTTACGATGTGCTGCGTCGTGACCTGGGCATCTCGACCAAGAGTCTGGTGCATCACTGGACCCGAGCTGGTGCGCCCGGGCAAATTCCCGGCTATGCCACGCACCTTGATCAGGTGGCGAAGACGGCGCAGTACCTCAAGTACGGGGGATACGTCGGGGTTGCGCTCGGGGGTGGTGCTTCGGCGCTCAAGGTGCAGGAGGTTTGCCGTGCTGGGGAGACTGAGGCGTGCAAGAGGATTAGATTTACTGAAGCAGGGAGTTTCGCCGGAGGGCTTGGAGGAGGTGCCTTTGGAGCTCTCGCAGGTAAGGCTGCCGCTACTTACACCTGTGGCGCGGTTCTAGCCATGACAGGGCCATTGGGTGGTGCTGTGTGCGGAATAGTAATGGTCGGAGGCGGATCACTTGCCGGGGGAGTCGGCGTCGGATCATTTGGAGAGTGGCTGGGAGACGTACTCTACGAGGTGCAAAGTGATTGATATCAACACCTGGCCGCCGAGTATTGCGATTGCCTTCGGATTGATCCCTTTTGTGATGGGTTTACTGGGGCTCGCTTTGAGTTACTACATCGCTTGCAGCCGACACTTCCATATCATGATTGCAGCATTGCCAAACAGCGCCTGGCTGCGTGAACAAATACTAAAAACGGGGATGATCGTTCTGACTTCTCGGCTCAATCTGGTCATTGGCGTGGGTTCCTTTTTGCTGTTCCCGCAGTTCAATGTTCGCCGAGGTGTGCTGGATGCTGATGATGTGCGTAATTTTCCCCCCTATCTTCAACGCTGGCTTGTTGCTTCGGTATGGGCAGTACTAGTCGCGTTCACCTGGCTGATGCTGGGGTATGGACTGCTCGAGCTTTCAAAAAGTTGACTCGCAGAAAACAGCAATAAAAAAGGCGAGCCCCAGGCTCGCCTTTTTACCGTCTGCGTTATGTCATTCAGCTAATGCTGCGAGCTTGCTCGTTCTCCAGGAATTCTTCCTGTAGCAGGCCGTCGGCCGGGCCGGTGCTGGCGCTTTGCTGAGTGACTGCGCGCTTGCTGCGCAGTTTGCCGTAGAAGTGCTCCAGGGCATGGTTGAGCTTCTGGGCAGCGCCGTCGACCGCCTGGTCCAGCGAGGCTGACTTGTGGGTTACGGAAATCGGTTGATGGCCTTTTGGGCGTGCCTCCATCTGGCAGCGTTTGTCGTGTGGGCCTGGCTTGTCGCCATTTTCATCGCGAAGGTGAACCTCGACGCGGGTGAGGTCTTCTTCGTAGCGTTCGAGCATGCTTTCTACCGTGCTGCGAACCCATTCGTTCAGCCGGATGTTGCCTTGAATATGGTTGTCGCTATTGACTTGGATTTGCATAGTTCAATCCCTTATTCAGCTAGCTCGCAAGAGAATCGATGGGGCCGTTGCGGCCAATGGAACTCATCGCCTCTTGACTACAAGGTCAGGCACTTGGCGAAACTTTTCAACCCCTTGATGAAGAAAAATATCCTGTAGCAAAAAGCCCGGCATGGGCCGGGCTTTTGCATGCGCTGGATCAGAACGCGGCCAAGATTGCAGGTATACCGTATGAGGTTCGACGGTCGCAGGTGCCGAGGAAAATGTAAAAAAAGTAAATAACCTTTACTCTCATTTGCGAATAAATAGCATTCGCTCCCTGATTGGGTTTACCCAGAATTTACATTTCTCAGGGAGAGGTCCTCGTGTCCCCGCTTTTCGTCAGATCCTGCCTCGCACTCACCATAGGCTCGCTGTATGCCGCCCAAGCCAGCGCTGAAAGCCAGCCGCTGGAGCTGGATAACATGGTGGTCACCGCCTCGGGCTTTTCCCAGCAGATCAAGGACGCCCCGGCGTCGATCTCGGTGATTACCCGCGAGCAGATCGAGAACAAGTCCTACCGCGACGTGACCGATGCCCTGCGTGATGTCCCCGGCGTGGTGGTCACCGGTGGCGCCAGTTCCAGCGACATCAGCATCCGCGGCATGGCCTCCAAGTACACCCTGATGCTGGTCGACGGCAAGCGCCAGGATTCCCGGGCGACCCGCCCCAACAGTGATGGCGCCGGTATCGAGCAGGGCTGGATGCCGCCGCTGGAAGCCATCGAGCGCATCGAAGTGGTCCGTGGCCCGATGTCTTCGCTCTATGGCTCCGATGCCATGGGCGGGGTGATCAACATCATCACCCGCAAGGTGACCCCGACCTGGTACGGCGGCGTGCGCAGCGAAGCGACCTTCCAGGACCGTTCCGACTCGGGCGATTACAACAGCACCAGCGCCTTCGTCTCCGGGCCGCTGATCGAGAACCTGGTCGGCCTGCAGCTCTACGGCCAGCGTTCACGCCGCGATGAAGACCATATCGTCAACGGCTTCAACGAGCAGAGCACCGACAGCGGCACGGCCAAACTGTCCTTCACCCCTGACGCGCACAACGACATCACCCTGGAAGCGGGCAAGTCCGAGCAGGAGCGCAATGCCCACGTAGGCCGCTCGGCGCGCTCCTCCGACAGCAACAACGACTACGACCGCACCAATTTCGCCATCAGCCATTCCGGCCGCTGGGACAGCATCACCACCGACAGCTATCTGCAGCGCGAGAAGATCGAGAATCCGGGCCGGCGCATGGAGCTGGAGAACACCGTGCTCAACTCCCAGGTGTCGTTCTTCAGCGATTCGCACACCACCACCTTCGGTGGCCAGTACAAGTACGAAGATTTGAGCGACGAGGGCAACCAGTTGGCCTCGGCCTCCAGCGTGAACCAGCTGACGCGCTGGTCCTGGGCCCTGTTCGCCGAAGACGAATGGCGCCTGACCGACACCTTCGCCCTGACCGGCGGCTTGCGCATGGACCGCGACGAGAACTACGGCACCCACTGGTCGCCACGTTTGTACGGGGTCTACCACCCGACCGCGCACTGGACCGTCAAGGGCGGCGTATCCAGCGGCTACCGCTCGCCGGACATCCGTGCGGCCGTGGATGACTGGGGACAGATCACCGGTGGCGGTGGCGATCCGGCGATCATCGTCGGCAACTCCAGCCTCAAGCCGGAGGAGAGCCTGAGCCAGGAAATCGGGGTCATCTGGGACAGCCTGGAGGGCTTCTCCACCGGCGTCACCCTGTTCAACACCGACTTCAAGGACAAGATCACTGAACAACGCCGCTGTACCGACAGCACCGGCACGGCCTCGGGCCAGTGCCAGATCGGCGGTACCTCGTACAAGTTCATCAGCGACCGGGTCAACGTCGACGAGGCGCAGATGCGCGGCATCGAGGCGACCCTGGATTGGGACCTGACCCAGCGGCTGTCGCTGGCCACCAACTACACGTTCACCGACTCCGAGCAGAAGAGCGGTCCGCTCAAGGGCAAACCGCTGAACCAGATGCCACGGCATATGTTCAACGCCACCCTGGACTGGCAGAACACCGACCAGCTGGGCACTTGGGCGCGGCTCAACTATCGCGGCAAGACCTCCGACTACCTGGGCAGGACCACCATGTCCGACGGTACGCCGTCCTACACCTTCGTCGACCTGGGCGGCACCTACAAGGTGACGAAAAACCTCAAGCTGCTGGCCGGTGTCTACAACGTGTTCAACAAGGAAGTGGACTACGAGAACTACCAGACCGTGCTCGATGGACGTCGCTACACCCTGGGCGTCGACTTCTCGTTCTGATGGATCGTCAGGCGGCTTTGCCTATGAGAATACAAATCATTTAGTATCAGGAATTCTTCACCAGGAATGGATGCCATGAAAAGCAAAGCCGCCGGGCTACCCCTGAGTTATCGATTGGCCGTGACGTCACGCTGCCTGGCCGCTGTGTTTGGCGGTTACTTGCTGGCGGCCATGGCCAGTGTCTGCATCACCCTGCTGGCACCGATGCCCAAGGCCGAGGCGGTACTCAGCGGGATGATGCTGTCGTTCCTGTTCTACCTGGTGGCCTTCCTCTGGTGCTTCGCCAGCCGCAGCGCCTGGCAGGCCTGGCTGGGTGTACTGCTGCCGAGCCTGGTGCTGGGGGCGATCAATGGACTGGCCTACTGGATGAAAAACTGATGAAAGAGGGCTTTCGCCAGGCCATGGCCTGGCTGCACACCTGGACCGGTCTGATTTTCGGCTGGTTGCTGTTCGCGATTTTCCTGACCGGGACGATGTCCTATTTCAAGGAAGAGATCAGTCACTGGACCCAGCCCGAGGTGCCGGTGCGGGCGCTGGACCCCGAGGCCAGCCTGGCCCTGGCCCAGTCGTACCTTGAGGAACACGCCACCGGTGCCGGCAGCTGGTTCATCCGCTTGCCCGATGCCCGCGAGCCGGGCCTGAGTGTCGGCTGGCGTGCGGCCAATGCCGGGCGCCGCGATTTCATCGACAAGACCCTCGACCCGGCCACCGGGGCCGAGCTTGCGCCCCGCGAGACCCGTGGCGGCAACTTCTTCTATCGTTTCCATTTCCAGCTGGAGATGCCGCATCCCTGGGGCCGCTGGTTGTCGACCTTTGCCGCGTTCATCATGCTGCTGGGGCTGGTGACCGGCATCATTACCCACAAGAAGATCTTCAAGGAGTTCTTCACCTTCCGCCCGGGCAAGGGCCAGCGCTCCTGGCTCGATGGCCATAACGCCATCGGCGTGCTGGTGCTGCCGTTCCACCTGATGATCAGCTACAGCAGCCTGGTGATCTTCATGTCCATGGTCATGCCGGCGAGCATCATCGCCAGCTATGGCGACAACAGCCGCGGCTTTTTCAATGACCTGTTCGGTACCCCGGAAAACGTCAAGGTCGCCGGCGTCGCTGCGCCGCTGCTGCCATTGCCGAGCTTGTACCAGAAGGTCCAGGAGCAGGCGCCGGGCACGCGCCTGGGCTGGATCGAAGTGCAGAACCCCGGCGACCAGAACGCCCGCGTGCGCTTTACCCGTCATGCCGGCGAGCGCATCGCCTACCAGCGCGGTGGTGGCTGGATCTTCGATGGCGTCAACGGCACGCTGCAGGGCAGCAGCAAGCTCGACGCCGTTCCTGTGGTGATTTCCGGTGGCATGTACGGCCTGCACATGGGCGTGTTCGCCGGGCCCTGGCTGCGCTGGCTGTACTTCTTCTTCGGCCTGGCCGGCACCGCGGTGATCGGCACCGGCCTGGTGCTGTGGCTGGGCAAGCGTCAGCTCAAGCACGCCAAGAGTGGTACCCAGCCGTTCGAGCTGCGCCTGGTGGAGGTGCTGAACATCGCCAGCATGAGCGGCCTGCTGATCGGCGTGGCCGCGTTCTTCTGGGCCAACCGCCTGCTGCCGCTGGGGCTCGAAGGCCGCGCCGGCTGGGAGATCAACAGCTTCTTCCTGCTCTGGGCCCTGTCGTTGCTGCACGCCGTGCTGCGTCCGGGCCGACGCGCCTGGGCCGAGCAACTGGGGCTGGCGGCCCTGCTGTGGGCCGGCCTGCCGTTGCTCAATCAACTGACCACCCACGCAGGCCTGTTGCAGTCGATTCCTGCGGGTGACTGGGCCATGGCCGGGTTCGACCTGACGGCCTTGGGCTGCGGCCTGTTCCTGGCCTGGGGCGCCGGCAAGATGTGGCGTGCACCGGTGACGGCGCCCAAGCGGGCAGCCAGGGCGGAGAAAGCGGCCACTGCCAGCCTGATCGAAAGCGAGGTGACCTGATGCTCGCCGTTACCCTGTTCGGCTTTGCCGGCTTCGCCAGCCTGTGCCTGGCCATGGAAAAACACTACAAGGAGCTGCTCGGTGCCACGCCCACTGCTGCGCGCTTGCGTGGCTTGCGCATCGGCGGCTGGTCGTTGCTGGTGCTGGCCTTGTGGCTGGCGGTGCACCACAGCGGCTGGGCCATGGGCCTGGTCGAACTGTTCGCGGTGCTGATGGCGGGGGTGACCCTCTGGGTGTTCCTGCTGCCCTACCAGCCGAAGCTGTTGCTCGGGCTGCTTGGCATCAGCCTGGTGCTGGGGCCGGTAATGGCCGTGCTGCCCGGGTAAGCCGAGCCCGTTCTAGCCCCGGAACGCCGCCCGGTACTCACCGGGCGTCGCCCCCAGCGCCTGGCGGAAGCGATTGCTGAAGTGGCTGGCGCTGGCAAAACCGCACAGCAGGGCGACCTGGCCCAGCGGCAGCTCGCCGAAACGTAGCAACTGCCGCGCCTTGGCCAGGCGCCGGGCCAGCAGGTACTGGTGCGGCGGCAGGCCGAAGCTTTCACGGAACATCCGCGCGAAGTGGTACTCGGACAGGTTGCACAGGGCCGCCAGTTCACCCAGGCTCAGCGGCTGCTCGATGTGCTGTTCGACATAGTCGGCCAGCAGCCGGCGCTGATGGGGGGCCAGCCCGCCCTTCAGGCGCAGGCCCTGGCGCAGGCCGACCTGGTGGAGCAGGGCATGGTCGACCAGCTCGTGGGCCAGGCTGCTGGTCAGCAGCCGTTCACCCGGCTCGTCCCAGTTCAGGGCGATCAACTGACGAAAGCGCGCGGTCTGCCCGGCATCGTCGAGAAAGGTGTTTTCCTGCAATTGCAGGGCACGGGGTTCGCGGTCCAGCAGGCGGATGCACTCCAGGGCGAACTGCTCCTGGGTGATGTACAGGTGCACCAGGCGGATCGAGCCGTTGATTACCCAGTTCGACTCGTGACCGGCCGGCAGGATGCACAGCTTGCCCGGCGCGCCCTTGGCCGATGGCCGGTCACGGCGAAAGGTGCCGGTGCCGCCGGCGATGTAGCAGGACAGGGTGTGATGACTCGGAGCGTGGTAATCGCGGGCGTCGTCGCGGTTGTTCCACAAGGCTGCAACCATGCCGTCACCCAGTTGCGCGCTGTGTTCCAGGCGGGTGTTGGGCGAGTCGTGCATGGCTTGAAAGACTTGCAGCTGGTTCAGGGGAATCATCGCTTTCTCCTCTGCTGCCATCCTACCCGCGTCGGCCCTGGCTGACAGCGGGTCCTGAGGGAAAAGCGCAAGTTTGTGCAAGCGCGCGACCGTGACATGGGCAGAAACTGGCCTCCAGTTAGAGGAGTGCTGCCATGAACCTGTCGTTGTACCTGCTCACCGTCCTGATCTGGGGCACCACCTGGATTGCCTTGAAGTGGCAGCTGGGCGTGGTCGCCATTCCCGTGTCGATTGTCTATCGCTTCGCCCTGGCGGCCCTGGTGCTGTTTGCCATCCTGCTGCTCAGCCGGCGCCTGCAGCCGATGAACCGGCGGGGCCACGGTATCTGCCTGGCTCAGGGCTTGTGCCTGTTCTGCGTCAACTTCATGTGCTTTCTGACCGCCAGCCAGTGGATCCCCAGCGGCCTGATCGCCGTGGTGTTTTCCACCGCCACGCTGTGGAACGCGCTCAATGCGAGGATTTTCTTCGGCCAGAAGATCGCCACCAATGTGCTGGCCGGTGGCGCCCTGGGCCTTGTCGGCCTGGGCCTGCTGTTCTGGCCGGAGCTGTCCGGGCATGCAGCCAGCCCGCAAACCCTGCTGGGACTGGCCCTGGCCTTGCTCGGCACCTTGTGTTTCTCCGCCGGCAACATGCTCTCCACCCTGCAGCAGAAAGCCGGGCTGCGGCCGATGACCACCAATGCCTGGGGCATGTTCTATGGCGCGACGATGCTGGGCCTGTTCTGCCTGTTCAGCGGCATTCCCTTTGCGATGGAGTGGAACACGCGCTATATCGGCTCGCTGCTGTACCTGGTGATTCCGGGCTCGGTGATCGGCTTTACCGCCTACCTGACCCTGGTCGGTCGCATGGGGCCGGAGCGGGCGGCGTACTGCACGGTGCTGTTTCCGCTGGTGGCGCTGAATGTCTCGGCCTTCTACGAAGGCTATCAGTGGACGGCGCCGGCCTTGCTGGGGCTGGTGCTGGTGATGCTGGGCAACGTGCTGGTGTTTCGTCGCAAGCAAAACCCGGTCAGCGGGGCGGCCAGCGTGCAGGCCAAGCCGGTCTCCGGATAGATACTCCCGGCACGGCGTGCGCAGTGCCATGCGCTGGCTAGACTAGGCCAGTGAATGCACATTGCGGGGGTCGGCCATGTTGTCATCAGCACTGTGGAGCAGGCACTTGTCCGCTCGCGAGGTCCAGGTGTTCTGCCTGCTTGCGATCGGCCTGCACCTGCTGCCGCTGCTGTTGGCCGACTACACCTACATGGATGACGTCTGGCGCACCCAGGTGGCCAGCGATAGCTGGACCGGCGAGGGCAGGGTGCTCACCGGCTGGCTCTATGCGGTACTGAGCTTCGGCCCGGGGGCGCCGAACCTGTTCCCGCTGCCGTTGCTGCTGGCCGCGGTGGCCAGCGCCCTGGCCCTGGCACGTCTGGTACGACACTACTTCGTCGCGCCCGATGCCAGTGCCGTGCTGGTGGTCCTGCCCCTTTGGTACAACCCGTTCTTCCTGCAGAACCTGTCCTACCAGTTCGACGGCCCGACCATGGCCCTGGCCCTGGCGGCCAGCGTGCTGGCGATCACCTTCGAGCCGGAACGTCGGCGTTATCTGATCTACGGTGCGGTGTGGGTGGCCGTTGCCGCCAGCTTCTACCAGATCAGCCTCAACCTGTTTGCCGGGCTCTGTTGTGTCGAAGTGCTGCGCCAGGTGGTGCAGGGAGCAGACTTTCGGCAGACCTGTATTCACGCCATCGGACGCCTTGCCCAGTTGCTCGGCGGCTGCCTGCTTTATTACCTCAGTGCGTTTCAGCTAATGACGACGATGCGCGAGTCATTGCTGGCATTCGATGGGCAATGGCCGGACATGGTCCTGCAACGGCTGCAACTGATCACAGAACATCTTGGATTGTTGTTCACGCCGGGCACGGCCTGGTTCATGTTCGGTTTGCTGGCCCTGGCGCTACTCGGGGTGGTCCTGGCCGCTGCCCGGGTACTGCGCGGCGAGGGCAGTGTCCTGGCAAGGTTGGGCCTGCTGCTGGCGCTGCTGCTGCCGCTGCCGATGGTGCTGCTGCTGGTACCGGGGCTGACCCTGCTGTTCGCCGACTTCAACGACGGCGCGCGGACCTTGATGGGCCTGGGGACGGTCATGGTACTGGTCTTGTGGCTCGCCCATCGGCTGCTGACCGCGTTGCACCTGCGCCTGGGCTGGCTGTTGCTGGTTCCGCTGCTGTGCATGTTGTCGTTTGCCTATGCCTATGGGCGCGTGCTGCTGGTCGAGAAGGAGTTGCAACAGGCCATCAGTTTTTCCCTGGCCCACGACATCAGCTCGCGACCGGACCTGGCTTCGGCCCGGCGCTACTACGTGCTGGACATCGACTCCAGCGGCCAGTGGTTGCCTGCCGCCAGCGGTTCGGTGCGGGCCATGCCGGCCCTGAAGTACGTGCTCAACATCAACTTCCTGCTGCTGCCGGAGATGATGCCGAGACTCGGACTGAGCAACTTCGGCTCCCATGTCCCCCTGGGACGTCGGCAGGTGCTGGCCCGTAGCCCGCAACCCCGGGTGGACAACAAGTTCTACGTCATCCACCTGGTCGGTGATGTTGGCTACGTGCTGATGAAGACGCCCCACGATCCGGAGAGCTACCGGTGGTGAACCTGCAGCGCTTCGCCCGCTACGGGCTGATCGGCATCGGCAATACAGGGGTGCACTGGCTGGTATTTTTCATACTGCACCTGCCGTTGGGCCAGTCCCAGGCGCTGAGCAACCTGCTGGCCTTCGCCGTGGCCGCCACGCTGTCCTACTTCCTCAATGCCCGATTCACGTTCGGGACCCGCCCGGGGGGCTGGCGCTACCTGTTGTTCCTGTTGGGGATGGGCAGCCTGAGCCTGGTGCTGGGCGCCATTTCCGACTGGGCACACCTGTCGCCCTGGCTGACCCTGGTGACCTTTTCCGCAATCAGCCTGATAGTGGGTTACGGCTTTTCATCCAATGTGGTCTTCAGGCGCAGGACACCATGAACATTTCCCTGATCGTGCCGGTGTACAACGAGCAAGCCACGATCGAGCGCTTTTACCGGGCGGTGCGCGACGAGCCGTCGCTGCGCGGCATGAAGGTGGAAATCCTGTTCGTCAACGATGGCAGCAGCGATGACACCGAGGCGATCTGTGCCGAGCTTGCGGCAGGCGATGAGTGGGTCACGGTGATCAACTTCTCACGCAACTTCGGCAAGGAGTCGGCCTTGTTCGCTGGCCTTGAGTATGCCGATGGCGATGCTGTGGTGCCCATCGACGTCGACCTGCAGGACCCGGTCGAGGTCATCGCAAAGCTGGTGCAGCGCTGGCAGGGAGGCGCCGACGTGGTCCTGGCCAAGCGCCGCGACCGCTCCGCCGATACCCGCCTCAAGCGCTGGAGCGCGCGGCTTTACTACTGGCTGCACAATCGCATTGCTTCGACGCCGATCGAAGAGGACGTCGGCGACTTTCGCCTGCTCGATCGCAAGGTGGTGACGGCGATCCGCCAGTTGCCGGAGCAGCAGCTGTTCATGAAGGGCGTGTTGTCGTGGGTGGGGTTTCGTACCGAGATCATCGAGTACGACCGTGCGCCGCGGCTGGCCGGGGCGAGCAAGTTCAATCCGTGGAGCCTGTGGAACCTGGCGCTCGATGGCATCACCTCGTTCAGCACCGTGCCGTTGCGGCTGTGGACCTACATCGGCGGTGGGGTGTCGTTGATCGCCCTGGGCTTTGCCCTGTTCATGGTGGTGGACAAGCTGCTGTTTGGCACCGACCTGCCGGGGTATCCGTCGCTGATGACGGCGATCCTGTTCCTGGGTGGGGTACAACTGATCGGCATCGGCATTCTTGGCGAGTACATCGGGCGCATCTACCAGGAGACCAAGCATCGGCCGCGGTATGTGATCCGCAAGGTGCAGGGCAGAAGACGCAGGCCGCGGTGAACGCTTTGGCGACCGCTGCGCGGTCGATCGCAGGCTGCGCCAGCTCCCACAAGGTTAGGTGCAAGATGAACCATTGTGGGAGCTGGCGAAGCCTGCGATGGCGATGTCGGGATTATTTCCAGACTTGAGGATTGACCAGGTCCCGTGGCCGCTCGCCCAGCAGGGCACTGCGCAGGTTGTCGATGGCGCGGTTGGCCATGGCCTCGCGGGTTTCGGCGGTGGCCGAGCCGACATGGGGCAGGGTCAAGGCATTGGGCAGCTGGAACAGCGGCGATTCGGCCAGCGGCTCTTTCTCGTACACATCCAGGCCGGCACCGCGAATGGTGCCTTGCTGCAACGCCTGCACCAGCGCCGCTTCATCGACCACCGGCCCACGCGAGACGTTGATCAGGAAAGCACTGGGCTTCATCAGTTGCAGTTCGCGGCTGCCGATCAGGTGCCGGGTGTCGGCACCCAGCGGCACCACCAGGCAGACGAAGTCGGCTTCGGCCAGCAGTTGATCGAGGCTGCGGAACTGGGCGCCCAGCTCCTGCTCCAGCGCCAGCTTGCGCGAGTTGCCGCTGTAGATGATCGGCATGTTGAAGCCGAACCGGCCACGCCGGGCAATCGCTGCGCCGATGTTGCCCAGGCCGACGATGCCTAAGGTCTTGCCGTGCACGTCGCTGCCGAACTGCGCCGGGCCGACGGTGGCCTGCCACTGCCCGGCCTTGGTCCAGGCGTCGAGCTCGGCGACCCGGCGGGCACTGCCCATGAGCAGGGCGAAGCCCAGGTCGGCGGTGCTTTCGGTCAGCACGTCGGGAGTGTTGGTCAGGGCAATGCCGCGTTCATTGAAGTAGTTCAGGTCGTAGTTGTCATAGCCGACCGAAACACTGGAAACCACCTCAAGCTTGCCGGCATGCTCCAGCTGCGCCTTGCCCAGTTTGCGTCCCACGCCGATCAGGCCATGGGCCTCTGGCAGGGCGTCGTTGAACTGGGCACTGATATCGCCGAGCTTGGGGTTCGGCACTATGACGTTGAAGTCTTGCTGCAAGCGTTCGACCATCGCCGGGGTGATGCGGCTGAAGGCAAGGACGGTCTTTTTCATCGGCGAAATCCTGCGGGCGGGGGACAATGGGTAGCACGCTATCATTCTCCGCCGCCGCTGTGCAGCAAGATTTCAGTTGGCGATCCGCAATTCGTGGGTCTTGAGGTCCGCTTCGTGGGCCGCGAGGATTTCCGGCAAGGAGTTGCGCAGGTACTCGACCCAGGTCTTGATCTTGGCATCCAGGTACTGGCGCGACGGGTAGATCGCGTACAGGTTCAGCTCCTGCAGGCGGTACTCGGGCATTACCCGCACCAGCGAACCGTCGCGCAGGCCGTCGATGGCCGAGTAGATCGGCAGCACGCCGACCCCCATGCCGCTGCGGATCGCGGTTTTCATCGCGTCGGCCGAGTTCACCTGGAACGGCGCCTGGGTGATGTTCACCACTTCCTGGCCTTCCGGGCCGTCGAACAGCCATTTTTCCAGCGGGATCACCGGGCTGACCATGCGCAGGCAGGCATGCCCGAGCAGGTCGCTGGGCTTCTGGGCGATGCCGTGGCGTTTCACGTAGTCGGGCGAGGCGCAGACGATGCTGTAGGTGATGCCCAGGCGCTGGGACACGAAGCCCGAGTCCGGCAGCTCGCTGGCCAGCACGATGGACACGTCATAGCCTTCGTCGAGCAGGTCCGGCACGCGGTTGGCCATGGTCAGGTCGAAGGTCACGTCCGGGTGGGTTTCACGGTAACGGGCGATTGCGTCGATGACGAAATGCTGGCCGACGCCGGTCATCGAATGCACCTTCAACTGCCCGGCGGGGCGGGCGTGGGCGTCGCTGGCTTCGGCTTCGGCTTCCTCGACATAGGTGAGGATCTGTTCGCAGCGCATCAGGTAGCGCTTGCCGGCTTCGGTCAGGGCGATGCGCCGGGTGGTGCGGTTGAGCAGGCGGGTTTGCAGATGCGCTTCAAGATTGGAGACCGCCCGCGAGACGTTGGCGGTGGTCGTATCCAGTTGCACGGCCGCGGCAGTAAAACTGCCGACTTGCGCTACGCAACTAAAAGCACGCATGTTTTGCAGGGTGTCCATGGGTCGCTCTCAAAGTAGACGACAAATTGTGACATGAAGTAACGGTGTCGGTCTTCAGACTAAAGCCGGATTATCGCCGTTTTCGTAACAAAGATTCGCAGTAATACACGCTTATCGCCAGTGCGGCCGCCCCCTAGAATTGCCATCTCCAAGCGTCATCCACCTTCTACGTCGGGAATTCGCAGCTGTGCCGCGTCGCATCATCAGAGCGCTCAATGCGCTCAGTGTCTGTGCCCTTAGCTTGACCTTGAGCGGCTGTATCGGAACCTGGGGCATTGCCCCGCAAAGCAAGACGCTGCAAGCCAATACCCTGACCACCGACGAGGCGATCCAAGAGGCCGCCCGTGATGCCCATTGGCCCGCCCAGCAGTGGTGGCGCGCCTACGGCGACCCGCAACTCGATCGCTGGATTGCCCTGGCTGTCAACGACAGCCCGAGCATGGCCATGGCCGCCGCCCGGGTGCGTGAGGCCAAGGCCATGGCCGGGGTGGTCGAGTCGGCGGAAAAACTGCAGGTCAACGGTGAGGCGACGCTCAAGCGGCATAACTGGCCGGAAGACCAGTTCTATGGCCCCGGCGCGCTGTCCGGGGCCAACACCTGGGACAACAACGCCGCGCTGGGCTTCAGCTACGCCCTGGACCTCTGGGGCCGCGAGCGCAACGCCAGCGAGCAGGCCGTGGACATGGCCCACATGAGCGCGGCGCAACTGCGCCAGGCGCAACTGGAGCTGCAGAACAACATCGTCAAGGTGTACATCCAGCTGTCCCTGCATTTTGCCCAGCGCGATATCGTCAAGGCCGAGCTTGAGCAACAGGAGCAGATCCTGGCCCTGGCCGAGCGACGCCTGGCCGGTGGCATCGGTACCCACTTCGAGGTCAGCCAGGCGCAGACACCGCTGCCGGAAACCCATCGCCAGCTCGATGCCTTGAACGAAGAAATCGCCCTGGCGCGCAATCAACTGGCGGCCCTGGCCGGCAAGGGGCCGGGCGAGGGCGCACAATTGCAGCGCCCGCGCTTGAGCCTGGGCGCGCCGCTGAAGCTGCCCTCGGCCCTGCCGGCCGAGCTAGTCGGCCAGCGTCCGGATGTGGTGGCCAGTCGCTGGCAGGTGGCGGCCCAGGCGCGTGGCATCGATGTCGCCCATGCCGGCTTCTTCCCCAATGTCGACCTGGTCGGCGGGCTGGGCTTCATGGCCACCGGCGGCGGCCCGCTGGAGTTCATCACCGGGCGCAAGTTCAACTACAACGTCGGCCCGGCCATCAGCCTGCCGATCTTCGATGGCGGCCGCCTGCGCTCGCAGCTGGGCGTGGCGTCGGCCGGCTATGACATCGCCGTGGCGCGTTACAACCAGACCGTGGTCGATGCACTCAAGGGCATTTCCGATCAGCTGATCCGCCGCGAGTCGATGAACGAGCAGCAGCACTTTGCCGCCGAGTCGGTGGCTTCGGCGCAGAAGACCTACGACATCGCCATGATCGCCTTCCAGCGCGGCCTGACCGATTACCTCAACGTGCTCAACGCCCAGACCCTGCTGTTCCGCCAGCAGCAGATCCAGCAGCAGGTCCAGGCCGCGCGCCTGACCGCCCATGCCGAACTGGTCACCGCCCTGGGCGGCGGCCTGGGCGCGGGCAGCGATGTGCCGGACGAGGATAAACAGCAGGCGCCGAAGACCCCGGCCACCCTGGCGATCTTCGACAAACCGGACCATGCCGAATGAGCACACTCAGCTTGCCGTTTCGCTGGCTGGCCAGCCTTGAATGGCGTCGCGGTTTCTTCGAATGGGCGCGCACCGACGGGGTGACCTGGGTCTATATCGTCAAGGTCCTCAGTGCCGCCTTCCTCACCCTGTGGCTGGCCATGCGCCTGGAGCTGCCGCAGCCGCGTACGGCGATGATCACCGTGTTTATCGTCATGCAGCCGCAGAGCGGGCATGTGTTCGCCAAGAGCTTCTGGCGCTTGCTCGGCACCCTGGCCGGCTCGTCGATGATGGTCTTGCTGATCGCCCTGTTTCCGCAGAACACCGAATTGTTCCTGCCGAGCCTGGCGATCTGGGTCGGCCTGTGTTCCGCCGGTGCCATGCGCTACCGGACCTTCCAGGCCTACGGCTTCGTCCTTGCCGGCTACACGGCGGCGATGGTCGGCCTGCCGGCCCTGCAGCATCCGGATGGCGCCTTCATGGCCGCGGTGTGGCGGGTGCTGGAGATCTCCCTGGGGATCCTGGTCTCGACCCTGGTCAGCGCCGCGATCCTGCCGCAGTCGGCCAGTGCGGCGATGCGCAACGCGCTGTACCAGCGCTTTGGCGTGTTTGCCGGTTTCGTCGCCGAAGGCTTGCGCGGCGACAGCCAGCGCGATCGCTTCGAAAGCAGCAACGTGCGCTTTATCGCCGAGGCGGTGGGGCTGGAAAGCCTGCGCAACGTCACCGCCTTCGAAGACCCGCACATGCGCCGGCGCAACGGTCGCCTGGGGCGCATGAACAGCGAGTTCATGGCCATCACCACGCGCTTCAACGCCTTGCACCAGTTGCTTGAACGCCTGCGTCTGCGCGGCCCGCTGCAGATCGTCACCGCCATCGAGCCGGGCCTGAAGGCCCTGGCCGAGCTGCTTGACGGCTATGCCGGCCGGGCCCTGACCGATGCTGACGCGGCGCGCCTGGCCGGGCAGCTGGCGGCCTACAAGGAAGGCTTGCCGGAGCGCGTGCGCAGCCTGCGTGCCGCCTTTGTCGAGAGCGGTCCTAGCGATGCCGACCTGCTGGATTTTCACACCGCCTACGAGCTGCTCTACCGTTTCGTCGACGACTTGCACAGCTACGCACTGACCCATGCCTCGCTGGCCGATCACAACCATGCCCGCGAGCAGTGGGACGAGCCCTACGTGGCGCAGACCAACTGGATGGTGTCGCTGGCGGCCGGGCTGCGCGCGTCGTTCATCCTGCTGGTGCTGGGCAGCTACTGGATCGCCACGGCCTGGCCCAGCGGGGCGATGATGACCCTGATCGCCGCTGCCACCGTGGGCCTGTCGGCGGCCACGCCCAACCCCAAGCGCATGTCGTTCCAGATGGCCTGCGGCACCTTGATTGGCGCCTTCATCGGCTTTTTCGAAACCTTCTTCGTGTTCCCCTGGATCGACGGCTTCCCCTTGCTGTGCCTGGTGCTGGCGCCGGTGTTCGTGCTCGGCGCCTTCCTCGCTTCGCGACCGGCCTATGCCGGTGTCGGCCTGGGCTTGCTGATCTTCTTTTCCACCGGCTCGGTGCCGGACAATCTGACGGTCTACAACCCGTACAACTTCATCAACGACTACATCGCCATGGTCATCGGCATGCTGGTCTGTGCCGCTGCCGGGGCGATCATCCTGCCGCCCAACAGCCGCTGGCTGTGGAGTCGCCTGGAGCTGGACCTGCGCGGCCAGGTGCTGTTCGCCATCAGCGGTCGCCTGCGCGGCCTGGGCTCGGCCTTCGAAAGCCGTACCCGCGACCTGCTGCACCAGGCCTATGGCCTGGCTGTCGGCAAGCCGCAGGTGCAAAGCCAGCTGCTGCGCTGGATGTTCCTGGTGCTGGAGGTCGGCCACGCGATCATCGAGCTGCGCAAGGAGCAGGCGATTTTGCCGGTGCACCCGTGCTACGCCGAGTCGCAACCCTGGCGCCAGGCGATCCGGGTCATGGGCCGCGCCCTGGCGCGCTTGTTCCTGCAACCGAGCGCGAGCAACCATGAGCGCGCCCTGGTCGCGGTGGACCATGCCATCAGTCGCGTGCAGGCCACCGACGAACCCTTTGCCCGGCACTTCGACACCTCGGCCCTGCGCCGGGTGCAGAGCTACCTGCATTTCATCCGTACTTCACTGCTCGACCCCCAGTCGCCGCTGGCCGCCCTGGCCCCGGCGCAAGGACTGCCCCATGCCTCGTGAAATCGCCTTCCATGGCGTCTACATGCCGACCATGACCCTGATGTTCCTGTTTGCCGCCGGGCTTGCCTGGGGCCTGGACCGCTTCATCGCAAGCGTTGACGGCTACCGCTTCTTCTGGCACCCGGCGCTGCTGCGCCTGTGCCTGTTTATCTGCCTGTTCGGTTCCATGGCCCTGACTCTCTACCGTTGAGACCCTTGTTGATGAAAAAGTTTTTCAGCCTGATCGCCACCTTGCTCGTGCTGGCCGCCGCCGTGGTGATCGGCCGTCAGCTGTGGCTGCACTACATGAACACCCCCTGGACCCGCGACGGGCGGGTGCGCGCCGACATCATCAACGTCGCCGCCGATGTGCCGGGCTATGTGGTGGATGTGCCGGTGCGTGACAACCAGCTGGTGAAGAAGGGCGACCTGCTGATGCAGATCGACCCCGAGCACTACGAAGTGGCGGTGCGCCAGGCCCAGGCGCTGGTCGCCTCGCGCAAGGCTACCTGGGAGATGCGCAAGGTCAACGCCAACCGCCGAGCCGACCTGGACAACCTGGTGATCTCCCGCGAGAACCGCGACGACGCCAGCAACATCGCCAACTCGGCCCTGGCCGACTACCAGCAGGCCCAGGCGCAACTGGCCGCGGCCGAGCTGGACCTGAAACGCACGAAAATCCTCGCCACCGTCGATGGCTACGTGACCAACCTCAACGTCCACCGCGGCGACTATGCACGCACCGGTGAGCCGAAGATGGCGGTGGTCGACAAGGATTCGTTCTGGGTCTACGGCTTCTTCGAAGAGACCAAGCTGCCCCACGTGAAGGTCGGTGACCAGGCCGAGTTGCAGATGATGAGCGGCGAGGTGCTCAAGGGCCATGTGGAGAGTATTTCCCGCGGCATCTACGACCGCGACAACCCGGAAAGCCGCGAGCTGATCGCCGACGTCAACCCGACCTTCAACTGGGTACGCCTGGCCCAGCGGGTGCCGGTGCGGATTCATATCGACGAAGTGCCGGAGGGCTTTTTGCTGGCGGCGGGGACGACCTGTACTGTTGTGGTCAAGCCGGTGAAAGACCAGGGCTAGGCGGGGCCTTCATCGCAGGCTTCGCCAGCTCCCACAAGGGCCGGCGGTGTGCTTGCCACTGTGGGAAACTGAGTTAAGTGGTGCTTTCATCGCAGGCTTCGCCAGCTCCCACAAGGGCCGGCGGTGTGCTTGCCACTGTGGGAAACTGAGTTAAGTGGTGCT
>NZ_JALRNF010000033.1 GCF_030272895.1 Pseudomonas sp. BGr12 | reverse complement strand
GTGGCCCTGTCTTTTTTCGAACTGGCCTTAAACCCAATCGGGGGGCACGCCCGCTCCTACACATTCCTGTTGGCGGGGGCTGCCCCCGCGATGAAGACGCTATGTAATCAAGCCTTGCGCGCACCCCGCACACCCTGGGCCAGCGCCGAGCACAGCTCGAGCACATCACCCACGGCCTGCTCTGCATTCGCCGCCTGGGCGATCTTGTCGACCAGCGCAGAGCCCACCACCACGCCATCGGACAGCCTGGCAATGGCCGCCGCCTGCTCGGGGGTACGAATGCCGAAGCCAACGCTGATCGGCAGGTCGGTATGCCGGCGCAGGCGCTCGATGGCGCTGCTGACATGTTCGGTGGTCGCCGAACCCGCACCGGTCACACCGGCCACCGAGACGTAGTAGACGAACCCGGAGCTGCGCTCCAGCACGCGCGGCAGGCGCACGTCGTCGGTGGTCGGGGTGGTCAGGCGGATGAAGTCGATGCCGGCAGCCTGGGCCGGGGCGGCCAGTTCGGCGTCGTGCTCAGGCGGCAGGTCGACGATGATCAGGCCGTCCACGCCCGCTTCCCTGGCCTGGGCAACGAACGCTTCGACGCCAAAGCGGTGGATCGGGTTGTAGTAGCCCATCAGCACGATCGGCGTGGTCTGGTTGTCGACGCGGAACTCGCGAACCATCTGCAGGGTTTTCGCCAGGGTCTGGCCGGCATCCAGCGCACGCAGGGTCGCCAGCTGGATGGCCACGCCGTCGGCCATGGGGTCGGTGAACGGCATGCCCAGTTCGATCACATCGGCGCCAGCCGCCGGCAGGCCCTTGAGGATCGCCAGCGAGGCGTCGTAGCCAGGGTCGCCAGCGGTGATGAAGGTGACCAGTGCGGAGCGGCCTTCGGCCTTCAGCTCGGCGAAGCGTTGTTCAAGACGGCTCATGCCTGATTCTCCTGGGCGGCCATATGGCTCATCACGGTTTGCATGTCTTTGTCGCCGCGTCCCGACAGGCACACCACCATCAGGTGATCCTTGGGCAGGGTCGGGGCGCGTTTGATCGCTTCGGCCAGCGCGTGGGAGGACTCCAGGGCCGGAATGATGCCTTCCAGGCGGCAGGTGGTGTGGAACGCAGCCAGGGCTTCGTCGTCGGTGATGCTGACGTACTCGACGCGCTTCACTTCGTGCAGGTAGGCGTGCTCCGGGCCGATACCGGGGTAGTCCAGGCCGGCGGAAATCGAGTGGGCGTCGGTGATCTGGCCGTCGGCGTCCTGCAGCAGGTAGGTGCGGTTGCCGTGCAGCACGCCCGGTACGCCACCGTTGAGGCTGGCGGCATGCTTGTCGGTGTCGACGCCATGGCCACCGGCTTCGACGCCGATGATCTGCACGCTGGCATCGTCGAGGAAGTCATGGAACAGACCCATGGCGTTGGAACCGCCGCCGACGCAGGCGATCAGGCTGTCGGGCAGGCGCCCTTCCTTCTCCTGCAGCTGGGCACGGGTTTCCTTGCCGATGATCGACTGGAAGTCGCGGACCATTGCCGGGTACGGGTGTGGGCCGGCCACGGTGCCGATCAGGTAGAAGGTGTCTTCGACGTTGGTGACCCAGTCGCGCAGGGCTTCGTTCATGGCGTCCTTGAGGGTGCCGGTACCGGCGGTCACCGGCACGATCTCGGCGCCCAGCAGCTTCATGCGGAACACGTTGGCCTGCTGGCGCTCGATGTCGGTGGCGCCCATGTAGATCACGCACGGCAGGCCGAAACGGGCAGCGACGGTGGCGGTGGCCACGCCGTGCATGCCGGCGCCGGTTTCGGCGATCAGGCGCTTCTTGCCCATGCGCTTGGCCAGCAGCACCTGGCCGATGCAGTTGTTCACCTTGTGCGCGCCGGTGTGGTTGAGCTCTTCACGCTTGAAGAAGATCTTGGCGCCGCCGCAGTGCTCGGTCAGGCGTTCGGCGAAGTACAGCGGGTTGGGACGGCCGATGTAGTCGCGCTGGAAGTAGGCCAGCTGTTCGAGGAATTCGGGGTCGGCCTTGGCCGCTTCGTATTCGCGGGCCAGGTCGAGCACCAGCGGCATCAGGGTTTCAGCCACGTAGCGGCCGCCGAATGCGCCAAACAGGCCATTGGCATCGGGGCCGGCGCGGAAGTTGGTCTGGGTCATGGGTCGCTCCAGGGCGTAGTGAAGACAGGAATGGCTTTACTGTAACCACGACAGGCGCGGCTGAAAACCGATAAGATTGCTTCAACATGTCAGGAAAGCTCACACGTCATGCGCCAGGACCTGCCACCCCTCAATGCCCTTCGAGCCTTCGAAGCCACCGCCCGGCTCAACAGCGTCAGTCAGGCAGCCGAGCAGCTGCATGTCACCCATGGCGCGGTGAGCCGACAATTGAAGGTGCTGGAGGAGCACCTGGGCGTGAGCTTGTTCGTCAAGGACGGGCGCGGCATTAAACTCACAGATGCAGGGCTTCGCCTGCGCGATGCCAGCTTCGATGCCTTCGATCGCCTGCGCGGCGTCTGTGCCGAGTTGAGCCAGAGCAGTGCCGATGCGCCTTTCGTGCTCGGCTGCTCGGGCAGCCTGCTGGCGCGCTGGTTCATCCCGCGCCTGGGCCGGCTCAAGGCGGACCTGCCGGAGTTGCGCCTGCACCTGTCTGCCGGTGAGGGCGACCTCGATCCGCGGCGCCCGGGGCTGGATGCCTTGCTGGTGTTCGCCGAGCCGCCCTGGCCTGTCGATATGCAGGTACATGTGCTGGCCCAGGAGCGCATCGGCCCGGTGCTCAGCCCGCACTTTGCCGGTTTCGCCCGTCTGCAACAGGCGCCGGCCGCAGCCTTGCTGGAAGAAACCCTGTTGCAGACTTCGTCGCGTCCGCAAGCCTGGCCCAGCTGGGCACGGCAACAGGGCATCGACCCCGAAGCGTTGCGTTACGGCCAGGATTTCGAGCACCTGTATTATTTGCTGGAAGCGGCGGTGGCCGGTCTTGGCGTGGCTATCGCGCCGCAACCGCTGGTGGCCGACGACCTGCGCGCCGGGCGCCTGGCGGCGCCCTGGGGGTTCTGCCAGACCCAGGCGGCGCTGGCGCTATGGGTGCCGCGGCGCGCCGCAGACGGGCGCGCCGAGCAACTGGCCGGCTGGCTGCGCGCTGAGCTGGCGCGCCAGGCCGATTAATGCTCGCGCCTGCACATCAGGTAGGCGGCCAGCAGGCCAAGGGCACCAATGGCCACGCCGGCGGTGGTCCAGGGATGTTCCTGGGCGTAGTCGCGGGTGGCGAGGCCGGTCTGGCGGGTCCTGGCCTTCACTTCTTCGTAGGCATCGCCCAGCAGGCTGCGCGAGTGACGCAAGGCATTCTCGGCATTGGCCTTGAGTGTCTTGAGGGTTTTGCGCGACTCATCCGAGGCATCGTCCTTGAGACTTTCCAGCGACTTGAGCAGGCTTTCGATCTCCGCTTCCATGCTTTTCAACGTGCGCAGCGAGTGGTTGGCCATGGTGACTCTCCTTCGTGCGGTGAGTGAGCTGTTCTGGTTCCGACTTCATCAGACACGCAAAGTGCATTCGAACTTTAGCCGGGTTTTGCTACTCGCAGGTAAAACAGCCCGGCACTGCTAGTCTCAAAGTTCCCCCCCGAGAATGGAGACGGTTCATGTCGGATCATCACACCTACAAGAAAATCGAATTGGTCGGCTCCTCGCCCAACAGCATCGAAGAGGCGATCAACAATGCCCTGGCCGAGGCCGGCAAGAGCATCAAGCACCTTGAATGGTTCGAGGTGATCGACACCCGTGGCCATATCAAGGACAACAAGGCGGCGCATTTCCAGGTCACCCTCAAGGTGGGCTTCCGCATCGCCAATAGCTGATCCGTGCCGCTGGCTTGCGCGGATCAATTGGGGTACACAGTCCAGAGGCGGCCGGATACGTTCCGGCGCCCCTCTCTACTTTGATCTGAACAAGGAAAGCGATCGATGAAGAAGTTGGCAGTAGCATTGGCTTTGATGGCACTGGCCGGTACCGCCCTGGCGGCCGGCAAGCCTTGTGAAGAATTGAAGAGCGAAATAGCCGCCAAGCTGGATGCCAAGGGCATCACCGGCTACTCGCTGGAAATCATCGACAAGGGTGCAGCCGCAAACGGCAAGGTCGTAGGCACCTGCGAAGGCGGCACCAAGGAAGTCGTCTACAAGCGCGGCTGACCGCCAAAGCCCGCTCCTGTGGGAGCGGGCTTGCCCCGCGAAGGGCCCTCAATCCCCCCTCATCACCTGCGCCAGCAACTCGTACGACCGAATCCGGTCCGCATGCTCATACAGATCGCAGGTAAAGATCAGCTCATCGGCCTGGGTCTGCTCCAGCAGCACTTCCAGTTTGGCGCGGATCTTCTGTGGCCCACCGACCATCGCCAGGCCCAGGAAGCTGCCCACCGCCTCGCGCTCATGGGGCAGCCACAGGCCGTCCATGCTGTGCACCGGAGGTCGCTGCACCAGGCTCTGGCCGCGCATCAGGGCGAGGATGCGCTGGTACACCGAGGTGGCCAGGTAGTCGGCTTGTTCATCGCTGTCGGCAGCGACCAGCGGTACGCCAAGCATGACGTAGGGCTTGTCGAGCACCGCCGAAGGCTGGAAGTGGTCACGGTAGATGCGGATCGCCTCGTGCATGTAGCGCGGGGCAAAGTGCGAGGCGAAGGCGTAGGGCAGTCCGCGCATGCCGGCCAGCTGGGCGCTGAACAGGCTGGAGCCGAGCAGCCAGATTGGCACTTCGGTGCCGTAGCCCGGCACGGCGATGACTTTCTGCTCCGGTGTACGCGGGCCCAGGTAGCGAGTCAGCTCCTCCACATCGTCCGGAAAATCGTCAGCGCTGCCCGAGCGTTCGCGGCGCAGAGCGCGGGCGGTCAACTGGTCGGAGCCCGGTGCACGCCCCAGGCCCAGGTCGATTCGTCCGGGATAGAGGCTGGCCAGGGTGCCGAACTGCTCGGCGATCACCAGGGGTGCATGGTTGGGCAGCATCACGCCGCCTGCTCCGACCCGGATGGTCGAGGTGCCGCCGGCCAGGTAGCTGAGCAACACGGCAGTGGCCGAGCTGGCAATCCCGTCCATGTTGTGATGCTCGGCGACCCAGAAACGGTTGTAGCCGAATTTTTCTACATGCTGTGCCAGGTCCAGCGAGTTGCGCAGCGACTGGGCCGGGCCGCCGTCTGCACGCACCGGTACCAGGTCGAGAGTGGAAAATTTGATGTCCGCGAGTCGCTTCATGGGCAATTGAGCCTCCAGGGCAATCATTGGCCGGCATCGCGCCGTGGCCTTTGCAACTCTGTATGGGCAGATCCCGAGGAATCAATCCCCAGGTCGAACCGGAGCGGGCTTGTTGTGGTCAAATGAGCGTCGGCAGAGCGTCTGCCGTCACAAGGAGTTGTCCCATGATCCGCGTCGCAATCGCTGTACTGGCATCTGTGCTGGCGACCACTGCGCTGGCTGCACCCAAACCCTGCGAAGAGCTCAAGGCCGAGATCGAAGCGAAGATCCAGGCACGCGGGGTGACGTCCTACACCCTGGAGATCGTGCGCAACGATGAGGTCCACGACCAGAACATGGTGGTAGGCAGTTGCGAGGGTGGCACCAAGAAGATCATCTACCAGAAGAATGATCGCTAGGCGTCAGGGCACGCAGAAGATGTCGTTGGATTCTTCGGCCACGACCTTGCGTTGTGCGTCGTAGAGGTAGGCCGAGGGTTGCATGGCCGGTGCCCGGGCTTCCAGGCGATAACGCTGGCCGGCTTCGAAGTGGTCGTAGCGCACTTTCAGGTAGCAGGTGCGCTCCACCGGATCGACCGAGAAACCGCCGGAATACACTTCGAAATCGAAGCGCACGGTCAGCTCGTGCTTGCCGGGAGTGACCTGGAAGAAGCGCCCGTCGTTGAGGCGCTCGCCGTCCAGGCGGTCGGCCATCAGTGTCCTGCCGGGCGTGATGGTGTACAGGTCGATCCAGGCCTGCTTGTTATCGACTGGGGGCAAGGGGCTGGCGCAAGCCCCCAGGGTACTGAGGGCAATCAGCATCATTGGCTGGCGCATGGCAAACTCCCGCTTGCAAGCTTCAAATAACAAGCATAGCGCCATTCGCCCTGATCAGGTGCTTTGACAGCCTGCCGGCTGCCCTTTGCTGACCAGTTTGCCCTCTTCGTCATAGAGCTTGGCCCAGGGGCGGAAGCCAATGCTGCCGGCTTCCAGCTGATAGCGCCCGCCGGCGGCGAAATCCTTGAATTTCACATTCAACTGGCAGTCGCGCCACAGCGGCTCGCTGACCGGACCGATATTGCTCGGAATCACCGGGAACAGGTAGCGCACGGTCAACTCGTGGCTACCGGGCGGCACTTCGAAATAGCGCTTGTCGGCCCAGTCACGGTCGTCCACCTGCAGGGCGTGCAGGGTTTCGTCCGGGCTCGGCGCAAGGTCGATCCAGGCCTGGTTGGGATCGGGGGTTGGCATCAGCAGGCCGGCGCAACCGGACAACAACACAGTAGCGCTAACGACAAGCAGTGTACGCATGGCAAAACTCCAGCCGGGCAGGATAGTCTTGAAGCGGATGAGCTCTTGAGCGGGATGACGGGACGCGGATGCTTCGACTATTTCTTCTGTTACGCTCAAGTTCTGGGGCACTCGACCTTTTTTTACGCCGTTTGGTTCCCCTGTTGCTTGGCGTTCTGCTGAACGGTTGTGTCAGCGTCAGTTACTACAGCCAGCTGGCCACGGGCCAATTGCAGCTTTTGCAGGCGCGCAAGCCGGTGCCTGAGGTGCTGGCCGATCCTGCCACCCCGCCGGCACTGCGTGCGCACCTGGAGCAGGCGGAGCAGGCGCGGGCCTTCGCCAGCGAGCACTTGAAGCTGCCGGACAATCGCAGTTATCGGGTGTATGCCGACATCGGCCGGCCCTTCGTGGTCTGGAACGTGTTTGCCACCCCGGAGTTCTCCCTCGAGGCGAAGAACCACTGCTTTCCCATTGCTGGCTGCGTGGCCTATCGCGGCTACTACAGTCAGGGTGCCGCCCGCGGCGCGGCAGCGTTGCAGAAGCAGCAGGGCCTGGATGTCTACATCGGCGGCGTGGAGGCCTACTCGACCCTGGGCTGGTTCGACGACCCGATCCTCAACACCATGCTGCGCTGGGGCGATGAGCGCCTGGCCACGGTGATCTTCCACGAACTGGCGCATCAACGAGCGTATGTGCGGGACGACACCGCCTTCAACGAATCCTTTGCCACCTTCGTCGAGCAGGAAGGCACGCGCCAATGGCGGGCGGCCCGCGGCCTGGCAGCGAAGAGCGGGGACGACAGCCAGCAACGCGACCAGTTCGTCGGTCTGGTCCTGGCCAGCCGGGAACGGCTGAAAACCTTGTACGCAGCCCCCCTGACTGCGTCAGCCAAGCGCGCGGGCAAACAGGCCGAGTTCGAGCGCCTGCGGCGTGACTACCGGACCCTGCGCAATACCCGGTGGAACGGTGTCGGGCCTTATGACGCCTGGATCAATGCGCCGATGAACAACGCCAAGCTGCTGCCCTTTGGCCTGTACGACCAGTGGGTGCCGGCGTTTGCGGCGTTGTTCGCCCAGGTGGGCGGCGATTGGCAGGCGTTCTACCAGTGTGTTGAAACCTTGGGGCGCTTACCGCTGGAGCAGCGGTCCGAGGCCTTGAAACGCATCGCGGGGCAAGCCCGCTCCTACCCCCGCGATTGAGCCTCTCAAGCCCTCAGAAATGCCCGATGCAGCTCTTCCAGGGTGGCAAAGTGATAAGCCGGCTGCTCGGCCGCCAGTTCCTCATGGCTACCAAACCCGTACCCCACCGCCACCGCTTCCAGGCCATTGCTGCGGGCGCCGATCAGGTCGTGCTTGCGGTCGCCGATCATCAGCGTCTGCGCAGGGTCCAGGGATTCTTCGGCCAGCAGGTGGGCGATCAGCTCGACCTTGTTGGTGCGGGTGCCGTCCAGCTCGCTGCCGTAGATCACCTTGAAGTGGTGGTCGAACTCGAAATGCCGGGCGATCTCACGGGCGAACTCCCAGGGCTTGGATGTCGCGATATACAGCGTCCTGCCCTGCCCGTTCAGCGCCATGAGCAGTTCATGGACACCGTCGAACACCTGGTTTTCATAGAGGCCGGTGACCTTGAAGCGCTCGCGGTAGAAGTTCACAGCGTCCCAGGCCTTGGCCTCGTCGAAGCCGTAGAACTGCATGAAGGCCTGCAGCAAGGGCGGGCCGATGAAATGTTCCAGGCGCGCCAGGTCCGGCTCGTCGATGCCGAGCTTGGCCAGGGCGTACTGGATCGAGCGGGTGATGCCCAGGCGTGGGTCGGTCAGGGTGCCGTCCAGGTCGAAGAGGATGTTTTGCTGATGCATGGTGGTCTCGATAAAGGCTGCGGGCCGGTTCACTCAGGCAGGTGGTAGCCTTCGGCCAGATGCTGGTCCTTGAGTTTGACGTAGTTGCCGGCGCTGTAGGGGAAGAAGGCGCGCTCCTTCTCGGTCAGGGCGCGGGCCTGCTTGACCGGGCTGCCGACGTAGAGAAAGCCGCTTTCCAGGCGTTTACCCGGCGGCACCAGGCTGCCGGCGCCGATGATCACCTCATCCTCGACCACCGCGCCGTCCATGATGGTACTGCCCATGCCCACCAGGATCCGGTTGCCCAGGGTGCAGCCATGGAGCATGACTTTGTGTCCAATGGTTACTTCGTCGCCGATCAGCAGCGGGAAACCGTCCGGGTTGAACGGGCCGGCATGGGTGATGTGCAGCACGCTGCCGTCCTGCACGCTGGTGCGGGCACCGATGCGAATACGGTGCATGTCGCCGCGCACCACCGTCAGCGGCCATACCGAGCTGTCGTCACCGATCTCGACATCGCCCAGCACCACGGCGCTGCGGTCGACGAAGGCGCGCTCGCCCAGGCGGGGCGTGTGGTTGTGGAAACTGCGGATGGCCATGATAGGGGATCTCTTTAGTGGTGATAGGGCTGCGGTCGGCGTCGATTGTAATTAAGATGGTTCAGTGTTTCTTCTGCCAAGGTGTTTAACCGTGAGTGCGACCAACCCGCTACTGCAGTCTTATGACTTGCCGCCCTTCTCGGCGATCCGCGCCGAGCATGTGCAGCCGGCGATTGAACAGATCCTGGCCGACAACCGTACCGCCATTGCCGAGATCCTCAAGACCCAGGGCCAGAACCCGACCTGGGCAGGCCTGATCCTGGCCATGGACGAACTCAACGACCGCCTGGGCGCCGCCTGGAGCCCGGTCAGTCACCTCAATGCCGTGTGCAACAGCGCCGAGCTGCGCGAAGCCTACGAGGCCTGCCTGCCGGCATTGAGCGCGTATTCCACCGAAATGGGCCAGAACCGTGAGCTGTTCCAGGCCTACGAGGCGCTGATCGCCAGCCCCGAGGCTGCCGGCTTCGATGTGGCGCAAAAGACTATTCTCGAACATGCCCTGCGTGATTTCCGCCTGTCGGGTATCGACCTGCCGGCCGACAAGCAGCAGCGCTACGCCGAAGTGCAGAGCAAGCTGAGCGAGCTGGGCAGTCGCTTCTCCAACCAGCTGCTCGACGCCACCCAGGCCTGGACCAAGCATGTCGTGGACGAGGCCGCGCTGGCCGGCCTGACCGATTCGGCCAAGGCGCAGATGGCCGCCGCCGCCCAGGCCAAGGGCCTCGAAGGTTGGCTGATCAGCCTGGAATTCCCCAGCTACTACGCGGTGATGACCTACGCCCAGGACCGTGCCCTGCGTGAAGAGATCTACGCCGCCTACTGCACCCGCGCCTCCGACCAGGGCCCCAATGCCGGCCAGTTCGACAACGGCCCGGTGATGCGCGAGATCCTCGACCTGCGCCAGGAGCTGGCCGAGCTGCTCGGTTACCCCAACTATGCCGAACTGAGCCTGGCGACCAAGATGGCCGAGTCCAGCGATCAGGTGCTGAGCTTCCTGCGCGACCTGGCCCAGCGCAGCAAGCCGTTTGCCACCCAGGACCTGGCCCAGCTCAAGGCCTATGCCGCCGAGCAGGGTTGCCCTGACCTGCAGAGCTGGGACAGCGGCTACTTCGGCGAGAAGCTGCGCGAGCAGCGCTACAGCGTTTCCCAGGAAACCCTGCGTGCCTACTTCCCGATCGACAAGGTGCTGTCCGGCCTGTTCAGCATTGTCCAGCGTCTCTATGGCATCGAAATCAACGAGCTCAAGGGCTTCGATACCTGGCACCCGGACGTGCGCCTGTTCGAAATCAAAGAGCACGGCCATCACGTCGGGCGCTTCTTCTTCGACCTCTATGCCCGCGCCAACAAGCGCGGCGGTGCCTGGATGGACGGCGCCCGCGATCGTCGCCGCGCCGCGGACGGCGAGCTGCAGAGCCCGGTGGCCAACCTGGTGTGCAACTTCACCCCGGCAGCCCCCGGCAAACCGGCGCTGCTGACCCACGATGAAGTCACCACCCTGTTCCACGAGTTCGGTCACGGCCTGCATCACCTGCTGACCCGCATCGAACATGCCGGTGTTTCCGGCATCAACGGCGTGGCCTGGGATGCCGTGGAGCTGCCAAGCCAGTTCATGGAGAACTGGTGCTGGGAGCCCGAAGGCCTGGCGTTGATTTCCGGTCACTACGAAACCGGTGCCGCCCTGCCCCAGGACCTGCTGGAGAAAATGCTCGCGGCGAAGAACTTCCAGTCCGGCCTGATGATGGTCCGCCAGCTGGAGTTCTCGCTGTTCGACTTCGAACTGCATGCCCACCACGGCGATGGCCGCAGTGTGCTGCAAGTGCTCGAAGGCATCCGCGACGAGGTCTCGGTGATGCGCCCGCCGGCGTACAACCGCTTCCCCAACAGCTTTGCGCATATTTTCGCCGGTGGTTACGCGGCGGGTTACTACAGCTACAAGTGGGCTGAAGTGCTCTCGGCCGACGCCTTCTCGCGTTTCGAGGAAGAAGGCGTGCTCAATGCTGAAACCGGTCGCGCGTTCCGCGAAGCCATCCTGGCCCGCGGGGGTTCCCAGGAGCCGATGCTGCTGTTCGTCGACTTCCGTGGCCGTGAGCCGTCAATCGATGCACTCTTGCGCCACAGTGGTCTGAGTGAGGATGCGGCGGCATGAGTGATGCGCCTGTGAACAAGACGAAAAAACGCTTTATCGCCGGGGCGGTCTGCCCGGCGTGCAGCGAGCCGGACAAGCTGATGATGTGGAGCGAAGACAGCGTTCCGCATCGTGAGTGCGTGGCCTGCGGGTTCTCCGACACCCTCAACGAACAGGGGTTGTCGGTGCCCAAGGAACTGGGTACCCGGGTCAACCAGGTGGAGCAGAAGCCGGCTGCGGCGAAGGTGCAGACGGTGCAGTTCTTCCCTAATCCCAAGCTGAAGAAGCCGGCCGAGTAACGGTAACGGCACTCGGGGATTCACTGCCCCGGGTGCCATTTAATTAGTGCCGAAGCGCCCACCGCAGGTTCCAGAGTGATGGTTCCCATCACCCACACTGGAACCGCTATGAACAGTGACAACCCCCTGCTGGCGCACCACGATGATCCGATTGACTACGCCGTAGTGCGCATCGAGCACGTGCGCGCGGCTATCGACCAGCTCATCGCTGACACCCGTATCGCAATCAATACCATCATCGACCACCAGCGTCGCTTGCCGACCTGGGATGGACTGGTGCTGGCCATCGATGCGCTGGATGCGCGCCTCAATAACACCTTGAACAGCATCGTTCCCCTGGGTTTTCGTGCCGAAGGTGAGTGGCAGAAGATTACCTTTGAATGTTGGGACCGGGTCCAGGCGTTTTTCCGGGAAAAACTGCAAAACGTCGAGTTATTGCACCTGTATGAGCGCTTTGCCGCCAGCGCCCATGGCCGCAACCTGGACTGGCATGGCAAGGCGGCGCTGCACCGTACACTCACCGCCTTTCGCCTGTCTGGTGTCCACCTGCCAGCACACCAACGTGCGCGCTTGCAGGCGTTGGAGCAGCAGGTCAGCTCTCTGAACGAGGCATTTTTCATCAACATGAGCCGTTCCAGTGATAACTGGAGCCTGCACATCATGGATGAACAACGCTTGCACGGCATACCTGCGCTCAACAAGGCGGCGATGGCGGCGGCAGCAACGACCAAGGGCCTGGGCGGCTGGCTGATTACCCTGGAGGAGGCCCCCTACCTGGCCGTCATCGAACATGCACAAGACCGGGCCCTGCGTGAGCAACTCTATCGAGCCTACCTGACCCGGGGTGCAAGCGCTGATCCTCAATACGACAATGCTGGCGTGCTCCAGGCCTTGGCCGAAACGAAGCAGGAAAAGGCGCGCTTGCTCGGCTTTGCGTCGTTCCCGCAGTTCAATCTACAACTCAAAGGGGGCGCATCACCCGAGCAGGTCGTGACCTTCCTCGAAGACCTGGCGCGCCAGGCTGGCCCCGGGTTGGAAAGGGAGCGACAGCAATTGCAAGCTGCTGCCCAGCAACAGGGCCTGGTGCAGCCACAGCCCTGGGATGTGGTCTATCTGCGCAAACAGATGGGGCATACACCGCTGAGTGTGTCAGAGGATGATTTGCGTGCCTTCTTCCCCTTGCCTGCAATCGTCAGCGCATTGATCGATCTGGCTCGAAACCTGTTCGGACTGGTGCTGACCCCGGCGTCGGACATCTCCATCTGGGAACCCGGCGTTCTCGCGTTTGAAGCGGTGCAAGACCACGCATTGCTGGGGTACCTCTACATCGATGCCATCGCCAGGGATGGCAAGCCGTCCGAAGCAGCCTGGACCAGTTACTTGCGCAATCGTCATACCGATGCCGACGGGATCTACCATACGTCTGCCGCTGCGTTGTTCACCAGCATTGCTCCGGGCCAGGGCAGTGCCCCACCGCTATTGACCCACCTGGATCTGCGCAAGCTGTTCCACGAGTTCGGTCATGGCCTGCACCACCTGCTGGTGCGGACCGCCAACTATCACCTGTCCGATATACAGAAGCTGGGTCCGGGTGGCTTCGAGATTGCCAGCAAATTGCTTGAGCGCTGGTGCTGGTCTGCGTCATACCTTGCCAGTATTTCGACGCACTTTGAGCGTGGCACGTCGTTGTCGGTGCACACCCTGCAGGCTGTTCTCGATCGGTATCAAGCGCAGGAGCGTCCCAAGCTGGCAGTCGAACTGGCCAAGTCGCTGTTCGATCTCGACCTGCATGGCAGCCCTGACGATGGTCGTGCCGTGCAGCAAAGAGTCGAAGACAGCTTCGGCAAAGCGGGCGCCTGGCCGCTGGCCGCATTTGAACGGCCCATGCATGCCTTCGATCACCTGGTTACCGGTTATGACGTGGGCTACTACGGCTATCTCTGGGCCGATGTCCATGCCTTCGACCTGTTCAGCCGCTTCGAACAGGAAGGTCTGAAGAACCGGGCGACCGGCCTAGCATTGCAGGATGAAGTGTTCGCGCCGGGCGCCGCTCGCCCGATTCGCACAGGTGTCGAAGCGTTTCTCAATCGACCGCTGAGTGCGCTGCCATTCTTGCGCTGGTACGGACTTGCCGACTGAATCCGCCGAGCGGGGCTGGATCATCCCTGTCGGCTGGTTTACTGTATAAAAAAACAGTATCAGGTGCAGTATGGTTGCTCCAGCTCCCCAGCGAGGACGCGGCACGACCCATAATCCTCACAACCGCTTTGCCCCGAGCCACTCGGTGGCCGAAGACGATGGCTGGTACCAGGAAGTGCCCCTGACCCAGGGCACCGAAGTGCGCATGGAGACAGCCAAGAGCATCATTACCCGCAACACCTCACCCGACCTGCCCTTCGACCGCTCGATCAATCCGTATCGCGGTTGCGAACATGGCTGTATCTACTGCTACGCCCGACCCAGCCATGCCTATTGGGACATGTCTCCAGGGCTCGATTTCGAAACCAGGCTGATTGCCAAGACCAATGCCGCTGCTGTCCTGGAGCAGCAATTGAGCAAGCCGGGTTATGTCTGCTCGCCGATCAACCTGGGTTCCAACACCGACCCCTACCAGCCCATCGAACGTGAGCAGCAACTGACCCGGCGTCTGCTGGAAGTACTACTGCGTTACCGTCACCCGGTCACCATCGTCACCAAGGGCTCGCTGATCCTGCGCGATCTGGACCTGCTCAGCGAGCTGGCCCGGCAACGCCTGGTGTCGGTAATGATCAGCCTGACTACGCTCGATGACGAGCTCAAGCGCACCCTCGAACCCCGGGCGGCAGCGCCGAAGGCCAGGTTGCGGGCTATACGCGTGCTCAGTGAGGCAGGCATTGCGGTCGGGGTGCTGTGCTCGCCGATGATCCCGATGATCAACGACAGTGAGCTTGAGCACCTGCTGGAGGCAGCCCGGGACAATGGCGCCCTGAGTGCGGCGTACATGATGTTGCGCCTGCCGCTGGAAGTCGCGCCGCTGTTCGAGCAATGGTTGCAGGATCATTACCCGCAACGTGCCAGCCATGTCCTCAGCCTGATCCGCCAGAGCCGGGGCGGCGAGCTGTACGACAGTCGCTTTGGTGCGCGCATGCGTGGTGAAGGTGTATTCGCCGAGCTGTTGGCGCAGCGTTTCAGCAAGGCCATTCGGCGCCTGGGGCTCAACCGGCGCGAAGGCTACGGGCTCGATTGCAGTGCCTTTTGCCCCCCGGGCCGGCAGATGTCGTTGCTCTGATTTCGGTAGTGGGTATTGGCCATTGATGCTTTTTTGATATTATTGAGATGGCTCTTTGACGCTCTGGAACGCCCGTTCTAGAGCCTCGCAATTCAGTTTGAGTTAAGTTTTTCCGAGTAGTGTAGGAATTCAGTCAACAAATGATGTGATTGTTGGCGCGCGCAGGTCATCCAAAAGTCATGCGCTGTTTGAATCATCAACCCGGTAAAATGGACTTAACCTAAAAAACCGTCAAAGAGGATGAATCATGCCCGTCAAGGACCCATCCAAGGCCGTCCCGGCTGCCCCCGCCGAGAACGCCGATGCCGCCCTGAAGCACATCGTCGACGGCTTCCTGCGGTTTCACCATGAAGTCTTCCCCGAGCAGCAGGAGCTGTTCAAGAAGCTCGCCACCGCGCAAGCGCCTCGTGCGATGTTCATCACCTGCGCCGACTCGCGCATTGTGCCCGAGCTGATTACCCAGAGTTCCCCTGGTGACCTGTTCGTTACCCGTAACGTGGGTAACGTCGTGCCTCCCTACGGGCAGATGAACGGTGGCGTGTCCACTGCCATCGAATATGCCGTGCTGGCCCTGGGCGTGCACCACATCATCATTTGCGGTCACTCCGATTGCGGCGCCATGCGTGCGGTGCTCAACCCCAACAGCCTCGAGAAGATGCCGACGGTCAAGGCCTGGTTGCGTCATGCCGAGGTCGCCCGCACGGTGGTCGAGGACAACTGCTCCTGCGGCAGCGAGCATGAAAGCATGCAGGTGCTGACCAAGGAAAACGTCATCGCCCAGTTGCACCACCTGCGCACCCACCCTTCGGTGGCCTCGCGCCTGGCGGCCGGCCAGCTGCACATCCATGGCTGGATCTACGACATCGAAACCAGCCAGATCGAAGCCTACGACGCCGCAAGCGACCGTTTCCTGCCCCTGGCTGCTGGCCAGCCAATCCCTAGCGCCACCCCGAGAGGCCGCTACTAAGCGTCCCTCGCTTCCCGCAACACGCTGATTGACGGCTGCACCCCACGGGTGCGGCCTGGTCATCGGCTGCCTTGAATTTCCCTGACTGCCTTTGCCAGCCCGCTGGCGGCCTGCGCCTGCCTGTGCGCCAGGGAAGAGTGCTGTCGGCCATTGGAATGGCCGTAAACCTTGAAAGAAGGAGTGACAGGGTGAACACGACACAGATCAAAGCGGCATTGCCGCGCGAATTACTGGCTTCAGTGGTGGTATTCCTGGTTGCCCTGCCCTTGTGCATGGGCATCGCCATTGCCTCGGGCATGCCCCCGGCCAAGGGCCTGATTACCGGGATCATCGGTGGCATCGTGGTCGGTTGGCTGGCCGGCTCGCCCCTGCAGGTCAGCGGCCCGGCGGCGGGCCTGGCGGTGCTGGTGTTCGAGCTGGTGCGCCAGCATGGCGTGGCGATGCTGGGGCCTATCCTGGTGTTGGCGGGGTTGCTGCAACTGCTGGCGGGACGCTTGCGTCTGGGCTGCTGGTTCCGGGTCACGGCGCCCGCCGTGGTCTACGGCATGCTCGCCGGCATCGGTGTGCTGATCGTGTTGTCCCAGGTGCATGTGATGTTCGACCGTGCGCCGCAGCCGTCGGGGCTGGCCAACCTGCTGGGGTTCCCGGCGACCCTGACCCAGGCCTTGCCGCTGCAAAGCCAGGGTAACGGCTGGCAGGCCGGCGCATTGGGGCTCGGTACCATCGCCGTGATGTGGGGATGGGAGCGGTTGCGACCGCAATCGCTGCGCTTTGTACCCGGAGCACTGCTCGGCGTCGCCCTGATGACGGCCATCTGCATCGGCCTGGCATTGCCGGTGAACCGGGTCCAGGTGCCGGCGGACCTGAGCCAGGCCATCGGCTGGTTGCACCCGGCTGACCTGTTCAACCTCGCTGACCCGAACCTGCTGGTCGCCGCCTTTGCCTTGGCCTTCATCGCCAGTGCCGAAACCCTGTTGTCCGCTGCCGCGGTCGATCGCATGCACAACGGCCAGCGCTCGGACTTCGATCGAGAACTGTCAGCCCAGGGGCTGGGGAACATGCTCTGTGGCGTGCTCGGTGCGCTGCCGATGACCGGGGTGATCGTCCGCAGTTCGGCCAATGTCCAGGCCGGCGCCCGGACACGCCTTTCGGCGATTCTGCACGGCGTCTGGTTGCTGGCGTTCGTGGTGGTCCTGAGTAGTGTGCTGCAACAGATCCCGGTGGCGAGCCTGGCGGGTGTGCTGGTCTACACCGGCTTCAAACTGGTCGACTTCACGGCATTCCGTGGCCTGGGCCGCTACGGCCGGATGCCGATGTTCACCTACGCAGCCACGGCGCTGGCAATCATCTTCACCGACCTGTTGACCGGTGTGCTGCTCGGTTTTGCCCTGACCCTGCTCAAGTTGGCGCTCAAGGCCGCACGCTTGAAGATCAGCGTGGCCAGCCTCGATGCGCCCGGACATAGGGAACTGCGCTTGAGCGGCGCGGCGACTTTTCTCAAGGTGCCGGCGCTGGCCCGGGTGCTCGAAGGCATTCCGGCGGGCACAACGCTGCATGTGCCGTTGGCCAACCTCAGCTACATCGATCATTCATGCCTTGAACTGCTCGAGGACTGGGGACGGGCCAATGCGGGCAAGGGGTCGCGCTTGCTGATCGAGCAGCGACGGCTCAAGCGGCGGGTCGAAGGACGCCTGCGCACCACGGTCGGGTTGGGGGCCTGAACTGAAGTGGTGATGCTGCTATCGCGGGGCGAGTCGAGTCGTCGCACCGCCGCTCCCACGTCCTGTGGGAGCCGGCATCGTCGCCGACCGGTATTACGCCGACTGGTCCAGCTCCAGGCCTACGCCCAGTTGCCGCGACAGGCAAGGCCAGCGCTTCCATGCTGCGCCGGTATCCGGGCTGCTGAGTTTCTCGCGGTAGGCTTCGACCGACTCCAGGGCGAAGCTCTCGTCGTCGAGCATTGCGTCCACCGAGTGGTGCACCACTTCATCCAGCTGGTTGGCAAAGTCTTCGCCGATCAGCTGGTGGGCGATCAGGTTGGCCACGGTGGTGTCCAGCGGGATCAGGGGCTGCTGGAAGTGCTTGATGTACAGGTCGTTGACCTCTTCCACCAGGCGATGCGCCAGGTAGGCTTCATCCAGCAGGCAGCCGAGGCCGACATGGCCGTTCATGATTTTCGGTGGTTGCAGGAAGTACTCTTCGGCGATTTTCAGCACCGGTTTGATCTGCGACTCGATGCCGGCCTCGCGGGCCACGGCGTTGGCCGCCTCGAGCAGTTCCGGCACCTGGTCGATGTAGGCGCTGACGAAGCGGGTCAATGCGCCCTGGGCGTCGATTTCCGGTAGCTGGATCGAAGGGTGCAGGTGTGGCAGTTGTTTGATCAGTTGCTCTTTCAGTTGGTCGGTTTCGGTCTCATGTTGATGGGCACGGGTAATCTGCTCGCGCAAAGCGGCGATGTTCATGACAACTCCAGGGAAAAGGCGTGACAAACGGAAGACATAAGGTAGCTCGGTTCTGTCCAGCGTTAAGACGCATTTTGCATAACCGCTGTCTTCTTATATTCATCAATTATATCTAAGTGCCATCATTGTGCTTCATCCCGCGTATTTCGCGGGCTGGCGCGCAAACGTTCAACCTGGCCGGTTTGATTTTTTCGATCGCGTTGCGTGGTCGAGGTCGCTGTCTATACTCCGGTTGAAAGTGATTCGCTGATGAGGCCCGACTGTAGTTCGCAGGGGGCTCGGTCGTCGAAGTTCGCAGTCTTGGCCGCCGTACCCTTAGCCGTAGGTCCACGCCTCCGGGATAACAAGAACGATAAGGGGAACCCGCAATGATGCGACATCCACACGTCTGGATGGGCCTCCTGTTGTGGTCGGTATTCGGTCAGGCCAATGCCGCCTGGACCGTGAACATGGCGCCAGGGGCGACTGAAGTCAGCAACGCAGTGTTCGACCTGCACATGACCATCTTCTGGATCTGCGTGATCATCGGCCTGGTGGTCTTTGGCGCGATGTTCTGGTCGATGATCATTCACCGTCGTTCCACCGGTCAGCAGCCTGCGCATTTCCACGAGCACACCTGGGTCGAGATCATGTGGACGGTGGTGCCGTTCCTGATCCTGGTGGCCATGGCGATCCCGGCGACCAAGACCCTGATCGACATCTACGATGCCAGCGAATCGGACGTCGACATCCAGGTCACCGGCTACCAGTGGAAGTGGCACTACAAGTACCTGGGCCAGGACGTCGAGTTCTTCAGCAACCTGGCCACGCCCGCCGACCAGATCCACAACAAGGCACCCAAGGACGAGCACTACCTGCTCGAAGTCGACCAGCCGCTGGTGCTGCCGGTGGGGGCCAAGGTGCGTTTCCTGGTCACCGCCGCCGACGTGATCCACTCCTGGTGGGTACCGGCCTTCGCGGTCAAGCGCGACGCCATTCCCGGCTTCGTCAACGAAGCCTGGACCCGCATCGAGAAACCCGGCATCTACCGCGGCCAGTGCACCGAGCTGTGCGGCAAGGACCACGGCTTCATGCCGGTGGTGGTCGAGGTCAAGTCCAAGGCCGACTACGACACCTGGCTGGGCGAGCGCAAGGCCGAAGCCGCCAAGCTCAAGGAGCTGACCAGCAAGGACTGGACCCTGCAAGAGCTGGTCGAGCGTGGCGACAAGGTCTATCACACCACTTGCGTGGCCTGTCACCAGGCCGAAGGCCAGGGCCTGCCGCCGATGTTCCCGGCACTCAAGGGCTCGAAGATCGCCACCGGGCCCAAGGAAGATCACCTGGGCATCGTCTTCCACGGCAAGCCGGGCACGGCCATGGCCGCCTTCGGCAAGCAGCTCTCCGAAGTGGATATCGCCGCCGTGGTCACCTACGAGCGCAACGCCTGGGGCAACAACAAGGGCGACATGGTCACGCCGAAGGATGTGCTGGCGCTTAAACAGGCGGAAAGCAAATGAGCGAATTCAGGAGAGAGGACATGAGTGCAGTGATCGACGACCACGGTCATGCCGGCCATGACCACGCCCATGGGCCGGCCAGGGGCCTGATGCGCTGGGTGCTCACCACCAACCACAAAGACATCGGCACCATGTACCTGTGGTTCAGCTTCACCATGTTCCTGCTGGGCGGCTCCTTTGCCATGGTGATCCGCGCCGAGCTGTTCCAGCCCGGCCTGCAGATCGTCCAGCCGGAGTTCTTCAACCAGATGACCACCATGCACGGCCTGGTGATGGTCTTCGGTGCGGTGATGCCGGCCTTCGTCGGCCTGGCCAACTGGATGATCCCGCTGATGATCGGCGCGCCGGACATGGCCTTGCCACGGATGAACAACTTCAGTTTCTGGTTGTTGCCGGCGGCGTTCCTGCTGCTGGTCTCGACCCTGTTCATGCCCGGCGGTGGGCCGAACTTCGGCTGGACCTTCTACGCGCCGCTGTCCACCACCTACGCACCGGAAAGCGTGACCTTCTTCATCTTCGCCATCCACCTGATGGGGATCAGTTCGATCATGGGCGCGATCAACGTGATCGCCACCATCCTCAACCTGCGCGCCCCGGGCATGACCCTGATGAAGATGCCGCTGTTCGTCTGGACCTGGCTGATCACCGCGTTCCTGCTGATCGCGGTGATGCCGGTACTGGCCGGGGTGGTGACCATGATGCTGATGGACATCCACTTCGGCACCAGCTTCTTCAGCGCCGCCGGCGGCGGTGACCCGGTGCTGTTCCAGCATGTGTTCTGGTTCTTCGGCCATCCCGAGGTGTACATCATGATCCTGCCGGCGTTCGGCGCGGTCAGTTCGATCATTCCGGCGTTCTCGCGCAAGCCGCTGTTCGGCTACACCTCGATGGTCTACGCCACCGGGGCGATCGCCTTCCTGTCCTTTATTGTCTGGGCCCACCACATGTTCGTGGTCGGCATCCCGGTGGTCGGCGAGCTGTTCTTCATGTACGCCACCATGCTGATCGCCGTGCCCACCGGGGTGAAGGTGTTCAACTGGGTCAGTACCATGTGGGAAGGCTCGCTGACCTTCGAGACGCCGATGCTGTTCGCCATCGCCTTCGTCATCCTGTTCACCATCGGCGGCTTCTCCGGGCTGATGCTGGCCATCGCCCCGGCGGACTTCCAGTACCACGACACCTACTTCGTGGTCGCCCACTTCCATTACGTGCTGGTACCCGGGGCGATCTTCGGCATCTTCGCCTCGGCCTACTACTGGCTGCCGAAATGGACCGGGCACATGTACGACGAAACCCTGGGCAAGCTGCACTTCTGGTTGTCGTTCATCGGCATGAACATGGCCTTCTTCCCCATGCACTTCGTTGGCCTGGCCGGCATGCCGCGGCGGATTCCCGACTACAACCTGCAGTTTGCCGACTTCAACATGGTCTCCTCGATCGGTGCCTTTACCTTCGGCGCCACGCAGATCTTCTTCCTGTTCATCGTCATCAAGTGCATTCGCGGTGGTGCGCCCGCGCCGGCCAAACCCTGGGATGGCGCCGATGGGTTGGAATGGACGGTGCCTTCACCGGCGCCCTACCACACCTTCCAGACCCCGCCGGACGTGAAATGAACGGCGACCTTCGGAGGATGCAGTCATGAGTGAAGGGATTTCGCTCAAGCGCCTGGTCGTGCGGCTACTGCTGCTGACCGTGGTGATGTTCGCCTTCGGCTTTGCCCTGGTGCCGATCTACGACGTGATGTGCAAGGCCTTCGGCATCAACGGCAAGACCGGCGGGCAGTACCAGGCGACCCAGCAAACCGATCCGGACCGCAGGGTGAAGGTGCAGTTCATGTCGACCAACGCCAGCGACATGGTCTGGGAGTTCCACTCCACCGCCGACCAGATCGACGTCAACCCGGGGGCGGTGAACGAGATGGTGTTCATTGCCCGCAACCCGACGGACAAACCCATGACGGCCCAGGCGATCCCCAGCGTCACCCCGGCCGAGGCGGCAGCGTATTTCCACAAGACCGAATGCTTCTGCTTTACCCAGCAGGTGCTGCAGCCGGGGCAACGCATCGAGATGCCGGTGCGCTTTATCGTCGACCGCGACCTGCCCAGGGACGTGAAACACCTGACGCTGGCTTACACGTTGTTCGATATCACCGCCCGCCACCCGCCGGTTGCACAACTGGCAGGCCAGGACCCACAGGGCGCCCGATAAGGAGAACCGTCAATGGCTTCCCATGAGCACTACTACGTACCGGCGCAAAGCAAGTGGCCGATCATCGCCACGGTCGGCATGTTCATCACGGTGTTTGGCCTGGGTACCTGGTTCAACGACCTCAAGGCCGGTCGCCCCGAGTCTCATGGACCGTGGATCTTCTTCTTCGGTGCCTTGTGCCTGGCCTACATGCTGTTCGGCTGGTTCGGCGCGGTAGTCAAGGAAAGCCGCGCCGGGCTCTACAGCTCGCAACTGGACCGTTCGTTCCGCTGGGGCATGTCCTGGTTCATCTTTTCCGAGGTGATGTTCTTCATCGCCTTCTTCGGCGCGCTGTTCTATGTCCGCAACCTGGCCGGACCGTGGCTGGGGGGCGAAGGCGCCAAGGGCGTGGCGCACATGCTCTGGCCGAACTTCGAGTTTTCCTGGCCGTTGCTCAACACCCCGGATCCGAAGTTGTTTCCGCCGCCCAGGGAAATCATCGATCCCTGGCACCTGCCGCTGATCAACACCATCCTGCTGGTCAGCTCCAGCGTCACCGTGACCATCGCCCACCATGCCCTGCGCAAGGATCACCGCGGCGCACTGAAGTTCTGGCTGGCGCTGACCATTGCCCTGGGCATCAGCTTTTTGGTGCTGCAAGCCTATGAGTATCACGAGGCATACACCAAGCTCGGCCTGACCCTGGGTTCAGGCATCTACGGCGCGACTTTCTTCATGCTCACGGGCTTCCATGGTGCCCACGTGACCATGGGTACCTTGATTCTGTTCGTGATGTTGATGCGCATTCTGCGCGGGCATTTCAACCCCGACAAACACTTTGGCTTCGAGGCGGCCAGCTGGTACTGGCACTTTGTGGATGTGGTCTGGGTGGGGCTATTTATCTTCGTTTACGTGCTGTAGCCGTCGTCAGAACGGTGCGTGGGATACCAACTGGCCGCTGTAGAAGCCCCAGGTGATCAGCGCCAGGGTCAGGGCGGCGAGGCTGACCCGCACGGTCAGGGCCTTGAGCAGGCGGGTGGAGTGTCCGTCGTCCTTGACCAGAAAGAACAGGCCACTGAACAGGCTGGCAATGGTGGCCAGCAGCATCAGGACAATCGCGGCTTTGAGCATGGCGAAACTCCGTGGGGATGCATCGATGACTTTAAGTATAGCGACAGACCATGGGGTGACCGGGTGAAGCCATTTCGCCCCGGTTGGGTGCCGACCCTGGTGGTGTTGATGCTGTTGCCCGGGCTGATCGGCCTGGGCTGCTGGCAGTTGGGGCGTGCCGAACAGAAACGAGCCTTGCTCGCCAGCTATGCCGAGCGCCAGGCCAGCGAACCATTGGGCGCGGTACAGCTGCCTGAATTACAGGACCCGGCTTACCGCCGGGTGCACCTGTTCGGCCAGTTCGATGCCGGGCACAGCCTGCTGCTGGACAACCGCATGCGTGACGGCCAGGTAGGCGTCGAGCTGCTGCAACCCTTTTTCGACCAGGCCAGCGGGCTCTGGCTGCTGGTCAATCGCGGCTGGCTGCCCTGGCCGGATCGACGCCGGCCGGTGCAGTTCAGCACCCCGCCGCAGGCGCTTGGCCTTGCGGCCTGGGTCTATGTCGCTCCCGGCGCCACCTTTCAGCTGCATGCCGATCCCGAAGGCGGCGACTGGCCCAGGCTGCTGACGGCGGTCGATGCCGGTCATCTCTGGCAGCAGCTTTCGCGCGAAGGCTTTGCCCATGAACTACGCCTGGAGGCGGGGCCTGCCAGTTACCGGCTGGACTGGCCGGTGGTCGCCCTGGGCCCGGAAAAACACCTCGGCTACGCCGTGCAATGGTTCGCCCTGGCCGTGGCGCTGGTGCTGCTTTACCTCTACTTCGGCTGGCATAACAACAAGGAGAAACAGCATGGCAGCGGTCAGCAATCCACTCAACATGTCTGAAGGCAAGATGCCTTCCGGGCGGGCGCGGGGGCGCCTGCAACTGATCCTGATCCTGCTGGTGGTGATCGGGCCGATGATCCTGGCGACTGGCATGTACAAGTTCCAGTTCTGGGTGCCGGATAGCCGCAGTTATCACGGCGAGATGATCGGCAACGGCCAGAGCCGCGCCGATCTTGGGGTGAACAGCGCTGAGCAGCGCTGGCAGTTGCTGGTCAGCGCCCCGGGGGACTGTGCCCTGGACTGCCAGCAACTGGTGTACCTGGCCCGGCAGGTCCAGATCGGCCTGGGCCGTGACGCCAGCCGCGCCAGCCATGCCCTGGCCACCGCCCAAGCCGTGGGCAGCGATTACCAGGCCCGGCTCGACCGCGAGTACCCGCAGTTGCAGCGCTACCCACTGGACCTGGGCAAGTACGCTGCAGCCAGCCAGGGCAAACAGGAGGCGCAACTGTGGATCGTCGATCCACACGGCAACCTGGTGCTGCGCTATGACGCCAGGGTCAAGGGCAAGGACCTGCTCAACGACCTGCGCCACCTACTGAAACTGTCCAATATCGGGTAGGACATCGCCATGGCCAGACCTGGATACCGCCTCGCTGTATTCGCCACCCTGCTGGCACTGGTTGTTGTCCTGCTCGGTGCCTACACCCGTCTCACCCACGCCGGGCTGGGCTGCCCGGACTGGCCTGGGTGCTACGGCTTCATCAGCGTGCCCAAGACCGAAGCGCAGCTGGCCCATGCCGAAATGCACTTCCCCGACACTCCGGTGGAGGCGCACAAGGGCCGCAACGAGATGGTCCATCGCTACTTCGCCGGCACCCTGGCGCTGGTGATCACCCTGCTCGCCCTGCAGGCCTGGCGTCGCCATGGGCGTGACGGCCAACCTTATCGCCTGCCCTTGCTGCTGCTTGGCGTGGTGTTCGCCCAGGCGGCCTTCGGCATGTGGACCGTGACCCTCAAGCTGTGGCCACAGGTGGTCACGGCCCATTTGTTGGGCGGCTTTGCCACCTTGAGCCTGTTGTTCCTCCTGAGCCTGCGGTTGTCCCGGGCCTTTGCGCCCCTGCCCAAGCTGCCGCTGAGCGTGCGGCGGGTGGCGGCGCTGGGGCTGTTGGTGGTGATCGGCCAGATCGCCCTGGGCGGCTGGGTCAGCGCCAACTATGCCGCCGTGGCGTGCGTCGATCTGCCGACCTGCCATGGCCAGTGGTGGCCGCAGGCGGACTTCGCCAACGGCTTTCACCTGACCCAGCATATCGGTCCCAATTACCTGGGCGGACAGCTGGACAGTGATGCGCGCACGGCCATCCACATCAGCCATCGGATGGGCGCCCTGCTGGTGACCTGCGTACTGCTGTTGCTGAGCTGGAAGCTGTACCGCCATGGCCTGGGCAAGCTGGCCCGCCTGGTACTGCTGGCACTGGCGGTGCAGGTCGGCCTGGGGATCAGCAATGTAGTGTTTCACCTGCCGCTGGCGGTGGCCGTGGCACACAACGCCGGTGGCGCCCTGCTGCTGCTGAGCATGGTGCTGGTCAATTACCGCATTCGCCTGGTGGCCAGGGCGAAGGCGCGCCGGGTCAGCCAGGGCTGGCGCCTGACGCCGCTCGGCAGTAGCGGTGTCGTTCACTATCTGGGAGATAACTCATGGCGACGCTTCTGAGCGCTAGCAGGCGTCGGGCGGGCTGGCGCGACTACCTGGAGCTGACCAAGCCTAAGGTGGTGGTGCTGATGCTGATCACCTCGCTGGTGGGTATGTTCCTCGCCACCCGCGCCGGCGTGCCCTGGGCTGTGCTGCTGTTCGGCAACCTGGGCATCGCCTGTTGTGCGGCGGGCGCCGCCGTGGTCAATCATGTGGTGGACCGGCGGATCGATGCCTTGATGGCGCGCACCCATAAGCGCCCGCTGGCTGAAGGCCGGGTAGCGCCCGCTGCCGCCCTGACGTTCGCCTTGCTGCTGGCGCTGGCGGGAATGACGCTGTTGCTGCTGTTCACCAACGCCCTCACTGCCTGGCTGACCCTGGCCTCGTTGCTGGGCTATGCGGTGATCTACACCGGCTTTCTCAAGCGCGCCACGCCGCAGAACATCGTGATTGGCGGCCTGGCCGGTGCGGCGCCGCCGCTGCTGGGTTGGGTGGCGGTCAGCGGCCACATCAGCGCCGAGCCCTTGCTGCTGGTGCTGATCATCTTCGCCTGGACCCCGCCGCACTTCTGGGCCCTGGCCATCCACCGCAAGGAGGAGTACGCCAAGGCGGACATCCCGATGCTGCCGGTGACCCACGGCGAGCATTACACCAAGGTGCACATCCTGCTTTATACCCTGGTACTGCTGGCGGTCAGCCTGCTGCCCTTTGCCATCCACATGAGCGGGCCGCTCTACCTGGCCTGTGCGCTGCTGCTGGGCGTGCGCTTCCTGCAATGGGCCTGGGTGTTGTACCGTGGCAGCAGGCCGCACGCGGCGATCAAGACCTTCAAGTACTCGATCTGGTACCTGTTGCTGTTGTTCATCGCGCTGCTTGTAGACCACTACCTACTGTTGAACCTATGACTCGAACCCAGAAAACCGTCTTCATCCTCGTTGCCCTGGTCGCTGTGATCCTGGGGCTTACCGTCAACAAGGTGCTCAATGGTCGTAGCGAAGGCAATCCGACCGAGCTGATCGATGCCGGCATCATCCTGCTGCCGCAGAGCCGCACCGTGCCGAGCCTGGAGATGACCGACGAGAAGGGCCAGGCCGTCGCCGTGGATGAGCTCAAGGGCAAGTGGTCGTTGCTGTTCTTCGGCTACACCTTCTGCCCGGACATCTGCCCGACCACCCTGGCGCAATTGCGTCAGGTGAAGAGCGAGCTGCCTAAAGAAGCAGTGGATCGCCTGCAGGTGGTGCTGGTGAGTGTCGACCCGAACCGCGATACCCCGGCGCAGCTGCAGCAGTACCTGGGCTATTTCGACAAGGATTTCCGTGGCCTGACAGGCTCTTTGGAGACCATCCAGAAACTGGCCAACGCGGTGAGCATCCCGTTTATTCCGGCCGACACCAGCAAGCCGAACTACACGGTCGATCACAGTGGCAACCTGGCCGTGATCGGCCCGGATGGCAAGCAGCGGGGGTTTATTCGCGCGCCGTTCAACAATCAGAAGCTGGTGGCCCAGCTGCCTGTGTTGCTTAAGCGGGATTGAATGCATCGCGGGGCAAGCCCGCTCCTACAGATCACCTGTGGGAGCGGGCTTGCCCCGCGATTGGAACTACTTAGAACGCCGGCTTGACCGCGCCCTTGTACTTCTCTTCGATGAACTTCTTCACTTCCGGGGTGTGCAGGGCTGCAACCAGCTTCTTCACAGCCTCCGCATCCTTGTTGTCTTCACGGGTGACCAGGATGTTCACGTAAGGCGAGTCGCTGCCTTCGATGACCAGGGCATCCTTGCTCGGATCCAGCTTGGCTTCCAGCGCATAGTTGGTGTTGATCAGCGCCAGGTCGACCTGGGTCAGCACACGTGGAATGGTGGCTGCTTCCAACTCACGGAACTTGAGGTTCTTGCCGTTCGCGGCGATGTCTTTGACCCCGGACAGGATGTTGGTGTTGTCCTTGAGCTTGATCACACCGGCCTTGTCCAGCAGCAGCAAGGCACGGCCGCCGTTGGTGGCATCGTTGGGGATGACCACGGTGGCGGTCGATGGCAGCTCATCGAGCTTCTTGAACTTGCTCGAGTAGGCGCCCAGGGGCTCCAGGTGCACGCCGGCAACGCTGACCAGGTGGGTGCCCTTGGCCTTGTTGAATTCATCCAGGTACGGCTGGTGCTGGAAGAAGTTGGCGTCCAGGCGCTTCTCGGCCACCTGCACGTTCGGCTGGATGTAGTCGGTGAACACTTTCACCTTCAACTCCACGCCCTCTTTGGCCAGGACCGGTTTGACGAACTCGAGGATCTCGGCGTGTGGCACCGGGGTGGCGGCCACGGTCAGGGTCTCGGCCTGGGCCGAGAAGGCCGCGGCGGCGGCGACAACAGCAAGCAGCTTTTTCATCAAATCACTCCTTGTGAGGGCCGATCCGGCCCCCGGCCCACGGGGTTACTTACGGGAAAAATGCACGACCAGTTTGTCGCCCACGCTCTGCAGCACTTGAACCAGTATCAGCAGCAGGACCACGGTGACCACCATGACGTCGGTCTGGAAACGCTGGTAGCCGAAGCGGATCGCCAGGTCGCCCAGGCCGCCGGCACCCACCACACCGGCCATGGCGGTGTACGACACCAGGGTAATGGCGGTGACGGTGATGGCGGCGAAGATGCCCGGACGGGCTTCAGGCAGCAAGGCGTTCATGATGATCTGCCGGGTGCTGGCGCCCATCGACTGGGTGGCTTCGATGATGCCGCGGTCCACTTCGCGCAGGGCGGTTTCCACCAGGCGCGCGAAGAATGGCGTGGCCCCTACCACCAGCGGTGGAATGGCGCCGGCGACCCCCAGCGAGGTGCCGGTGATCAGCACGGTGAACGGAATCATCACGATCAGCAGGATGATGAACGGCAGCGAGCGCAGCACGTTGACCACCAGCGACAGCAGCGCATACACGCCTTTCTGTTCGAACAACTGGCGCGGACCGCAGAGGAACAGCAGCACGCCCAGCGGCAGGCCGAGCAGCACCGTGAACAACAGCGAGCCGAACAGCATGATCATGGTGTCGATGGTAGCCAGCCAGATTTCGGCCCAGTCGACGTTGGCAAAGAAACTCAAGGCGTCCATCAACGCAGTACCTCCATATGAACATCAGCCGCCGTGAAGCGGGCGAAGGCCGCTTCCATGTCGCCGCCAGTGACGGCCAGGGTCAGCTGCCCATACGGGGTGTCTTTGATGCGGTCGATACGACCGGCAAGGATGCTGTAGTCCACGCCGGTTTCGCGGGCAACGGTGCCCAGCAGCGGCGCGTAGGTGGAATCGCCCTGGAAGGTCAGGCGCACGATGCGCCCTGGTACATGGGCGAAGTCGTCGCGTTGTTCGTCTTCGTCGATCTGCTCGTCTTCCTGGACGAAACGCTTGGTGGTCGGGTGTTGTGGATGCAGGAACACATCGGCTACCGGCCCCTGTTCGACGATCTGTCCGGCATCCATCACTGCCACGCGGTCACAGACCCGGCGGATCACGTCCATTTCATGGGTGATCAGCACGATGGTCAGCTTCAGTTCGCGGTTGATCTCGGCCAGCAGCTGCAACACTTGTCCAGTGGTTTGTGGATCGAGGGCGCTGGTGGCTTCGTCGCAGAGCAGGATCTTCGGCTTGGTGGCCAGGGCGCGGGCAATGCCGACGCGCTGCTTCTGGCCGCCCGACAGCTGGGCCGGATACTTTTTGGCGTGGTCGGACAGGCCGACCCGGGCCAGCAATTCGCTGACGCGGGTGTCGATGTCCTTGCGCGACAGCTCGCCCGCCAGGACCAGGGGCAAGGCGACGTTGTCGGCCACGGTCTTGGAGGCCAGCAGGTTGAAGTGCTGGAAGATCATCCCGACCTGTTGGCGGAAGCGCCGCAGGTCATTGGCGTTGAAAGCGGTGACATCTTCACCGTCGACGATGATCTTGCCGCCGCTTGGGGCTTCCAGGCGGTTGATCAGGCGCAGCAGGGTACTTTTACCGGCACCGGAGTGGCCGATCAGCCCGAACACCTGGCCGTCTTCGACGCTCAGGTTGGTCGGGTGCAGCGCGGGGATGTCCCTACCGGCGACGCGGTAGGTTTTATGTACATTTTGAAACTCGATCACGTAGCGAACCTTGTGGGGCGCATGGAATTTGGGTCAGCGGTTAGCCGGGGGGCGCATTTTAGCCTGTTCGTATAGAGGTTCTTAGCATTTATTTCGCAATTGACCAATGCTGCGGGAATAACGCGATCAGTGGTCGAAACCGGGCATAAAAGCTGGAATATGCGCTGCGGGTGCCCGCCGGGCACCCGGTCGCTCAGGGCTGGCGTGGCACCAGGACCACCTGGGCAGGCTGGTTGCGCTGGATTTTGTGGGTTTGCTGCAAGGCGAACTCGCTGTCGAGCTTGTTCACCCGCTTGCCCAGCAGGGTCTTGAGCCAGGGGGCATCATCCTTGCGCGGTACCTGGAACACCACGTCGCACTGAAAATTCACCACATCGCTGGCGATGGCGTCGAGTTGCTTGCGTAACTCGGCAATGTTGCGGGTTTTCAGCGCAACGACGGTGCTGGGCGCGCTGGGGTCGATCACCTTGGCGCGCGGTTTGGCTTCGGCGGCCTTCAGGGCGGCTTCGGCCTTTTCCAGTTCGGCCTTGCGGGCCTGGGCAATGGCGCCGTTGACGCCGCCAGTCAAGGCCGGGGCCTTGGGCATCAGGGCACGGGCGCGGCTCAGGGCGGTGGCGGCAGCATTGACGTCACCCTTTTGCAGAACCATCTGGCTGCGTTGCAGGTAGGCTTCGGCCAACTGCCGCTGGTGCTGCTCGACCCGGCTGTCATTGGGGTACTGGGCTTGCAGGGCAGCCAGCTGGTCTTCGGCGGTGGCCAGCTCGTTGCTGGCGATGCTTTGCTCCAGCTGCTGCCAGGCATCGGCCTGGGCAGGTGTGGCGGCGTTGTCGACCGGAGCGCTGGAACATGCGGCCAGGATCAGGGAAAACGCGGCAAGGAGCAGATAACGGGAGGCGAAACGCTTCATTCCTGCGACTCTCTAATTGCGCAAAAAAGCGAGCAAGTCTACACCCAGTCCGCAGACTCAGGAATAACTCTTCAGGGCCCTGCACAATTTAAATGTCGCAGGGTGCGACCGACCGGGTCGCACCCTGGGCATCAGCGCCGGGGCAAGGCCAGGCTCAGCAAGAATAGCACCGCCGCACAGACCACGATCGACGGGCCGGCCGGAGTGTCCTTGAACCACGACAGCGCCAGGCCGCCACACACTGCCGTCACCCCCAGCAGGCTGGCGCCCAGGGCCATCTGCTCGGGGGAGCGGGCGTGGCGTTGCGCCGCGGCGGCCGGAATGATCAGCAGCGAGGTGATCAGCAACACCCCGACGATCTTCATGGCCACGGCGATCACCACGGCAATCAACAGCATCAGCGCCAGGCGCAGGGCCGTTACCGGCAGGCCTTCGACCATGGCCAGTTCTTCGTGCACAGTCACCGCCAGCAGCGGGCGCCAGAGCACCACCAGCAACAACAGGACCGCGGCGCTGCCGCCGAGGATCCAGGCCAGGTCACCGGGGCTGATCGCCAGCAGGTCGCCGAACAGGTAGGCCATCAGGTCGATGCGCACATCGTGCATGAAGCTCAGTACCACCAACCCGAGCGACAGGGTGCTGGGGGCAAGAATCCCCAGCAGGGTGTCGGAGGCCAGTGGCTGGCGCTGTTGCAGGGTAACCAGCAGGATCGCCAGCAGCAGGCAGCCGACCGTCACCGCCAGGGCCGGGCTGATATCCAGCATGAAACCCAGGGCCACCCCCAACAAGGCGGCATGGGACAGGGTGTCACCGAAATAGGCCATGCGCCGCCAGACCACGAAAGACCCCAGGGGACCGGCGACCAGGGCCAGGGCCAGGCCTGCGAGCAGGGCGTAAAGCAGGAAATCAGCCATGCTTGCAGTGTTCTCCGTGTACATGTCCGCCCTGGGCGGGCGCAATCACCGACCCGTGCAGGTCGTGGGTGTGGTCGTGATGGTGGTGGTAGATCGCCAGGCTCGGCGCGTTATTGCCGAACAGCTCGACGAAGGCGGGGTCGCCGCTGACCTGTTCCGGATGGCCGGAGCAGCAGACATGACGGTTCAGGCAGACCACCTGGTCGGTAGTGCTCATCACCAGGTGCAGGTCGTGGGACACCATCAGCACGCCGCAACCGTGGCGGTCGCGCAGGCGGGTGATCAGGCTGTACAGCTCGGCCTGGCCGGCCACGTCGACACCCTGCACCGGCTCGTCGAGCACCAGCAACTCAGGTTCGCGCAGCAGCGCCCGGGCCAGCAGCACCCGTTGCATCTCGCCACCGGAAATCCCCTGGATCGGGCTGTCGATCACCTGTTCGGCGCCGACTTCGCCCAGTGCCGCCAGGGCCGCGGCGCGATCGACGCCGGGGACCAGGCGCAGGAAGCGCAGGACCGAAAGCGGCAAGGTGGCGTCCACCTGCAGCTTTTGCGGCATGTAGCCGATGCGCAGGCGTGGCTTGCGCCAGACCTTGCCGGTATGGGGCTTGAGCAGGCCGAGCACGGCGCGCACCAGGGTCGTCTTGCCGGCGCCGTTGGGGCCGATCAGGGTGACGATCTGCCCGGGCTCGACCGCAAGGTCGATGCTGTCGAGCACCGCCTGCCCGGCGAACGCCACGCCGACCTGTTCGAGGCGAATCAATGCAGTGCTCATCCGGCGCTCCGGCAGTTGCCGCACAGGCCGACCACTTCGACGGTCTGCGCCTCGACGCTGAAATCGACTTCCTTGGCGCTGGCGACAATGGCGTTGCTGATGCTGGTCTGCTCCAGTTCGATCGCCACGTGGCACGCCCGGCAGATCAGGAACTGCCCCTGGTGGGCGTGCTCCGGGTGACTGCAGCCGATGAAGGCGTTGAGCGAAGCGATGCGGTGCACCAGGCTGTTCTCCAGGAGAAAGTCCAGGGCCCGATAAACGGTCGGCGGCGCAGCGCGGCGGCCGTCCTGTTCGCTCAGCACGGCGAGGATGTCATAGGCGCCCAGCGGTTTATGGCTCTGCCAGACCAGTTCCAGCACGCGACGGCGCAAGGCGGTCAGGCGCAGGCCCTGGCGTGCGCACAGGGCGTCGGCCTCGGCCAGGGCGCTGTGCACGCAATGGGAGTGGTCGTGGGGGCGGTTGGCCAGCGGGGTTTTAGGCATGGGCGGCGACGGTTCTGATTAGAGACGTTATTATATTACCTGTTCCTGCCCTTTTGAGTGGTCATCGTGTCCCGATTTTTTGCCCTTTTTGTCGCTTTTATCGCCACCTTGGTGATGGCCCAGGCACAGGCCGAGGTCCGTGTACTTACCAGCATCAAACCCCTGCAACAGATCGCGGCGGCGGTCCAGGACGGTGTCGGCAGCCCTGAAGTGCTGCTGCCACCGGGCGCTTCGCCGCATCACTATGCCCTGCGCCCATCCGACGTGCGCAGGGTCAGCGACGCGCAGCTGTTGTACTGGATCGGCCCGGACATGGAAGGCTTCCTGCCGCGCGTGCTCAAGGGCCGCGACAAGCCCAGCGTTGCCGTGCAGGACTTGCCCGGCCTGTCGCTGCGTCACTTCGGCGAAGACAGCCACGCCCACGATCATGACCATGATGACGACGCCGGCGAGCATGACCACGACCATCGCCCCGGCAGCCTGGACGCCCACCTGTGGCTGTCGACGGTCAATGCCCGGGTGATTGCAGCCAAGATGGCCGGCGACCTGAGTGCGGCGGATCCGGCCAATGCGGCCCGCTACCAGGGCAACCTCAAGGCATTCAACGAGCGCCTGGATGCCCTGGACCTGCGGCTGAAGCAGCGTATGGCCGGCATCAGCGCCAAGCCCTACTTCGTGTTCCATGAAGCCTTCGACTACTTCGAGGCGGCCTATGGGCTCAAGCACGCCGGTGTGTTCAGCGTGGCCGCCGAAGTGCAGCCCGGCGCCCAGCACGTGGCGGCCATGCGCAAGCGCCTGCAGGAAGTGGGCAAGACTTGTGTGTTCAGTGAGCCGCCGCTGCGTCCGCGCCTGGCCGAGACCCTCACGGCAGGTTTGCCGGTGACCCTGGCGGAGCTGGATGCACTGGGGGGAACGGCGCCAGCCAGTGCTCAAGGCTATGAGCAATTGCTGGAGAAGCTGGGCAATGACCTGGCGGGGTGCCTGGAGCAGTTGTAGCGTCTCTATCGCGGGGCAAGCCCGCTCCTACAACGCTGTAGGAGCGGGCTTGCCCCGCGATGCGTTGCAATCCTTACAACGCAAACGGCAGAGCGATTTCCACCTGCTGGCGCGCCGCCAGGCGCACTTCAAAGTCAGCCGGATCGTGAATCAACACGTCCATCCCGGCAAACGACTCGGCCGCGATCAACCGCGACAGCCAGAACCGTACGCAGGCAATGCGCAGCATCACCGGCCACAGGTGGGCTTCTGCCGAAGTGAACGGACGCAGCGCGGCATAGGCCCCCAGCAGCGCTCGCGCCCGTGGGCCGTCGATGCGCCCTTCCGCGTCGCAGCACCAGTCGTTGAGGGTGATGGCAAGGTCATAGAGCATCGGCCCGGAGCAGGCGTTGTAGAAGTCGATCAGGCCGGTCAGGTGGGTGCCTTCGAACAGCACGTTGTCGCGGAACAGGTCGGCATGCAGGTTGGACCGTGGCAGCGCCATGATCTGCGCCTTGTGCTCGGCGATCTCGTCCAGGCAGCCCTGCAGCAGCTGGCGCTGTGCCTGGCCCAGGCGCGGCATCAGTTCGGCGCCGGTCTCCAGCATCCAGTCCAGGCCGCGATCGGTCTTGCGTTCCAGAACCTTGTCGCGGGTCGCCAGGTGCAGGTGGCCGAGCAGTTCGCCGATCTGCACGCAGTGCTGGTTGTTGACGTCCTTGATGTGCTTGCCGGGCAGGCGCGGTTGCAGCAGCGCCGGCTTGCCGGCCAGTTCGCGCAGGGCCACGCCGTCGGTACCGCGCAGGGCGTAGGGCACCGGCAGGTCGGCTTCGTGCAGCACATCCAGCAGCTCGATGAAGAACGGCAGGTCCTGGATCGGCCCGCGTTCGACCAGTGTCAGCACGAACTCCCCCTGTTCCAGGCTGACAAAGAAGTTGCTGTTCTCGGTACCGGCGGCAATGCCCTGGAAGTCCCGCAGGCGACCCAGGCCGTACGGCGCCAGAAAGGTTTCCAGCTCAGGCCGGGTCAGGGGGGTGAAGACTGACATGATCAAAAATTGCCCATACGGGCACTTCTGCAGGGAAGTGCCAGGTTGATATTAAGGGTACGCCTTACCACTCGAAGATTTTCCACGAGGGGATCAGCATGTCCGGCTGGTCGGAGCGGATGAAGTTGCCCTCCGAACCGTCGGCGCGTACCAGGAAATAAGGTTTGCCGCCTTTTGGGGTGACCTTGATTGCATACAGGAAGCCATTTTGCCGGTATTCCTGGATGGTTTTGTCGCCTTCCGTGCGAATGGTTACTTCCGGATCAGCCGATGGCGCGTCATCCGCCGCCAGGGTGACGACCGGAGTGACTGCCAACAGGCCCAGCAGCAACAGGCGATTTAGTGTGCGCATGATAACCTTGTCCCTTTGTCGTCAATGTTCCGGACATTCTAGCGCCGGGCCCGTCGAAAAGGTTGATTCTGCTCATGAGCCAAGCTCCCCTCGTCCTGGTGGACGGTTCCTCATACCTCTACCGCGCCTTTCACGCGTTGCCGCCGCTGACCACCTCCAAGGGCATGCCGACCGGTGCGGTCAAAGGCGTGCTGAACATGCTCAAGAGTTTGCGCAAGCAGTACCCGGACAGCCTGTTCGCCGTGGTGTTCGACGCCAAGGGCGGCACCTTCCGTGACGAGATGTTCGCCGAGTACAAGGCCAACCGGCCGAGCATGCCCGACGATCTGCGCGTACAGATCGAGCCGTTGCACGCCAGCGTGCGTGCCCTGGGCTACCCGCTGCTGTGCGTCGAAGGGGTGGAGGCCGACGACGTAATCGGCACCCTGGCCCGCAGCAGTGCCGCCGCCGGACGCCCGGTGATCATCTCCACCGGCGACAAGGACATGGCGCAGTTGGTCGACGGCCACATTACGCTGGTCAACACCATGACCGGTAGCGTGCTCGATGTGCCTGGCGTGCACGAGAAATTCGGCGTCGGTCCTGAACACATCATCGATTTCCTCGCCCTGATGGGCGACAAGGTCGACAACATTCCGGGCGTGCCGGGCGTCGGCGAGAAGACCGCCGTTGGCCTGCTGACCGGTATCGGTGGCGGTCTGCGCGATCTGTACGAGAACCTCGACAAAGTGCCGGGCCTGGCCATTCGCGGTGCCAAGACCCTGCCGGCCAAGCTTGAGGAACACCGTGACGCGGCATTCCTGTCCTATGAGCTGGCGACCATCAAGGTCGACGTGCCGCTGGAGGTTGAGGTCGACGCGCTGGTGTGCGGCGAGCCGGACCGCGATGCGCTGCTGGCGCTGTACACGGAGATGGAGTTCAAGAGCTGGATCGACGAAGTGCAGCGCGATGCCAAGCGTGCCGGCCAGGAGATCGTTGCCGACGAGCCGCAGGAAACGGTCGAGGCGAAGTACGAAACCATCCTCGACCAGGCCCGCTTCGACGCCTGGCTGGAAAAGCTGCGCGCCGCCCCGCTGTTCGCCTTCGACACCGAAACCACCGGGCTGGATGCCCAGCAGGCGCAACTGGTCGGTCTGTCGTTCGCAGTGCAGGCCCATGAGGCCGCCTACGTGCCGCTGACCCACAGCTACATGGGCGTGCCCGAGCAGCTGGACCGCGACAGCGTGCTGCTGGCGCTCAAGCCGCTGCTGGAAGACCCGAACAAGCTCAAGGTCGGGCAGAACGCCAAGTACGACATGAACATCCTCGCCAACTGTGCCATCGGTGGCGATATCGCCAATGGCATCCAGATGCGCGGCGTGGCCTACGACACCATGCTCGAGTCCTACGTGCTCGACTCCACGGCCACCCGCCACGACATGGACAGCCTGGCGCTCAAGTACCTGAACCACACCACCATCGGCTTCCAGGATATCGCCGGCAAGGGCGCCAAGCAGCTGACCTTCGACCAGATCACCCTGGAGCAGGCCGGCCCCTATGCCGCCGAAGACGCCGACGTGACCCTGCGCCTGCATCAGGTGTTGCAGCAGAAGCTGGCCAAGGTCCCGAGCGTGCTGCCGGTGCTGAACGACATCGAAATACCGCTGGTGCCGGTGCTGGCCAAGATCGAGCGCCAGGGCGCACTGGTCGATGCCAAGCTGCTTGGCGTGCAGAGCGTGGAGCTTGGCGACAAGCTGGTGGAGCTGGAGCGTGAAGCCTTCGAGATCGCCGGCGAGGAATTCAACCTCGGCTCACCCAAGCAACTGGGCGTGATCCTCTATGAAAAGCTCGGCATGCCGGTGCTCAATAAAACCGCCAAGGGCCAGGCCTCCACCGCCGAAGCCGTGCTGGCGGAGCTGGCCGACATGGACTTCCCGCTGCCCAAGGTGCTGATGCAGTACCGTTCGCTGAGCAAGCTCAAGAGCACCTACACCGATCGCCTGCCGGAGCAGATCAACCCGCGTACCGGGCGTATCCATACGTCCTACCAGCAGGCGGTGGCGGCCACGGGCCGTCTGTCGTCCAGCGACCCGAACCTGCAGAACATTCCGATCCGTACCGCCGAAGGCCGGCGGATCCGCCAGGCCTTCATCGCCGCCCCCGGCTACAAGCTGCTGGCGGCGGACTATTCGCAGATCGAACTGCGCATCATGGCCCACCTGGCCAAGGATGAGGGCTTGTTGCACGCCTTCCGCAACAACCTGGACGTGCACCGGGCTACTGCGGCCGAGGTGTTCGGCGTCGAACTGGCCGATGTCACCACCGACCAGCGGCGTAGCGCCAAGGCGATCAACTTCGGTCTGATCTATGGCATGAGTGCCTTCGGCCTGGCCAAGCAGATCGGCGTGGACCGCAAGCAGTCCCAGGCCTACATCGACCGCTACTTCGCCCGTTATCCGGGCGTGCTAGCCTACATGGAGCGCACCCGCGCCCAGGCCGCCGAGCAAGGATTCGTCGAGACCCTGTTCGGTCGCCGGCTGTACCTGCCGGATATCAACGCGAAGAACCCGGCCCTGCGCAAAGGCGCCGAACGCACGGCCATCAACGCGCCGATGCAGGGCACCGCAGCCGATATCATCAAGCGGGCCATGGTGGCGGTGGACAACTGGTTGACTGAGTCGGGCCTGGATGCCCGGGTGATCCTGCAGGTGCACGACGAACTGGTGCTGGAGGTGCGCGAAGACCTGGTCGAGCAGGTGCGTGAACAAATTCGTCCGCACATGAGCAATGCGGCACAACTCGATGTTCCGCTGCTGGTGGAAGTCGGTGTGGGAGCGAATTGGGACGAAGCGCATTAAAAATGCGGCTAACTGCCGGGAAAAGCTGCGGCATATCGTCGCGGCTTTTCAGCCCTTATGGCGCGTCGGCGTCAGAAATTTACCGTCTATCGCAAATAGTTTCTAAACGCCCGGAACTAATTTGATGAACCACGACTCAGAGTAACTGAATGGCTGGTGAAGCCCTTCGATGCTCCTATGTTGTGTTAAGTGTTGGCAGATATCTGGACCCCGCCCTAGCGGTCCGGAACTTGAACCCCGAACTTCCCCCTCCCCATACGAAGTCCGGGGTTTTTTTTGCCCGGCGTTTGCCGGGCAGCCCTTATTCGGCGGGCTTGTCAGGCAGTTCCATCCAGTTGGCCAGCACGCCGTAGGCCTCTTCCACGCCCTGGCGCTTGGGCGCCGAGAACAGCTGGATGGTCACGGCATCGCCCCAGCCCTTGCGGATTTCTGACTGCACCTTGAGCAGGGTGTTCTTGGCTGCGCCGAAGGTCAGTTTGTCGGCCTTGGTCAGCAGAATATGCATGGGCATGCCGGCGGCCTGGGACCAGTCGAGCATCATTTTGTCGAAGTCGGTCATCGGATGGCGCACGTCCATCATCAGGATCAGGCCCTTGAGGCACTCGCGGCTGCCCAGGTAGGCCTCCAGGTGCTTCTGCCAGTGCTGCTTGAGCGGAATCGGAACTTTTGCATAACCGTAGCCCGGCAAGTCGACCAAACGCCGTTCATCGTCCAGACTGAAGAAATTCAACAGCTGGGTGCGCCCCGGGGTTTTCGAGGTACGCGCCAGGCTGGCGTGGGTCAAGGTATTCAGTGCGCTGGACTTGCCGGCGTTGGAGCGGCCGGCGAAGGCTACTTCGTAACCCTGGTCTTGCGGGCACTGATCGACCTTGGCAGCGCTGAGTGCGAATTTGGCCTGTTGGCAGAGACCGAGGATGGGGTTTTTGACTTGCATGGTTTATCCGGTTGGGCGTTGCGCGAGGGGGTCTCGGCAGGTGGTGTCGTTTCCGTTTCAGCAACGGGAGTATATAATGCCCCAGTTTTTGTGTGCGCATTATCCCAGCGTAGGAAGATGTGCACGGGGGCGTCGGATTCAAGCTTGCGCAGTAGAACGCAGTGCAGCCCCCAACCCTGAAAGGTCGTTCGCATGACGAAATGGCTGCTTGTTGTCGGTGTCTTGATACCGTTTTTCAGCGCTCAGGCTACACAGGATCCCGAGGTGTTGTACAACCGCAGTTGCGCGGCTTGTCACGCCGGGCAGCTGCCACAGGCACCGCAAGCGGGTGACCGTGCGGCCTGGGAGCCAAGGCTGGCGCAGGGTATGGAGGTACTGGTGGTGCGTGTCACCCAGGGTTTCAAGGCTATGCCGCCGCGTGGATTGTGCATGGACTGCAGTGCCGAGGACTACCAGGCAATCATCCACTGGATGAGCCAGCGTCCCGATACATAACTCTTTCACCCTTAGCCGTAGTTGGATTAGCTGATGAACAAACTACTCGTGAGTCTGCTGTTGACCTTGGGTGTCACTGGTGTCGCCAGTGCCGCTGACAGTATCAAGGGCGATGCCGCTGCTGGTCAGGCCAAAACTGCTGTATGTGGCGCTTGCCACAATCCGGACGGCAACAGCCTGGCGCCGAACTTCCCGAAACTTGCAGGCCAGGGTCAGCGGTACCTGGAGAAACAGCTTCACGATATCAAGTCGGGCAAGCGCACCGTGCTGGAAATGACCGGCATGCTCGCCGCGTTCAGCGACCAGGACCTGGCGGACATCGCCGCCTACTTCTCCAGCCAGAAAGGCAGCGTGGGCGCGGCCGATCCGAAGCTGGTCGAGCGTGGCAAGGCCCTGTTCAACGGCGGCAACCTGGAAAATGGCATGCCTGCCTGCACCGGCTGCCACTCGCCGAACGGCGCAGGTATTGCCCTGGCCGGCTTCCCGCACCTGGGCGGCCAGCACTCGCAATACGTTACCAAGCAGCTGACCGACTTCCGCGAAGGCAACCGTACCAACGACGGCGATGCCATGACCATGCGGACCATCGCGGCCAAGCTCAGCAACAAGGACATCGAAGCGCTGTCCAGCTACATCCAGGGCCTGCACTGATCGCGGCTCGCGACGTTAACGCTGGGTTAATACTGCGGCGTAATGATGAAAAGGGCGACTTCGGTCGCCCTTTTTTGTGCCCGCTGCCGTTACACTAACGAACTCGGGCCCGCTTCGACCTGTCTTAATCCAGGTCGTGTCGAGGCGACCAAATAGACTGCTCAGGAGTGAAGCATGCGTAATCTGATTCTCAGCGCCACGCTGGTCGCCGCCAGCGTGTTCGGTATGACCGCCCAGGCCGCCGAGCCTGTAGCGGGCAAGGAGTATGTCGAGCTGAGCAACGCGGTACCGGTCTCGGTGCCTGGCAAGATCGAGGTGGTAGAACTGTTCTGGTACGGCTGCCCGCACTGCTACAGCTTTGAGCCAACCGTCAATCCATGGGCCGAGAAACTGCCCAAGGACGTCAACTTCAAACGTGTTCCGGCCATGTTCGGCGGCCCATGGGATGCCCATGGTCAAATGTTCCTGACCCTGGAAGCCATGGGTGTGGAACACAAGGTCCATGCTGCCGTGTTCGAAGCTATCCAGGTTCAACGCAAGAAGCTGACCGATCCAAACGAAATGGCCGATTTCCTTGCCACCCAAGGTGTCGACAAGGACAAATTCCTCGCCACGTTCAACTCCTTCGCGATCAAGGGCCAGGTCAACCAGGCCAAAGAGCTGGCCAAGAAGTATGAAATCACCGGCGTACCGAGCATGGTCGTCAATGGCAAGTACCGCTTCGACCTGGGCACCGCCGGCGGTCCGGAAGGCGTCATCAACGTCGCCGACCAGCTGATTGCCAAGGAGCGCGCCGCCAAGTAAGCGGCGCCCATCATGCGCCGCTGGAGAACCGAGCGAGGCGTGGGCCTGCACCACCCGCAGGTCAACGAACATCACCTGCAGGCCAACGGCCTGCCAGAGGATGGCCGGCTGCGCCTGCTCAGTTTCAATATCCAGGTCGGCATCAGCACCGAGCGTTACCGGCACTACCTGACCAAAAGCTGGCAGCACCTGCTGCCGCACCACGGGCGTGCCGGCAACCTGCAAAAGATCGGTAGCCTGCTCGGTGATTTCGACCTGGTGGCGCTGCAGGAGGCCGATGGCGGCAGCCTGCGCTCCGGCTACGTCAACCAGGTCGAGCACCTGGCCCAGCTCGGTGCCTTCCCCTACTGGTACCAGCAGCTCAACCGCAACCTCGGGCGGTTTGCCCAGCACAGCAATGGCGTTCTCAGCCGGCTCAAGCCGCAACTGCTCGAAGATCACCCCCTGCCCGGCCCGGCAGGACGCGGGGCGATCCTGGTGCGCTTTGGCGAGGGCGAGGATGCCCTGGTCGTGGTCATGATGCACCTGGCGCTGGGTTCGAAAACGCGAGCCCTGCAACTGGCCTACATCCGCGAACTGATCGGCGGCTACCGTCATCAAGTGCTGATGGGCGACATGAACACCCACGCCAACGACCTGCTCGAACACTCGCCCCTGCGCGATCTGGGCCTGATCGCCCCACAGGTGCAAGCCACCTTCCCCAGCTGGCGGCCGCAGCGCTGCCTCGACCATATTCTGCTCAGCCCGAGCTTGACCCTGGAGAAGGTCGAGGTCCTGGCCCAGCCTATTTCCGATCATCTACCGGTCGCTGTTGAGATTCGTTTGCCTGATGCACTGACTGTGGATACGCTGCCCGCTTTGAGCTAATTGCCATCACCCCGTTGCGGACCCAGGCATGACCGACGAAGCCCAGCGCTGGAAAGAAAAGTACCTCAAGAGTATCGAACAGCAGGAAAAGCTGGAGCGCCGTTGGGAAGCCCGCCTCGACTTGTTGCGCCGTGGCCTGGTACGCAGCACCCTGGCCGCCGAGGGTAGCGACCGGGCGGTCGACCAGTGCATGAAGGAAATGCGCGAAGTCATCCGCACCGACAATATGGATGCCGCCCTGGCCGGCCTGATTCCGCGCCTGGAAAAAGCCGTGCTCGACTCCGAGCAGCGCCGCGCCACCCGTATTGCCCAGGTGGGCATTGCGCTCAACGCACTGGTGGCGCAACTGCAGCGTTTGCCCCTGCCCAGTGAAGTCAGCCGACCCCTGAAGAAGTTCGCCAAGCAGCTGGATGCCCGTGCCGGCCAGTCCCGCGAGATGCCGTTGCTGCTGGGTGAGCTCAGTGGTTTGCAGGGCCAGGCACTGGCAGCGCTGGAGCGACCCGAGGAAGCGCAGCGCCCCGGCCTGCTGCAGCGCCTGTTCGGCGTGCGCGAGGAGGAGCCGGAAGCCCTGTTGCAGCCGGTGCTGGCCGGTGCCGCCCCGGTCGTCGCCCAAGCGCTACCCGCGGTAGAACTGGCGCCCAGGGACAGTGAGCCGGTGGACATCGACGAACTGCAGCACCTGGATGAGGAGCAGGCTGCTCAAGCCCAGGCGCCGACCGTCGAACCGCAGGTGTGCGAAGCCGCTGAAGAGGCGCCCTTGGTGCCGGAGGACGATGAGGTTGTCGTCGAAACCACCACTGAAGCCCCCCTGCCCGAGGCCAGCGAAGCACCTGAAGAAGCCGCGCACTATGCCCTGCCCGATGGTACCGAGCCGTCCTACAGCTCGGTGGCCGAGCATATCGAAGACACTTTGCTGGGCCTGCTCGATGACCTGAGCTTGCCGGAGCGCTACAAGGCCCAGGCGCAATCTGTGCGCGAGCGTCTGGAACATGGCCTGAACTGGTATGAATTGCTGCCGGTACTGGATGATCTGGCCGTGCTCATGCTGGCCATCAACGACAGCGGCCAGCATGAGTTCGAAGCCTACCTGCAACAACTGAACGAGCGCCTCGAGTCCTTCCAGAGCCACCTGCAGGAAGCCAGTGCCGGTCATGCCGATAACAGCACGGCGTCCCGTGACCTGGACAGTCAGTTGCGCGAACAGGTCGATGGCCTGCAGAGCAGTGTCCAGGGCGCAGCCGACCTGGACAGCCTCAAGCACATTCTGGAAAACCGCCTCGAAGGCCTGCTGGGCACCATGGACCAGCACCAGCAGCAGCGTGACCAGCGTGAGCAGGAGATGGCCGGCCGCCTGCAGGGACTGGCCGAGCGGGTAGCCAGCATGGAACAGGAAGCCATGGGCTATCGCGAGCACCTGGAGGAGCAGCGGCAGAAGGCCCTGATCGACCCCCTCACCGGCCTGCCCAACCGCGCCGCCTGGTCCGAGCGGGTAGACCAGGAGGTCCTGCAATGGCAGGAACAGGGTGGACACCTGCTGATGGCCATACTCGACCTCGATCATTTCAAGCGGATCAACGACAGCTATGGCCACCTGGCCGGTGACAAGGTGCTCAAGATCGTCGCCAACGAGCTGCGCAAGCGCCTGCGTGCGCGGGACTTCATCGCTCGGTTCGGCGGTGAGGAGTTCGTCTTGCTGATCCCGCAGACCTCCCTGGCCAACGGCTATCAGCTGGCGCAGAACCTGCGCCAGGTGGTCGAGGCCTGCCCGTTCCACTTCAAGGGCGAGCGCGTCACCATCACCCTGTCGATCGGCATCAGTGCGTTTCGCACCGGCGAGCGCAGCGAGGTGGTGCTCAAGCGCGCGGACGAAGCGTTGTACCGGGCGAAACATCTGGGTAGAAATCGGGTCGAACAGGGATAAGTGGCCGACCCGTAGATACGTTATGCTATTGCATTGCAAATCATCACATGTGCCCATCCCATGAAAGCGTTTTTCACCGCGCTCCTGCTGTTGACCCTGGCAGGCTGCAGCAATGGCTTGCGGATCGACCGCAGCCACCCGTCGGTCAACCAGGACAACCGCATCCAGTTCGTAATCCTGCATTACACCAATGCTTCGCAGGAGCGTTCCCTGAAGTTATTGACGCAAGGTGAAGTCAGCAGCCATTACCTGGTCGGTGACTCTCCGGCGACCATCTATCAGTTGGTCGATGAAAGCCGTCGTGCCTGGCATGCCGGCGACAGTCAGTGGGACGGCCGCACCTGGCTCAATTCCAGCTCCATTGGTATCGAAATCGTCAACCCAGGCTTTACCGATACCCCGAACGGGCGGGTCTGGCATCCCTACACAGAAGCACAGGTCGAGGCGCTGATTGCGCTGCTCAAGGACATCGTCAAGCGCAATAACATCCAGCCTCGTTACATCATTGGTCACAGCGACATCGCGCCATTGCGCAAGCTGGACCCCGGCCCGTTGTTCCCCTGGAAACGCCTGGCCGACGCCGGCATTGGCGTCTGGCCACAGGCGCAGGCCGTCGCCCGGGAGCAGGCCCGCTTCAGCGCCAACCCGCCGAGTATCACCTGGTATCAGCAGCAGCTGGCCCGCTTCGGCTATGCAATCGAGCAGACCGGCGTGTACGACGTCAGCACCAAACATGTACTGGCAGCGTTCCAGATGCGCTTCCGTCCACAGCGCTTCGATGGCGTGCCAGACGCCCAGACTGCCGCCATGTTGCAGGTGCTCAACACGCGTTGATTGAACGGCGCCGCCCAACGGACAGGCCGATTGCGCTGGCAGTTGCTATACATCTTGGTATTCAACTGGATGTTTCTTGATGTCAGCTGCCTTGTCCTTGTTGCGCCACGTGTTGTATCGCCCCTGGCTACTGGCCGCGCTCGCGGCCGTATCCAGCGCAATCCTGTTGCTGTTAGCCAGCGTCGGGGTGGCCATGCACCAGGTGCAGCAAAGCGAAAGCGAGCAGATGAATGCCAAGGGCGAACGTTTCCTGGCCCGGCTGGAGCAGATTTTCGGACAGTTGCGCGAAGGCGTCGATGAGCTGCAGCTGCAGCCCTTGCGCGGCTGTGATGCCAATATGCTACGAGCCCTGCAGCAGGTCGGCTTCAACTATCGCTTCGTTTATGAGGCGGCCTATGTCGACGGCACAATGGCCTGCTCCAACCGGATCGGCGAACGTACGATCAAACCCTTGCGGCCACCAGACATCAAGGGGCCGACCTACAGCTATTGGCTGAACACCACCACCGAGCCGGACGACAACATCGCTGCGCTGATGCTCGGGCGCGGCAAGTTTCTCGTGGCCACCTCCCGTGGTCACCTGACCGATGTGGTCGACCTGCCGCCGGAGGGTAGTTTGCTGGTGGTGCTGGATAACGGCACCCGCGCGGTGCCGGTACTGGGCCCGCCACAGACCTGGCCGCCGTCGGTCGATTGGCCGCCGAAGTCCCGGGATGCGCTACTGGAGCTGCCGGACCGGTTGATCTACCGCATGCCGACCAAGTCGCCCGACTACCAATTGGTGCTGATCGCCCCTCGGGCCAGCCTGCCGCTGAAGATGAACGGTGTGCTCTGGCTGTTGTTTCCCGGCAGCCTGGTGCTGTCCTGGTGCATCGGCTGGCTGGTGCTGCAACTGGTGCGCCAGCGTCGCTCGATGAGTTCCGAGTTGCAGGGGGCACTGCGCCGCGGCGAGCTGCAGGTGTTGTATCAACCGATATTCGAACTGAACAGCCGCCGTTGTGTCGGTGCCGAAGCCCTGGTGCGCTGGCGTCGGCCCGATGGCACCCTGACCAGCCCCGAACTGTTCATTCCCCTGGCGGAAAATACCGGGCAGATCCGCCAGATTACCGATTTTGTCCTGCAGCGGGTGCTTGAACAGCTCGGGCAGGTACTGCGGGCCAACCGGCAACTCTATATTTCGGTCAACCTGGCGGCCTGCGATGTGATGGTGCCCAGGATCGGGCGGGTCGCGGCGCGGCTGCTGGCCTTGCACCATGTCTCGGCCAGCCAGATTGCCTTCGAGGTTACCGAGCGTGGCCTGATCGACGTGGTCGTCGCTCGCGACAACCTGCAGGCCTTGCGTGCGGTCGGCCACCAGGTGTTGATCGATGATTTCGGTACCGGCTATTGCAGCCTCGCCTACCTGCAAACCCTGCCGGTGGACTGCCTGAAAATCGACAAGGCCTTTATCGATGCCCTCGGCCATGACGCTGCCAGCAGCGGTGTGGCACCCCATATCATCCGCATGGCCCATGCACTGCAACTGCGGGTGATTGCCGAAGGTATCGAGTATGAGGACCAGGCCATGCTGCTCAACAGCGAGGGGGTGAATTACGGTCAGGGCTGGCTGTTCGCCCACCCGCTCAGTGCACGTCAGTTCGTCGAACTGATCACCCGCGGCCGCCGGGTGATGCCCCGACGGATCGATGATGAGGCCTGAACCCGGGCAGCGTCAGACCGGCAGGGCCATGTAGAACTGCGAGCCCTGCCCTGGGCGGGAGTAAACGCCCATGCGTCCACCGTGCAGCAGGACTATCTCCTTGCACAGCGCCAGCCCCAGGCCGGCTCCGCCTTTCTGGCGTCCGACCTGGACGAAAGGTTCGAAGATTCGCGCCTGTTGGCCGTAGGCAATGCCCTCGCCATTGTCTTCGATACTGATGATCACCCGCTCGGCATGGCGCCTGGCGTGCAGGCGAATGCAGCCGGCCACCGGAGTATGGCGCACGGCATTGTCCAGCAGGTTATCCATCACCCGGTCCATCTGTGCCGGATCGACCTGGATATGTGGCAACGGCGTGGCCAGCTCCACTTTCAGCTCAATCTGCTTGGCCTCCGCCGCCTCGGCAAAGCGCTCGCAGGCACGGGCCAACAGTTCGCTGACCGCGCAGGGGATCAGTTCGAGCTTCTGCTGGCCGCTCTGGTAGCGGGAGAAATTCAGCAGGTCGTTGATCAATTGGGTCAGGCGCTGCATCTCTTCGGTAATGGTCGTCAGCAGGTCGGCCTCCCGGGATTCCTGGGCAAAGGTCAGGCGTTCACGCAGCAGACCGAAGGCCATGTGCATGCCGGTGACCGGCGTGCGCAACTCGTGGGAGGCGCGCAGGACAAACTCGCTGCGCACCCGTTCGAACGCGCGCTGCTCGGTGACGTCATGGAGCACCATGACCGCGCCGAGAATCTGCCCTTCGGGATGACAGACCGGGGTCAGGCTGTAGGTCAGCAAACGGGGTTCTTCATCTATCTCCAGGCTCAGGTCGTCCGGCACCCGGTCCAGGCTGCCGCCACGCAGCACCAGGCGTAGTTGCTCATCGAGCTCCGGGCGCTGCAAGGCTTCACCCAGGCCGCTGCCCAGGCGACGCTCGTCCCAGCCCAGTTGCCGCTGGGCCACCGGGTTGATGTGTTCGAGGTGGCCTTTGCGATCGATGATCAGCAGGCCGTCATCGATGCTGTCGAGCACCGCTTGCAGCCGTTGCTGACCGGCCAGCAGTTCGTCGATGTTGGTGGCCTGGTGCTTGCGCAACGATTCGGCCATCAGGCCAAAGCGACGGGTCAGCTGATTCAGCTCCAGGGTCTGGGATACCGGCAGGGTCACCTTGAAGTCGCCTTGGCCGATCTGGTCGGCGGCCTTGGCCAGGGCCTCGATGGGCTGGCCGATACGCCGGGCGATGCCATGGGCGGTGACAAAGCCCAGGATCAGCACCGCCAGGCCGAGCAGCCCGAGCAGGCCTGATATCAGCAGTGCGCGATCATGGGCCTGCTGTTCACTCTGGCTGAGCTGCTCCAGGGCATGCTTGTGGGCGTTGACCAGGTCGCTGCGCAGGGCATTGAAGGCCTTGCCCAGCGGCTGGTCGGCATCGAGATTGCGGGGGGATGCGCCGCTGTTGCGCAAGGCCTGCAGGTAGTCCTGGTAGTGGCGTCTGGCGCTGGCGAATGCTGTCTGGCTGTCGCTATCGCTTTCCTGCTCGATGCCTTCGTCGAGCAATTGCTGAAACTGCTGTTGCAAGGGCTCGAGGGCTTGCACCTTTGCCGCGTCGTCAAGTATCAGCGTCAGTTGCTCGCCGAGGTTCTGCCGCAGCTTCAGGCCCAGCTCCAGGGTCGCGGAGTTGTCCTGGATCATGGCCTGCTGCGAGCTGGCCATTTGCCGTACGCTGACCAGTCCCAGCAACAGGCCGAACAGGGCGACGGTCATCAGCGCCGAAATGCTGAGAAAAAGCCGCGTGCGCAGCCTCATCGCCCATTTCATAGGTTGTATTGCTTGCGCTTGCGGTACAGGGTCGAGGCATCGATCCCCAGGGTCTTGGCCGCCTGGTCGAGGGTTTCGCTGGTCGCCAGCACGGCTTCGATGTGTGCCCGTTCCAGTTCATCCAGGCTCAGGGCGGCGCCGACGCGCGGTGTATTGCCCGCCGGTTGTTCGGTCATGCCCAGGTGGCTGATTTCGACCCGTTCCTGGGTGCAGATGATGCTGGCACGCTCGATCACGTTGCGCAGTTCGCGAATGTTGCCCGGCCAGCGGTAATTGAGCAGCGCCGCCTGGGCATCATCGCTGAAGCCACGGGCAGGGCGTGAATAGTCTTTGACGAAACGGGCGAGGAAGCGGTCGGCCAGGGCCAGGATGTCCTCGCTGCGTTCGCGTAGCGGCGGCAGGTGCAGGGTGATGACGTTGAGCCGGTACAACAGGTCTTCGCGAAAGCGCCCCTCGCGCACCATGTCCTCCAGGTTGAGGTTGGTCGCAGCCAGAATGCGCACGTCGGCGCGGCGGGTCACCGGGTCGCCAATTCGCTCGTATTCCTTGTCCTGGATGAAGCGCAATAGTTTGGGCTGGAGGGTCAGGGGAAAATCGCCGATCTCATCGAGGAACAGGGTGCCGCCATCCGCCTGGTTGACCCGGCCCAGGGTGCTTTCGCTGGCCCCGGTGAATGAGCCCCGGCTGTGGCCGAACAGTTCGCTTTCCATCAGCTCGCCGGTCAGGGACGGGCAGTTGATGGTCACACAGGCTTTGCGCGCACGCTTGCTCCAGCCGTGAATGGCCCTGGCCAGTTCGCCTTTGCCGGTGCCCGACTCGCCGAGTATGAGGATATTGGCATCGGTGCCGGCGACCTGGCGGGCCGTCTCCAGCACCGCCATCATGGCCGGGGTGTGGGAGTCCAGGCCGTCATTGGATTTGCGCAATTCGCCTTCCAGCGCTTCGAGTCGTGCCGACAGCTGGCGAACTTCCAGTTGCTTGGCGGTGGCCAGGCGCAACTGGTCGGGACTGCAGGGTTTGACCAGGTAGTCGGCAGCGCCGGCCTGGATGGCATCGACTGCGGTATCGATCGCCGAATGGGCGGTGACGATGACCACCCGCATCCAGGGTGCCTGGACGCGCATCTGCGCCAGGACATCCAGGCCATTGTCTTCACCCAGGCGCAGGTCGAGAAAGCACAGGTCGAAGACCTGGCGCTGCAACAGGGTTTCGGCTTGCGCTGCGCTGTTGGCGGTGGCCACGCTGTAGCCTTCATCCTCCAGGCAGTAGCGGAAGGTGCGCAGGATGGCGGACTCGTCGTCGACCAACAGGATACGGCCTTGGTGGTCCTGGGCTGATTCCATCTCCTACGCTCCTTTATAAGAATGGTCTTGGTTAGTGTCGGAAAAATCGGGCAAGTTGCATGGTTCATTCCGATTCCTTCCCGTCTTTGCATACTAGCTCCTGACCAAGGGGCGAGGTCGATCATGCAAATCGCACGACCCTGCCGGGGCAATCGTGCAGGATACGTGCTCCTATTGATTTACATTGAATCTAACCTATTGAATTAAATAGCTATTTTGTCTACCTGTGGTTGGCATGCGCGCTGCAACGACTGTTCTGAGACAACAATCAGACTGCAGCAGGAGGAGCACGGCATGAGCCGCCACATCGCCACTTTCGTGCAGATTTCCCAGCTTGCGCTGCGCCAGGGGCTGTTCTTCAGCCTGGCACTGCTGCTGACCCTGGTTGCCGGTCAGCTTCATCACACCTGGCAGGTTGCGCACGACGCCCGCGCCGTTCCTACCCGATCAGTCCTGGTGGTGAAGGTGCCTGTACCCACTGCCAGTGTATTGATGCAAACCCGGCCGATGGCGACCACCACCGTCACGATCGAGGCGCCGGTGCCGCGTGAGCGCTGGGTGTTCTGAGGTTGCACAGAGGATTCGTTCAACAACGCAAAGGAGAATCACCATGTTGAGTTGGGCCATCACCTTCCTGATTATCGCCATTGTCGCTGCCGTGCTGGGCTTCGGTGGTATCGCCGGCGCCGCTACCGGTATCGCGAAGATTCTCTTCATCGTCTTCCTGGTGCTGTTCGTGGCTTCCTTCATCTTCGGTCGCCGCGGTAGAGGTTGATCATGCAAGAGACGCTTTACAGAGCCCTGGCTACCACCCTTATCACTGGATGGCAGTACAGCGGCAATGGCGGCCAATGACGGCCAGGTCCGGGCCAACCACGGTTGGCCATGGACCGCGAATTCATCAGTTGATGGCGCAACCCAAGCGTCAATCGAACAGGTACTGGATGCGTCCGGGCATTCATGTACAGCGATAGAGGCTGAACCTTTTGCCGTTTCGAGCTTCTATGATGCGCCCGCCCGAGGAAGGCTGGCGCATGACCAAGGGGCCGGGCTGCTCTGATTGTTCCAGGATCGGAGGGGCCTAGGGGTACAGGGAGTGCCCCCGATGAGGGCCGGGTCAGGTGCAGTGGCAGCGGAAGTTACAGGTTGGATGTCCCGGTTCGCCGGAGCATTTCTGATCTGGCTTCCGCGTCGCTTTTGGCAAACGGATTTCACTCCCCCGCCTGCTGAAATGTTTCCCCTCCCGCCTTGAGGCATATTTCCACGCAACCGTACATCGATATTTTTTCACCCCCAATCGATGTGCGCACCGAGGTGATTTCACGCATTCGGATTGTCGAACAACGGCGTTTTGCACTCAGGTGGATACGTCCAAATCTGCCGAAATATGGCGCTTTGGCCATAGTCGGAATTCCGAACGCTCTGGAATCAACCCTCTGGGACGCCCGTTTTGGTGCAGAAATATCATGCCGATTCGGCATAGGGTAGTCGTTTACGGCATTAGACGGAGCCCCCCCGCGTCGGAATAGTTGCGCCTTTTTTCGCTGGCCGGAGCGTTCCTACGCTCGCTTGCGGTGACCTTTTACGGCGTGCCAGTCGATAGCCGATTTCGACAACCAGTCGCATTAAACAGCTCTGGGTCGCGGTTATCAGCCAGGTGCCCGTTTCCACTTGAAGAAAAGGTAACGACATGAAGAAGGCAAAGCTAAGCCTCGCCTGGCAGATCCTCATCGGTCTGGTACTCGGGATTGCCATCGGCGCTGTACTGAATCATTTCAGTGCAGAAAAGGCATGGTGGATCAGTAACGTCCTGCAACCTGCCGGTGACATCTTCATTCGCCTGATCAAGATGATCGTCATCCCGATCGTGATTTCGTCGCTGGTCGTGGGTATCGCCGGGGTAGGCGATGCGAAAAAACTCGGCAGTATCGGCCTGAAGACCATCATCTACTTCGAAGTGGTCACCACCATCGCGATCGTGGTCGGCCTGGTCCTGGCCAACCTCTTCCACCCGGGCGCCGGCATCGACATGAGCACCCTGGGTACCGTCGATATCTCCAAGTACCAGGCTACTGCGGCCGAGGTTCAGCATGAGCATGCGTTCATCGAGACCATCCTCAACCTGATCCCGTCGAACATCTTCGCGGCGCTGATGCGCGGTGAAATGCTGCCGATCATCTTCTTCTCGGTACTGTTCGGCCTGGGCCTGTCGAGCCTGCAGGCAGACATCCGCGACCCGCTGGTGAAAACCTTCCAGGGCGTGTCCGAAACCATGTTCAAGGTCACTCACATGATCATGAACTACGCGCCGATCGGTGTATTCGCCCTGATCGCCGTGACCGTCGCCAACTTCGGCTTCGCCTCGCTGCTGCCGCTGGCCAAGCTGGTGCTGCTGGTGTACTTCGCCATCGCCTTCTTCGGCTTCATGGTGCTGGGCCTGATCGCGCGCCTGTTCGGCTTCTCGATCCTCAAGCTGATGCGCATCTTCAAGGACGAACTGGTCCTGGCCTACTCCACCGCAAGCTCCGAGACCGTGCTGCCGCGCGTGATCGAGAAGATGGAAGCCTACGGTGCGCCGAAAGCCATCTGCAGCTTCGTGGTACCGACCGGCTACTCGTTCAACCTTGACGGTTCGACCCTGTACCAGAGCATCGCGGCCATCTTCATCGCCCAGCTGTACGGCATCGACCTGTCGCTGAGCCAGCAGCTGCTGCTGGTCCTGACCCTGATGGTCACCTCCAAGGGTATCGCCGGCGTGCCGGGCGTGTCCTTCGTGGTCCTGCTGGCTACCCTGGGCAGCGTCGGTATCCCGCTGGAAGGCCTGGCCTTCATCGCCGGTGTCGACCGCATCATGGACATGGCGCGTACTGCCCTGAACGTGATCGGCAACGCCCTGGCGGTACTGGTTATCGCTCGTTGGGAAGGCATGTACGACGATGCCAAGGGCCAGCGCTACTGGAACTCCCTGCCGCACTGGCGCAGCAAAGAAGCTGTACCTGCCGGCAAGACTGCCAACCACTAAGGTGCAGTGCAGTTGAAGGAAAAGCCCCGACCTGGTCGGGGCTTTTTCGTTTCCGGAGATTATCGCGAGTGTGGGAGCGGGCTTGCCCCGCGATTCGATGTAGCGGATTTGAACGCGCGATCGCGGGGCAAGCCCGCTCCTACAAGGTGGCGCGTAGTCGACCCGCGCCGTTATCATGCGTCGCAACTTTGTGGGGGAACAACGGATGCTCAACGGCCTTTGGCTTGGCTTTTTCCTGGTCGCGGCCATCTCCGCGCTGGCGCAATGGCTGGTAGGTGGCAATGCCGGGGTTTTCGCCGCCATGGTCGAGAGCATCTTCGCCATGGCCAAGCTGTCGGTCGAGGTGATGGTCCTGCTGTTCGGCACCCTGACCCTCTGGCTGGGCTTTCTGAAGATCGCCGAGAAGGCCGGCGTCGTCGAGTGGCTGGCCAAGGTGCTGGGCCCCCTGTTCGCCCGCCTGATGCCGGAAGTGCCGCCCGGCCACCCGGCCCTGGGCCTGATCACCTTGAACTTCGCCGCCAACGGCCTGGGCCTGGACAATGCCGCCACGCCCATTGGCCTGAAGGCCATGCGCGCCCTGCAGGAGCTCAACCCCAGCTCGAACACCGCCAGCAACGCGCAGATCCTGTTCCTGGTGCTCAACGCATCGTCACTGACCCTGCTGCCGGTGACCATCTTCATGTACCGCGCCCAGCAAGGCGCCATGGACCCGACCCTGGTGTTCCTGCCCATCCTGCTGGCCACCAGCGCCTCGACCCTGGTCGGCCTGCTGTCGGTCGCGGTCATGCAGCGCCTGCGCCTGTGGGACCCGGTGGTACTGGCCTACCTGGTGCCAGGCGCGCTGCTGCTGGGCGGCTTCATGGCGTTTCTCGGCACCCTGTCGGCCACCGCGCTGGCCAGCCTGTCGTCGATCATGGGCAACCTGACCCTGTTCGGCCTGATCATCCTGTTCCTGGTGATCGGCGCGTTCAAGCGGGTGAAGGTCTATGAAACCTTCGTGGAAGGCGCCAAGGAGGGCTTTGACGTCGCCAAGAGCCTGTTGCCCTACCTGGTCGCCATGCTCTGCGCCGTCGGCGTGCTGCGCGCCTCAGGCGCTCTGGAGCTGGCCCTGGATGGCATCCGCCATATCGTCGAATGGCTGGGCTGGGATACCCGCTTCGTCGAGGGCCTGCCGACCGCATTGGTCAAGCCGTTCTCCGGCAGCGCGGCGCGGGCGATGCTGATCGAGACCATGCAGACCCACGGTGTCGACAGCTTCCCGGCCCTGGTCGCCGCCACCATCCAGGGCAGCACTGAGACTACCTTCTACGTGCTGGCGGTCTACTTCGGTGCCGTCGGCATCCAGCGCGCCCGCCATGCGGTGGGCTGTGCCCTGCTCGCGGAACTGGCCGGGGTGATCGCGGCGATCTTCGTCTGCTACTGGTTCTTTGCCTGAACCTGAACCTGGGCCTGGTTGGCCTGGGCCAGGGTCCAGGTCACCAGTTGCGCCATCAGGCGGTCGCTGGCCGCACCGAAACCGCTGACCACGGCAGGCACCTGTTTGTCGCCTAGCGGCTGACGCACTTCGAAGCGCTGGCTGGCGAGAATGCGTTGGGTGCGCCCCTGCACCAGGCGCGCGTCATAGCGAATCAGCACCACCAGACCCTCGGCGCTGTACTCGCTCTGGAACGCCTGCAGCTCGCCGGCCAGCTCGTAGTCGGCCTGCAGGTTGCTGTCGTCGGCGCTCAGGCGCGGCACCCGGCCATCGCGCTGGAAGGCATCGAGCATGCGGTTGCGCAGCAGCAAGGGGGCCGGATCGCTCCAGCGCACGCCCTTGTAGGTACTGATCAGGTCGCCCTGGGGCACCACGGCGATCTTCGGGCTGTTGAGGATGTCGCTGGCCAGGGGCTTGTTGACCCGCAGCGACCAGCTGACTTCGCCACCCTGGGGCGCCACGCGGCTGGCCTGGGTCGAAGGCAAACGATAGACGTCGGCAGGTTCGGCCTTGGGCAGGATCGAGCAGGCACTGGCAAGGCTCAGGGCCGCGGCCAGGGTCACAACGCGGTAAAGGCGGCTCATGGCTCGAACTCCTTGTGTGTGTCACGGCCGAGCAGGTAGCCGCTGGGGTTGGCTTCCAGGCGCTGGGAGATCGCCTTGAGCGAGGTCAGGGTCTGGCGCAGCTCCCGAATCGCCGGTGCCAACTGGTTCAGGCCCTGGGCGCCGCCATCGAGAGCATCGCGGTTGTCGTTGAGCAGGCTGTTGAGGGTGGCCGCGCTCTGGGCCAGGGACTGCATGGCCTGCTCGGCGCTGCCGAAGGCCTGCTTGCCCTGACTGTTGAGCAGGCCGTTGGCGTTGCGCATCAGTTCGCTGGTCTGTTCGAGCATGGCGCTGGCCTGGTTGCCGACCTGAGCCAGTTGCTGGATTGCCGTGCGGATATCGCCGCGCTGGTCGCTGAACGCTGCGGTGGTCTGCTCCAGGTTGCTCAGGGTCTTGGTCAGCTGCGCGGCATTGTCTTCGGAAAACACCAGGTTGGCGTTGTGCACCAGCATGTTGATATTGCTCAGCAGGTCACTGCCGTCATCCAGCAGGCGGGCGATGGGCGAAGGTGAGGCGATGATCACCGGCAGCTTGCCGTCCTTGCCTTTGAGCTCGGGGCTCTGCGGTGTACCACCGCTGAGCTGGATGAACGAGGTGCCGGTGATGCCGGTCAGGGTCAGCTTGGCCCGGGTGTCTTCCTTGATCGGGGTATCGGCGCTCAAGCGCACCCGCGCCAGCACCCGGCGCGGGTCCTTGGGGTCCAGGCGCAGGCTGGTGACATCACCTACCTTGATGCCGTTGTACTGCACCGAGCTGCCCCGGGACAGGCCGGAGACCGCTTCGTTGAACACCACCTGGTAATCCTTGAAGGTGCTGTCGACGCTGGATTTGGTCAGCCACAGGCCGAACAGCATGGCGCCGGTGATCACGATCACCGTCACCAGGCCGATCAGCACGTGATGCGCACGGGTTTCCATCTCAGTGCTCCTTGGTCGCTGTGGCGGCCTGATAGGCCGCGCGGCCCCGAGGGCCATGAAAATAGTCGTGAATCCAGGCGTCGTCGGTGTCTTCGACCTGGGCGATCGGGCCGGCCACCAGCACCTTCTTCTGCGACAGCACCGCCACCCGGTCGGTGATGGTGTAGAGCGTGTCCAGGTCATGGGTGATGAGGAACACGCTCAGGCCCAGGGCATCGCGCAGGGTCAGGATCAACTGGTCGAAGGCGGCGGCGCCGATCGGGTCGAGGCCGGCGGTAGGCTCATCGAGAAACAGGATGTCCGGGTCCAGGGCCAGGGCCCGGGCCAGCGCGGCGCGCTTGATCATGCCGCCGGAGAGTGACGCGGGGTATTTGTCGGCGGCGGAAATCGGCAGGCCGGCCAAGGCCAGCTTGACCCCGGCCAGGTGTTCGGCGTCGGCCCGGGACAGGCCGGCATGCTCGATCAGCGGCAAGGCGACGTTCTCGGTGACGGTCAGCGAGGAGAACAGCGCGCCCTTCTGGAACAGCACGCCAAAGCGCCGCTCGACCTGCGAGCGCTGTTCGTCGTTCAAGCCGCCGAGGTCCTGGCCAAACACCTTGACCTGGCCCTCATTGGGACGGCGCAGGCCGACGATGCTGCGCAGCAACACCGACTTGCCGCTGCCCGAGCCACCGACCACGGCGAGGATCTCGCCGCGATACAAGTCCAGGTCCAGCTGCTCGTGCACACTCTGGGTGCCGAAGCGGTTACAGATACCACGCGCTTCGATAACGGCTTCACCTGGGGTGCTTGTCTGCTTCACCAGCCCATCTCCATGAAGAACAGCGCGGCCACCGCATCGAGGACGATCACCACAAAAATTGACTGGACCACGCTGGAGGTGGTGTGGGCCCCCACCGATTCGGCGCTGCCACTGACCTTGAAGCCTTCCAGGCAGCCAATGGCGGCGATCAGGAAGGCAAAGAACGGCGCCTTGGCCAGGCCGACGAGAAAATGCTGCACGCCGATATCGCTTTGCAGCAGGGACAGGAACATCGCCGGTGAGATATCCAGCGACAGGGCGCAGACCACCGCACCACCGATGATGCCGCAGAGCATGGCGAGGAAGGTCAGCAGCGGCAGGGCGATCAGCAGTGCCAACACCCGCGGGACCACCAGCAGCTCCACCGGGTCCAGGCCGAGGGTGCGGATGGCATCGAGCTCTTCGTTGGCCTTCATCGAGCCGATCTGCGCGGTAAAGGCACTGGCGGTGCGGCCGGCCATGAGAATGGCGGTGAGCAGTACGCCGAACTCGCGCAGGAAGGAGAACGCGACCAGATCGACCGTGAAGATACTGGCACCAAAGCCGGCCAGCACCGTGGCACCGAGAAAGGCCACGACGGCGCCGACCAGGAACGTCAGCAAGGCAACGATCGGGGCAGCATCCAGGCCGGTCTGTTCAATGTGGGCGACCACCGAGGTCACCCGCCAGCGCCGCGGCTGGAACAGGCGCAGCACCAGGGTCTGCAGGATCAGGCCGATAAAACCGAGGATCTGCAGGGAGTCCTGCCAGAGGGTATCCACCGCGCAGCCAATGCGGCTGAGCAGCTGGATCAGCACGGACTGTTCTGGCTGTTTTTCCGGAATACAGTAGTCCTGCACCGAGCAATACACCGTCTGCAGCAGCGCGCGGCTGGCCTCGGGCAGTTGCGTTGTTTCGCTCAGGCGCGCCAGGCGCTCGGGGCCGAGCAGTTCGACCAGCAAGGCGGCGCCTGCGGTATCCAGGCGGCCGAGCTGGCTGAGGTCGATTTCGGTGTCGGGCTCATAGTGCCCCAGCAGGTTGGCGCTGTGCTGCTTGAGATCGGCGTAGTGGGCCAGGGTCCAGTCACCCACGATCCGTAGCCGTGCCGGGGTGCTCGAGGTGTCCAGTAATGCGCCAGGCGAGTTGATCATAGGCTCCATGCAGTCTGGCGGCGCGGCACTGCGCCGCCTCAGAGCATAGCGCTACTGGCTGGCGGGTGCTTGACCATCGTCAATCACGCGAAAACGCAGCACGCCGATGACCTGGCCATCTTCGGTCAGCACCTGGACCTGCCAGCGGCCCACGGGATTACCCGGGAAATTCTGCTTGTGGGTCCAGGCCCGGTAGCCTTCCTTGCGCCCGCCGTGGATGTCCAGGGCAATGCGGTCGACCTCTTTGCCGTTGAAGCGCCAGACATGGTAGATGCGCTCGTTCAGGCCGCGCGGCGCATTGATCGCGGTGAATGCATACAGCCCTGCGCGTATTTCGCTGGCCTTGATCTGTTCAAGGGGCTTGCCGGGCGTGCGGTTCTCGACCTGGGTGCTGACCGCCACTTCAGTCATCCACAAGGTGGCAGGCGGCACCCAGGAGCGCAGCAGCCAGCCGCTGGCGCCCACCGCGAGGGTCATCACCACCAGCATCGCCCCACGTCGCCAGTGGCTGATCGGGAAACTGCTGGCAAGGCTGGGGAACGACAGCAGCATGGCGATGCCCAGGGCCAGCTTGAAGCTCTGCGAGGTGGTCAGGTGCAGGATGATCGGCAGCGCGGTGAGCAGCGCGGCGAACAGGGTCAGGGTATGCAGGGCGAGGAACAGCCAGCGCCGCGGGGCCAGCCACTTGTAGTACAGCGGGTCGATGATCGAGATCAGCCCGGCGGCGCCCAGCAGGCCGGTAAACACCAGCTGGCCGCTGTTCCAGGTGGTGGTGACGAAGAAGAACGGCAAGACGAAGAACAGACTTTCCTGGTGGATCATCTGCGTGGCATAGCGCAGCAACGGCTGCGGGATCTCGCGCTTGAACACCTTGGCGAACAGTTGGGTGAAGGTGTTTTCCAGCATCAGCCAGATCCAGCTGATCAGCATCAGGATGGCGATCCAGCTGGCCAGGCCTTCCTGGCGGTCGACCAGAATGAAGCTGGCAATACCGGAAATGAAACCGCCGAGGGCGATGACTCCGGGGTAACGCTTGATCAGTTCGAGCAGGCGCTGGAGGAAATGAGGCATCAGGGTGTTCGCAGAGTGAGGAAAAACGCCAACAGGATACCCGATAGCACGATGACAGTACGCTGCGATCGACCTGTAGGAGCGGGCTTGCCCCGCGATTGCGGTCTGCAGGTTACATCGCATCGCGGGGCCAGCCCGCTCCTACCGTGTATTGCGGCGTCGGCTCCAGATCACGCCACCCGCCAGAATCAGTCCCACCAGTAGGGCGACCAGGCCATAGAGTGCGTCATAGCTGATCAACGGCTGCTCGATACGCACATACCCGGGCTTGGCCAGCAGCTGGCGCAAGGCCTGGTTGGCATCTTCAAGGCTGACCCGGCGCAGGGTGCGCACCGGATCGGAGAAGCGACCGTCGAGGTAGTCGTTCAATCCGCCCCAGTAGTAATCCGCCAGGGCCGCATTGCCCTGGGTGGTCCAGGCTTCGCGGTCGATCGTCGCTTGCTTGACCCGCTGGAAGGTCACAGGGTCCAGGCCGTTCTTGCGCAGTTGATCGAGCATGTCGCCCAGCACCTGCTCGGCCCGCTTGATGTCGGCGCGGTCCAGGTCGGCATTGAGGCTCATCATGCCCGTGTCGCCGAAGCTCTCCCGCTGGCTGGTCGGCCCGTAGGACAGGCCATGCTTGAGCCGCAGTTCTTCATACAGGGCCCAGTCCAGATAATGCTGCAGCAGGTCGTAGGTCTGGCCGTGTTCATTGTCCAGCACCGGCTCAAGGAACAGCCAATGCAGCTTCGCGCTGTCGCCGACCCAGCCGCGGATCAGTTCGCGCCGGGCTTCGGCCTTGTGGGTAACCCCGTCCAGGGTCCGGCGTTCGCCAGGTTCAGCCGGCTGCAAGTGGGCATAGGTGCGCTCCAGATAGGCCGGCAGCAGTTTGTCCAGGCCACCGACCACGATCAGGCTCATGTTGTTGGCGGCATACCAGTGCTGGCGCAGGTTGTTGACCTGCTCCAGGGTCATGTCGGCGACCGCCGAGCGCTCGGCGCACTTGAGCCCCAGCTCCACGGCCAGCTGGTCACTGGCACGGTGGCCCAGGTCCTGGCGATCCAGCCAGCGCTGCAGGTGCGAATAGTGGCCGCCGTCCTCACGCTCGACGATCTTCTTCGACAGCGCCAGGGCCTTTTCATCGAACCTGGTGTCCTTGATCACCGCCAGCAGCAGGTCGAGCACCTTGCGCTGGTTGCGCGCGGGGGCTTCGATGACGAAGGTGGTGTCGGCGCTGCTGGTGTAGGCGTTCCACTCCCCGCCCAGGGCCTGCATGCGTTTTTCCAGGCCACCTTCGCCGGCGTCGTCGATGCCACTGAACAGCAGGTGTTCCAGCAAGTGCGGCAGTTCCTGCTGCTCACAGGGGAAGTCGTCGAAGCCGACACCGACCACCAGGCGGATCGATACATGGTTGCGTTCATAGCCTGGTTTGAGCAGCACCTGCAGGCCGTTGGGCAGTAGGTAGCCTTCGACCTTTGAGCGGTCGAGGGCAAAGCCGGGCATGGCGCCCAGCAGCAGGCACAGGAACATCAGGCAACGCATGGCGAGCTTCCTTGCGGGAGTTCGTTGAGAGTAGCGGTCAAGGTGAATGGGCATCGTCCGGCACGCTGTCGAGCAGCAGGCCACCGGTATCGGAGCCGCCCAATACAACGTAGGCACTGCTGCAGAACAAGGAGTTCAAACGCTTCATATCGGCAATCAGCTCCAGGTGCAAGGCACTGGTCTCGATACTTTGCACCACTTTACGTTGCAGCCGGCTGACATGGGCGTGGGTCAGGCGCCTTTCCTGGGCGCGAAAACGACGTTTTTCCCGCAGCAACTGGCGCGCACTCTCCGGGTCGGCGCTGAGAAACACCGACAGGCCCAGGCGCAGGTTGGCGAGCAACTGGCTGTGCAGCCCGCTCAGTTCCTCCAGGCCGACATCGGAAAACTCCCGGCGTTGCGCGGTTTTCTGCTGCTGGACCTTGCGCAGCATGCGCTCGATCAGGTCGCTGGCAAGCTTCAGGTTGATCGCCAGTTCAATGATTTCGGCCCAGCGCTTGCTGTCCTGGTCACTGAGGTCTTCGCGGGGCATCTGCGCCAGGTACAGTTTGATGGCGTTGTTCAATGCCTCGACATCTTCGCCCAGGCTGCGTACTTGCTGGGTCATGGCCGTGTGGGTGCCACTGAGCGCGCCCTGCATGGCATCGAGCATGTTGTCGATCAGGTCGCCTACGCGCAGGGTCTCGCGGACGGCGTTGGCCAGGGCCAGGCTGGGGGTGCCGAGGGCTGCCGGGTCCAGGTGACGGGGGCGGGCGCGGCCGTTGGTTTCGGCGCGTTCCGGCAGCAACCAGCTGCAGACACGTGCCATCGGCGTCACGGTTGGCAACATCAGCAGGCAGCGCAAAGTGTTGTAGAGCAGGTGGAAGCCGATCACCAGTTCCTGGGGACTGAAGCTCAGACCGTCCATCCAGCGCACCAGCGGGTTGAGCACCGGGATGATCAGCACCAGGCCGATCAGCTTGTACAGCAGGCTGCCCAGGGCCACCTGGCGCCCGGCCGCGTTCTGCATGCTGGTGCTGAGAAACGCCAGCAGGCCGCTGCCGATATTCGCGCCAATGACCAGGCCGATGGCCACCGGCAGGCTGATCAGCTCGGCACCGGCCAGGGTGGCGGTCAGCAGCACGGCCGCCAGGCTGGAATAGGAAATCAGGGCGAACAGCGCACCGACCAGGGCATCGAGCAGGATATCGCCAGTCAATGAGGCGAACAGCACCTTCACGCCCTGGGCCTGGGTAATGGGCGCTGCGGCTTCGACGATCAGTTGCAGGGCGAGGATGATCAGGCCCAGGCCGATGCTGACGCGACCCAGCTGGCCGGCGCGGGTCTGCTTGCGGGAAAGAAAGAAGATCACCCCGAGAAATATCAGCAGCGGTGACAGCCACGACAGATCGAAGGTGAGAACCCGCGCCATCAGCGCGGTACCGACATCGGCGCCGAGCATGATCGCCAAGGCCGGGGTCAGAGACATCAGGCCCTGGCCGACGAAGGACGTCACCAGCATCGCCGTGGCGTTGCTGCTCTGGACCATGGCGGTCACGGTGATACCGGCGACGAAGGCCAGCGGCCGCCTGGCCATGTTCTGGCTCAGCACACGCCGCAGGTTGGAGCCAAAGACCCGCAGAATTCCCGTGCGCACGATGTGCGTGCCCCAGATCAGCAACGCCACGGCGGAGAGCAGATTGAGCAGGGTCAGCATTGAACAGGCCCCTGTTATACATGCCCCAAGCGGGGCCAATGGATGGCGCCGTGAGCCTGGCCTGATTGCAGGCGTTTTTTCCAGTGCTCACTTAAGCTGTAGTTGGCCACAAGCCAGGGCGCCAGCATCGCATAGCCGGCGCGGCCTTTGAAACTAAACCGTCATGAAAGAAAAGCAAAAAGGGCCCCGCAGGACCCTTTTTGCAGGTGCATGTTGCTTACTGACCAGGAATGTCCTTGCGAAGTTTCACAGGCTCGCCCTGCTCCTGGTTTTTCTTGCGGGCGATGGCCGAGCGCATCTTGATGTTGATGGCCTCGACCGCCAGGGAGAAGGCCATGGCGAAATAGACGTAGCCTTTTGGCACGTGCACGTCGAAGGCTTCGGCGATCAGCACGGTACCGACCACGATCAGGAACGACAGGGCGAGCATCTTCAGCGACGGGTGCTTGTCGATGAAATTGCTGATGGTGCCGGCGCAGAGCATCATCACCAGGACGGCCACGATGATCGCAGCGATCATCACCGGTACGTGGGAGACCATGCCCACCGCGGTGATCACCGAGTCGAGGGAGAACACGATGTCGATGATGGCGATCTGGATGATGGTGTAGAGGAACTTGCCACCCTTGCCGGTCGGCTCCTCTTGGCTTTCATCTTCGCCTTCCAGGCCGTGGTAGATCTCCTGGGAGCTTTTCCACAGCAGGAACAGGCCGCCGAAGAACAGGATCAGGTCGCGACCGGAAATACCCTGCTCGAAGATCACGAACAGGTCGGCCGTCAGGCGCATGACCCAGGTGATCGACAGCAGCAGGAGGATACGGGTGACCATGGCCAGGGCCAGGCCGAAAATCCGGGTGCGCTGCTGCATGTGCTTGGGCATGCGGCTGACCAGGATCGAGATCATGATGATGTTGTCGATGCCAAGAACGATCTCAAGGGCCGTCAGGGTAAAAAAGGCAACCCAGATCTCTGGGCTGGTCAGCCATTCCATGTGTATTCCTTCGCGCGATAAGTGCAACGCGCCCGGGCAAGGGGCGCGTTGCGATTGGATGAACCTGTTGTCTTATAGGCTGCTGAACAGGGGGAAAATTCCCATGAGCAGCGCGGCGAGCATTATGCACAGGCAGACCAGCACTGCCCACTTCAGGGTGAAGCGCTGGTGATCGCCGAACTCGATACCGGCCAGGGCCACCAACAGGTAGGTAGAGGGTACCAGCGGGCTGAGCAGGTGTACCGGCTGGCCGACGATCGACGCACGGGCCATTTCCACCGGTGAAATACCGTAGTGGCTGGCCGCTTCCGCGAGTACCGGCAGAACACCGTAGTAGAAGGCGTCGTTGGACATGAAGAAGGTGAACGGCATGCTGACGATCGCGGTGATCACCGCCAGGTACGGGCCCAGGGCATCCGGGATCACCGCCAGCAGGCTCTTGGACATGGCTTCGACCATGCCGGTGCCCGACAGGATGCCGGTGAAGATACCCGCGGCGAAAATCAGCCCGACCACTGCCAGCACGCTACCGGCGTGAGCCGCAACGCGGTCCTTCTGCTGCTGCAGGCAGGGGTAGTTGACGATCATGGCGATACTGAAGGCGACCATGAACAGTACCGGCAGCGGCAGCAGACCGGCGATCAGGGCGACCATCAGGGCGGCAGTCAGGGCACCGTTGAACCAGAGCATTTTCGGCCGGCGCGCTTCAGGGAACTGCGACACGCTGATTTCGCTGTGGTCGATTTCGTCACCCGGCAGGTGCAGTTCACCCAGGCGTGCACGCTCGCGCTTGCCGTACATGTAGGCAATACCCAGGATCGCCACCACGCCGAAGAGCATGGCCGGGATCATTGGCACGAAGATATCCGAAGGGTCGACATGCAGGGCGCTGGCGGCGCGGGCGGTCGGGCCGCCCCAGGGGGTCATGTTCATCACCCCGCCGGCGAGGATGATCAGGCCGGCCATGATCCGTGGGCTCATGCCCAGGCGGCTGTACAGCGGCAGCATGGCGGCCACGCAGATCATGTAGGTGGTGGCGCCGTCGCCATCGAGCGAGACGATCAGGGCCAGCGCGGCAGTGCCGACCGAGACCTTCAGCGGGTCACCCTTGACCAGCTTGAGGATCTTGCGCACGGCCGGGTCGAACAGGCCGGAGTCGATCATCAGGCCGAAATACAGGATGGCGAACATCAGCATCACCCCGGTCGGGGCCAATTTGGTGATGCCTTGCAGCATCATCGGGCCGATTTCGCCCGAGAAGCCGCCGAACAGGGCGAACAGGATCGGTACCAGGATCAGGGCGATCAAGGCCGACAGGCGCTTGGTCATGATCAGGTACATGAAGGTGATGACCATGGCAAAGCCGAGGAAGGTCAGCATGGGCGTACTCCAGGCGTATCGCGTCGAAAAGGGGGAACGAGTCGGGCGGATCAGCGCGCGAGGCGCGGTGCAGGGAGTCGCGGAGGGTGTGCAGCGAAGAGGCGGTTGTAAGCGGACATCGGAATCACCATTGTTGTTGTTAATTGGGCCGGGCGCTGCAGGAGAAAGCAGGCGCCCTGGCTGACCGGTCTGTGCCGGTAGTGGAGGCAATCCTAAGTCGGCAAGCTTTCAGCCAGCTTTCGCTGGCCGAAAGGCGACGAGAGGCGCATTGTTGGCTATCGGCCTGCGGCCTGGAGGAGGAAGCGATGCGCAATACCTACGAAGGGGGCTGCCATTGCGGCGCCCTGCGCTACCGGATTCAAGGGTCGTTGTCGGATGTTGCCCACTGTCATTGTTCGGTCTGCCGACGGGTCAGTGGCGGCCTGCTGATCACCTGGCTGACCCTGCCCTGTGCAGATTTCCAGTGGCTCAGCGGCACACCGCAACGCTATGACTCCTCACCCAGCTGCGTGAGGTACTTCTGTAGCCGCTGCGGGGCGCATGTGGCGCTGACCACGGACCTGAGCCCGGAAACCATCGACATTACCGTCACCACTCTGGATCGGCCGGAGCTGGCCGAGCCGAAGCGGCATATCTGGACTGCCAATCGCCTACCCTGGCTACACCTGGATGAGAAACTGCCAGGTGAGCCGGGGGAAACCCTCTAGCCTCAGGGCAGTTGCAAGCCGCCAGCGGCCTTGTGCAGGGCACGCAGGTGTTCACCGACCTGCTTGATGTTGGCTTCGACCGCAGCAATTTCCGCCGCCCGCTCCGGGCCGAGCAGCGCGCGTACCTCTTTGTCCAGGTCGGCGCTGAGGGTCTGTAACTGCTTCTGCCGCTGGCTGGACTCGTTGATCAGCAGCGTGCGCTCGCTCGCTTGTGGCAATCCGTAGCCCTTGCTGCCGAGCAGCTCTGCCGGGCGGCTGAGAAAACCGCTGTTGGCGAGGATCTGCTGCAGGGTGCTGTTGGCCTTGGACACGCTGGCGTCGTTGGCCTCCCGTCCGGTCAGGTAGCGCTGTTTGACTTCGTCCTGGGCCAGCAGCAGTTGCCGGCGCAGGCTGGCTTGTTCCAGCAGGAGCAAGGCGGCGCTGGTGCGCAGGTCGGCCTGTGGGAACCATTGCTGGCGCTGCCGGGCAGATTGCTCCAGCCAGGCTTCGACACTGTCCTGGGGAATCGGCAACTGTTGCTTGAGCACCAGGAACATCGCCTGGTAGCGGTCGCGGTAGGAGTCGAAGCGATAGCCCAGGCGCAGCGCCTCGCGCGGATCGTCGAGCACGCTGGCATCCGCCAGCCCGCGTCCTTGCAGCACCTCCAGCAAGCCATTGGGCATGATGCTGTCCAGGTCCGCCAGGCGCGGGTTGTCCGTGCCGCTGCGCAGCAGCTTGAGGGTTTCCACCGCGCAGTTGTTGGACAGGAAGTAGTAGTTGCCGTCGTAGCTCCAATGCATCTCGGCCGCCTGGCGAACCAGGCTTTCCACCTCGTTGCGATCGAGCTTGAGCGGGATCGAGGCAAGGCTGCGCAGTTCGGTCTTGGTGTATTCGTCGATGACCTGGGCCAGGGGCAGGACAAACAGGCGTGACGGGTAGGCGCCGGTCAGTCCGTCCCAGCTCGACAGCTGTACATCGTTGACGAAGGCCCGGTACGACAGCACCAGGTGCTGGTCGAGGTCGAGGCGGCAGTCCGGCCCGCGCGGACGTCCCGGGGCGCAGATCACCAGGCGCAGCATGCTGTGGCCCCAGCGGCTGACCCAGTTCTGGTTGGCCTCGGCCAGCAGGTAGTCCACCGAGTAGACCCGCTCCGGATCGATCTCCCCTAACGGCGCTTTGGCAAAGTCGTTGCCGGCATTGAGGAACGGCAGTGCCTGCGGGCAGGCCGGATGCTCCGGCGCCCAGTCAAAATGCGCCTTGAGGTAGGCCTGCAGTGCAGGTCGCCGGCAGGCGAAGCTGGGGTCAAGGAGGAAGTACTCCATATTGACCGCAACGAATTCCTTGGGGCTGCTCAGCTCATAGCTGTCGGGGCTGCGCGCCACCTGGCGGTTGTGCTGTTCGCGCTCCCCTCGCCGGCCCACGTACTGCGGCCAGCCGGCCAGGTCAAGCAGGCGCGGATCGTCGCTGAGGGTGAAGCGTCGTTCAGTCTGGCCACGGCACTGCTCCGGCAGGCCGACCTTGCCCAGGCTGTTCAACTGCCGGGCACACTGGCTGATCAGGCGTCGCTCGTCACCCTGCCAGAGCCGGGCGCGGTCATAGATATGGGTCAGTTCGTGCAGCACGGTGGCCAGCAGTTCCTGGCGCACGGTGCCATGGGGGCGGCCGGTCTTGCTGGTGGCGGCGCTGCCATCGGTGAGTGCGGGCAGCAACTTACGGTTGAGCTCGAGGGTGGATACCAGCGATGCCTGGCCGTAAGCGTCTTCGGGCATTTTCGTGCCCCAGCTGACGCGGATACGCCGGTCCAGGCGGGTCTTGAAACTGGGCGGCAGCGCTCGCAGCGCCTCATCCAGCAGCGCCTGGCTGGCGTCCTGCTGGGCGGGTGTCAGCCCGTCGGTTTCAAGGTGCAGTCGCAGGTCGGCCAGTGCGGGGCCGCCCAACAGGATCAGCAGGCCGCCCAGCAGCCAGGCGCGCAGGGTCTTCACAGGGCGAGGATGGCTTCGGCCAGTACCTGGTCGCTGGCCTCGCGTGCTTCAGGCACACGCTGGCGCAGGGTGTCGAATGCGGCTTCCAGCTGGGCACCACGGATTTCACCGCGGCTGGCGACATAACTGGCCGCATCGTCGCGGGCTTCGCGCACGACCTTGGAGTCGCGGATCGAGGTGGTGGTATCGGAGGTGAAGTCGATCGAGCGACCGAAAGCGCGCACGATAATGTTGCTGGTGGCCACCAGGGTTTGCGCCTGGGCTACATCGGCCAGCAACAGAAGGCCTAGGGTGGCGGCAATCAGCGGGTTACGCATGGAACATCTCCGGAAGGAACAGGGTAATCATTGGACGAGAATTGCTTGCGCCAGTTCAAGGTTGCCACCATGAAGTTGGGGGTGGTCCAGGCGCAACCGGCTCAAGGCGGCCTGCAGCAGGGCACCGCGCAGTTGTCCGTCGCTGGCGAGGAACACGGCGGCGTCATCATGGGCATCGAGCAACAGTTTGTTATCGAAGGGCGCCGAGGTCACCTTGCTGGTGACAGATAACGCATGACGCTCGCAGGCAGGTTGATCCGGCGGCAAAGGCTATCCCAATGCGCTGGCCGGGACCAGCGCAGGGAGCCCGGTTTCATTGCATGGTGTTACATGCTGAAACCGGCGGCGGGCACCTTCAGAGTGCCAGGATGGCCTGGGCCAGTTGGGCGTCGCTGGCTTGCAAGCCTGGGGCCTGCTGGCGGATGTGGGCGAACGCGCTTTCGAGCTTCACGCCGCGGATATCGCCCTGGCTGGCAACGAAGCTGGCAGCGTCGTCACGGGCAGCGCGCACGATCTTGTCGTCGCGGAACGACGAGGACACATCGGAGGTGGCGTCGGTGGAGGCGGCAACGGCGCCTACCACGGCATCGGTGGTCACCACGAAGCTGGTGGCGTTGGCGGTGGAAGCCAGGGCCAGCAGCACGGCGGCGCCAAACAAGCGGGAACGGAACATGGTCGATCTCCTGATTAAGCTGTTTCTGTGTGTCGGACGCACACTCAGCTGGTTACGCTACTTGTTTACCAAACTGGGTGCTTCAAGGGTATCACGCGATTGTGTCTGTGGCTTAGACAGGATAATAGCGAATTTTATCAACTGTACCTGTCAAAAATAACTCTTTTAAAACTGTACCTGTCACGTTGCCAGCCGCTCTATTCCGCGGCTCCAGAACGACAAAACCCGTCAGCAGTCACCTGCGACGGGTTTTGGAGAATTCGAGGTGCCGGCCTTGGCCGGCGAGCCCTGCATCAACGCCAGAACGGCTTGCTCAGCTCTTCGTAGCGCTGTGCTTCGCTGATGCCAGCGTCGGCCAGCAGGCGCGAATCCAGGCGAGCCAGCTGGTGGCGGCTGGCGATGCGGCGTTGCCAGAGCATCAGGTTGGCCAGCAGGCGCAGTGGCAGTGCAGCTTTGGATTGTTCGGTGGAGCTTTCGAAAACGAGACCGGAACTGAGGGTACGTTCCATGATGTGTCATCCTTCCGCTTGTGGCGGCATTAGGTAGTGATTTAACTGATGCCAATGATCCTCCTCTGTCGTCCAGAACAGTAGATACAGTTCACCTACATTGTGATGGTCCAGTTAACTGTTTTGAGGCACTGTTGCACTCGAAACAGGCGTAACTGTACTGGTCTGCACCTGTATGGTGCGTTTTTGTCAGGTTGGGGAAGGTGCGAGCGGAAAACCGGGGTGAAATCACCGGTACAGTAGAACAGTTTGTGAAAGTTTAACTGTGTCAGTTGCTCAGCCGACGCGCATTGCACGTCGTCGGCTGAGTACTGTGTGGCTTAGCTGGCGAGCATGCGCCCGGTTTCTTCCAGGTTTTCGTGCCAGGCCAGGGCTTCGCGCAGGATGTGCGGGGTATGCCCGCCCTTCTCGCAGGCGCGGGTGAAGTAGTCGTTCAGCGCCTCGCGGTAGTCTGGGTGCACGCAGTTGTCGATGATCACCCGCGCACGTTCCCGTGGCGCCAGGCCACGCAGGTCGGCCAGGCCTTGCTCGGTGACGAGGATGTCGACGTCGTGCTCGGTGTGATCGACGTGGCTGACCATCGGCACCACGCTGGAGATCGCGCCGCCCTTGGCGATGGACTTGGTGACGAAGATCGCCAGGTGGGCGTTGCGGGCGAAGTCGCCGGAGCCACCGATGCCGTTCATCATCCGCGTGCCGCAGACGTGGGTGGAGTTGACGTTGCCGTACAGGTCGAACTCGAGGGCGGTGTTGATGCCGATTATCCCTAAGCGACGCACCACTTCAGGGTGGTTGGAGATTTCCTGCGGGCGCAGGACCAGTTTGTCCTTGTAGCGCTCCAGGTTACCGAACACATCGGCGTTGCGACGGGTCGACAGGGTGATCGAGCTGCCCGAGGCGAAGCTCAGCTTGCCGGCGTCGATCAGGTCGAAGGTCGAGTCCTGCAGTACTTCGGAGTACATGGTCAGGTCTTCGAACGGCGAGTCGATCAGGCCGCACATCACCGCGTTGGCGATGCTGCCGATACCGGCCTGCAGCGGGCCGAGCTTGTTGGTCATGCGCCCTGCCGCCACTTCCTGCTTGAGGAAGTTGATCAGGTGGTTGGCGATGCCCTGGGTTTCGTCATCCGGCGGCAGCACAGTGGACGGCGAGTCCGGCTGCTCGGTGATGACGATGCCGACGATCTTGGCCGGGTCGATCGGGATCGCGGTGCTGCCGATGCGGTCATCGGCTTTTACCAGCGGGATCGGCGTGCGGGTCGGACGGTAGGTCGGGATATAGATGTCGTGCAGGCCTTCGAGGTTGGCATTGTGCGCCATGTTGATCTCGACGATCACCTGTTTGGCGAAGATCGCGAAGCTGGCCGAGTTGCCCACCGAGGTGGTCGGCACAATGTGGCCCTGCTCGGTGATGGCGACCGCTTCGATGACCGCGATGTCCGGCAGCTTCAGTTGCTGGTTGCGCAGTTGCTCGACAGTTTCCGACAAGTGCTGGTCGATGAACATGACCTTGCCATCGTTGATGGCCTTGCGCAGGGTGCTGTCGACCTGGAACGGCATGCGACGGGCCAGTACACCGGCTTCGGTCAGTTGTTTGTCGAGGTCGTTGCCCAGGCTGGCACCGGTCATCAGGCTGATTTGCAGGGGCGACTGCTTGGCGCGTTCGGCCAGCGCATGGGGCACGGCCTTGGCTTCGCCGGCGCGGGTAAAGCCGCTCATGCCGACGGTCATGCCGTCCTGGATCAGGCCAGCGGCATCAGCCGCACTCATTACCTTGCTGTGCAGGGAGGACAAGCGGATACGATCACGGTACATGGATTGTTATCTCGGGCTACTAAAGCTAGATGCGCAGTCTAGTGATTTAGCAACGCCGCGTCCCACGACCAAGGTCGAATGCGAAGCCTTGAAATAGAGCCTTCTGTCGGCTGGCTGGGGACGAAAAAGCCCCAGCCGGTACCGCGCTGGGGCTTATTGTCACAGGCTGGAGTTGTCTTAATCGACAGCCTTGACCATGTCTTCGATGACCTTCTTGGCGTCGCCGAAGACCATCATGGTCTTGTCCAGGTAGAACAGCTCGTTATCAAGGCCGGCATAGCCGCTGGCCATGGAGCGCTTGTTGACGATGATGGTCTTGGCCTTGAAGGCTTCGAGGATCGGCATGCCGGCGATCGGCGACTTCGGATCGTTCTTGGCGGCCGGGTTGACCACGTCGTTGGCGCCGAGCACCAGCACCACGTCGGCCTGGCCGAACTCGGAGTTGATGTCCTCCATCTCGAACACCTGGTCGTACGGCACTTCGGCTTCGGCCAGCAGTACGTTCATGTGCCCGGGCATGCGTCCTGCCACCGGGTGGATCGCGTACCGCACGGTCACGCCGTTGTGGGTCAGCTTCTCGGTCAGTTCCTTGAGCGCGTGCTGGGCGCGGGCCACCGCCAGGCCGTAGCCAGGGACGATGATCACCGAATCGGCGTTGCTCAGCAGGAAGGTCGCGTCGTCGGCCGAGCCGGATTTCACCGGACGGGCTTCTTGGGCGCCCGCCGGGCCGCCGGCATCTGCCGCGCCACCGAAGCCGCCGAGGATCACGTTGAAGAACGAACGGTTCATCGCCTTGCACATGATGTACGAGAGGATGGCACCGGACGAACCGACCAGGGAGCCGGCAATGATCAGCATCGAGTTGTTGAGCGAGAAGCCGATACCGGCCGCCGCCCAGCCCGAGTAGCTGTTGAGCATCGACACCACCACCGGCATGTCGGCGCCGCCGATCGGGATGATGATCAGCACGCCCATGACGAACGCCAGGATCAGCATCAGGGCAAAGGCGCTGTAGCTGCCGGTGAAGGTGAAGATCAGCCCCAGGCCAATGGTCGCCAGGCCCAGGATCAGGTTCAGCTTGTGCTGGCCGCTGAACTGTACCGGTGCGCCCTGGAACAGGCGGAACTTGTACTTGCCCGAGAGCTTGCCGAAGGCGATGACCGAACCGGAGAAGGTGATCGCACCGATGGCAGCACCGAGGAACAGCTCCAGGCGGTTACCGGTCGGGATCGGATCGCTGATGCTGGAGACGATGCCCAGCGACTGTGGTTCGACCACGGCGGCAATGGCGATGAACACCGCGGCCAGACCGATCATGCTGTGCATGAAGGCTACCAGCTCAGGCATCTTGGTCATTTCAACGCGCTTGGCCATGATCGAGCCCGCCGTACCGCCCACCAGCAGGCCGACGATCACGTAGCCGATGCCATCGCTGGCCAGTTCCGCGCCGAGCTTGTAGATCAGACCGACGGTGGTGACGATCGCCAGGGCCATGCCGAGCATGCCGAACAGATTGCCGCGTCGCGACGTGGTCGGGTGCGACAGGCCCTTGAGCGCCTGGATGAAGCACACCGAGGCGACAAGGTAGAGAAGTGTTACCAGGTTCATGCTCATGATTACTGCTTCCCCTCAGCCTTTGCGGCTTTCTTCTTGAACATCTCCAGCATGCGCCGGGTGACCAGGAAACCACCGAATACGTTGACCGCTGCCAGGGCCACCGCCAGGGTGCCCATGACTTTGCCCAGCGGCGTAACGGTCAGGGCGGCGGCCAGCATGGCGCCGACGATGACGATGGCGGAAATGGCGTTGGTAACCGCCATCAGGGGGGTATGCAGTGCCGGGGTGACGTTCCACACCACGTGATAACCGACGTAGATCGCCAGCACGAAAATGATCAGGTTATAGACGCCGTGAGAGATCAGCATGTCTTCCATTGTCTGGCTCCTTATCCGTTCTTGCGGATGATCTGGCCGTCGCGGCACATCAGGCACGCGGCGACGATATCGTCTTCGAGGTTGATCACCAGCGTGCCGTCCTTGTCGAACAGCAGCTTCATGAAGTCGAGCAGGTTGCGTGCATACAGCGCCGAGGCGTCGGCACCCACCTGCGCCGGCAGGTTGGTCGGGCCGACGATGGTCACGCCCTGCTCCACCACCACCTGGTCGGCGACGGTCAGCGGGCAGTTGCCACCCTGGGCGGCCGCGAGGTCGATGACTACCGAGCCTGGCTTCATCTGCGCCACGGTTTCGGCGCTGAGCAGGGTCGGCGCCTTGCGGCCGGGGATCAGTGCGGTGGTGATGACGATATCGGCCTGTTTGGCGCGCTCGTGCACGGCCTGGGCCTGACGCTGCATCCAGCTGGCCGGCATCGGACGGGCATAGCCGCCGACGCCTTCGGCGCACTCGCGTTCCTCATCGGTCTCGTACGGCACATCGATGAACTTGGCGCCCAGCGACTCGATCTGCTCCTTCACCGCCGGACGCACGTCCGAGGCCTCGATCACCGCACCCAGGCGCTTGGCCGTGGCGATGGCCTGCAGCCCGGCCACGCCGGCACCGAGAATCAGCACGCGCGCGGCTTTGACGGTGCCGGCGGCGGTCATCAGCATCGGCATGAAGCGCGGATAGTGGTGGGCAGCCAGCAGCACGGCCTTGTAGCCGGCGATGTTGGCCTGCGAGGACAGCACGTCGAGGCTCTGCGCCCGCGAGGTGCGCGGCGCGGCTTCGAGGGCAAAGGCGGTAATGCCGCATTCGGCCATCTTGGCAATGATGGCGTTGTTGAACGGGTTGAGCATCCCCACCAGGACGGTGCCACTCTTGATCAGGGCCAGTTCGCTGTCGCTGGGTGCTACAACTTTAAGAATCAGTTGAGCACCAAACGCATCGGCGGCGCTGCCAATAATGGCGCCTGCTGCTTCATAGGCACTGTCCGGAACGCTGGCGTTGATGCCGGCGCCGCTCTGGACGGTGACCTTATGCCCCTGCCCCACCAGTTTCTTGATGGTTTCGGGGGTTGCAGCAACCCGTGTTTCGCCCGTCTGCGTTTCGAGAGGAACACCAATGTGCACGTCAAATCTCCTGCGTGATCTTTTGTAGGTAAACCAGCGCACTGCGGATGGTGCAGCTGGGGCGGCCGATCAGCACGATCCCGCCGAATTCAGGCGGGGCGCGGCATTTTGCAGGTGATTCCTGAGCGTCTTCAACCAGTTTTGAAGGGTGACGAGATCTAAACTACAAGTCACCCTGTGACCGAATGTCGCAAGAACATGCCTGGAGCCCGTCAACTGCGGGCTTCAGGGAGATTACGGCAAATTTTGAAAAAAATCCGCCGAATTCGCTGAATGCGCTGTTCAAAACGCGATTTATGCTGTGAAAGCCGCATAATCAGCAGGGTTAAGGGGTGTCGGCAGGGGTGGGGAAACAGTTATATGAAATGCGACATTTCCTTATATCTGTAGGGTTGCAATTTTGCTGACTACGGGGTCAGGTTATAGCTGTCATCCTTGTGTTCGGCGGCATAGCGGTCGGCTTCGGCCGCCAGCCAGTCACGAAAGGCGCGCAGCGAGGCCGACTCGACCTTGCGCTCGGGGATCATCAGGTAATACGCCTTGATGCTCGACAGCGCATGCCGGTTGGCCACCACCAGGCGCCCTTCTGCCAGTTCCCGCTGGATCAGGAACGGCGGAATCAAGGCCACGCCCATCTGGTGCATGGCGGCCTGGGCCAACATTGAGAATAGCTCATAGCGCGGCCCCGTCATGTCCCGTGGCACGTTCATGTCCAGGCTGTTGAACCACTGGCGCCAGGCGTAGGGCCGCGTGGTCTGCTGCAGTAGCGGCAGTTGGGCGATGCGTCCGGCATCGAGCTGCCCTTCCCCGTCCAGCCAGGACGGGCTGCAGACCGGCACCGGGTTTTCGCCCATCAGCCGATGAGAGTGAGTACCGGGCCAGTCGGCGTCGCCGAAATAGATGGCGGCGTCGAAGTCGGTATCGGCAAACAGGAAGGGCCGGGTGCGGTTGGTCAGGTTGACCGTGACCTCCGGGTGACGCTGCTGGAAGTCCTTGAGCCTGGGCAGCAGCCATTGCGTGCCGAAGGTCGGTACCACCGCCAGTTCGATGACATTGGCGCCCTGCTGGCCCATCACCGACAAGGTGTCGCGCTCCACGGCATCGAGCTGTGCAGCCACACGGCGGCTATAGGAAAGCCCGGCTTCGGTGAGCTTCACCCCGCGGCGCGAGCGGCGAAACAGCTCGACATTGAGGAACTCCTCCAGACCGGCGATTTGCCGACATACGGCGCCCTGGGTCAGGGACAGTTCCTGGGAAGCCTTGGTAAAGCTCTCGTGGCGGGCCGCCGCCTCGAAGCAGACCAGGGCTGCAGTGCTGGGGATCTTGCGGCGCATGTACGTCAACCTCACTAATCTGGCGTAAAGATGGCCTTTCCGGTCATTACGGAGTGAGAAATTATCACAAGACTATGCGTATTCCTCGTTTGTCTCGTCACCGGAACAGGCCTAGGATCAATGCACAACAACTCTGGTCTCATTTTTCGAGGATTCGCTCATGGCCGGTAAAGCAAGCTTCAACTGGATCGACCCGCTGTTGCTGGACCAACAGCTCACTGAAGAAGAGCGCATGGTGCGTGACAGCGCTTATCAGTTCGCCCAGGACAAGCTGGCCCCGCGCGTGCTGGAGGCCTTCCGTCATGAGCAGACCGATCCTGCGATCTTCCGCGAAATGGGCGAAGTCGGCCTGCTGGGCGCGACCATCCCCGAACAATACGGCGGCAGCGGCCTGAACTACGTGTGCTACGGCCTGATCGCCCGCGAAGTCGAGCGTATCGATTCCGGCTACCGCTCGATGATGAGCGTGCAGTCTTCCCTGGTCATGGTGCCAATCAACGAGTTCGGCTCTGAAGCCACCAAACAGAAGTACCTGCCCAAGCTGGCCAGCGGCGAGTGGATCGGCTGCTTCGGCCTGACCGAGCCTGATCATGGCTCCGATCCGGGTTCGATGATCACCCGGGCAAAGAAAGTCGACGGTGGCTATCGCCTGACCGGCAACAAGATGTGGATCACCAACAGCCCGATCGCCGATGTGTTCGTGGTCTGGGCCAAGGACGATGCCGGCGATATCCGCGGTTTCGTGCTGGAGAAAGGCTGGCAGGGTCTGAGTGCCCCGGCCATTCACGGCAAGGTCGGCCTGCGCGCTTCGATCACCGGTGAAATCGTCATGGACAACGTCTTCGTGCCGGAAGAGAACATCTTCCCGGATGTGCGCGGCTTGAAGGGGCCGTTCACCTGCCTGAACTCGGCCCGTTATGGCATCTCCTGGGGTGCGCTGGGCGCCGCCGAGGCCTGCTGGCACACCGCTCGCCAGTACACCCTGGACCGTAAGCAGTTCGGTCGCCCACTGGCTGCCAACCAGCTGATCCAGAAGAAGCTGGCCGACATGCAGACCGAAATCACCCTGGCTCTGCAAGGCTGCCTGCGCCTGGGGCGGATGAAGGACGAAGGCACTGCCGCCGTCGAGATCACCTCGATCATGAAGCGCAACTCCTGCGGCAAGGCCCTGGATATCGCCCGCCTGGCCCGTGACATGCTCGGTGGCAATGGCATCTCCGACGAATTCGGCGTCGCCCGTCACCTGGTCAACCTGGAAGTGGTCAATACCTATGAAGGTACCCACGACGTCCACGCGCTGATCCTCGGTCGTGCGCAAACCGGCATCCAGGCCTTCTACTGATCAAGGAGCCAGCCCATGGGCGCGCTATCTCATCTGCGGGTACTGGATCTGTCGCGAGTGCTGGCCGGGCCGTGGTCCGGGCAGATCCTCGCTGACCTCGGGGCCGAAGTCATCAAGGTCGAGCGTCCGGGGACCGGCGATGACACGCGCGCCTGGGGCCCGCCCTTCTTGAAGGATGCCTACGGCGAGAACACCAGCGAGGCGGCTTACTACCTCTCGGCCAACCGCAACAAGCGGTCGGTGACCATCGACTTCACTCAGCCCGAGGGCCAGCGTCTGGTGCGCGAGCTGGCGGCGAAGTCCGATGTGGTGATCGAGAACTTCAAGGTGGGCGGCCTGGCCGCCTACGGGCTGGACTATGAAAGCCTGAAGGCGATCAACCCACAGCTGGTCTATTGCTCGATCACCGGCTTCGGCCAGACCGGGCCCTATGCCAAGCGTGCGGGCTACGATTTCATGATTCAGGGGCTGGGCGGGCTGATGAGCCTGACCGGGCGCCCTGAAGGCGACGAAGGTGCCGGGCCGGTCAAGGTCGGTGTAGCGCTGACGGACATTCTCACCGGTCTGTACTCGACGGTAGCGATCCTGGCCGCCCTCGCCCATCGTGACCACGACGGTGGCGGCCAGCACATCGATATGGCGCTGCTCGACGTGCAGGTAGCCTGCCTGGCCAACCAGGCAATGAACTACCTCACCACCGGTACGCCTCCCAAGCGTCTCGGGAATGCGCACCCCAATATCGTGCCGTACCAGGACTTTCCTACGGCCGATGGCGACTTCATCCTTACAGTGGGCAACGACGGGCAGTTCCGCAAGTTCGCCGAAGTCGCCGGTCAGCCGCAGTGGGCGGATGATCCGCGCTTTGCCACCAACAAGCTGCGGGTGGCCAACCGGGCCGAGCTGATTCCCCTGATCCGCCAGGCAACGGTGTTCAAGACCACTGCCGAGTGGGTGGCGCAACTGGAACAGGCCGGTGTGCCATGTGGGCCGATCAATGATCTGGCGCAGATGTTCGCCGACCCGCAAGTGAAGGCGCGGGGGCTGGCGATCGAGATTCCGCATCCGCTGGCCGGGCATGTACCGCAGGTGGCCAGTCCGATTCGCCTGTCCGAGACGCCGGTGGAGTATCGCAATGCGCCACCGCTGTTGGGTGAGCATACCGAGCAGGTGCTGGGCGAAGTGCTGGGGCTGGCAGGCGCGGATATCGAGCGCCTGCGTGGTGCGGGTGTGCTGTAACGGCATTCCCTTCTATATAGGAACGGCGCGTCAGCGGCTTGTTGTCATGAGTTTGAAATAAACCCTTGACGCCCCGTTTTATCTCTCTATAATTCGCCCCACTTCCGGCGCAGTCGAAACGGAAAACTCCTTGAGAATC
>NZ_JALRNF010000032.1 GCF_030272895.1 Pseudomonas sp. BGr12 | reverse complement strand
TGATTCTCAAGGAGTTTTCCGTTTCGACTGCGCCGGAAGTGGGGCGAATTATAGAGAGATTAAATCGAGCGTCAAGCGCTAATTCAAAAATAACCCGATAAAAGAAAAATGCGCACTATATTGCTCAACTTTCCGTCTTTGCGCATCATAAGCCACCGCATCCAGCGCAGCCCCTCTCTATAAGGAACACCGATCCCCAATGAACGCCCAACCCCGCAGCCTGGCCGCCACGCTGTTCCCCATCGGCCTGCTGATGATCGCCATGGCTTCGATACAATCCGGCGCCTCCCTGGCCAAGAGCATGTTTCCCGTGGTGGGTGCACAAGGCACCACCACCCTGCGCCTGATCTTCGCCAGCATCATCATGCTGCTGCTGTTGCGCCCCTGGCGTGCGCGACTGACCCCCAGCACTCTGCGCACCGTAGTCATCTACGGCGTGGCCCTGGGCGGCATGAACCTTCTCTTCTATATGTCCCTGCGCACCGTACCATTGGGAATCGCCGTGGCCCTGGAATTCACCGGCCCTCTCGCCGTGGCGCTCTACGCCTCACGCCGGGCAGTGGACTTCCTCTGGATCGGCCTTGCCGTGGTCGGGCTCTTGTTGCTGGTCCCGATCGGGCAGACCGGCAGCGGTATCGACCTGCTGGGTGCCAGTTATGCATTGGGCGCCGGCGTGTGCTGGGCGCTGTATATCCTGTACGGTCAGAAAGCAGGTGCCGAGAACGGTATACAGACCGCGGCACTGGGCGTCATGATCGCTGCGCTGTTCGTTGCGCCAATCGGCATCGCCCACGCTGGCAGCGCCTTGCTCACCCCGGCACTGATCCCGATTGCCCTGGGCGTTGCGGTACTCTCCACGGCCCTGCCCTACAGCCTGGAAATGGTCGCCCTGACGCGCATGCCCGCCAGGACCTTCGGCACCCTGATGAGCATCGAACCGGCCTTCGGCGCATTGAGCGGGTTACTGTTCCTCGGGGAAATGTTGACCACTGCACAATGGTTGGCCATCGGTGCAATCATTACCGCTTCGGTGGGCGCCACCTTGTCGATGCGCAAGGAAAGCCCGGCCCTGGTAGCGGCCGATTGATTTGAGAAATATTTTCATTTAAATCCGAACTGGTCATTGTGCCGCGCACCCACGCTCTTTAAGCTGTCATGTAACGTCAACCTTGAAGTTATCTAATTGACAAGACAGGGACGCGAAAGCATCAGGAAGACGCAATAGAAATTAGACCCGGGCAGCAGATCCGGAACGTATTTAAGGACGGGAATGAAACGAATTTTGCTCATTCTGGCCGTGTTGGCCATCGCCGGGTGCGCGGCGACTGCAAAGACTGAAGTCAAGCGCGGTAAAAAGGGCCTGCATATCAACTGCTCCGGCCTCACCTCCTCCTGGGACAAGTGCTACGCCAAGGCCAGCGCAGCCTGTGGCAGCAAAAACTACAAGGTGATTGCCCGCTCTGGTGAAGACGATACCGAGCCCGGCGACTACCCATTCGGGCTCAACCCCGCCGGCTACACCAGCCGCAGCATGATCGTCATCTGCAAATAACGAGCATCTGACACAAAGGGCAGCCCATGGGCTGCCCTTTGTGCTTATAGCTGACGCTCGCGCTTTAAAGCGCCACGGTTCGCTCGCGCAACCACTGCAGCGCCGCTCCATCGAGCAAGGGTGCCAGGCGCTCGCAAACCTGCTGATGGTAGGCATTGAGCCAGCTGCGTTCCTGCTCGCTCAACAACTCCAGTAGCAGGCAGCGTGTATCGATCGGGCACAAGGTCAGGGTTTCGAATTCGAGGAAGTCGCCGAACTCGCTGCGCCCCGCCTCCCGATTGAACACCAGGTTCTCGATCCGCACGCCCCACTGCCCCGGGCGATAAGTGCCAGGCTCGATCGAAGTGATCATGCCGGCCTGCATCGCGGTCTGCGGCGCAGGTGCTGCCTGGTAGGCAATCACCTGCGGCCCCTCGTGCACATTCATGAAGTACCCCACCCCATGACCGGTGCCGTGTCCATAATCGACCTGGTCGGCCCAGATCGGCGCCCGGGCAATGGCATCGAGCAACGGCGAAAGAATGCCCCGCGGGAAGCGCGCCCGCGACAGGGCGATCACGCCCTGGAGCACGCGGGTGCAGTCCTGCTTCTGCGCACGGCTCGGCGTGCCTACCGGCACCATGCGGGTGATGTCGGTGGTGCCGCCCAGGTATTGACCGCCCGAGTCGATCAGCAGCAGGCCATCGCCTTCGATTCGCGCATGGGAAGCTTCGGTTGCCCGGTAGTGCGGCATGGCGCCATTGCCATTGAATGCGGCAATGGTCGAGAAGCTCAGTGAGACGAAGCCAGGACGCCGGGCACGGGCGGCACTGAGCTGCTCATCGATGGTCAGCTCGGTGACCGTCTCACGCCCCAGGTTCGACTCCAGCCAGGCGAAGAACTCGCACAAGGCCGCGCCGTCCTGCTCCATGACCTTGCGGATGTGCAGCAGGTCCTCGGCGCTCTTCTGCGACTTGGCCAGGGTCGTGGGATTCAGCCCTTCGACCAGGCGCACCTCGCCCCCCAGGCTGGCAATCAAGCCACTGGTGACCCGCGCCGGGTCGATCAGCAAGCTGCTGCCGGCCTGGATGGCGGCCAGTGCCGAATGGATGGCCTCGTAATCGCGCACCTCAATGCCATCGGCCGCCAGCACTTGGCGCAGGTGCGGGTCGAGCTTGCCTGGCGCAATGAACAGCAGCGCCCGGTCCTGACTGACCAGGGCGAAGGAAACGAATACCGGGTTGTAGGAGACATCGCTACCACGCAAGTTGAACAACCAGGCGATATCGTCCAGGGTGGCGATGAAATGCCAGCTGGCGTCACGCTCGCGCAGCACCTGGCGCAGCTGTGCCAGCTTCTCGGCGCGGCTCACCGTTGCCTCGGGTGGCAAGTGCTGATACACCGGGTTGACCGGCAGCTCCGGGCGGTCGCTCCAGACCTGTGCGAGCAGGTCCTTGTCGGTCAGCAGCCGGGCATTGCGAACAGCCAGGCGCTGCTCCAACTGGCGCGCCGAAGCCAGCGCCATGACCGCACCATCGACCGCCACCGCCCCGCCTTGCGGCGTTTGCTCGGCCAGCCAGTCCAACGGCCCCGGTTTGCCCGGTTGCAGTTTCACCAGCTCGATGGTGCTGCCGGCCAACTCCAGCTCGGCTTGTTCCCAGTAGCGGCTGTCGGCCCACAAACCGGCGAAATCCGCCGTTACCACGAGTGTGCCGACCGACCCCTGGAAGCCGGACAACCATTGCCTGCCCTGCCAGTAGCCCGGCAGGTATTCGGAAAGATGCGGATCCGCCGACGGTACCAACAGGGCGTCGACCCCCTCCCGGCTCATGACCTGACGTATTGCCGCCAGGCGTGCGCTGACCGGCACCTGGATTGAAGACTGAGTGTTCATGCTGACTCCTGCTACCACGGCATCCATTGTTATCGCCGCAGATAATGGAACAGGCTTCAGCCCCCGGCAACTGTCCAGAAGGGTCGGGACTGTAACGCGGCTTTTATCGCCCTGGCTGCGTTCTCGACATCCTCGGCCCGGGTGTAGCGACCGAGGCTCAGGCGGATCGTCTGGCGTGCGTCCTGTGGCGACAGGCCCAGTGCCAGCAACACATGGGAGGGTTGGCTGCTGGTCGAATTGCACGCCGAGGTCGAAGAAAACGCCAGGGTGCCGGCAAGACTCGCAAGATCCGGGCTTTGCGCACTGAAGGTCAGGCTCAGGGTATGCTCGATTCGCTGGCTGGCACTGCCATTGAGCACCAGGCCCGGGATGTCGCCAAGCTGCTCCAGCAGCAGCCGATGCAACTGGCCGATCCGCTGGACTTCTTCATCCTGCAGCTCGCCCGCCAGGGCGAAGGCCGCCCCCATGCCGGCGATCTGGTGAGTGGCCAGGGTACCCGAGCGCAAACCGCCCTCATGTCCGCCTCCGTGAATCTGCGCCTGTAACCGGGGCCTGGCCCGGTCACCGACATACAAGGCGCCGATGCCCTTGGGGCCATAGACCTTGTGGGCCGAGAACGACATGAGGTCCACCGGCCACTGACCGAGGTCGATCCTCAGTTTACCCGCCCCCTGGGCGGCATCGACATGCAGCAATGCGCCATGTTGGCGGACCAGCTCGCCGAGGGTGGCCACATCGTTGACCGTGCCCAGTTCGTTGTTGACCAGCATCAGCGACACCAGGAAGGTATCCGGGCGCAAGGCGGCGGCCAGCGCCTGGGCACTGATCAGGCCCTGGGCGTCCGGGGCCAGGCGCGTCACCTCGAACCCGTCCCGCTCCAGGTGCGAGACCGTATCGAGCACCGCCTTGTGTTCGATCTGGCTGGTGATGATGTGGCCGCCCTGGCGTCCCCGGGCCAGCCCCTTGAGCGCAAGGTTGTTGGATTCGGTGGCACCGGACGTCCAGATGATCTGCCGGGCATCGGCGCCGACCAGATTCGCCACCTGGGCCCGGGCCTGCTCCACCGCCTGGCGCGCCTGCTGACCATAGCGATGGGAGCCGGAGGCCGGGTTGCCGAAGTTGCCCGAGGCGCCCAGGCACTCGATCATCACCTGGATGACGCGCTCGTCGACAGGTGTCGTGGCGGCATAGTCGAAGTACAACGGAAAATTGTTCATTGCTGCAGGCTCTCTGGTTGTCCATGCCTGGAAAAGCAGACGCTTCGCTAAGAAGAGTAGGCAAAACCCGAGGCTATCCTGCCCCATCCATCATAGAACCATAAATTATGAATTCTTATATTTATATAACCATATAAAAATTGTATTTACTGGTACTGAACTTCCCGGCCTCCAGACCTTCTCATGAGTACAGCCCTGGTACGGGAGAACTGTTCATGCCCCGATCGACCGACCGCAAGCAAGGCGTTGTGCTGCTCGACACCCGCCCCCACACCCCGGAGCACGAGCACAGCGTGCACCTCAAGCTTGCCGAGCGTCTGGCGCAGTTGCTCCATACCCAGGTCGTCGAGCCGCTGCACGAACCCACGGCACGCGAAAACTTCTACTACCTGCCGACCGAAACCCTGATCGATGCCGACCGCTGCCTGAGGATGGGCATCGGCTCGTGCGACGACCTGTTCGGTGGTGTGGTGAGCCGGCCTTACATGGCGACCAAGGCCATCTCCCATCCGTTGCCCGCTGACGCCCGTTACCCGCTTGGCTGGACCGATGCCTTTGCCCGCAAGGCCAGCGATGCCCTGCTGCGTGGCTATACGGTGTTCAGCCTGGACGATGCGGCCCGGGCTGCGGCATTGCTGCTGCGCGACGGTCCTGTGCGGATCAAGCCGGTACGGGCCACGGCCGGACGCGGGCAGACCGTGGTCACCTCGATGAGAGGCGTGGAGCAGGCACTGACCGGCATGGACGAGCAGGAACTGGCGCTCTGGGGACTGACCCTGGAAGAGAACCTGACCCAGGTGCAGACCTTCAGTGTCGGCCAGGTACAGGTAGCGGGCATTCTCTGCAGCTACTACGGCACCCAGCAATTGACCCGTGATCATGCCGGCGAAGAGATCTACGGCGGCTCGGACCTGACCCTGGTCCGTGGCGGTTACGACACCTTGCTGCAACTGGCATTGGAGGAGCACCTGCGCCTGGCCATCACCCAGGCCATGACCTACGAGCAGGCGGCATTGCAAAGCTTTCCCGGGTTCATCGCCTCGCGCCGCAACTATGACGTCGCCCGCGGCCTGAACAGCCACGACAAGCCCTGCAGCGGCGTGCTCGAACAATCCTGGCGCATCGGCGGCGCCAGCAGTGCCGAGATCCTCGCCTTGCAGGCATTTGCCGCAGACCCTGGGCTAAGCCGTGTGCGCGCCTCCACCCATGAGGCCTTCGATGCCGCCGAACCACCTGCCGATGCGACCATCTTCTACCAGGGGAACGACCGTGAGCTGGGAAGACTCTGCAAATATGCACGGATCCGCGACTATGACCATCCATAGCGAACCCATCGAGATCCCCGTCGATGACGAATGCATCGCCGGCACCATCGTCAGCCCCGGCGACAAGGTGCCGGGCATTCTGTTCGTCCACGGCTGGGGCGGCAGTCAGCAGCGCGACCTGGCACGGGCCAAGCAGATCACCGGGCTTGGCTGCGTGTGCATGACCTTCGACCTGCGCGGCCATGAGAAGACCGAAAGCCAGCGCCTGAGCGTCACCCGGGCGCAGAACCTAGCGGACCTGGTGGCCGCCTACGACCGGCTGGTCAGCCATCCGGCGGTCGACACCAGCGCCATCGCCCTGATCGGCAGCAGCTACGGCGGCTACCTGGCGACCCTGCTCACCACCCTGCGCCCGGTCAAGTGGCTGGCCCTGCGGGTGCCGGCGCTGTACTGGGACGGCGACTGGACCTGCCCCAAGCATGGACTCGACCGCCAGCGCCTGACCGACTACCGCCAGCGCTCACTGGGCCCGGCCGACAATCGTGCCCTGGGTGCGTGCGCCGAGTTCGCCGGGGATGTGTTGCTGGTGGAGTCCGAACAGGACGACTACGTCCCCCACAGCACTCTGATGAGTTACCGCTCGGCCTTTGTCAGTGCCCACTCCCTGACCCACCGGATCGTCGATGGCGCCGACCATGCCTTGTCCAGCGACCGCAGCCAGAAGGCCTACAGTTCGATCCTCAGTGCCTGGGTCAGCGAAATGGTCATCGGTGCGCGTCTTGACCGCTACCCGCACCACTCACCCTGGTATTCCTGACCCTTGCAGCTGGCAGTGCAGGCCGTCGGTGGCGTTGCGGGCAAGACTGCTCAAGGTCTGGAAGGCGGCGAAATTCACCCCTTTGGCCTGGTGTTGCTGAATCAGTTGCAGGAAGGGTTCCTGCTCGAAGCTGCTGACCGCTGCCTCCCAGGCGCGGCGCGACTGCCATTGCAGACACTGCAGTACCCGGCTGCCGTCCTCGCTGGCCTGGACACTGGCGCCCACCAGCCCCGCGTGCTGCAACGCCAGTTCCTCGCTGCGCTCGGCAAGCGCCCGGGCCAGGGCGTGCTGGTAGGTGGGCGTCACTTCGAACTCGATCATCTGGGTAAAGCACTGGCTGCGCGGTGAAACCATCATGGGCACTCTCTCCCTGCCATTGAACTTGCTGTATGACGGCAGGCAGGGTAAAACCTCTAGTTAACTCAAGGTCAAGAGGTTTTTCAGCATGACGCCCAGCCCGACCGACAAGGTCATGACCGTCGGCCAACTGGCGGCCCGCAGCGGCGTCGCGGTCACCGCCCTGCACTTCTACGAAAGCAAGGGCCTGATCCACAGCACCCGCAGTAGCGGCAACCAGCGACGCTATCCGCGCGAAGCCTTGCGGCGCGTGGCGGTGATCAAGATGGCCCAGCGCCTGGGCATTCCCCTGGCGACCATTCATGAAGCCTTGAAAACCCTGCCGACAGGGCGCGCGCCCACGGCCGCGGACTGGCAACGATTGTCTGAACAGTGGCGCCAGGACCTGACCCAGCGCATCGACAAGCTGCTGATGCTGCGCGACCAACTGGACGGCTGCATCGGCTGCGGCTGCCTGTCATTGCAGAGCTGCCCGCTGCGCAATTGCGACGACCAATTGGGCGTACAGGGACCGGGCCCGCAACTGCTGGAGCCCGGCGCCGACCCTGGCCACTAGTCCGGCAAGGCCGCCAGGCGCAGTGCCAGGGCCTTGGCCTGCAAGGCAACATCGGTGACGGCCGTGCTTTCCCACCACAGGCCGCGCAAGGGCGGGCCCATGGCAAACAGACGCTCGCTGAACTGACCGTCGGCGTGCTGCACGCCGCCACCGGCATCGGCGGCAATCCCCAGGGCCAGCGGCCCTGGGCGGATCAGGCGGCGCTGCAGCAGTTGCCGGGGTAAGGGGCGATCGACGCGGCGCCAGTCGTATTCAATACCGCTGGAGTTGATCAACGCCGCGCCGGCCACTTCGGTTGCCTGCGAATGGCCACGAAAACGCACGCTGATCAGCGGCGACTCACCCGGCGCCGACACCAGGCCTTGCAGCGATGCGGCGTGAATCCGCAAGCGCCCCTCCTCCTCCAGGCGCGCCAGCAAGGCCGCGCCCTGGGGTGGCGAGCGATGATGGTGGCTCTCCCACCACGGCCGCACATGACGCACGAACTGCCGGCGCTGGCGATCGCTGGCCTGGCTCCAGAGCCGGGCGATATGCACGCGTACGGTATCCAGTGGCGCCTGCCAGTCGATGCCCTGAGCCTGAGCCTGGCGGCATTGCCCACGCAAGGCCCGAAGCAATTGCAAGGGGCTGCGAAGCGCGGGATCGGCGGCAAGAAAATCACTCCAGGCCGGCGGCTGGCGGCGCACCTGCGGCAACAGCCCATGGCGCGAGAACACCTCGATCGGACCTCGGTGCCCGGCCTGTTCGAGCGAGACCACGGCATCGACCATGGTCAACCCGGAGCCAATGATCAGCACTCTGCCCATCGGGTCGATCCTGCCCATTGCCGACACATCCCAGGGATCGACCGCCGCGGCATTGAAGCCATCGTCATCGATCCGGGCCGTACGCGCCGCAGCGAACATGCCGGTGGCGAGCACGGCGCGCGCCCCGTGCACGACGCGGCCATCGTCCAGGACAAGATGCACGCCGCGCTCATCGACCTGCAGGTCCACCGCCTCGGCTCGCACATGCGCAAGGCTCGAACCCTGGCACTCGCCCTGCGCCTGCGCCTCGGCCAATCGCTGGCGGGCATAGACGCCGAACAGGCCACGCGGCGGGAACAACTCGGCGACCGGTACAGCCTGCTCGGCAGATTCGGGCCAGCCACCCGCGGCGATGTGTTGCTCCAGCCAGTGCGTGAGGTCGTCGGCATTGTCCGGATCGACGCTCATGCGCGCCGCGTTGCCGTTCAAGGTATGGCCCGGTTGCATGGCACTGTAGGCCTCGCCACGGCCCAGCTCGTGGCGCGGCTCGATCACCAGCAGGCGACGACGACCGGGTTGGCGCAACAGCTGCCCGGCCAGCAAGGCACCACTCAGGCCACCGCCAATGATCAACACATCGGCGACGGGAAACTGCGGTTGCGGATGAACGCTCATGGGTGGCTCCGTCTTGTTTGACGGCCATGATAGGCAGCAGCTAGCGGGAAAAGCAGCCGTACCGGTACCAAAGTAGGATCAACCGATACCCGGCGCCACGCGGCGGCGATAGTCACTGGGGGCAAGGCCGGTAACCTTGTGGAAGACCTTGCGAAACGCCCCCGGATCCTGATAGCCGACGCCCCAGGCGATCTGGTCGATGCTGCGGTTGGTGAACTCGAGCATCCGGCAGGCCCGACCGACACGCACCTGCTGGCAGTACTCGGTGGGTTTGAGGCCCGTGGCACTGCGAAAGCGGCGCAGGAAGGTACGCGATTCGAGCCCTGCGCACTCGGCCATGGCCGACAGGTTCACATCCCGGGCGCCGCTGCTTTGCAGCCAGTGCTGGACCTTGAGCACCGCTTCGTCGCCATGGTCCAGGCGCGGGCTGAAGCCGGTGCAGGGCCGCTGCCCGGCACCGACATGCTCCACGGCCAAAAAGCGCGCGGTCTCGGCCGCCAGGGTCTGGCCCAGGTAGCGTTCCACCAGTTTCAGGCCCAGGTCGGTCCAGGCCATCAGCCCGGCCGAGGTGATGATGTCGCCATCGTCGAGCACCGGCAGGTTGGCCTCGACCTTGACCTGGGGAAAGCGCTCGGCCAGGGACTGGGCGAAATTCCAGTGGGTGGTGGCCGCCCGCCCGTCGAGCAGGCCAGTGGCGGCGATGAAGAACACCCCGACGCACACCGACACCAGCAGGATGCCTTCGCGGTGCCATTGGCGCAGGTCGTGGCAGAAGCGTTCGAGCAGTTCGGGGGTGGGCGCCTGGGTCAGGCTTGGCGGAATGATCATGGCCCGGGGCTGATGCGGGCTATCCGGGTGGCTGTCGAAGGTCACGGCCAGCTGTCCGCGCTCATCGTGCCCCCAGTGACTGATGCGCAGCAGCGGCCGGTCGAGCGCCCCCAGTTCATGGCGCAAGCGGTTGGCCACGGCGAACAGGTCGGTCAGGCCATGCACGGCCGCCGTCTGCGCACCGGGATAGACCAGCAGACCGATTTCCAGCATGTCGCAGCCTTTGGCCATTGTCAGTTTTTCCCGCCCTTTTGTCGTTCGCGCCAATCCGCAAGCGCACCGTTCAAGCCTATAACTATCACCACGCCACAACCACTCCCCCACACGAGGCTTTTGCAATGAGCAAGCAGGCACTGATCGTCATCGACATCCAGAACGACTACTTTCCCGGCGGTAAATGGACCCTGGATGGCGCCGACCCTGCCGCCGACAACGCCGGCAAAGTATTGGCCGCGGCCCGCGCCCGGGGCGACCTGGTGGTGCATGTGCGCCACGAGTTCGAATCCGCCGACGCGCCGTTCTTCGCCCCCGGTTCCGACGGCGCGCAGATCCACCCCAAGGCTGCGGCACTGCCCCATGAGCCGGTGGTGCTCAAGCACAAGGTCAACGCCTTCCTCGATACCGGTCTGAAGAAGTTGCTGGACGAGCATCACACCGAGTCGGTCACGGTGATCGGCAGCATGAGCCACATGTGCATCGACGCCGCCACCCGTGCTGCTGCCGATTTCGGCTACGACACCACCGTCATCCATGACGCCTGCGCCACCCGCGCCCAGGAATTCAACGGGGTGACCATTCCGGCAGCCCAGGTGCACGCCACCTACATGGCGGCGCTGGCCTTTGCCTACGCCCAGGTCATTTCCACCGAGGACTACCTGAGCGCCAATACCCGCTAACCTCAATGGGCTTGCCTGACCCTCTGGCGTTTCACCGAACAGGAGATAGCAGTCATGAGCACCTTCACCACCCGCGACGGCACCACGATCTACTACAAGGACTGGGGCAGCGGCCAGCCGGTCGTGTTCAGCCACGGCTGGCCGCTGTCGTCCGACAGCTGGGAATCCCAGATGCTGTTTCTCGCCGACCACGGCTATCGCTGTATCGCCCATGACCGGCGTGGTCACGGACGCTCCAGCCAACCCTGGCACGGCAACGAAATGGACACCTACGCCGACGACCTGGCGCAGTTGTTCGAGCACCTGAAGCTCAAGGACGCAATCCTGTTCGGCTTCTCCACCGGGGGCGGTGAAGTCAGCCGTTATATCGGTCGTCACGGCACCGGGCGCCTGGCCAAGGCCGGGCTGATCTCGGCGGTGCCGCCGCTGATGCTCAAGACGGCGGACAACCCCCTGGGCACGCCGATCGAGGCCTTCGACGGCATTCGTGCCGGTGCCCTGGCCGATCGCTCGCAACTGTACAAGGACATCGCCGGTGGGCCGTTCTTCGGCTTCAACCGCCCGGGTGCCAAAGTGTCCCAGGGTTTGATCGATTCATTCTGGATGCAGGGCATGATGGCTGGCCACAAGAATGCCTATGACTGTATCAAGGCCTTCTCGGAAACAGACTTCCGCCAGGACCTGCCCAAGTTCGACATTCCAACCCTGGTGATTCATGGCGATGACGACCAGATCGTGCCGATCCAGGCCGCGGGGCCGGAGTCGGCCAAGCTGATCAAGGACGCGACCCTGATCGTCTATCCGGGTGCGCCCCATGGCCTGACCGACACTCACAAGGACAAGGTCAACGCGGATCTTCTGGCGTTTATCAAGGGCTGATCGCGTACGTAGGAGCGGGCTTGCCCCGCGATGCGATGTGACTGACAACACGCAATCGCGGGGCAAGCCCGCTCCTACGAAGCCATTGCGTCAGATGACGACGTTGCGCACGAAGCGCGCCGCGACCTCGCCTTCGTTGCGGTAGGCGTGCATGCGGTTGCTGGCGAAGCTGAAGAAGTCGCCGGTCTGCAGACGGTGCTGCTGATCCTCGATGATCAGGGTCAGGCAACCTTCGAACACATACAGTTGCTCGCTCCAGCCATCGGCATCGGCTTCGGACAGGTAGGTCTCGCCCGGTTCCAGGCGCCATTCCCACAGTTCCACTTCGCGGCTGGCTACCGAGCTTGCCAGCAGCACAGCCTTGCTCCCAGGACGTTCTCCGGTCCAGGCCAGTTCGTTGATCCGGCTGGGATCGCGGTTGTCCGGTGCCTGGATCAAGTCGGTGAAGGCGACATCGAGTGCCTCGGCAAGACGGTCCAGGGTGGTCAGGCTGACGTTCTTCTCGCCCGCCTCGATGGCCACCAGCATGCGCCGGCTGACCCCGGACTTTTCCGCCAGGGCGCTCTGGCTGAGGTCGGCGGCGTGGCGCAGGCGACGGACGTTCTGACTGACGTGTTGCAGCACCGAGGCGCGCTGGCTGGATTCTTTGTGCACTATATTGCTCACAGGTAGGGGTTGCGCAGTATACTGCCCACTTTCGCCGCAATTGTGCGTCGCCCTACTTCCGTGTGCAAGCCATGAACCCGATCAACACCGCAGAACGCCCTTCCGTTTCTTTCCGGCTCAGCAAGGCGGAACTTGTGCTGGTGTTCATCACCATGCTCTGGGGTGGCACCTTCCTGCTGGTGCACAACGTCATGACCGTCAGCGGGCCGATGTTCTTCGTCGGCCTGCGCTTTGCCGCCGCCGCCCTGTTCGTCGGCCTGGTCTCGGCCCGTGCGCTGTCGGGGCTGACCGCCACCGAGCTCAAGGCCGGCGTGCTGATCGGCGCCTCGATCATGCTCGGCTACGGCTTGCAGACCTACGGACTGCAAACCATCAGCAGCAGCCAGTCGGCATTCATCACCGCCTTGTACGTGCCGTTCGTGCCCTTGCTGCAATGGCTGGTGCTGGGTCGCCGTCCCGGCCTGATGCCGAGCCTGGGCATCGGTTTGGCCTTCGTCGGCCTGATGCTGCTGGCCGGACCCGAGGGCGGCTCGCTGCAAATGAGCGAGGGCGAGCTCGTCACTCTGGTCAGCGCCGTGGCTATCGCCGCCGAGATCATCCTGATCAGCCGTTACGCCGGCAAGGTCGATGTGCGGCGGGTCACTGTGGTGCAACTGGCGACCGCCTCGATCCTGTCGTTCCTGATGATGGCCCCGACCCGGGAAAGCGTGCCGGACTTTTCCTGGTTGCTGCTGCTCAGCGCCCTGGGTCTGGGCGCCATGAGCGCGGTCATCCAGGTAGCGATGAACTGGGCACAGAAGTCGGTATCCCCTACCCGGGCGACCCTGATCTACGCCGGCGAGCCGGTATGGGCCGGCATCGTCGGGCGCATCGCCGGTGAGCGCCTGCCGGGCATCGCCCTGCTTGGCGGCTTGCTGATCGTGATCGCGGTGATTATCAGCGAGCTGAAGCTCAAACGCCGTGAAGAAAAACCTGAAACACTCCAGGCGCCCGGGCAGGCTCCCGAGACCGGTCGCTAGCCGCCGGATCTCGTCTATCCTTTGAAAAAAACTGTTATAAAAAATCTATTTGATACAGCCTGTTTGTAGGATTCTGCCACAGCTTCACGGTTGGTGATCGACGGTGCGCCACGTATGATCCCTTACAAACTCCTGCAGATTAGAAATCTATGTCCTTGATAGTGCTACTGCTTCTGCCGTTTCTCGGCAGCTGCCTGGCGGCTGTCTTGCCGCACAATGCACGCAATAGCGAGTCCCTGCTTGCCGGGCTCGTCGCCCTGGTCGGTACCGTCCAGGTCGCCTTGCTGTACCCACAGATCGCCCATGGCGGCGTGATCCGCGAAGAATTTCTCTGGTTGCCAAGCCTGGGGCTGAACCTGGTCCTGCGCATGGACGGCTTCGCCTGGCTGTTCTCCCTGCTGGTACTGGGCATTGGCACCCTGGTGTCGCTGTATGCGCGCTATTACATGTCGCCACAGGACCCGGTGCCACGCTTCTTCGCCTTTTTCCTGGCATTCATGGGCGCCATGCTCGGCCTGGTGATTTCCGGCAACCTGATCCAGATCGTGTTCTTCTGGGAACTGACCAGCCTGTTCTCGTTCCTGCTGATCGGCTACTGGCACCACCGCGCCGATGCCCGGCGCGGTGCCTACATGGCCCTGATGGTCACCGGTGCCGGAGGCCTGTGCCTGCTGGCGGGGGTACTGCTGCTCGGCCATGTGGTCGGCAGCTACGACCTGGACAAGGTCCTCGCTGCCGGCGAACAGATTCGCAACCACGCCCTGTACCCCGTCCTGCTTCCCCTGATCCTGCTCGGTGCCTTGAGCAAGAGCGCGCAATTTCCCTTCCACTTCTGGCTACCACACGCCATGGCCGCGCCCACGCCGGTCTCGGCCTACCTGCACTCGGCGACCATGGTCAAGGCCGGGGTTTTCCTTCTGGCGCGCCTGTGGCCGGTGCTGTCCGGCAGCGAAGAATGGTTCTGGATCGTCGGCGGCGCCGGGGCCTGCACCCTGATGCTCGGTGCTTTCGCAGCGATGTTCCAGAACGACCTCAAGGGCCTGCTGGCCTATTCGACCATCAGCCACCTGGGCCTGATTACCCTGCTGCTGGGCCTGAACAGCCCGCTGGCTGCGGTCGCGGCAGTGTTCCACATTCTCAACCACGCCACCTTCAAGGCCTCGCTGTTCATGGCCGCCGGCATCATCGACCATGAAAGCGGCACCCGCGATATCCGCCGCCTGAGCGGCCTGTTCCGGCTGATCCCGTTCACCGCGACCCTGGCCATGGTGGCCAGCGCCGCCATGGCCGGGGTGCCGTTGATGAACGGTTTCCTGTCCAAGGAAATGTTCTTCGCCGAGACCGTGTTCATCAGCTCCAGCCCCTGGATCGAAGCCTCGCTGCCGGTGATCGCCACCCTGGCGGGGACCTTCAGCGTGGCCTACGCCTTGCGCTTCACCGTCGATGTGTTCTTCGGCCCGCAGGCCACCGATCTGCCCCACACGCCGCACGAGCCGCCGCGCTGGATGCGCGCACCGGTCGAACTGCTGGTGCTGACCTGCCTGGTGGTGGGCATGTTCCCGGCCCAGTCCGTCGGCCCGCTGCTGGCCGCCGCCGCCCTGCCGGTGGTTGGCGGCACGCTGCCCGAGTACAGCCTGGCCATCTGGCACGGCTGGAACGCGCCGCTGATCATGAGCCTGATCGCCATGACCGGCGGCGTCGTGCTCTACCTGTTGCTGCGCAACCCGCTAAAAGTCGGCCGTTTCCCTCACCCGCCGCTGATCGGGCGCCTCAACGGCAAGCGCCTGTTCGAGCACGGCCAGGTGCTGCTGATGCGCCTGGCGCGTCGCTTCGAGCGCCTGATGACCACCAAGCGCCTGCAAAAGCAGCTGTTCATGCTGGTGCTGGTGGCCCTGCTGGCCGGCCTGCTGCCCATGCTGCACAGCGGCCTGAGCTGGGGTGACCGACCGAAGATTCCAGGCTCCGGGGTCTTTGTCATCCTCTGGCTGATCGCCATCGCCTGCGCCGTGGGTGCGGCCTGGCAAGCCAAGTACCACCGTCTGGCAGCCCTGACCATGGTCAGCGTCTGCGGCCTGATGACCTGCATCACCTTCGTCTGGTTCTCGGCCCCGGACCTGGCCCTGACCCAGTTGGTGGTCGAAGTGGTCACCACCGTGCTGATCCTCCTCGGCCTGCGCTGGCTGCCACGGCGAATCGAAGGGGTGTCGCCCCTGGCCGGCACCCAGGAACGGGCGCGCCTGCGCCGCCTGCGCGACCTGATCCTGGCGGTGCTGGTGGGCAGCGGCATGGCGCTGCTGTCCTATGCCATGCTGACCCGCCCGACACCGAACTTCATCTCGTCGTTCTACCTGAGCCGGGCCCTGCCCGAGGGCGGTGGCAGCAACGTGGTCAACGTCATGCTGGTGGACTTCCGCGGCTTCGACACCCTGGGCGAAGTCACGGTGCTGGTGGCCGTGGCCCTGGCGGTGTTCGCCCTGCTGCGCCGCTTCCGGCCACCGCGCGAGAGCATGCAACTGCCGGCCCAGCAGCGCCTGCTGGCGCCCGACGTGGTCACCGACCTGATCAACCCGCGCCAGGCCGCCGATACGGCGCTGGGCTTCATGATGGTGCCGGCGGCGCTGGTGCGTCTGCTGCTGCCGATCGCCATGGTGATATCGATGTACCTGTTCATGCGCGGGCACAACCAGCCCGGCGGCGGTTTTGTCGCGGGCCTGGTGATGTCGGTGGCGTTCATCCTGCAGTACATGGTGGCCGGCACCCAGTGGGTCGAGGCCCAGATGAGCCTGCGTCCGCTGCGCTGGATGGGCACCGGCCTGTTGTGCGCCACCTTCACCGGTGCCGGTGCGATGCTGCTGGGCTACCCGTTCCTGACCACCCATACGGCTCACCTGCACCTGCCGCTGCTGGGTGACATCCATGTCGCCAGCGCGCTGTTTTTCGATATCGGCATCTTTACCGTCGTCGTCGGCTCGACCCTGTTGATCCTCACTGCCCTGGCTCACCAAGCGGTGCGTGGTCACCGTCCGGCCGGCCAGCCCAGAACCACCCAGACAGGAGCCGCCTGATGGAAGAAGTCATTGCAGTTGCCATTGGTGTGCTGGCCGCCTCCGGGGTCTGGCTGATCCTGCGCCCACGGACCTTCCAGGTGGTCATGGGCCTGTGCCTGCTTTCCTATGCGGTCAACCTGTTCATCTTCAGCATGGGTAGCCTGTTCATCGGCAAGGAGCCGATCATCAAGGACGGCGTGCCCCAGGACCTGCTCAACTACACCGACCCGCTGCCCCAGGCCCTGGTGCTCACCGCCATCGTCATCAGCTTCGCGATGACCGCGCTGTTCCTGGTGGTGCTGCTGGCCTCGCGCGGCCTGACCGGCACCGACCATGTGGATGGCCGGGAGAGCAGCGAATGAGTGCGATGAACCAACTGATCATTGCCCCGATCCTGCTGCCGCTGCTGACCGCCGCGCTGATGTTGCTGCTGGGCGAAAAGCGCCGGCCGCTCAAGGCGCGCCTGAACCTGTTTTCCAGCCTGCTGGGGCTGGCCATCTCGGTCTGCCTGCTGTTCTGGGTACAGGCCCAGGGCCAGGCCAGCTCTATCGGCGTCTACCTGCCGGGCAACTGGCCGGCACCGTTCGGCATCGTCCTGGTGCTCGATCGCCTGTCGGCCCTGATGCTGGTCCTGACCGGGATTGTCGGCGTCAGCGCCCTGCTCTTCGCCATGGCCCGCTGGGACGGCGCCGGCGCCAGCTTCCACGCGCTGTTCCAGATCCAGCTGATGGGCCTGTATGGCGCGTTCCTGACCGCCGACCTGTTCAACCTGTTCGTGTTCTTCGAAGTGTTGCTGGCGGCCTCCTACGGCCTGCTGCTGCACGGCTCGGGACGGGCACGGGTGAAGGCCGGGCTGCATTACATTGCCATCAACCTGTTCGCCTCGTCGCTGTTCCTGGTCGGCGCCGCCATGCTCTATGGCGTCACCGGCACCCTGAACATGGCTGATCTTGCGTTGAAGATCCCGCTGGTGCCCGAGGCCGATCGCGGCCTGCTGCACGCAGGTGCAGCGATCCTGGCCATCGCCTTCCTGGCCAAGGCCGGGATCTGGCCGTTGAACTTCTGGCTGGTGCCAGCCTACTCGGCGGCCAGCGCGCCCGTCGCCGCGCTGTTTGCGATCATGACCAAGGTCGGTTTCTACACCGTGTTGCGCCTGTGGACCTTGCTGTTCTCCGGCCAGGCCGGCGCCTCGGCCTTCTTCGGCGGTGACTGGCTGATCTACGGTGGCCTGGCGACCCTGGGCTGTGCGGCGGTGTCGATCCTCGCCGCCCAGCGCCTGGAGCGCATGGCCAGCCTGAGCATCCTGGCGTCGGCGGGCACCCTGATGGCCGCCGTCGGTTTCGGCCAGGTGGCACTGACGGCCGGGGCGCTGTTCTACCTGGTCAGCTCGACCCTGGCACTGTGCGCGCTGTTCCTGCTGGCCGAGCTGATCGAGCGTTCGCGCTCGGCCAACGAGGCGCCGCTCGATGACGACGACTGCCAGCCCTCGCCGCTGGAGTCGCTGCACCCGCCCAAGGGCATCAACCTCGATGACGAGCAGAAGGCGGTGATCGGCCAGGTGATCCCCTGGACCATGGCCTTCCTGGGCCTGAGCTTCATCGCCTGCGCCTTGCTGATCATCGGCATGCCGCCGCTCTCGGGCTTCATCGGCAAGGTCAGCCTGATCGCCGCGCTGTTCAATCCCCAGGGGCTGGGCATGGCGGTCGAGCAGCCGCTGTCCATTGCCGGCTGGGCCCTGGTGGCGCTGCTGGTACTCTCGGGCCTGGCTTCGCTGATCGCCCTGACCCGGGTCGGTGTCCAGCGTTTCTGGACGCCACAGGAGCGCCCCTCGCCCTTGCTGCGCCGCTACGAGTGCATTCCCATCGTCGCCTTGCTGGGCCTGTGCATCGTCCTGAGCGTGCGCGCCGAGCCGCTGCTGCGCTACACCCAGGACACGGCGGCCAGCCTGCAGGACCCTGAGCAATACATCAGCGCCGTGCTCGCTACCCGGCCGATTCCCGGCCCCACCAGCCAGGCCGCCAACGCCCAGGTGCAACCATGAAACGCCTGTTCCCCGCTCCCTTGCTGTCCCTGGCCTTGTGGGTGCTATGGCTGGTGCTGAACGTCTCGATCAGCCCCGGCAACCTGTTGCTCGGCGCCCTTTTCGCATTCCTGGCCCCCCTGCTGATGGCGCCGTTGCGCCCGCTGGCGGTGCATGTCCGCCACCCCGGGACCATCCTGCGCCTGATCCTGCGGGTCGGTATCGATGTGCTGGTTTCCAACCTGCAGGTGGCGCGCGGCGTCTGGTCAGCCGGGCGTCGGGCGCCGCGCTCGAAGTTCGTGCATATTCCCCTGGAGTTGCGCGACGCCCACGGGCTCGCGGCCCTGTCGATGATCACCACGGTCATCCCGGGCACCATCTGGTCGGAGCTGGCGCTGGATCGCAGTGTCCTGTTGCTGCACGTGTTCGACCTGGACGATGAGGCGCACTTCATCGAGCACTTCAAACAGACCTATGAACGCCCGCTGATGGAGATCTTCGAATGACTGGCCTGCTCGCCAATGCCGTTCTCGCCAGCCTGTTCATCTTTGCCCTGGCGATGGCCCTGACCCTGTACCGGCTGTTTCGCGGCCCTTCGGCCCAGGACCGGGTCCTGGCCCTGGACTACCTGTACATCCTGGCGATGCTGATGATGCTGGTGCTGGGCATCCGTTACGCCAGCGACACCTACTTCGAAGGTGCACTGCTGATCGCCCTGTTCGGCTTTGTCGGCTCCTTTGCCCTGGCCAAGTTCCTGCTGCGTGGCGAGGTGATCGAATGAACAACCTCAATGAACTGCCACTGTGGATTGAAGTGCTGGTGGCGGCGCTGTTGCTGCTGGGCAGCCTGTTCGCCTTCAGCGGCGCGCTGGGCCTGATCCGCCTGAAGGATTTCTTCCAGCGCATGCACTCCCCGGCCCTGGCCTCGACCCTGGGGACCTGGTGCGTGGCGCTGGCCTCGATCCTGTATTTCTCCGCGCTCAAGGACACGCCGGTGCTGCACGCCTGGCTGATTCCGATCCTGATGGCGATCACCGTACCGGTGACCACCCTGCTGCTGGCCCGGGCTGCGCTGTTTCGCAAGCGCATGGCCGGTGACAAGGTGCCAGAAGAGGTCAGCAGCGGACGTGAACGGGGTAACTGACGGCTACTGGCTGAGCTTCTGCAGCTCGCGGCGGACCATGGCCGCGTACTCGGGCGGGCTCAGCTGATACAGCTGCGTAGCCACCCAGGTGAGCCAGGAGCCCTGCAGACTGGACCGTTGCGCCAGCCACTGTTCGGCCTGCTCGCGGGCCTGATCCTGATAGCGCGCGTGAAAATCGGCGCGTCCGGCTGACGCGGTCACTCGCTGGCCTTGAAGGTGGTCAGTTCGCCCTTGCGCCACTTGGCCGCCTTGCCGGTTGCGCCCTTGAGAATCTTGCCCAGGCCTTCCTGCAGTTGCTCATGGGCGGCGAAAATCATCACCACACCCTGGCCTTCGCGCAGGACGATACCCTCGCCTTCGGGCACGGATACGAAGGCGTAGTCGCCCAGGCCATAGACCGTCAGTTTGATTTCGCGATAGCGAACTTCCAGTTTGCCACCTTCGCGGCTGGGCAATACGGCGGCGCGGAAATGATCGCCGACCTTGAGCTCCAGTCGCTGCTTGTCATCGACAACCAATGCCGTCTGGGTGTCGATTTCGGCCATGTACAGGCCTTCGGCGTTTTGCTCGGTGACATAGACAAAACGCGATTGAAACTGTTTGACCAATTTGGCCCGCAGATCGCCCAATACGAACAGGGCATGAGTGTCCAGATTACTGACTGCCAAAGATGAATTCCTCAAAATCGATTACTCATCGCTGCCCACCGGACAGCGAGGCTCCGTGAAGGCACCGGTACTTCAATTCGAAGTCTGAAAGACTATTGGATATGCAAATGAAAAGTCTGTGCATACAGGCAGTAGGGCTTGCGGGATCTTTTACCCTTTTGTGCCAGCCTCGCTCTGTAGGCGGATTTTCAGTAGATTTCCTAAATCAGAAAAGCTTTTTCTGACAGCACTAGCGCAACAAAAGTGCGATAGATAAATGCAAGCCGTTCAACGGAATGGGCGCCGGAAATCATCCGCACAACACAGGGAAGCGAATATGCACGAAAACACCGAATTGCGTCGAGAGGTCAAGGCTGTTTCCTTTGCAGATTATTCTGCAAGTTCCCCCCTTACCTCACCCCCGCGCTTTGTCGTCGTCCCGGCCGGCAGAAGCTTCTTTCATATTACCGAGCAGGCCACCGGACAGGTCAAGGGGTTTCGCTGTGAACACACCGCAGCCTGTGCCCTGGCCCGACGACTGGAGAACTGAGTAGGCGAAACCTCAACCGGCCTGACGCTCGACTTCGGGCCGGGTGGCACCGTTCAGCAATTCCAGCCAGGCTGTCCGACACGCCTGGGCTTCGCCGCGGCTGGCAAACGCGGTGCCGCGGCGCTCACCGTTGACCAGCACCACCCAACACACGCGCTTGCCCATTGCCTGCAGCGACAGCGGCAGACCACTGCCGATCATTACCGCTACATCGACTTGGCTCTGCATCATTCCCTCCGGAATTTATTAGCAACCTAACGATGTAGCCATGATAATGCCTGCCCGCACGCGGAAAAAGCTATCCCGCGCATAGCTGTTTTGCATCAGTGGTAACAAAGCTGAAGCATTTACCCTTGGGCCTGTTGCGGTCGATAGCCCAGGCGCAGCCCTCCCCAGTGGCGCCCGTTGATCCGGATCGGCACCGACAGGTCGTGCATCAGTTCGCCGGTATCGCGGGTATAGGTCTGCAGCAGGACCGCCTGCTGGTGGCTGCCGCAACGGATGCCGGTGCGGTCGTCGAACTTGCGTTTGCTGCGGTTGTGCGCGGTGTCGTGCGCCTCATCACCGGTCAACGGCTGGTTGAACGCTGTGTTGTGGGTCGGAACATAGCCTTGCTGCGTGCAGGCAATGGCGAACACCAGGCCTTCGTGCTGCTTGAGCAGCGGCTCCTGGATGGCGGGCAGGACCTTGTCGGTGTAGCTGTCGAAACGGGTCCGGTAGCGTGGTGGCGAGGTGTTCGGCACCTGCTGGTAATGGCGGTCGAACAGGTCTTCCAGGCCGATGCGCCCCTGCTCAAGGTCGCTCTCGAACTGTGCGGCGATCTGCTCGGCACCCTGGCGGGCCAGGTCATAGATGCGCTGGTGGTAGTCATCCAGACCGACTTCGGCCAAGCGCTCACTGATGCTTTCGGCCTGGCCCTCCAGTTGCACGGCAGCATCGGCCAGCCGCCGGGTCTGCTGGTCGCTGACCTGCAGATCGCCGCGCATGCGCGCCACCGCCTGGAACAGGCTGTCCAGTTGCACCCGGTTGGTCTCGGTGCCTTCGGCAATCTCGCCGATCTGCTGCTCCACGCCGGCGGCCAGGCCGGCGATACCTTCAAGCTGCTCGCCGGTGTGCTCGACCTGATCGACACCACTGTGCAAGTCATCGGACAGCTGGCGAATCTGCTCGACCACCTGTGCGGTGCGTTGCTGGATGTCGGCCACCATCAAACCGACCTCCTCCGTGGCGCTGGCCGTGCGCCCGGCCAGGCCGCGTACTTCATCGGCCACCACGGCAAAGCCGCGCCCATGCTCACCGGCACGGGCCGCTTCGATGGCGGCGTTGAGCGCCAGCAGGTTGGTCTGGCTGGCAATGGACTGGATCACCAGGGTGACCCGGGCGATATCCTCGCCGCGCTGGTTGAGCGCTTCGATCAGCTCGCGACTGGACGTGGCACGGGCGCTCAGGACGTGCATGCGCTGTATCGACTCGGCCAGTACCCCGCGCCCGCTGAGGCTGCTCTGGTGGGCACTGCGGGCGGCGATCAGGGCGTGCTGGCTGAGCTGGGAGGTAGCCTTTTCGGTGCCGATCATCACTTCGGCGCTGGCGACGATCTGCTCGGCAGCCTCCAGTTGCGACTGCAGCCTGCTTGCCAGCTGCTGCACGGAGAACGCCACCCCGGCGGCCGACAAAGCGTTGTGGCTGGTGGTCCGGGCCAGGTCGCGGGTCAGCTCGGCCAACGGATCGCTCTCGACCTGTTGCACCGTGGCGCGCTTGCGCAAGCGCGGCAGCCACAGGGTCAGCAAGGCCAGCGGCAGGCTCAGGTAGAGCGCCAGCCCGGCGAAAGCCATGGCCGCCAGCACACCTGCCAGCACCAGGCTTTGCAGTACCAAGGCGGGCCACGGGGCGGCAACGCTCAAGGAGGATTCGGGTTCGGGCAGTGCAGCGGACAGCGATCCCTCTGGCATCATGTTCTGGCTCCCACACAACTTGTCGTTATTGTGCGGCCATTAAACGCCACTACAACGCCATCATCCATACGCCCTTGGCACTATGCGGGCTGCCCTTGACGCAGGACAACAAATGCAAAAACCCCGGGGATCACTCCCCGGGGTTCTTGTCGGTCACAGCTGTCGATCAGGCTTGACGCTGGTGCTTGTCGATCTGCTCGTGACGTTCCTGCGCTTCGATGCAGTACTTGGTGGTCGGGCTGATCAGCAGGCGCTTGAGACCGATCGGCTCGCCGCTGTCGTCGCACCAGCCAAAGCTTTCGTCGGCGATGCGGCCCAGGGCCATTTCCAGTTGAGGCAGCAGGCGCTGGTCACGCTCGATCGCGTTGACCAGCCAGTGGCGCTCTTCTTCGACCGAGGCGGCGTCGGCAGGATCGGCAGGCGTGTCCAGGCTTTCGATGGTTACACGGCTTTGTTCGATGCGCTCATGGGTCTCGACCTTCATCGACTGCAGCAGCTCGGTGAAGTAAGCCAATTGCTCAGCGTTCATGTAGTCATCGGCCGGCATGGCCAGCAACTTTTCCTTTGTCATTGATTTCTCTATAAAAAATACGTGCATTAAGGCGAATCGGGTGCTCCCGGCGAACGGCTCGCCAACAGCGGAATTCTTCAAGCACCATCCGGCACTCAATTTACAGGGGGCGGAAGTCTACGACCGAGATTCGTACTGGGCAACAGAAATGACGGTGGATCTGACCGAAAAGCCTCATAAGTGCTTCCCCCGGCGCGGGTTTATAACAAAAAATCGCCCTGTGCGGCGCTTTCCCGGGGACAAACGGTGCATCAACGGCGAAAACCTTGTAACAAATCTCCCGAAACGCCAGGAAAATCAACCTAATAGCTGGCTCAATACGGCGCGCAGCTTGCCCGGTTTGACCGGTTTGTTCAGCAGCGGTGCGCCGAGGCGCTGCATGGCACGCCGACTTTGCTCACTGCGGTCGGCGGTGATCATCACCGCCTGGATGCGCTGGCCGAAATGCGCGCGCAGGTCACGCACCACTTCGCAGCCGGTCACTCCGTGGTCCAGGTGGAAGTCGGCAAGGATCAACTCCGGCGCGTGCCCCTCCAACCCGTCGAGCGCTTCGCCGAGGTCGGCGGCGGTGACCACCTCGCAACCCCACTGGTGCAGCAGCGCGGCCATGCTCTGCTGGATGCTCGACTCGTTATCCAGCACCAGCAGGCGACGCCCGGGCAAGGGATCGCCCAGCACCGGCTGCGCGTACGCCACGGCAGCAGGCGCCGCCGGCATCTGCGCCGACAACGGCACATCGATGCTGAACACCGATCCACGGCCCGGCCAGGAGCGGACCCGTACCTGGCAATCGAGAATACGCGCGATTCGCTCGACGATCGCCAGCCCCAGCCCTACCCCCTTGCGGTCGGCGGCGCGACCGACATCCAGCTGGTTGAACTCGAGGAAGATCGATTCGAGCCGGTCGGCGGCAATGCCCCGGCCGGTGTCCCACACCTCCAGGCGCAAGTGCTCGCCGCACCGACGGGCGCCCAGCAGGATGCGGCCATGCTCGGTGTAACGGCAGGCATTGCTGAGGAAGTTGCGCAGGATCCTGTTCAGCAAGCGCAAGTCGGTACGCACCGCCAGGCGGCCGCTGCGGACCCGCAAATGCAGGCCGGCCGCTTCGGCCACCGGTTGGAACTCCGACGCCAGGGGCGTCAGTACCTCGTCCAGGCTGTACAGGTCCAGGTCCGGCTTGATCGCTGCCTGGTCCAGGCGCGAGATGTCCAGCAGGTCGGTCAACAACTCCTCGGCGCCCTCCAGGGCCTGGTGCGCGCGTTCGACCAGTTGCTGCTCACTCCCCGGCAAATTGCGCTCGCGCAGGGTCGAGATCAGCAGGCGTGCGGCATTGAGCGGCTGCAGCAGGTCATGACTGGCGGCTGCCAGGTATTTGTCCTTGCTGAGGTTGGCGGCCTGGGCGGCGTCGCGGGCCTCGCTCAATTCGTTGGTGCGTTCGGCCACGCGCTGTTCGAGCTGGTCGTTGAGTTGCTGCAGGCGCTGCTGGGCCAGTTTGCGTTCGGTGATATCGGCGACGAAACCTTCGACCACGCCCTGCTCATCCGGACGCAGCAACAGGTTCATCACCACGTCGATGTGACTGCCGTCGCGCCGGCGCAAGCGGGTCTCGTAACCGAGCAGCGCCTGCTCACGCTGCAGCACCTGGGCGATGCTCAGCAGCTCCTCCTCGCCCCCTTCGAACAGCAGGCTGGCCAGGTCACGGCGCGACAACAACAGTGCCGGTGCATCGGGGTAACCGAGCATGCGCGCCAGGGCCGGATTGGCCGCGCGCATGCCCGCCTCCAGGCTGGCCTGGAAGATCCCGTGCACCGCATGCTCGAACAGCCACTTGTAGCGGTTGCGCTCGGCTTCCAGCTCCTCCAGGCGTACGGCCAGTTCCGGATAATGACTCTTGCGTACCGTGTGGTTGCTCAGCCCCAACAGCCCGGCCAGCGCATCGCTGCGGGGGTCAGAGGGCCTCGCCATAGACCACCTCGACGTCACGCTGGCTGGAGCTGCGCGGGTTGGTCAGGATGCACGGGTCATGCATGGCGTGCTGGGACAGGAACGGGATGTCCGACAGCCCCACCCCATGCAGGCCGAGGGTTTCATGAAAGCCCACGGCATGCTTGAGAGCGATCAGGTGCTCGACCAAGCGCTGGCTGATCTGCCGGTGGTTCAGGCCACGGCAGTCGATGCCCAGGGTCTGCGCGATGACCTTGAAGCGCTCGGGCGCGGCGCTGTAGTTGAAGGCCACCACATGCTCGACCAGCACCGCATTGCACAGGCCATGGGGCAGGTCGAGAAAGCCGCCCAGGCTGTGGGACATCGCATGCACCGCACCGAGGATCGCATTGGAGAAGGCCAGCCCCGCCTGCATGCTGCCCAGCATGATTTTCTCGCGCAGGGCAATGTCCCCGGGGTTGGCGATCATTTCCACCAGGTTGCCGTTGATCAGGCGCATCGCCTCCAGGGCATGGGGGTCGGTCAAGGGGCCGTGGCCGGTGGACACGAACGCCTCGATCGCGTGCACCAGCGCATCAATGCCGGTACAGGCCGACAGGAACGGGTCCATGCTCAAGGTGGTTTGCGGGTCGATCAGGGACACATCGGGCACCACCGCCTTACTGACGATGGAGAACTTCATGCGCTCCTGCTGGTTGGAGATGATCACGAACTGCGAGACGTCGGCCGAGGTGCCGGCCGTGGTGGGAATCAGGATCAGCGGTGGACTGGGCACCCGGATGGTGTCGACGCCTTCGAACTCGAGAATATGCCTGCCGTGGGCCACCACGATGCCGATGCCCTTGGCGCAATCCATGGGGCTGCCGCCACCGACGGCGACGATCACATCGCATTGCTCGCTACGGTAGCGCTCGGCACCGCTCATCACTTCCTCGACCCGTGGGTTGGGCGAGACGTCGGTGTACAGGCAGTAATCGATGCCCTGCCCGCTCAGGCTGGCTTCGATATCGGCGACCCAACCGGCGGCGATCACGCCCGGATCGCTGACCAGCAGCACCTTGCGCGCGCCAAAGGTCTTGGCGTAATTGGCGACATGGTGCCTGCAGCCGGCGCCGAAGATGATTTCCGGGGAGACGAATTTGCGCAACTGGCTCAGTTCAGGGCTCATACGACGCCTGTATTGTTGTTGTGGTCGTAAGCGCCAGCCTAAAGCATCCGCAGGTGAAAGCAATCAGACGGCAACAGCGCCGGCCACCAGATAGAGCGGCCGGCGCTGCCGGGTTCAACGGTTGGCGAAATACATGGTGACTTCAAATCCGATACGCAGATCAGTGAACGCTGGCTTTTTCCACATAGGCCCATCCTCTTCTGGCACCACAGGATTGCGGTGCATCTATTAATACACCGTTGCCGGTGCGGGTCGAATGCTACTTTGGAACCGTTTTTGTCCGCCTTTGTCCGGCCTTAGAAGAAACCCAGCGGATTGACGTCGTAGCTGACCAGCAGGTTCTTGGTCTGCTGGTAGTGGTCGAGCATCATCTTGTGGGTTTCGCGGCCAACGCCGGATTTCTTGTAGCCGCCGAACGCAGCGTGGGCCGGGTACAGGTGGTAGCAGTTGGTCCATACGCGACCGGCCTTGATGCCGCGGCCCATGCGATAGGCGCGGTTGATGTCGCGGGTCCAGACCCCGGCACCGAGGCCGAATTCGGTGTCGTTGGCGATGGCCAGGGCCTCGGCTTCGTCCTTGAAGGTCGTCACGCCGACCACCGGGCCGAAGATCTCTTCCTGGAACACGCGCATCTGGTTGTTACCCTTGAGCAGGGTCGGCTGGATGTAATAGCCGCCCTCCAGGTCGCCGCCCAGGCGTTCGCAGTCGCCCCCGGCCAGCAACTGGGCGCCCTCTTCCCGGGCAATCTCCAGGTAGGAGAGGATTTTGTAGAACTGCTGCTCCGAGGCCTGGGCGCCGACCATGGTGTCGGTGTCCAGCGGGTTGCCGCGCTTGATCTGGCTGATTTTCTTCAGCACCTGCTCCATGAAGGGTTCGTAGATCGACTCCTGGACCAGCGCCCGTGACGGACAGGTGCACACCTCGCCCTGGTTGAAGAACGCCAGCACCAGGCCCTCGGCGGCTTTCTCGATGAACGCGGGCTCGGCCTGCATGATGTCTTCGAAGAAGATGTTCGGCGATTTGCCGCCCAGCTCCACGGTCGACGGAATGATGTTCTCGGCGGCGCACTTCATGATGTGCGAACCCACCGGGGTGGAGCCGGTGAAGGCGATCTTGGCGATCCGCGTGCTGGTGGCCAGGGCCTCGCCCGCCTCGCGGCCGAAGCCGTGCACGATGTTCAGCACGCCAGGCGGCAGCAGGTCGCCGATCAGCTCGGCCAGCACCGTGATCGACAAGGGTGTCTGCTCGGCCGGCTTGAGCACCACGCAATTGCCGGCGGCCAGCGCCGGGGCGAGCTTCCAGGCCGCCATCAGCAAGGGGAAGTTCCACGGGATGATCTGCCCGACCACGCCCAGCGGTTCATGGAAGTGATAGGCCGCGGTGTGCACATCGATCTCGGCGGCACTGCCTTCCTGGGCGCGGATGCAGCCGGCGAAATAACGGAAATGATCGGCCGCCAGTGGCACGTCGGCATTGAGGGTTTCGCGGATGGCCTTGCCGTTGTCCCAGGTTTCGGTGATGGCCAGCTGTTCGAGGTGCTGCTCGATACGGTCGGCAATCTTCAGCAGGATCAGCGAGCGCGCCTGTACCGAGGTGCTGCCCCAGGCATCGGCCGCGGCATGGGCGGCATCCAGCGCCAGCTCGATGTCTGCGGCATCGGAGCGGGGGAACTCGGCAATTGGTTGGCCGTTGACCGGCGAGCTGTTGGAAAAGTACTGGCCCTTGAGCGGCGCCAGGAACCGGCCGCCGATATAGTTGCCGTAAACCGGCTTGAAGTTGACCAGGGCACCTGGCGTGCCGGGCTGAGCGTAGATCATGAGGACCTCGTGTGCGCTACGGGCCTGTCGGCATGACAGGCGCTTGGCTCGATGGTAGTGAGCCGCACAGGAGGGGCGAATCGGCCCTTGGCAGGGCCTGTCTCGTCAATTGGTCGTAAAGTGAACCATCCGGGCGCTGGCAGCCAGCGCCCGGCGGCCCTCAACGGTCCTTGAACTGCGCTTCGCGCTTGGCGATGAAGGCGGCCATGCCTTCTTTCTGGTCTTCGGTGGCGAAGGCGGCATGGAACACCCGGCGCTCGAAGCGCACGCCTTCGGCCAGGTTGACCTCGAAGGCACGGTTGACGCACTCCTTGGTCATCATGGTGATCGGGATGGATTTGCTGGCGATGGTCGCAGCGACTTTCAGCGCCTCTTCCAGCAGTTCGGCCTGAGGGATTACGCGCGCCACCAGACCGGCGCGCTCGGCTTCCTCGGCGCCCATCAGGCGGCCGCTCAAGCACAGCTCCATGGCCTTGGCCTTGCCCACCGCGCGGGTCAGGCGCTGGGTGCCGCCCATGCCCGGCAGCACGCCGAGGTTGATTTCCGGCTGGCCGAACTTGGCGTTGTCGGCGGCGAGGATGAAGTCGCACATCATTGCCAGTTCACAACCGCCGCCCAGGGCGAAACCGGAGACCGCAGCAATGATCGGCTTGCGACGGTTGGCGACGCGATCGGAATCGCTGAACAGGTCATCGACATAGATCTGCGGGTATTGCAGCTCGGCCATTTCCTTGATGTCGGCACCGGCGGCAAAAGCCTTGGCCGAGCCTGTCAGCACCACGCAACCGATGTTCGGATCGGCTTCGAGCTGGTCCAGCGCCTGGTTGATCTCGCCGACGATCTGGGCGTTCAGCGCATTGAGCGCCTGGGGCCGGTTGAGGGTGATCAGGCCGACCTTGCCGTGGATGTCCAACAGAATGGTTTCGAAACTCATGCAAGCTGCTCCCTTCAAAGATTGCGCGCAATGACCATGCGCTGAATGTCACTGGTGCCTTCGTAGATCTGGCAAACCCGCACGTCACGATAAATCCGCTCCAGCGGGAAGTCGCTCAGATAGCCATAACCGCCGAGGGTCTGCAAGGCATCCGAGCAGACCTTTTCGGCCATTTCCGAGGCGAACAGCTTGGCCATCGAGGCTTCGACCAGCGCCGGACGCCCGGCATCACGCAGCGCAGCGGCATGCAGCACCATCTGCCGGGCCACCGCGATGCGGGTGGCCATGTCGGCCAGGCGGAAGGCCACGGCCTGGTGCTCGATCAAGGGTTTGCCGAAACTCATGCGCTCGCGGGCATAGTCGCGGGCCACTTCGAAGGCGGCACGGGCCATGCCCACCGACTGCGAAGCGATGCCGATACGACCACCTTCGAGGTTGGCCAGGGCGATCTTGTAGCCTTCGCCCTCCTCGCCCAGGCGGTTGGCCACCGGGATGCGCACGTCTTCGAAGACGATCTGGCAGGTGTCCGAGGCGTGCTGGCCGAGCTTGTCTTCGACCCTGGCCACCTGGTAGCCCGGCGTATCGGTGGGCACGATGAAGGCGCTGATGCCGCGTTTTCCGGCCTCAGGGTCGGTGACGGCGAAGACGATCACCACCCCGGCATTCTGCCCCGAGGTGATGAACTGCTTGCTGCCGTTGAGCACGTAGTGGTCGCCGTCGCGGCGGGCACGGGTCTTCAGGCTGCTGGCGTCGGAGCCGGCCTGGGGCTCGGTGAGGGCGAAGGCACCGAGCATCTGGCCGCTGGCCAGCGGCGTGAGGAACTGCTGCTTCTGGGCATCGTTGCCGAACTTGAGGATCGGCACGCAACCTACCGAGTTGTGCACGCTCATGATGGTCGAGCAGGCACCGTCGCCGGCGGCGATTTCTTCCAGGGCCATGGCATAGGCCACGTAGCCGGTATCGCTACCGCCCCACTGCTCCGGCACCAGCATGCCGAACAGGCCCAGGCCGGCCATCTCCTCGATCGCTTCCTTGGGGAAGCGGTGCTCGCGGTCCCACTGCTCGGCGAAGGGGCGCAGGCGCTCCTGGGCGAACTGGCGTACCGCGTCGCTGATTTGCTGTTGTTCGTCATTGACTAGCATGGGACACCTCAGTACAGACACTCGACGGCCATGGCCGTGGCTTCACCGCCGCCGATGCAGATCGCTGCAACACCGCGACGCAGGCCTTTCTGGCGCAGGGCTGCCAGCAGGGTGACCAGGATCCGCGCGCCCGAGGCGCCGATCGGATGGCCCAGGGCGCAGGCACCGCCGTGGACGTTGACCTTGTCGTGGGGCAGGTCCAGGTGCTTCATCGCCGCCAGGGTGACCACGGCAAAGGCTTCGTTGATTTCGAACAGGTCGACCTCGGCCAGGTTCCAGCCGGTGCGCTTGATCAGCTTGTCGATCGCGCCGATCGGGGCGGTCGGGAACAGCGCCGGGGTGTCGGCAAAGGCGGCGTGGCCATGGATCACGGCCAGGGGCTTGAGGCCCTGTTTTTCTGCCTGGGAGCGGCGCATCAGCACCAGCGCCGCGGCGCCGTCGGAGATGGAGCTGGAGTTGGCCGCCGTGACGGTGCCGCCATCGCGGAACGCCGGCTTGAGTTGCGGGATCTTGTCCAGGCGCGCCTTGGGCGGCTGCTCGTCGTCGCTGATCAGGCGCTGTTGCTTGCCCTCGGTGACCTCCACCGGAACGATCTCGCTGGCAAAGCTGCCGTCCTTGATCGCCTGCTGCGCACGGGTCAGCGAGGCAATGGCGAAATCGTCCTGCTGCTGGCGGCTGAAGCCGTTGTGCTCGGCGCAGTCCTCGGCAAAGGTGCCCATCAGGCGGCCCTTGTCATAGGCGTCTTCCAGGCCGTCGAAGAACATGTGGTCGATGATCTTGCCGTGGCCCATGCGGTAGCCGCTGCGGGCCTTGTCCAGCAGGTACGGGGCGTTGGACATGCTTTCCATGCCGCCGGCCACCACCACGTCGGCGGTGCCCGCCAGCAGCAGGTCGTGGGCCATGATGGCCGCCTGCATGCCCGAGCCGCACATCTTGTTCAGGGTGGTGCAGGTGGTCGACTTGTTCAGGCCGGCGCCCAGGGCCGCCTGGCGCGCAGGCGCCTGGCCCAGGCCTGCGGGCAGCACGCAGCCGAACAGCACCTGCTCGACGCTGTCGGCGGCAACGCCGGCACGCTCCACGGCGGCGCGAATGGCAGCAGCACCGAGCTGCGGCGCGGTCAGGCTTTTCAGGTCGCCCTGCAGGCCACCCATGGGGGTGCGCACGGCGCTGACGATTACGATCGGGTCATTGGCGAGGGTCATGATCTGTTTACTCCTGCACTTACTTGGCGGCCATGCGCAAGGCGCCGTCGAGACGGATCACCTCGCCATTGAGCATGCTGTTTTCGATGATGTGGCGCGCCAGGGCGGCGTATTCCTGCGGGCGGCCCAGGCGTGGCGGGAACGGCACACCGGCGGCCAGGGAATCGCGCACTTCCTGGGTCATGCCGGCCATCATCGGGGTTTCGAAAATACCGGGGGCGATGGTCATCACCCGGATGCCGAAGCGCGCCAGCTCGCGGGCGGCCGGCAGGGTCAGGCTGGCGATGGCGCCCTTGGAGGCGGCATAGGCGGCCTGGCCGATCTGGCCGTCGTAGGCGGCGATCGAAGCGGTGTTGATGATGACGCCGCGCTCACCGTCGCTGCCCGCCTCACCTTCGGCCATGGCCGCAGCGGCCAGGCGCAGCAGGTTGAAGCTGCCGATCAGGTTGACGTTGATCACCCGGCTGAAGCTGTCCAGGCCGTGCGGGCCGTTCTTGCCCAGGACTTTCTCGGCACCGACGATGCCGGCGCAGTTGACCAGGCCATGCAGGCTACCGAAGGCGGCGACAGCAGCATCGACCGCCGCCTTGGCCGCCGCTTCCTGGCTGATGTCGGCAACCGCGAAGCGTGCCTTGCTCCCCAGTTCCTGGGCCTTGGCCGCGACGGCCTCGGCGTTGAGGTCGACCAGCATCACCTGGGCGCCGGCCTCGATGAGCATCTGCGCAGTGGCGGCGCCCAGGCCCGAGGCTGCGCCGCTGACGATGAAGTTCTTGTTGGCGATTTGCATGGTGGTCTTCCTTCAGGCGCTGGCGGTCGGGGCCAGCGCGGCTTGTTGTTTGGCGATTTCCTGGTTGCGCAGGATGAAGCGCTGCAGCTTGCCGCTCGGGGTCTTGGGCAGCTCGCTGACGAATTCGATTTCCCGTGGGTAGGCATGGGCGTACAGGCGCTGGCGTACATGCTGCTTCAGGGCTTCGGCCAGCTCGTCGCTGGCGGCCTGCCCCTTGGCCAGCACGACAAAGGCCTTGATCAGCTCGGTACGCTCCGGATCCGGCCTGCCGATCACCGCAGCCTCGATCACCGCCGGGTGTTCGATCAGCGCGCTCTCCACGTCGAACGGGCCGACCCGGTAACCGGAAGTGGTGATGACATCGTCGCTGCGGCCGACGAAGCTGATGCTGCCGTCCGGGTTGAGTTCGACGGTGTCGCCACTCAAGTAGTACTTGCCGACGAAGGCTTTGGTCGGCAGGCCCTTGTAGCCGCCGAACCAGCACAGCGGCGACTGCTCGCGGTCCACGGCCAGAATGCCCGGGTGCCCCGCCGCCAGTTCGTTGTGCTGTTCGTCGAGCACGACGATGCGGTGCCCGGGGATGGCATAGCCGGCCGAGCCCAGGTGCACCGGGTGCTTGAGGCCATGATGGTTGCACAGCACCATGCCCAGTTCGGTCTGCCCGTAATGGTCGTGGATGGTCACGCCCAGTTCATCGGCGAACCAGCGGATCACTTCCGGATTGAGCGGCTCACCGGCGCTGCTGACCACCCGCAGGCGGCCCTTGATCGGTGCGGAAAACTCATTGCCGGCGGCGATCAGCAGGCGGTAGGCGGTGGGCGATCCGGCCAGGTTGGTGATGCCGTACTTGTCGATGATCCGGCAGGTGCTTTCGACACTGAACGGACCATCGAAGAAGGTGGTGGCGTGCCCCAGCGCCAGCGGCCCGGTGACGGCGTAGTAGAGGCCATAGGCCCAGCCCGGGTCAGCCAGGTTCCAGAAGTTGTCTTGCGGACGCAGGTCGATGGCGTCGCGCATGTAGCCCTGGAAGGCGACGATTGCCCGCAGGGGGACTTCAAGGGGTTTGGCCGGGCCGGTGGTACCGGAGGTGAACATCAGCAGGAACGGTGCGTTACCGTCCAGCAACACCGGCTCGCAGTCGGCTGGCGCGGCCTCCAGCGCCTGCTGGAAGTCCACATCGGTGCTCGCAGGGTCGGCGCCGACACAGAGGATTACCGGGCAGTCAGGTACTTCGTCGAGCTTGGCGCGGTTGCCACGCTCGGTCACCACCACCCGCGCGCCGGACTCTGCCAGGCGGTGCTCGATGGCCTTGGGGCCAAAGGCGGTGAACAGCGGCTGGTAGACCGCCCCCAGGCGCCAGGTGGCAAGAATGGTCACCAGCAACTGCGGGATGCGTGGCAGCAAGCCGGCGACCCGGTCGCCCTGCCCCACGCCCTGGCTCTTGAGTACGTTGGCCAGGCGGGAGGCCTGGGCTTGCAGCTGTTCGAAACTGTAGCGGGCACTGCGGCCATCGCGGTCTTCCCAGACCAGCGCGGTGCGGTCGCCGCCGACATGCCGGTCGCAGCATTCGACACAGGCATTGAGCGCCTCGAGGTTGCCCTGCAGGGCTGCGGCGGCAGCACGCGGATAGTCGAACCCGCTCGCTGCCACGGAGTAATCGCGCATTATCAGACTCCTGGTTTCTTGTTGTCGGAACAGAACCATCAATCTGTTGATAGTCGCGCCGCAGCCCCCGCGCGACAATGGCCAAAGCTGTCAAACTGGATGACTGGTTTGGCCCTGCCGCCGGTGCTTACGCCCTTCCTGAGGGTTCAGCCTCAAGCGCCGCCCGGGTCAAACGCAGGTACTCGGCAGCGATGGCGGCTTCGCGCTCGCTGGCAAGCCGGTTGGCCTGGCCGAGATAGCTGGCGCTGTCCTGCTCCTGCTGCGCGTCGCTCAAGGCGTCCAGACGGTCCCAGAAAGGTTGCTCGACACGTTCGAAGCCTTCGCCGTGGACAGTGCGCAGGTAGTGCTGCCAGAAGTCACGCTGGCTGATGTACTGCACCAGGGCATCGCTCGCCTCGGCGTTGCGCACCTGGGCAAGCGCGACGGCGAGTTGTTGGTAGGTGACCCCGGCGTATTGACGATACAGCATGGTGCGGGGTTGGCCGGGCAAGTCCAGCTCGGCAGCAAGACCGGTACGGTAGGCAAGGCTTACCTCCACCTCGTCCACCTCCTGGTGCAAGGCCAGGCGCGCGTCAATATCCGCACGGGCCAGGCGCCCGACCTGGTCCAGGCGAAACAGGCGCCGGGCAATCCTCAGGCGCACTTGCCTGCCTTGCTCGGGCAAGACGTCATGCAGGGCCTGCGCCACGTAGACCTTGACCTCCAGCTCACTGAAGCAGGAGATGATACTGTCGCCACAGGTGCGTGGGCTCGCCGCCAGGGAGAACAGCTCGTTACGCAATTTTTCATCGTCCCGGGCCAGCTCGAACATTTCCCACACACGTCTGCTCAGGTCATCCCGTGCATGGTGGTAATCACTGGTGCCGGTCAACTCGCCAATCAGTTGGAAAAAGCTGCCGCTGTCAGGCTCGGCCTGTAATTGGTCCCAAAGCAGCGCGCGCTGCGAGCGGTCCTCGACGTCCACCTCGGCCAACCACAACGCCTTGGCATTGAGTACCTGAAGATTGGCCTGGGGAACAGGCTCGACATGAGCCTCCCCCAGCGCCCGCCATACGTGGTCAGGCAGCGGGTTGCCCTCCAGGTGTATGCGTTGGCGAAAACCTATGGGGCGGTCTATCAGCACCTGGGGCAAGGTGCTGATCAGGTTGTCGCGCAGGTCCACCTCTCTGAGGAAAGGCAGCTGCATCAACCCGTGCGGCAATCGCTGCAATCGGGTGCTGCGCAAGCGAAGCGTGTGCAAGCGGCGAAGCAGCCCTACCTCCAGGCGGTTGCTGGCGAGGTTGTTGAAGCTCAGGTCCAGCACTCGCAATTGCGTCAGGCAGGAGAGGTACGCCACACCCACCTCGTTCAGTTCGATGTGGTTATGGCCCAGTCGCAGCTCTCGCAAGGACGTCATATTCGCAAGGGCCGCTGGCACTCGATCCAGCTCATTGCCCTGCAGGATCAAGCCGTGCAGATGCTTGAAACGCTGGATGAAGTCCTGCGGCAGGGCGCGCAAGCCCATGCCGGAAAGATTGAGCTCGTCCACATGGGAAAAGTCTACCCGTTCAGGCAGCTCGGGCAGTTCGTGGACGAGCATGCCCGCCAGGTCCAGGCGCATTCCGCTCGGGCGCCCCTGGTTATCCCTGATGATGTCTCCCTGGCGCCGCCAGCAGCGACGCAACGCGTCGGCAACGGTTGCACGCGAATCAGGGTTGTCGGTGCTTGCGCCCTGGGCTACCCATTGGCTCAGGTGCTGGTCCAATGCACGGTAGTTGCCCTCCTGCCATAGCAAACGATCAAATGCCGTACCGGGTTCGCGGTGCAAATCAGCCAGATAAGCATCCACTTGCTGCGGGTCAAATCCGGGAAACAGACTGCGCACCCGATCGCGAATGGTCATCTGCGCCAACGCGGCGGTACCGCGGCCGCTAAGCCTGTAACCGACGCGACCATCCGCCAGGCGCTGGCCCGGCTCGAACCAGGGCCTGAACTCACGCATGCCCAGGATCCGGGCCAGACTGGACCGGGTGGCGGGCAGCCAGTGTTGCAGGTCCTGGCGCAATTGCCCGGCACCGCCGCCACCTTCCCACCCCAGACGCTGGCGATGGAAGGTCGGCAGGAGCGCCAGCATGGTCTCGAACACATCCGCGGGATCGGCGATGTCCGCTTCCAGTTCGAAACCCTGGTGGTCCTGGACTTCGAAGCGTCCCGCACGGTGCCTCAATACCCTGAGCGTGGTCGGATCATGCTCAGGGAACATGCGCAAAAAGCTAGGCCCGTGAGCAGCATCCGAATAGAGTTTCAGGTTGACCGATTCGGGCCACCTGGCTTTCTTGCGCAGCAGTTCAAACACCAGCTCAACGGTGTCCAGGTTGAAGCTGTTGCGCACGTACAGCCCCTCCAGCGCACGGTTCAAGCGTGCGGCCTGCAACAAGGGGCGAGCCCGTTCCAGCATACCCAGCGGCAAGCGGTTTTCCGCCGCTATCCGCAGACGCTGTCCGGCGCTGGCCTGTTCGAGCAGGTGCAAACCATAGGCATCGGGAAGGCCTGGAAAAGCACGCTTGACCACGGGCAATAGCGCATCGTCGCGAAGGTACTGGCGCGAAAAGTGCTCCAGCAACTCATTACGTAACCAGGGTGCCTGCTCCAGTACTTTGTCACGCGACCAGGCGCTGCTCTGTCCCTGGGCCCCGACTTTGCCCAGGCAGAAAGTCAGGAATTCGCTGTTGGCGCCCTGCGCATCGCCATCGGCAAGCGCCTGGAAGAAGGTGTCGATCCGCTCATCCACGGCAAAGCGTTCGAGGGTGTCGCGCAGACTGACCGGCAAGCGACGGTTTTCCACCAACAGGCCGCGCAACAATTCTTCATCGACATCCGCCACCCGAAGCACCTGGGTAATCCGCTCTACTCCCAGTGCTGCGGCATGCGGCCACAGATAGCCGAGCATCATGCTGCTGCCCTGCCACTCCAATGGCCGCTGGTAAAACAACCGCCAACCTCGCTCGCCGTTGTGCTGCAGGGCAGGCAGGAAGACAGCGCTGTGTTCTGGGTGGACCAGCCGCCATTGGCCATGCGCCTGTGCCTGACGGACCTCATAGCAGGCATCCCCGTCCTGCCACCAGTGGCGTCCGTCTGCACCGTACAAGCCGTTGGCCTGCAGGCGCGCTTCCTCTGGCAGGCTGGTCAGGCGGTACGCGTGCAGATCGTTGTGCCACAGACGCCGGGTTTGTGCGTCAAGCTCGACCGGTTGTAATGCTTCGACGAAGCTGCTGCGCTGGAATCCGCGCGCCACCAGGGCGGCCCCGGCAACCTGCACGGCCGTAACAGCCAGGTTTTCGGCAACACCCAACAGGTGCTCCAGTGCCTCGGTCTGATGCCCGCGCGCCCAACCTGCCACACCCTCGTACACTTCACCCAGGGTCTGACCGACCATTCTTGCCAGGAGCACGGCATTGAGCGCCGGAACGAATAACCCGATCAGGTTGAGCAGGTTCAAACCGGCTGCCTCAAAAGAGCGGATACGTGCGACAAATTGCTTGTGATCGAATGTATCCGTCGGCACCGCCAGGCTCCTGGCGTTGTCTTTCACTTGCTGTACCTGCTGCTGCGCCAGACCGGTGAACAGTTCGCCGGTATAGGCTGCACCTTCGATCTGCAGGTCCGGCACATCGTCGGCCAGGCGCTTCGTGAGGGTCGACAGGAACGCGGGGCGTTGATCCAGGGTAACCGAGCGACTGAAGTGCAGCTGCTCGCTGGTGCGCCGCAACTGACCTGTCAATGCGGGGGTGATGGCATCCCAGCTGTCGAAGCGGCGCATGACCTGCCCAGGGTCCTGCGGCAGGTACAGGATCACTGAACGGGGCGCCCGGGCATCGGGCGTGTCACGCAATTCAAAGACCAGCGCGCCTTCGATCCGGCACTCCAGTACCTGCAACAACTGCACACGCACCTTGCGCCCGACCGACTCGCCATCGACACGGTCGACCACCTGTAGCACCTGTTGCAACTCTTCGTCGCTGATCTGCCCCTTGAGCGCTGCCAGGCAAGCCGCCAATCCCAGACCGTGGCGCTTGTCCTGTGCCAGTACGTCGCGGCCAGCGCTATCGAACACCTGGTCGAGATGCGCCTGGTAGCGCTGACCGACATCCACCGCGCGACACAGGTCGGCAATGGCCCGCACTTCGTCCGAGAGCATCCGCTGCGTTCCATCGACTGCAATCAACCCAGTGCCCAGGTAGAAGCCTGGAGATGACGGGAAATTCTGCAACAATCGCAGCAGTGCGGGTTGATCGTTGAGGATTATCCGGTCTTCGGGCAACTGCATGGGCTGCACGATAAAGTCACGCAGTACTTCGCGCCATTGCGCCTGGCGCAAGTCGACCGCCAGCCCCAGTTGCGTCTCTAGCGCAGGCTCAAGCAAGCGCCGGGCAAAGCTGTCGAGCGGGGACACTTGGCGCATGAGGTTGCGCAGCCGTTCCTGGGTCCGCGAATGGGCAGCAAAGCGGTCGCGCAAGGCATTGATCCGGGTGGCCGAGGCATTTTTCAGCCAGGCTGGCATGATCTCGCCGAGAAAGGCGTCAGTGGGGTTTGATAGCGCAGGAGTTATCGAAGACATGAACGACTACCGTATTGTGGGTGAATGGCCCTCAACACTGGTCAGTGGATCAACTTTGCGGCAGGTGGAAATACCTCTTCTCAGTCCTCGGCCTCGCGCTGGACGATCAAGGTACGATAGTGCCCTGGATTGCAGCCAAACCATTTACGAAACGCCTTGTAGAACGAACTGCTATCGGCAAAGCCCAGGCGTTCGGCAATGTCGGCGAAGCTCAAGTCGACATCGGCCAGCCAGGTAATCGCCAACTCGCGCCGCACGCTGTCCTTGAGTCCCTGGTAAGTCTGGCCTTCCTCGGCCAGGCGCCGGCGCAGGGTCGAGGCCGAGAGGCACAGATGGCGGGCCAGGCTGTCGGTTTCCGGCCACAGGTCAGGCGTCATCTGCCGCAGATCCTGGCGAATGCGCCGGGCGAGGCTGGCCGGGTCACGGTACTTGACCAGGATGTTGCCCGGCGCCTCGGCCAGGAAGCGTTGCAGTTCTTCCGGGCTGCGCTTGAGCGGCACGTCGAGATGATCGGCGGCGATGATCATCCGCGTGCGCGGCCGGTTGAATTGCAGGTTTTCCGAAAACATCACCCGGTAGTCGTCGCAGAACGGCGGCTCGGCGCAGCGCAACTCGATGGCCAGGATCGGAATGCGCCGGCCCGCCAGCCAGCAGGCTACGCCATGGACAATCATCCAGAACGTGAAGTAGGTGAACGCCCGCCGTGGCTGCTCGCGCGGCTCGCCGATGACGATCTCGGCCAGGCTCTGCTGGCGGACCAACGCGGGCTGCAGGTCCTCGAACATCAGTCCGAGAAAGGTCAGGGCCGAATCCAGCCCCGCGCCCAGGGTCGGCTGGGCCATGGCCGACTGGCACAGGAAGGCCAGGCTGCCACTGCGCATCCCCCGCGGATCCATGCCGAAAAATTCGTCATTGCAGCGCCGCGCCAGCAGGCGCCAGAGCCGGGCGTAGGCGCTCGCCGGCACGCGCGCATCGGGCTGTTCCAACTGGCTGGCATCGATGCCGGCACGGCCGAGCAACGCGGCAACCGGTTGCGCCGCCGGGCAGCTTTGCAGCAGTGCTTCGCGCACCAGTTGCATCGAGATGCTGTCTTTCTCGCTCATCGCCCGTCCAGCGCCTGTGGTCTGTGCTCAGCCGGCCATCTTAGGGCCTTGGCCGGAAAACGCCAGCCCGTCGTCATACGCTGGACGCCAGGCTGAGGAACGCCTGGATCAGCCGCAGTTCGCGGCGTCGCTCCAGGCAACCGAGCATGTGCCGGTTGATCAGCCCGGCACCGGTGATGGGCCTGGCCACCACCCGGGGGTCATGGGCCACTTCCACCGACGAAACGATGCCGATGCCAAGTTCGGCGGCCACCGCTTCGGTGACCGCCTCGCGGCTGTCCAGTTCGAGCAGTACCCGTGGCTGTACCCGAGCCTGCCCGCAGGCCTGGTCGAAGGTGCGCCGGGTAATGGAACTGGGTTCGCGCAAGACCATGATCTGCCCGCCCAGCTGCTCGATCGCCAGCTCCCCCGGCTCACTGGCCCAAGGGTGCCCCGAGGGTAGCAAGGCACAGATCCGCGAGTCCCCGAGGCTTTGCAGGTACAGGCCCTTGCGTGGCTCGACCTCGGTCAGCACGGCCACGTCGGCATGCTCCGAGAGCAGCGCCGCCAGGGTCTCCTGGGCATTGCCCAGGCGCAGGTTGACGGTGATTCCGGGATAGCGCGCGCGCAACTGGGCCAGCATCGGCATCACCCGGTGCGGGCCATCGGCGGCCACCTCCAGGCGCCCGGTCAGCAGCTGGCGGTTGGCTTCGAGCATAGCCTGGGCCTCTTCGGCCAGACCGAACATGGCACGGGTGATCGCCGCCAGGCGCGTGCCCTCTTCGGTCAGCTCGACCCGCCGCGCGGTACGGCGCAACAGGGTGATCTGGTAGTGCTCCTCCAGCGCCTTGATATGCCCGGTCACCGCCGGCTGGCTGATGAACAGGCGACTGGCGGCACGGGTGAAGCTGCCTTCACGGGCCACGGCATCGAACGCACGCAACTGGAACAGGTTCATATCTATCGGCCTGACTTATGGCTGGCATAACAACAAACAATTTGATTGATGGCGCGCGGAATTGCAACTTAGGCCCCGTAGATTCAGCCCACCGCACCGCTTGTGAGGATTACCGGAATGAGTAACGCCCCTATCCTGCTGACCCCCGGCCCCCTGACCACGTCGGCCCGCACCCGCCAAGCGATGCTGGTGGACTGGGGCTCCTGGGACCGCGACTTCAACCAGCTGACCGCCAGCCTGTGCGAGCAACTGCTGGCCATCGTCAACGGTGCCGAGAGCCACCACTGCGTCCCCCTGCAAGGCAGCGGCACCTTCGCCGTGGAAGCGGCCATCGGCACCCTGGTACCTCGCGACGGCAAGGTCCTGGTACTGATCAACGGCGCCTACGGCCAGCGCCTGGCGAAGATCTGCAAAGTACTGGGCCGCACCTACAGCACCTTCGAAACCGCTGAAGACGAGCCGACCACCGCCGCCGACGTCGACCGCCTGCTGGCCGCCGACAGCAGCATTACCCACGTGGCGCTGATCCACTGCGAAACCAGCACCGGCATCCTCAACCCGCTGCCAGAAATCGCCCAGGTCATCGCCCGTCACGGCAAGCGCCTGATCATCGATGCCATGAGCTCCTTCGGCGCGCTGCCGATCGATGCCCGCGAAGTGCCGTTCGACGCCCTGATCGCCGCCTCCGGCAAATGCCTGGAAGGTGTGCCCGGCATGGGCTTCGTCTTTGCCAACAAGGCCTCGCTGGCCGCCGCCGAAGGCAACTCGCCGTCCCTGGCCATGGACCTGCAGGACCAGCACGCCTACATGGCCAAGACCGGCCAATGGCGCTTCACCCCGCCGACCCATGTGGTGGCGGCGCTGCACGAGGCCCTGCTGCAGTACAACGAGGAAGGCGGCCTGCCGGCGCGTCACCAGCGCTACGCCAGCAACTGCAAGGCCCTGCTCGACGGCATGGCGGCCATCGGCCTGCGCAGCTTCCTGCCCGCCGAGATCCAGGCACCGATCATTGTCACCTTCCACGCGCCGAAAGATCCGCGCTACCAGTTCAAGGACTTCTACGAGCGGGTCAAGGCCAAGGGCTTCATCCTCTACCCGGGCAAGTTGACCCAGGTCGAAACCTTCCGCGTCGGCTGCATCGGCTGCGTTGGCCCGGACGGTATGCAAGCCGCCGTCAACGCCGTGGCCGAGGTGCTGCGGGAAATGGAAGTGCTGGACATCTGAACCCGACCTTTACCTGATCAGCGACCCAATCCGCTCAAGGACACCTGCACATGAACTACAGCAACCCGACTCAACTGCAAGCCGCGATCCTCGACTGGGCCGGTACCGTCGTCGACTTCGGCTCCTTCGCCCCGACCCAGATCTTCGTCGAAGCCTTCGCCGAGTTCGACGTCGAGGTCTCCATCGAAGAAGCCCGCGGCCCGATGGGCATGGGCAAGTGGGACCACATCCGCACCCTGTGCGACCAGCCGCAGATCGCCGAGCGTTATCGCAAGGTGTTCGGGCGTAACCCGACCGACGATGATGTCACCGCCATCTACGAGCGCTTCATGCCGCTGCAGATCGAAAAGATCGCCGTGCACTCGGCACTGATCCCCGGCGCCCTGGATACCCTGACCGGCTTGCGCCAGGACGGCCTGAAGATCGGCTCCTGCTCCGGCTACCCGAAAGTGGTGATGGACAAGGTGGTGGAACTGGCGGCGCAGAACGGCTATGTCGCCGACCACGTGGTGGCCACCGATGAGACCCCCAACGGTCGCCCGTGGCCGGCCCAGGCCCTGGCCAACGTGATTGCCCTGGGCATCGACGATGTGGCCGCCTGCGTCAAGGTCGACGACACTGTGCCGGGCATCCTCGAAGGTCGTCGTGCCGGCATGTGGACGGTGGCGCTGGTCTGTTCGGGCAACGCCCTGGGCCTGACCTACGAAGGCTACCGCGCCCTGGCCTCGGACAAACTGGACAGCGAACGCAAGCGCATCCACGCCCTGTTCGAAGGCTCGCGCCCGCACTACCTGATCGACACCATCAACGAACTGCCGGAAGTGATCGCCGACATCAACCGGCGCCTGGCCCGGGGTGAGATGCCTCAGGCGGTGTAAGGCCTGGTATCGCTATCGCGGGGCAAGCCCGCTCCTACAGTCGGTGGGAGCGGGCTTGCCCCGCGATCGTTCACCCTTGGTGCCGCTCGACCCACACCGCATACTTGTCGATGAAGGTCTGCAGGAACGGCCGGGTTTTCTCCGACACCCTGCCCGCCTCGTCGAACAGGCTCGCCGCCCCACCGATATACGCCTCCGGCTGCTGCATGCACGGCACATCGAGAAACACCAGCGACTGGCGCAGGTGATGGTTGGCGCCAAAGCCGCCCACCGCTCCTGGCGAAACGCTGATCACCGCACCCGGCTTGCCGCTCCAGGAGCTTTGGCCATAGGGCCTTGAACCCACATCGATAGCGTTTTTCAGCACGCCCGGTACCGAACGGTTGTATTCCGGGGTCACGAACAACACGGCATCACTGTTGCGCAGTTGCTCGCGAAACGCCTTGTAGGCTGCCGGCGGATCGACATCGATGTCTTCGTTGTACAGCGGCAGATCGCCAATCTCGATGATCTTCAGTTTGAGGCTGGAGGGCGCGAGTTCCGCCAGCACGTGGGCGACTTTGCGGTTGAAGGATTCCTTGCGCAAGCTGCCGACGATGACGGCTACCGAATAGACCTGACTCATGGCATTTTCCTGACATGTGGTTCAAAGGAACTGTAGGTATAGATGATCCCTTCCAGCCTCGAAGTTTTTTTCCGTGCGGACAAAACTTCCCCGGCAAATCGGTGGTCTATGCCTGACAGATTTCTTCGCAGAGGTTGCACGGTAAATGACAGCAGTACTGGTCGGACAGTTTCATGCACGGGACGCAGAGGGCCGCATCTACCCCGTTCATGAGTTCCAGGAGGCCACCCTCAACGCCGACGGCAGTGCTGCATCCCCGCCGATCACCACCTACAAGCTGCCCATCGGCGACCGGGTCAAGCACCTGGAAGGTGACCGTTTCGAACTCGCCCGCAACGGCGTCGAGCTCATCCGTATTCCCTGAACAGCGTTACAGCTTGATGCAATCGACGGTATAGACCCGCCCCTGCGTCCGGGTTTCGTGCTGCAGGCCATGGACGTCGGCGACGAATCCGGGAAAGCCGCTGTCGAAGGCAGCGGCAAAGGCCAGGTAATCGATGATCGAGCGGGTCGCCTCGGTGAACCGCTCGCCCGGCATGATCAACGGAATGCCCGGTGGATAAGGCACCAGCATCACCGCGGCGATGCGCCCGAGCAGTTGATCGATCGGCACCGCCTCCACCTCGCCGCGCACCAGTTGGTCATAGGCATCGGCCGGTTTCATCACCACCTCCGGCAGACGCGTGAACAGGCGCTTGAGCTGCTTGGCTGTGGCATTGCTGCGGTAGCAGGCATGCAACTGGTCGCACAGGTCGCGTAATCCCACCCCCTGGTAGCGCACAGGATCCAGGCGAGCCACACAGGGCAGGCACGCCATCAGGTCGATGTTGGCGTCATAGCTGCGCTTGAACTCCAGCAGCTCGGTGAGCAAGGTACTCCACTTGCCCTTGGTGATCCCCATGGAGAACAGTACCAGGAAGGTATAGAGGCCGGTCTTTTCCACCACCAGCCCGCGCTCCCAGAGAAACTTGCTGACCACCGCCGCCGGAATACCGTGCTCGCTCAGGGCGCCGCCGGCATTGAGCCCCGGCATCACCAGGGTGACCTTGATCGGGTCGAGCAGCACATAGTCATCGGCAACGTCGCCAAAACCATGCCACTCGGCCTGGGGTTGCAGCAGCCAGTCCCCGGTGCTCACTTGCTGGGCACCTTCGACCCCTGGCGGTTGCCAGATGCTGAACCACCAGTCATCGGCAGCGATATGCCGGCGCAGGTTGGCCATGGCCCGGCGAAAGCCCAGGGCCTCATCGAACATCTCCTGCAACAAGGAACGCCCGGCCGGGCCTTCCATCATCGCCGAGGCCACGTCCAGCGAGGCGAGGATGCTGTACTGCGGCGAGGTGGAAATGTGCATCATGAAGGCTTCGTTGAAACGGTCTCGGTCCAGTTGCCGGGCACCACCGTCCTGCACATGGATCATCGAAGCCTGACTGAAGGCCGCCAGCAGCTTGTGGGTCGAATGGGTGCTGAATACCAGCGGACTGTCGGCACTGCGCGAGGTGCCCATGGCGAATCGACCGGCAAAGAATTCATGGAACGCCGCATAGGCATACCAGGCCTCGTCGAAATGCAGCACCTCGACGCTGCTGCCCAGTTCCTTCTTGATCAGCTCGGCGTTGTAGCACAGGCCGTCATAGGTGGAGTTGGTGACCACGGCCAGCTTCACCCGGGCCGTGCGCCCCCGGGTCAGCGGGTTGGCCTGGATCTTGGCCTGTATCGATGCCGGGCTGAACTCGCTGAGCGGAATCGGCCCGATGATACCCAGCTCATTGCGCTCGGGGCACAGGTACAAGGGAATGGCGCCGGTCATGATGATCGCGTGTACCACCGACTTGTGGCAGTTGCGATCGACCAGTACCAGGTCGTCGCGCCCCACCATCGAATGCCAGACGATCTTGTTGGCGGTGGACGTGCCGTTGATGACGAAGAAGGTGTGATCGGCACCGAAGTTCTTCGCCGCCCGCGCTTCGGCGGCGGCCAGGGGGCCGGTGTGATCGAGCAGCGAGCCCAGTTCCGGCACCGACACCGAGAGGTCCGAGCGCAGGGTGTTCTCGCCGAAGAACTGATGGAACGCCAGCCCTACCGGACTCTTGCGATAGGCCACGCCACCGCCGTGCCCCGGCGTGTGCCAGGAGTAGTTGGACTGCGCGGTGTGCTGCACCAGGGCTTTGAAAAACGGCGGCAGCAGGCCGTCCAGGTAATTGTGCGCAGCCCGCGCTACCTGGCGGGCCAGGAACGGCACGGTGTCTTCGAACAGGTAGAGGATGCCGCGCAGCTGGTTCAGCTCGCTCATGACATCGCCGGGGGCATTCTCCAGGGTCACCTGCTCGCCCAGGGCGAAGATCGGCAGGTGTGGCGCACGCAAGCGGGCCAGGCGGATCAGCTCGACCATGTTCTGCAGCAGGTGGGTGTTCTCGCCGGCGCCTTCGGCGGCGATCAGCATGCAGGCCAGGCCGTGATGGGTCGAGGCGACCAGGTGGCCTTCGGTGTAATCGCTGGCCGGCAGGATGGTGAAGCCGTCCTGGGCCAGTTCCTGGGCGATGCCGCGCACGCGTTCGCCAGCGACAGTATCGGCCTTGATGTCTCGATGAACGATCAGGACAGGGAACTTGAGGTCCTTGTACATGAGGGGGCGCCTGCTCCGAATGACGGGTCGGTCATTTCAGGGTAGAAGCCTGCTTGCCCCCTTGCGCGGCAAATCGCCTCAGTTGGCCTCGGACAATTGTTGCCAGAGCGCCGGGCCACCGGCTGACTTGGCAATGGCTTCCAGGCGCGCCACATGGGCTTCGAGTTCCTGCTCGCTGGCCTGGATGATCCGCCCGGGCGTACGGCCGACCAGGCGACGGATCTCGCTGCCACGGCTGCCCTCGCTGCTCTCTTCGCCATCGGCACCCTGCCCGGCCAGCGACAGGCTGGTCTGGCCACCGGTCATGCTCAGGTAGACGTCGGCCAGCAGCTCCGAGTCGAGCAGTGCGCCGTGCAGGTCACGGCCGGAGTTGTCGACGCCGTAGCGTTTGCACAGGGCGTCGAGGCTGTTGCGCTGGCCCGGGTGACGGCCGCGCGCCATTACCAGGGTGTCGAGGATGGTGCAGTGCCGGGAGATATCGGCGCGATCGTGCTGACCGAGCAAGGCGAATTCGTTGTTGATGAAGCCAACGTCGAACGCCGCGTTGTGGATGATCAGTTGGGCGCCCTGGATGAACTCGAAGAACTCTTCGGCGACCTCGGCGAAGCGCGGCTTGTCGACCAGGAAGGCATCGGTGATGCCGTGGACGCCGATGGCGCCTTCATCACTTTCGCGATCGGGTTGCAGGTAGACGTGGAAGTGCCGCCCGGTCAGGCGCCGGCCCATCAGTTCGACACAGCCGATCTCGATGATGCGGTGACCGTCGGTGACCGGCATACCGGTGGTTTCGGTGTCCAGGACTACCGACCTGTTGTTGTGAAGCTCCACGCCGGTGGCCTCCTGTTGCGTACTGCATGACGGGTGAAAGCCGACCATTCTACCTCAGGGTGAAGGGTCGGGGTGAGCCTCAGCGTCCGAGCAGTTCGTCGACGCCGCGGTTGGCCAGCTGGTCGGCGCGCTCGTTGCCATCGTGGCCGACATGCCCGCGCACCCACTTCCAGGTCACCTTGTGGCGGCCCACCTGCTCATCGAGCAACTGCCACAGGTCGGCATTCTTCACCGGCTCCTTGGCGGCGGTCTTCCAGCCGCGCTTCTTCCAGTTGACCATCCACTCGGTGATGCCTTTCATCACGTACTGGGAGTCGGTCACCAGCAGCACCTCGCACTCGCGCTTGAGCGCTTCCAGGCCCTTGATCGCGGCCATCAGCTCCATGCGGTTGTTGGTGGTGTTGCGTTCGCCGCCCCACAACTCCTTCTCGACGCCCTTGCACACCATCAGCACGCCCCAGCCACCCGGGCCGGGATTGCCCTTGCAGGCACCATCGGTGAAGATTTCGACGCTATCGCTCATTTACAGCCTTTTCGACAATAGGGATACCCGCGCCCAAGGGGCCCGGACTCAGGGTTCGGAATGACGCCGGTTGACCTTGGCCATCGGCAGCGGCAGCAGCTTGCCCATCGGCTCGCGCCGCTCCAGGCGCAGTGGCCGCAGGCCGACCACCATCTTGCGCGCCACCAGCAGGTAGACGCCACCACCGGCACTTTGCCAGCCACCGGCGATCCGCTCCCAGCCAGCCAGGCGCTGTTGCCAGGCGGGGGATGCAAGCGGCGGACGATAGCACCCGAAGCGGCGTTTCTCCAGCGCAAAACCCAGCAGGTTGAGCCAGTCGCCGACCCGTGAAGGGGAAATGCAGCGCGCCTTGCGCAAGGCATCGTGGGCAAACACCCGACGCACGCCCCAGCTGCTCCAGGGGTTGATGCCGACGATCAGCAAATGCCCGCCCGGACGCACGCTGCTGGCCGCCTCGCGCAACAGGCCATGGGGCGACAGGCTGAAGTCCAGGCCATGCTGCAGCACCACCACGTCGGCGGCGTGCTCGCTCAATGGCCAGGCCTGCTCTTCGCAGACGATGTCGACCCCCGGCAACGGCGCCCCCAGGCGCACGTTGCGCTGCACCCGCGGGGCGCTGGGCGGTGGTTCGGCGCAGGGCCCGTAGTGCACCAGGTAGCCGCCGAAGTAGCGCCCCAGTTCTTCTTCGAGCAGCCGTTGCTCCTCGTGCAGCATCAATTGCCCCAGGGGACCGGCGAACCAGTCGCGGGCCAGGCTGATCAGCTCCAGCCACTGCGGATCGGCCTGGGCGAAGGCTTGATCGGTCATTGCAGTCTCCCTTGAAGGTTCTCGACAGCGCGCATAGCTACTAAGATGCACCCATGTCCAACGTTTGGCGAATCGCACCATGATACAGATCGATGCCCTGCCCGCTTTCACCGATAACTACATCTGGTTGTTACAGGATTCTGCCAACCAGCGTTGTGCGGTGGTCGACCCGGGCGATGCGGCGCCGGTACTGGCCTGGCTTGCCGCGCATCCGGGCTGGCAACTGAGCGACATCCTGGTCACCCATCACCATCACGACCATGTCGGCGGCGTCGAACAGCTCAAGGCGCGCACCGGTGCTCGGGTCTGCGGCCCGGCGCACGAGCGTATTCCCGGCCGCGACCTGGCGCTGGACGACAACGACAGCGTGCGCGTTCTGGGCCTGGATTTCCAGATCATTGCAGTGCCCGGACACACCCTGGGACACATTGCCTATTACTGCGCGCAGGCGGCCACGCCCCTGCTGTTCTGTGGCGATACCCTGTTCGCGGCAGGCTGCGGCCGACTGTTCGAAGGCACGCCCGAGCAGATGCACCATTCCCTCGGGCGCCTGGCCGCCCTGCCCGCCCAGACCCTGGTGTACTGCACCCACGAATACACCCTGAGCAACCTGCGTTTTGCCAGGGCGGTGGAACCTGACAACCAACACATTGTCCAACGCTTCGACGACGTTACCCGTTTACGGGCGCAAGATCACATCACGTTGCCATCAACCTTGGCGCTCGAGAAGCTCACCAACCCCTTCCTGCGCACCGCAGAAACATCCGTTAAAGAAAAATTAGACGAACGGAACGGGCCGATAAACCCCACGCCCAGTGCTGTTTTTGCTGGGTTGCGCGCTTGGAAGGACAAGTTCTAAACAGCGCCTGCTAGGGCCGTAAAGTTCTCAAAGGTTGACCACAGGGGGGCTGCTTTCTAGAATCGCCCGACATTTTTGCCCGGAACTTCTTCTCCGCCAATGTCGTCCAACAGCCGCAGAACCTTCAATTCCGTCGCCCTGACGCGCCTGGCCCAAGCCAGTGCGCTGGCCCTGGCCGCCACCCTGGTGGGCTGCCAGAGCACCCGTCAGCTCGACGAATCCGAGAGCGTTCGCGCGCATAACTACCAGGCGCGGATGAAGCAAAAACCGGTGATCGTTCCGGCCAAGCAGGAGCAGGCACCCCAGGATGTCTGGGAGCGCATGCGCCAGGGCTTCGCCCTGCAGGACAACATGGCGGTCAACCCGCGCATCGAACAGCAACGCCTGTGGTTCGCCAGCAACCCCTCGTTCCTGGAAACCGCCGGCGACCGTGGCAGCCTGTACATCCACTACATCGTCGAGCGTCTCGAAGAGCGCAACATGCCGCTGGAGCTGGCCCTGCTGCCGGCAATCGAAAGCGCCTACAACCCCATGGCCTACTCCCGGGCACATGCCGTGGGCCTGTGGCAGTTCATTCCATCCACCGGTCGCCACTTCAACCTGCGCCAGACCCGTTTCTACGATGGCCGTCGCGATATCACCGCCTCGACCAACGCCGCACTGAACTACCTGACCCGCCTGCACGACATGTTCAACGGCGACTGGCTGCTGGCCCTGGCGGCCTACAACGCCGGTGAAGGCACCGTCAGCCGGGCCATCGAGCGCAACGAGCGACTCGGCTTGCCGACCGATTACTGGAACCTGCCGCTGCCCCAGGAAACCCGCGACTACGTGCCCAAGCTGCTGGCCCTGTCGCAGGTGGTGATGACGCCCCAGGCCTACGGTGTGAACCTCAACCCGATCGCCAACGAACCCTACTTCGAGGCCGTCGCCATCAACGACCGCCTCGACCTGTCCCGGGTCGCGGAGCTGGCCGAGATCGACGAAGACGAGCTGTTCCAGCTCAACCCGGCGTTCAAGAAGCGCATGACCGTCGATGGTCCCAAGCAACTGCTGGTACCGACCGCCAAGGCGCAGTTGCTGACCGACAGTCTGTCGAACATGAAGCCTGAGGAGCTCCTCTCGCTGCAGCCGAAAAAGGCCGTCTTCGAGGCCGCCCTGGCCGAAGCCGCGCCGCGCACTACCACTGCTACCCGCAACAGCCGCTACCGGGTCAAGCGCGGTGACAGCCTGGCCAGCATCGCCCGGGCCAACAAGGTCAGCGTCAAGGACCTGCAGCGCTGGAACAAGCTGCCCGGCAACCGCCTCAAGGCCGGTCAGACCCTGGTCATGCAGAGCACCCAGTCCGTCGCCGGCAAGAACGAGAAGAAATCCACCCAGTACAAGGTCCAGAAAGGCGACTCCCTGTACCTGGTGGCCAAGCGCTTCAACGTCGAGATGCAGCACCTCAAGCGCTGGAATCCACGCAGTGGCCACGCCCTCAAGCCAGGCCAGACCCTGACCGTCTACCTGCCGCACTGAGCACCCGGCTCCGGCCATTGACCGGAGCCCGCTTCCCCCGCCTGACGACCTCTTTTTCCAGCCGATACAAGCTGTTACTGTAGCTGGAACAAAGCCCAAGCCGTCTGGATCGGATCGCCGACTTGATACGTCCCCTCCTGTTGCTGTCATTCAGCCTGGCCTTGAGCTTTCCCGCGGGCGCCACAATCAGCGAAAGCCACGGTTACGCCCAGTTCGGCACGCTCAAGTACCCAGCCAAATTCACCCACTTCGACTGGGTCAATCCGCAAGCGCCCAAGGGCGGCACCTTGCGTGCCATGGCGTTCGGCACGTTCGATACGCTCAACCCCTACACCTTCAAGGGCTCAAGCCCGGTCACCACGCCCAACTTCGTGCAGTACGGGGTGAACGAGCTCAATGAGACCCTGATGGTCGGCACCGGCCAGTACGACCCGTCGGGGGACGAGCCGACCTCGAGCTATGGCCTGATCGCCGGCTCCGTGGAATACAGCGAGGACCGCAGCTGGGTAGTGTTCAACCTGCGCCCTGAAGCGCGCTTTCATGACGGCCATCCGATCACGGCCAGTGACGTGGCGTTTTCCTACCGCACCCTGCTCAAGGAAGGCCACCCGATCTACCGCACCAACCTGCAGGAAGTGAAACGGGTCGATATCCTCAACCCTCGGCGCATCCGCTTCGTGTTCAAGCGCGCCGGCAACCCACTGCTGATCCTGCGCCTGGGCGAGCTGCCGGTGCTGCCGGCCCATTACTGGAAAGGCCGCGACTTCAAGGCCACCACCTTCGAGCCGCCCCTGGGCAGCGGCCCCTACCGCATCACCCAGGTACGGCCAGGGCGCAGCCTGGTGTTCGAGCGGGTCAAGGACTACTGGGGCAAAGACCTGGCGGTGAACCGCGGCAAGTACAACTTCGACCGCGTCGAGTTCGAGTTCTACCGCGACAGTGCCGTGGCCTTCGAAGCCTTCAAGGCCGGCGAGTTCGACATTTACATCGAGCACCAGGCCAAGAACTGGGCCAATGGCTACAACTTCCCGGCCGTGCGCCGTGGCCAGGTGATCAAGGCGCAGATCCCGCACAAGATCCCGACCCAGACCCAGGGCCTGTTCATGAACAGCCGCCGGGCGGCCTTCAAGGATGCGCGGGTGCGCCAGGCCCTGGGCCTGATGCTCGACTTCGAGTGGACCAACCGCGCCCTGTTCAGCAGCGCCTATCGCCGCGCCAGCAGCTACTACCCCAACAGCGAGTTTGCCGCCAACGGCTTGCCGGTGGGCAAGGAATGGCTGCTGCTCGCGCCTTACCGCGACCAGTTGCCTGCAGCCCTGTTCACCGAGCCCTACAAGGTCAGCCACACCGACGGGCGCGGGATCAAACGCCAGACACTGCGCCAGGCCCTCGACCTGCTGGCCCAGGCTGGCTGGAAACTCAACGGCCAGCGCCTGCTCGACAGCCATGGCAAGCCCTTGAAGCTGGAGCTGCTGCTGGTCAATCCGAACCTCGAACGGATCCTGCAACCCTATGTCGAAAACCTGGCCAGCATCGGCATCGATGCGCGCTTGCGTACCGTGGACCGGGCCCAGTACAAACAACGCCTGGACCAGTTCGACTTCGACATGATTCTGATGACCCTGAACCAGACCTTGAGCCCCGGTCTCGAACAATGGCTGTACTTTCACTCAAGCCAGGCCGCGACCAAGGGCAGCAAGAACTATGCTGGCGTGAAAGACCCGGTGGTCGATCACCTGCTCGACACCCTGCTCGCCGCCCAGAGCCGCGAAGAACAAGTGGCAGCGGCGCGAGCCCTGGACCGGGTGTTGTTGTGGCACTACTACATGATTCCCAACTGGTACCTGGACAATCACCGCCTGGCCTACCGCAACCGGTTCGCCTTCGTCACCACGCCGCCCTACACACTGGGGCTGAACAGCTGGTGGATAAAGCCTTCGGAGAACGCCCAATGATGTCATTGCCCAGCCTGCGCCTGAAGGCCTGCGCCCTGCTGCTGGCCTGCTTGAGTACCCAGGCACTGGCCGCCCCGCAACATGCCCTGACCCTGTACGACGAGCCGCCCAAGTATCCGGCCGACTTCAAGCACTTCGACTACGTCAACCCCGACGCGCCCAAGGGCGGCACCTTCCGCCAGGCCGGCTTCGGCGGCTTCGACAGCCTCAACCCGTTCATCAACAAGGGCGTTTCGGCCGACGACATCACCCTGATCTACGACACCCTGATGACCCAGAGCCTGGACGAGCCGTTCACCGAGTACGGCCTGGTGGCGGGCAAGATCGAAAAGGCTCCGGACAACAGCTGGGTGCGCTTCTACCTGCGCCCCGAAGCCCGCTTCCATGACGGCCACCCGATCCATGCCGAAGACGTGGTGTTCACCTTCAATACCCTGATCAAAAACGGCGCCCCGCTGTTTCGCAACTACTATGCCGACGTCGCCGAGGTCATCGCCGAAGACCCGCAGCGGGTGCTGTTCAAGTTCAAGCACAGCAACAACCGTGAACTGCCACTGATCCTCGGCCAGTTGCCGGTACTGCCCAAGCACTGGTGGGAAACCCGCGACTTCAACAAGGGCAACCTGGAGATCCCGCTGGGCAGCGGCCCGTACCGGGTCGCCGAGGTCAAGGCCGGGCGTTCGATCCGCTACGAGCGAGTCAAGGACTACTGGGGCAAGGACCTGGCGGTCAACCGTGGCCTGTACAACTTCGACGCGATGACCACCGACTACTACCGCGACAGCTCGGTCACCCTGGAAGCACTGAAGGCCGGTCAGTTCGACTATCGCCTGGAAACCGCGGCCAAGAGCTGGGCCACCGCCTACGACGTGCCGGCCGTGCGGCAGAAGCGCCTGATCCTCGAAGAACTGCCCAACGGCAATCCCACCGGCATGCAGGGCTTCGTCTTCAACATCCGCCGCCCGCTGTTCCAGGATGTGCGCGTACGTGAAGCGCTGAGCCTGTTGCTGGACTTCGAGTGGACCAACAAACAGCTGTTCAACGGTGCCTACACCCGTACCGGCAGCTACTTCGAAAACTCGGAGATGGCCGCCCGGGGGCTGCCGGATGAAGCCGAGCTGAAGATCCTCGAGCCGCTGCGCGGCAAGATCCCCGACCAGGTCTTCACCCAGGCCTTCGCCAACCCGGTCACCGACGGCAGCGGCATGATCCGCGAACAGCAGCGCAAGGCCTACAAGCTGCTGCAGGAGGCCGGCTGGCGCATCGTCGACGACAAGATGGTCGACGCCCAGGGCAAACCGGTGTCCATCGAGTTCCTCCTGGCCCAGACCGAGTTCGAGCGCGTCCTGCTGCCGTTCAAGCGCAACCTGGCGGACCTGGGCATCGACCTGGTGATTCGCCGCGTCGATGTGTCCCAGTACATCAACCGGCTGCGCTCGCGGGACTTCGACATGATGGTCGGCGGCTACCCGCAGTCCAACTCCCCCGGCAACGAGCAGCGTGAATTCTGGCAGAGCGCCGCCGCCGACAACCCCGGCAGCCGCAACTTCATCGGCCTCAAGGACCCGGCCATCGACGGCCTGGTCGATGACCTGATCAACGCCAGCTCCAGGCAGAGCCTGATCGAGCATTGCCGCGCCCTGGACCGGGTGCTGCAGTGGGGCTACTACGTGATCCCCAACTGGCACATCAAGACCTGGCGGGTCGCCTACTGGAACCACATCGGCCACCCGAAGGTATCGCCCAAGTACGACATCGGCATCAATACCTGGTGGATCAAGCCGGATGTGCAGCCGGCCGTGCCATCGACGCCTGAGGCACCACCGGCAGAAGGAACGCACTAGTCATGCTGGCTTATATCTTTCGCCGTTTGCTGCTGATCATCCCCACCCTGCTGGGCATCCTGATCATCAACTTCATCATCATCCAGGCCGCGCCCGGCGGCCCGGTCGAGCAGATGATCGCCAAGCTCGAAGGCTTCGAAGGCGCGACCAGCCGCATTGCCGGCGGTGGCGCCGAGGTCTCGGTGGCCGGCTCCAACTACCGCGGCGCCCAGGGCCTGGATCCGGCCCTGATCAAGGAAATCGAGAAGATGTACGGCTTCGACAAGTCGGCGCCGGAACGCTTGTGGATCATGATCAAGAACTACGCCCAGCTGGATTTTGGCGACAGCTTCTTTCGCGATGCCAAGGTCATCGACCTGATCATCGAGAAAATGCCGGTGTCGATTTCCCTGGGGCTGTGGAGCACCCTGATCATGTACCTGGTGTCGATCCCCCTGGGGATCGCCAAGGCCACCCGCCACGGCAGCCACTTCGACGTCTGGACCAGCTCGGCGATCATCATCGGCTATGCGATCCCGGCGTTCCTGTTCGCCATCCTGCTGATCGTCCTGTTCGCCGGCGGCAGTTACCTGGACTGGTTCCCGTTGCGCGGCCTGACTTCGAACAACTTCGACGAACTGAGCACCACCGGCAAGATCCTCGACTACTTCTGGCACCTGGTGCTGCCGGTGACCGCCCTGGTGATCGGCAACTTCGCCACCATGACCCTGCTGACCAAGAACAGCTTCCTCGACGAGATCAACAAACAGTATGTGGTCACCGCCAAGGCCAAGGGCCTGAGCCCGAACCGGGTGCTCTATGGCCACGTGTTCCGCAATGCCATGCTGCTGGTGATCGCCGGTTTTCCGTCGGCCTTCATCGGCATCTTCTTCACCGGCTCCCTGCTGATCGAGGTGATCTTCTCCCTCGACGGCCTGGGCCTGATGAGTTTCGAGGCGGCGATCAACCGCGACTACCCGGTGGTCTTCGGCACCCTGTTCATCTTCACCCTGCTGGGGCTGGTGGTGAAGCTGATCGGCGACCTGACCTACACCCTGGTCGATCCACGCATCGACTTCGACAGCCGGGAGCACTGAGATGAACCTGTCCCCTCTCAACCGCCGGCGCTTCGAGCGCTTCAAGGCCAACCGCCGCGGCTGGTGGTCGCTGTGGCTGTTCCTGATCCTGTTCGGCCTGAGCCTGGGCGCCGAGCTGATCGCCAACGACAAGCCGCTGGCCGTGCGCTATGACAGTGAGTGGTACTTCCCCGCGTTCAAGCGTTACCCGGAAACCACCTTCGGCGGCGAATTCCCGCTGGAGGCCAATTACAAAAGCCCATACATCCGCGAACTGCTGGCCGCCAAGGACAGCTGGGTGCTCTGGGCGCCAATTCCGTTCAGCTACCAGAGCATCAACTACGATCTCAAGGTGCCCGCGCCTGCGCCGCCGTCGACGCAAAACTGGCTGGGCACCGACGACCAGGGCCGCGACGTGCTGGCCCGGGTCATCTACGGCTTTCGCATTTCGGTACTGTTCGCCCTGACCCTGACCGTGCTCAGCTCGATCATCGGCGTGATCGCCGGCGCCCTGCAGGGCTTCTACGGCGGCTGGGTGGACCTTGCCGGGCAACGCTTCCTGGAGATCTGGTCGGGGCTGCCGGTGCTCTACCTGCTGATCATCCTGGCCAGCTTCGTGCAGCCCAACTTCTGGTGGTTGCTGGGGATCATGCTGCTGTTCTCCTGGATGAGCCTGGTGGACGTGGTGCGCGCCGAGTTCCTGCGCGGACGCAACCTCGAATACGTGCGGGCGGCACGGGCGCTGGGCATGCAGGACGGGCCGATCATGTTCCGCCACATCCTGCCCAACGCGATGATCTCGACCATGACCTTCATGCCGTTCATCCTCACCGGCGCCATCGGCACCCTGACCGCCCTGGACTTCCTCGGCTTCGGCCTGCCGGCGGGCGCACCGTCGCTGGGCGAGCTGGTGGCCCAGGGCAAATCCAACCTGCAGGCCCCCTGGCTGGGCATGAGCGCCTTTGCCGTGCTGGCCCTGATGCTCAGCCTGCTGGTGTTCATCGGCGAATCCGCCCGCGATGCCTTCGACCCGAGGAAATGACATGAGCAACGAAACCTTGATCGAAGTGCGCGACCTGGCGGTGGAGTTCGTCACCGGCGAGCAGACCCAGCGCGTGGTCGAAGGCATCAGCTTCGATATCCGCCGTGGTGAGACCCTGGCCCTGGTGGGCGAATCCGGTTCGGGCAAGTCGGTCACCGCCCACTCGATCCTGCGCCTGTTGCCCTACCCCCTGGCCCGCCACCCGTCCGGCACCATCCGCTATGAAGGCCGCGACCTGCTGACCCAGGACGAAAAGCAGATGCGCCAGATCCGCGGCAACCGTATCGCGATGATCTTCCAGGAGCCGATGACCTCGCTCAACCCGCTGCACAGCATCGAGAAGCAGATCAACGAGATCCTCCTGCTGCACAAGGGCCTGCGCGGCAAGGAGGCCACCGCACGCACCCTGGAGCTGCTGGAGCTGGTCGGCATACCCGAGCCGCGCAAACGCCTCAAGGCGCTGCCACACGAGCTCTCAGGCGGCCAGAGGCAACGAGTGATGATCGCCATGGCCCTGGCCAACGAGCCCGAGCTGCTGATCGCCGACGAGCCGACCACCGCCCTGGACGTCACTGTGCAGCTGAAGATCCTCGAACTGCTCAAGTCGCTACAGGCGCGCCTAGGCATGGCCTTGCTGCTGATCAGCCACGACCTCAACCTGGTCAGGCGCATCGCCCATCGGGTCTGTGTGATGCAGCGCGGCTGCATCGTCGAACAGGCCGAGTGCGCCACGTTGTTCCAGCACCCCACCCACCCCTACACGCAAATGCTCCTCGGCGCCGAGCCCAGTGGCGGCCCGGCCGCCAACCCGGCGGGCAAGCCCATGCTGGAAGTCGAGGACCTGCGGGTGTGGTTCCCGATCAAGAAGGGCCTGCTGCGACGCACCGTCGATCACGTCAAGGCGGTGGACGGCATCAATTTCAGCCTGCCTCAGGGCCAGACCCTGGGCATCGTCGGCGAAAGCGGTTCGGGCAAGTCGACCCTGGGCCTGGCCATCCTGCGCCTGCTCGGCAGCCAGGGCGCCATCCGCTTCCAGGGCACGGCCCTCGACGGCCTGAACCAGCAGCAAGTACGACCACTGCGCCGGCAGATGCAGGTGGTGTTCCAGGACCCGTTCGGCAGCCTGAGCCCGCGCATGTGCGTCAGCGACATCGTCGGCGAGGGGCTGCGCATTCACCGGATCGGCACCCCGGCGGAGCAGGAGCAGGCCATCATTGCCGCCCTGCAGGAGGTGGGCCTGGACCCACAGGCGCGTCACCGCTACCCCCACGAGTTCTCCGGCGGCCAGCGCCAGCGTATCGCCATTGCCCGCGCCCTGGTGCTCAAGCCAGCCTTGATCTTGCTCGACGAGCCGACCTCGGCCCTGGACCGCACCGTGCAGCGCCAGGTGGTCGAGTTGCTGCGCTCGCTGCAGAGCAAGTACAACCTGACCTACCTGTTCATCAGCCATGACCTGGCGGTGGTCAAGGCGTTGAGCCACCAGTTGATGGTGGTCAAGCAAGGCAAGGTGGTGGAGCAAGGCCGCGCCGAGGATATTTTCGCCGCGCCGCAACATACCTATACCCGGCAATTGCTGGAGGCGGCCTTCCTGGCACCAGTAGGAGCGGGCTTGCCCCGCGATGCAATGTAACAGACACACTGCAATCGCGGGGCCAATCGAGTCGTCGCACCGCCGCTCCCACAGAAACAAAAAGCCCCGCATCGGCGGGGCTTTTTGTTGCGGCATCACTTAGTAGCGAGTGATATCCGCCTTGGTTTCCAGCTGCTTGCGGTAAGCCGCGAAGTCCTGCTGGCCAGCACGGGAAGCGAGGAAGCGACGGTAGGCCGCCTTCTCTTCTTCAGTGGCCGCAGTGCCTTCGTTGACGCCATTCAGGCGCAATACCACCAGGCTGCCGTCATTGAGGGTCACGCTACCGTACACCGGCTTGTCCTTGGCTTCAGGCTTGGCCATGCGGAACAGGGCCTGCAACTCGACCGGGTCGACACCTTCCTGAACCCGCGAAGCTGCTTCCTGGACCTTCCAGCTCTGACCGTCCTGGCTGGCGGCCAGCGGGATGCTGCCATCGCGCAGACCGGCAATCAGTGCGTCCGCCTTGGTTTTCAGGGCAGCAGTTGCCTGCTCCTTGGCCAGGTGCTGGCGGATGCTGTCGCTGACCACCTCCAGACCCAGTTGCTCCGGCTTGCGGTGCTCCTTGACGCGCAGGACCACGATGGTTTCCGGATCCAGCTCGATGGCCGGGCTGTTGGAGCCCTCTTCCAGCACTTCAGTGCTGTAGGCCGCCTGGATCACGGCGCGGTTGGCAGTGATGCCTTCACCACCCTCACGACCGAAGGCCGCGGAGGTCTGCACCTTCAGGCCCAGGTCCTGGGCCGGCTGGGCCAGGTCGGAGGCTTCGAATGCCGAGTCTTCGAGCTGCTTGGTGACTTCGACGAAACGCTGTTCGACCTGCTGGGTCTTGAGCTCGCGGGTCAGCTTGTCCTTCAGGCTGGCGAAGCTCGGCTTCTCGGGCGCCTGGACGTCCAGCAGCTTGATCAGGTGGAAGCCGTACTCGGTGCGTACCGGTGCCGAAACCTGGTCCTTGTTCAGCGCGTACAGCGCTTCTTCGAAGGCCGGATCGTAGACACCCTGGCCGGCAAAGCCGAGGTCACCGCCATTGCTGGCAGAACCCGGATCCTGGGAGAACTCCTTGGCCAGTTTGGCGAAGTCTTCACCCTTGGCCAGGCGTTGCTGGATCTCGTCGATGCGCGCCTTGGCCTGGGCCTCGTCCACCTTGTCGTTGACTTCGATGAGGATGTGCGCAGCGTGGCGTTGCTCGGCCAGGTTGGCGACTTCCTTCTCGTACAGGGCCTTGAGCGCGTCTTCGTTGACGTTGACCTGATCGAAGAACGCCGACTTCTTGAGCTCGATGTAGTCGATGACCACCTGGTCCGGGCTCATGAACTCCTTGGCGTGCTCGTCGTAGTGCGCCTTGATCTGCTCGTCGGTCACCTTGGCTGCGGCCGGATCGGCCTTGAAGGTCAGCGAAGCGAAATCGCGGGTCTGCTTTTCCAGGCGTGCGAAGGCGTTGACCTGCTCGTCGGTGACAAAGCCACTGCCGGCAAGGCCTGCGCGCAGTTGCCCGATGAGCATTTCTTCAGCCAGCATCTGACGGAATTGCAGACGGCCGTAGCCCATCTGGCGAATGACCTGGTCAAAGCGCTCGGGGCTGAACTTGCCATCGACCTGGAACTCCGGCGTCTGCAGGATTACCTGGTCCAGTGCGGCTTCGGAGAAGGCGAACTTGGCGTCTTCGGCGCCCTGGAGCAGCAACTTGCGGTCGATCAGGCCCTTGAGGGCCGCTTCGCGCAGCATGTTCTCGTTGAGCAGCGACGGATCGAAGTCCTTGCCCAGCTGTTGCATCAGCTGCCGACGTTGCATGTCGACGGCCTGGCTCAGCTCGTTCTGGCTAATGGTGTCACCATTGACCTTGGCAGCATCCGTGCTGTGGGTGGTGGCCTGGAAGATGGCATCGAAGCCGGTCAGTGCCATCAAGGCTACGATGACACCGATGATGGTCTTGGCAATCCAACCTTGTGAATTGTCCCTGATATTCTGCAGCATGCGTCCCCCAGAAACGGTTGTACTGAATGAAGCAACCGTGGAGCGTGGGTAGAGTCCTGATAGAAGAAAGGCGCATCCGAGGATGCGCCTTCTCGTAACCGGCCAAACCTCGGATCGCGTTCAGCGCTTGCCGAGGTTCAGCAGCCAAGCCAGGCATGAGCCTGGCCCGGTTAGGCGTTAGCCTGAAGGAAGCGACTTAGTTGACGGCTTCTTTCAGAGCCTTGCCAGCCTTGAAGCCTGGCTTCTTGGCAGCAGGGATTTCCAGAGTCTTGCCGGTTTGCGGGTTGCGGCCGGTGCGAGCTGGGCGGTCGGTTACGGAGAAGGTACCGAAACCTACCAGTACCACGGAGTCACCTTGCTTCAGGGCGCCGGTGACGGATTCGATTACTGCGTCCAGCGCACGGCCAGCTACAGCTTTCGGGATGTCAGCAGATGCGGCGATAGCGTCAATCAGTTCCGACTTGTTCACTCTAAGTCCCCTTATATCTCTATTGAGTTTGTTTCTAAGTATGTAATGAAAAGCAAAACTAGCGCTGGGTGGCCTGTTGACACTTAGGTGCCGCTTTATAACAAGGGCCTGAAAAAACTGTCAAGAAAGCCCCCCAGCCAAATACGTACTAATGCGTGCTGATTCTTTCCTTGGAATCGCTGTCGCGCTTTTCATCCTTGGCGACAATCTCGGGAGCCACATCTGGCAAGGGCTCCGGGGCGTATTGCAGCGCAATTTGGAGGACTTCGTCAATCCATTTGACCGGTTTAATCTGTAGATCCTGCTTAATATTTTCAGGAATTTCCTTGAGATCGCGTACGTTCTCTTCAGGAATGATTACGGTCTTGATCCCGCCACGGTGAGCCGCCAGCAGTTTCTCTTTAAGTCCACCAATGGCCAGTACCTGGCCACGCAGGGTGATTTCACCGGTCATGGCCACATCGGCACGTACCGGAATCTGCGTGAGTGCCGACACCAGGGCGGTGCACATGCCGATACCGGCACTTGGACCATCCTTGGGCGTTGCGCCTTCGGGCATGTGGATGTGGGTGTCGCGCTTCTCGTGGAAGTCGGCCGGGATGCCCAGGCTCTTGGCACGGCTGCGCACCACGGTTTGCGCCGCAGTGATCGACTCGACCATCACATCGCCCAGGGAGCCGGTCTTGATCAGTTGGCCCTTGCCCGGGATCACCGCGGCCTCGATGGTCAACAGCTCGCCACCGACCTGGGTCCAGGCCAGGCCCGTGACCTGACCGACCTGGTCCTGTTGCTCGGCCAGGCCGTAACGGAACTTGCGCACGCCGAGGAAGTGCTCCAGCTGCTCGCCAGTGACCTTGACGGCCACCTGCTTGAGACCGGAGTGCTCCTTGACCACCTTGCGGCACACCTTGGCGATCTGCCGCTCCAGGCCCCGTACACCGGCTTCGCGGGTGTAGTAACGGATGATGTCGCGGATGGCCGTGACGTCGATCTCCAGCTCGCCCTTCTTCAGGCCGTTGGCCTTGATCTGCTTGGGCGTCAGGTACTTGACCGCGATGTTGATCTTCTCGTCTTCGGTGTAGCCCGGCAGACGGATGACTTCCATCCGGTCCAGCAGCGCCGGCGGGATGTTCATCGAGTTGGAGGTGCAGAGGAACATCACATCGGAAAGGTCGTAGTCGACTTCCAGGTAGTGATCGTTGAAGTTGTGGTTCTGCTCCGGATCGAGCACCTCGAGCAATGCCGAGGCCGGATCGCCACGCATGTCGCTGCCCATCTTGTCGATTTCATCGAGCAGGAACAGCGGGTTGCGCACGCCCACCTTGGTCATTTTCTGGATCAGGCGACCTGGCATCGAGCCAATGTAGGTACGCCGGTGACCACGGATCTCGGCTTCGTCACGCACGCCGCCCAGGGCCATGCGCACGAACTTGCGGTTGGTGGCGCTGGCGATCGATTCGGCCAGGGAAGTCTTGCCCACACCGGGTGGACCTACCAGGCACAGCACCGGGCCACGGATCTTCTTGACCCGTTTCTGCACCGCGAGGTACTCGAGGATACGCTCCTTGACCTCTTCCAGGCCGTAGTGGTCGGCATCGAGGATCTCCTCGGCCTTGGCCAGGTCCAGGCGCACCTTGCTCTGGGCCTTCCACGGCACCTGCACCAGCCAGTCCAGGTACGAACGCACCACGGTGGCCTCGGCAGACATCGGCGACATCTGCTTGAGCTTGTTCAGCTCGGCCTGGGCCTTGGCATAGGCATCTTTCGGCAGGCCGGCGGCGTCGAGGCGCTTTTTCAGCTCTTCGACTTCGTTGTGGCCTTCCTCGCTGTCGCCCAGCTCCTTCTGAATGGCCTTCATCTGCTCATTCAGGTAGTACTCGCGCTGGCTGCGCTCCATCTGCTTCTTGACCCGGCCGCGGATGCGCTTCTCGACCTGCAGCAGGTCGATCTCGGCGTCCAGCAGGGCCATGACGTGCTCGACGCGGGCGCCGAGGTCGAGGATCTCGAGGATTTCCTGCTTCTGCTCGATCTTCAGGGCCATGTGAGCAGCCATGGTATCGACCAGGCGCCCCGGCTCATCGATGCTGTTGAGCGACGACAGGACTTCAGCCGGGACTTTCTTGCCCAGCTGAACGTATTGTTCAAATTGTGACAGCAAGCTACGAACGAAGACTTCGGACTCGCGCTCGGCGGTCTGGGACTCTTCGATCAGCGACACTTCGGCACGAATGTGGCCGTCAACTTCGTTGAAACGCTCGACTGCACCGCGCTGCTCGCCCTCGACCAGCACCTTGACGGTGCCATCGGGCAGTTTCAGCAGCTGCAGGACAGTGGCAATGGTACCGACGCGGTACAGGGCATCTTCGCCCGGATCGTCGTCAGCGGGGTTCTTCTGGGCCAGCAGGAGGATCTGCTTCTCGCCCGCCATGGCGGCCTCAAGGGCTTCGATGGACTTCTCGCGCCCCACGAACAGTGGGATGACCATGTGCGGATAGACGACGACATCGCGCAATGGCAAAAGAGGCAAGTCGAGGGTGGTCTTCATGATTTCGCCTCTACAGCGGCCTTATGGCCGGAAACCGGTGGAATATGAGCGTGGGTTTAATGTGGGGGCAGCCCCGCAAAAAAACAAGCTCTACGACAGGAAAAGCAAAGGGGCCCGAAGGCCCCTTGCGATTTCGAGCCGTTTGTCGACTCAGACGTCAGGTGCAGCTTTGGCTTGCGGCTCGCTGTTCTCGTAGATCAGCAGCGGCTGCGAAGCGCCATCGATGACGCTCTCGTCGATCACCACCTTGCTGACATCCTTCTGCGAAGGAATCTCGTACATGGTGTCGAGCAGGATGCCTTCGAGGATCGAACGCAGGCCACGGGCGCCAGTCTTGCGCTCCAGGGCCTTGCGGGCCACGGACTTGAGCGCATCGCTACGGAACTCCAGGTCCACGCCTTCCATCTCGAACAGCTTGGCGTACTGCTTGGTCAGGGCGTTCTTCGGCTCGGTGAGGATCTGCATCAGGGCAGCCTCGTCGAGCTCGTCGAGGGTCGCCAGGACCGGCAGGCGGCCAACGAATTCCGGGATCAGACCGAACTTGACCAGATCGTCAGGCTCGACCTCACGCAGCGACTCGCCAACCTTCTTGCCTTCCTGCTTGCTGCGTACTTCGGCGCCAAAGCCGATGCCGCCGCGGGTGGAACGGTTCTGGATGACCTTTTCCAGGCCCGAGAACGCACCGCCACAGATGAACAGGATGTTGCGCGTATCGACCTGCAGGAACTCCTGCTGCGGGTGCTTGCGGCCGCCTTGCGGCGGTACCGAGGCAACCGTGCCTTCGATCAGCTTGAGCAGCGCCTGCTGCACGCCCTCGCCCGACACGTCGCGGGTGATGGACGGGTTGTCCGACTTGCGCGAGATCTTGTCGATTTCGTCGATGTAGACAATGCCCATCTGGGCCTTTTCCACGTCGTAGTCGCACTTTTGCAGCAGTTTCTGAATGATGTTCTCGACGTCTTCACCGACATAACCGGCTTCGGTCAGGGTGGTGGCATCGGCGATGGTGAACGGTACATTCAACAGACGCGCGAGGGTTTCGGCGAGCAGGGTCTTACCCGAGCCCGTCGGACCGATCAGCAGGATGTTACTCTTGCCGAGCTCGACGTCGTCGTTCTTCTTGTCGCGTTGGTTCAGGCGCTTGTAGTGGTTGTACACCGCTACGGCCAGTACCTTTTTCGCACGCTCCTGACCAATGACGTACTGGTCCAGGATGGTGCTGATTTCTTTCGGCGAAGGCAGTTTATGCGCGCTGCTCTCGGCCTGGGCTTCCTGCACCTCCTCACGGATGATGTCGTTGCACAGGTCGACGCACTCGTCGCAGATAAATACCGAGGGGCCGGCAATCAACTTGCGCACTTCGTGCTGGCTTTTGCCGCAGAAGGAGCAATAGAGCAATTTGCCGCTGTCCTCGCCGTTACGGGTGTCAGTCATTCGATCGATCCAATCCGGTAGGCTTGAAACACAAGATGAAGGCAATTGCGGGCTTTTTCAAGTCCGCAGGTGGCAGGAAGGCCCGACCACCTGCTTTGGCGCCTTGTCAGACTGCCATTTGCCGCTTTTCGTGTACCGAGTCGATCAGGCCGTACTCGGCGGCACGCTGCGCGCTCATGAAGTTGTCGCGCTCGGTGTCACGCTTGATGGTCTCCAGGTCCTGGCCGGTGTGGTAGGCCAGCAGCTCGTTCAGGCGCGACTTGATGGAGAGGATCTCCTTGGCGTGGATCTCGATGTCCGTCGCCTGGCCCTGGAAGCCGCCCAGTGGCTGGTGGATCATCACCCGCGAGTTCGGCAGGCAGTGACGCTTGCCCTTGGCACCGGCAGCGAGCAGGAAGGCTCCCATGGAGCAGGCCTGGCCGATGCAGGTGGTGGAGACGTCCGGCTTGATGAACTGCATGGTGTCGTAGATCGACATGCCCGCAGTCACCGAACCGCCCGGCGAGTTGATGTAGAGATGGATATCCTTGTCCGGGTTTTCCGCTTCAAGGAACAGCAACTGCGCCGCGATCAGGTTGGCCATGTAGTCCTCTACCGGGCCGACCAGAAAGATCACCCGCTCCTTCAACAGGCGCGAGTAGATGTCGTAGGCGCGTTCGCCACGAGCGGATTGCTCGATAACCATCGGGACCAGGCCGCCTGCGGCCTGGATGTCAGAGCTCTGCTGATAATAAGAATTGCGGGACATGTCCTGCACTCACTCCCAAATAGTCATGTCTTGAATACGCACAAGCCAGCTCGAAGGCTGGCTTGTGGTGTTTTCCTACGAGAGAAGAAAATCAGTCAGCGGCAGGAGCCTGTGCTGGCTTGACAGCTTCTTCGTACGAGACCGATTTGTCGGTCACAGTAGCTTTCTGCAGAACAGTATCCACAACTTGTTCTTCCAGCACAACCGAACGGACTTCGTTCAGTTGCTGGTCGTTCTTGTAGTACCAGGCGATGACCTGCTCAGGCTCCTGGTAGGCCGAAGCCATTTCCTGGATCATTTCGCGAACGCGGGCTTCGTCCGGCTTCAGCTCGTTCTGCTTGACCACTTCGGCGATGATCAGGCCCAGCACGACGCGGCGCTTGGCTTGCTCTTCGAACAGCTCGGCCGGCAGTTGCTCAGGCTTGATGTTGCCACCGAACTGCTGAACGGCTTGAACGCGCAGGCGGTTCACTTCGTTTTCCAGCAGGGCTTTTGGCACTTCGATCGGGTTGGCAGCCAGCAGGCCGTCCATTACCTGGTTCTTGACCTTGGTCTTGATGGCCTGGCGCAGTTCACGCTCCATGTTCTTGCGAACTTCGGCGCGGAAACCGTCGACGCCGCTTTCCTTGATACCGAACTGGGCGAAGAACTCTTCGTTCAGCTCAGGCAGCTTAGGCTCGGAAACGCTGTTGACGGTAACGGTGAACTCGGCGGTTTTGCCAGCCAGGTCCAGGTTCTGGTAGTCCTCTGGGAAGGCCAGGTTCAGAACGCGCTCTTCACCCGCCTTGGCGCCGACCAGGCCTTCTTCGAAGCCCGGGATCATACGGCCGGAGCCCAGTACCAGCTGGGTGCCCTTGGCCGAACCGCCGGCGAAGGCTTCGCCGTCGATCTTGCCGACGAAATCGATGTTCAGCTGGTCTTCGTTCTGGGCAGCGCGCTCGACGGCCTCGAAACGGATGTTCTGCTTGCGCAGTACTTCCAGCATGTTGTCCAGGTCGGCGTCAGCCACGTCGGCGCTCAGGCGCTCGACAGCGATCGAGTCGAAACCGGCAACGGTGAACTCAGGGTATACTTCGAAGGTGGCGATGTATTCCAGGTCCTTGCCCTTTTCGAAGGACTTTGGCTCGACGGCAGGTGCGCCAGCCGGGTTCAGCTTCTGCTCGACCACAGCTTCGTAGAAGGAAGCCTGGACCAGGTCGCCGAAGGCTTCCTGACGGGCGGCATCTTCATAACGCTGACGGATCACGCTCATCGGCACCTTGCCAGGACGGAAGCCTGGGACCTTGGCGCGACGGGCAGTCTGTTGCAGACGCTTGTTGACTTCGGTCTCGACGCGCTCTGCCGGAACGGCGATGGTCATGCGACGCTCGAGAGCAGAAGTATTTTCAACAGAAACTTGCATGGATATTCCTCGTTGCACAGACGTTAGCCGGCGATACCCGACTCCAGAATCAAGGGCAAGCATTCTAGTGGCTCACAGGCCAGAAGTCACCCCGTTCAGGACGACGGGAAAATACGCCGGTCCATTTCATTTACAGCCCCCGGCCAGAACCCTGTCCGAGAGCCTTCGAGATCTACTGGCAGCGCCCAGAAATACATTTCAAGACACTACAAAACCAAGCGCCGGACATCAGAGCGCCGAGTCGTCGATCTCATTGAACCCACAATATTCTTCCCAGCTCATGCCCAGCGCCTGAGCCACTTCCCGATGCACCTCAAGACGCATGGCCTTGAGCTCATCCTCGGACCCGGCGATCAGTTGCAGCGTCAGCTCCCAAGGCTCAAGCCCCTGCTCTTGCGCGGCATCCTCGAACGCCCACTCGATCTGCTGATGCTGCTCCTGGGCACTGAGCCCGGCAATCTCTTCGAGCAGCTGCGGATTGGCCTCGACGAAGCGCTGCAATGCGCTGGCCTGGCGTTCTTTTGAAATCATGCGGCTGTCCTCACTACAACTTGCCGTGATCTACGGCCTCAACCGGCTGAAATCTATCAGTTTTTGCCCCTTTGTCACCAGCCTGCAACGGCACCTGCCGCAGATCGGTTCGCCGCTCGTGGGCGGAACACTGAAAGCAGAAACGAAAAAAGCCGCACTAGGCGGCTTTTTCGAGGCTTTACGCACGCTTCAGCGAAGGGCGGCGAAAGCGTGGAAAGATGCAAAAACAAAGGCGCCGGATTTTCATCCGGCGCCTTTGGGAATATGGGGTGGACGATGGGGATCGAACCCACGACACCAGGAATCACAATCCTGTGCTCTACCAACTGAGCTACGCCCACCATAGTGCAATTGCGGCCTTTTGGCCTCAGGCTTTCTCGCGCTTCAGCGAAGGGCGGTGAAAGCGTGAATGGTGCGGACGAAGAGACTCGAACTCTTACAGCTTGCGCCGCTGGAACCTAAATCCAGTGTGTCTACCAATTTCACCACGTCCGCGTGAAGCATTTAAAGCAAAGGCGCCAGATTTTCATCGGGCGCCTTCTGGAATATGGGGTGGACGATGGGGATCGAACCCACGACACCAGGAATCACAATCCTGTGCTCTACCAACTGAGCTACGCCCACCATATTGCAGTTACCGCTTTACTTGTGCCTAAGCTGCCTTATGGCGCACCCGGCAGGACTCGAACCTGCGACCATCCGCTTAGAAGGCGGATGCTCTATCCAGCTGAGCTACGGGCGCATATTTAATCTGCTTTCTGTTACGATTACAAATTAACTTTTAGCCGTACCGAACAAGCAACAAATCCGCTCATTCTGCCTGACCTTGCTAACCAGTGCTAGGCTCCGCCCGACAAGTGCGACGAATCTTATAGACGAGCGGGCATACCGTCAACTCTTTTCTGAAAAAAACTCATTTTATTTAAGGGCTTAGGGCAAATCCCGGACCAAGCGCCTTTGCCCTCGCCCCCCTTCATGCGAGAATGCGCGCTCTTTTATTTCCACTCGATGGTTAATCACGCGTCATGACTGCACACCTTATCGACGGCAAGGCGATCGCCGCCAACCTGCGCCAGCAGATCGCCCAACGTGTCGTGGAGCGTCGCCAGCAAGGCCTGCGTACGCCTGGCCTGGCGGTGATCCTGGTCGGCACCGACCCCGCCTCTCAAGTCTATGTCTCGCACAAGCGCAAGGATTGCGAAGAAGTCGGCTTTATCTCCGAAGCCTTCGACCTGCCCAGCGAGACCACCCAGCAGGCGCTGACCGATCTGATCGATCGCCTCAATGACGATGCCAGCATCGACGGTATCCTGCTGCAGTTGCCGCTGCCGGCGCACCTGGACGCCTCGCTGCTGCTCGAACGCATTCGTCCGGACAAGGACGTCGATGGTTTCCATCCTTATAACGTCGGCCGCCTGGCCCAGCGTATCCCGCTGCTGCGCCCGTGCACCCCGAAAGGCATCATGACCCTGCTGCAAAGCACCGGTCAGGACCTGTACGGCATGAACGCGGTGGTGGTCGGTGCCTCGAACATCGTCGGCCGGCCGATGGCCATGGAGCTGCTGCTGGCCGGCTGCACCGTGACCGTGACCCACCGCTTCACCAAGGACCTGGCCGGCCACGTCGGCCGCGCCGACCTGGTCGTGGTGGCCGCTGGCAAGCCAGGCCTGGTCAAGGGTGAGTGGATCAAGGAAGGTGCGATCGTCATCGACGTCGGCATCAACCGCCAGGAAGACGGCAAGCTGGTGGGTGACGTGGTCTACGAGACCGCCCTGCCCCGCGCCGGCTGGATCACCCCGGTGCCGGGCGGCGTCGGGCCGATGACCCGCGCCTGCCTGCTGGAGAACACCCTGTATGCGGCGGAAGAACTGCATAAGTAAGCGGTGAGGCTTCAATGAAAACGGCACCTGGTTAGGTGCCGTTTTTTTGTGCCCGGCGTCAGGGCTCTATCGCAGGCTTCGCCAGCTCCCACAGGTTGTGCAGGCTGCGACCCTGTGGGAGCTGGCGAAGCCTGCGATGGGGTCGACGCCTACTGCCGCGCCGCCTCCCAGGACTTGAGCAACTCGCTGTAGCTCACCGTCTCGCCCTTGGGTTTCTCGTTGGCCAGTTTCGGCTTCGGCGCCCCGGGTTGGTCGTACCAGTACTGGGCATCACGTTCCGGGTTCAGCTTCGGCGCGCAGGTCGCCTGGGCCTTGGAACGCTCCAGGCGTTCGAGGATGCGGTCCTGGTCGCGGGCCAGGCCATCGAGCGCCTCCTGCGGGGTCTTCTCGCCACTGGCCGCTTCGGCGATATGGCTCCACCACAGTTGCGCCAGGCGCGGGTAATCAGGCACGTTGGTGCCGGTCGGGGTCCACTGCACCCGCGCCGGGCTGCGGTAGAACTCCACCAGCCCGCCCAGCTTGGGTGCCAGGTCGGTCATCGCCTGGGAGTTGATGTCCGACTCGCGTATCGGCGTCAGGCCGACGATGGTCTTTTTCAACGAGACGGTCTTGGAGGTGACGAACTGGGCGTAGAGCCAGGCCGCCAGGCGCTGTTTCTCCGGGGTCGATTTGAGGAAGGTCCAGGAGCCGGCATCCTGGTAACCCAGCTTCATGCCCTCCTCCCAGTACGGTCCCTTGGGCGACGGCGCCATGCGCCACTTCGGCGTGCCATCGGCATTCATCACCGGCAGGCCCGGCTTGGTCATGTCGGCGGTAAAAGCGGTGTACCAGAAGATCTGCTGGGCGATATTGCCCTGGGAGGGCACCGGGCCGGACTCGGAGAAGGTCATGCCCTGGGCTTCCGGCGGCGCATAGGCGCGCATCCAGTCGACGTATTTTTGCGTGGCATAGACGGCCGCCGGGCCATTGGTATCGCCGCCACGGGTGACGCTGGAGCCCACCGGATGGCAGTCCTCGACGCGAATCCCCCATTCATCCACCGGCAAGCCATTAGGCAGGCCCTTGTCGCCGCCGCCGGCCATGGAGAACCAGGCATCGGTGAAGCGCCAGCCCAGCGACGGGTCCTTCTTGCCGTAGTCCATGTGCCCATAGACACGCTTGCCGTCGATTTCCTTGACGTCCTCGCTGAAGAACTTGGCGATATCCTCGTAGGCCGACCAGTTGACCGGCACCCCCAGTTCATAGCCGTACTTTTCCTTGAACCTGGCCTTGAGGTCCGGCCGGTCGAACCAGTCGGCGCGGAACCAGTAGAGGTTGGCGAACTGCTGGTCGGGCAACTGGTAGACCTTGCCGTCGGGCGCGGTGGTGAAGGAAATGCCGATAAAGTCTTTCAGGTCCAGGGTTGGCGAGGTGTAGTCCTTGCCTTCGTTGGCCATCAGGTCGGTGATCGACTCGGTCTTGCCGTAGCGAAAGTGCGTGCCGATCAGGTCGGAGTCGTTGACCCAGCCGTCATAGATATTCTTGTCCGACTGCATCTGGGTTTGCAGCTTCTCCACCACGTCGCCTTCCTGCAGCAGGTCGTGGGTCAGCTTGATCCCGGTGATTTCGGTAAAGGCTTTGGCCAGTACCTTGGACTCGTATTCGTGGGTGGCGATGGTTTCCGAGACCACGTTGATCTTCATGCCCCGGAAGGGTTCAGAGGCTTTGATGAACCACTTCAGCTCCTCAAGCTGCTGCTCCGGTGTCAGGGTCGACGGCTTGAACTCGCTGCCGATCCATTTCTTTGCCGCGTCCTCATAGGCGTCGGCCCAGGCGCTGGCGTGCAAGCTGCCCAGTACGAGCAAGGCTGCCAGGGTCAAATGTCGCCGGTTCTTGTTGTTGTCGAACATCGTGATCTCCCGATTGAATATTCCCCTGGAGCCTGGCCGAAACCTTTCGGCTAACCCCAACGCATCACCACCAACAGCCACACCACCGACAGCAGCGAGGCCACCCAGAGACTCCAGTCGCTGGCGCCGATGACCAGCAAGTGCAGGTAAGCGCTGCCCAGCAGCCCGATGAACAACCGGTCGCCGCGGGTGGTGGCGATCGGCAGGAAACCGCGACGTTCGACGCAGGGCCTGCGCAGCTCGAACAGGGTCATGCCCAGCAGCAGGACGCCGATGGCGACAAAGAACAGCGCCGTCGGCAGGGTCCAGGCCATCCAGTCCATAGCGCGCCTCCTCAGACCCGGCCCAGGGCAAAGCCCTTGGCCACGTGGTTACGGACAAACCAGATCACCAGCATGCCCGGCAGGATGGTCAGCACCCCGGCCGCCGCCAGCACGCCCCAGTCGATGCCGGAAGCCGACACCGTGCGGGTCATCACCGCCGCAATCGGCTTGGCGTTGACCGAGGTCAGGGTGCGCGCCAGCAGCAGTTCGACCCAGGAAAACATGAAGCAGAAAAACGCCGTGACACCGATGCCCGAGCCAATCAGCGGGACAAAGATCTTCACGAAGAATCGCGGGAAACTGTAGCCATCGATGTAGGCGGTTTCGTCGATTTCCTTGGGCACACCGGACATGAAACCTTCCAGGATCCACACCGCCAGTGGCACGTTGAACAGGCAGTGGGCCAGGGCCACGGCAATGTGGGTGTCGAACAGGCCGATGGACGAATACAGCTGGAAGAATGGCAACAGGAACACCGCCGGCGGCGCCATGCGATTGGTCAGCAGCCAGAAGAACAAGTGCTTGTCGCCCAGGAAGCGGTAGCGCGAGAAGGCATAGGCGGCAGGCAGGGCCACGCTCAGGGAAATCACCGTGTTCAGGCACACGTAGTAGAGCGAGTTGATGTAGCCGCTGTACCAGCTCGGGTCGGTGAAGATCACCCGGTAGTTGTCGAAGGTGAATTCCCGGGGCCACAGGGTCAGGCCGCCGAGGATCTCGGTATTGCTCTTGAACGACATGTTCAGCAGCCAGTAGATCGGCACCAGCAGGAACAGGATGTACAGCACCAGGGGCAGCGTCTTGCGCGGGTTCATGGCCGCCTCCTAGTCTTTGTCGGCATGGGTCATGGCGGTGTAGAACAGCCAGGACACCAGCAGGATGATCAGGAAATACACCAGCGAGAACGCCGCCGCCGGGCCCAGGTCGAACTGCCCGACCGCCATCTGGGTAAGGGTCTGGCTGAGGAAGGTGGTGGCGTTGCCGGGCCCGCCGCCGGTGAGCACGAACGGCTCGGTGTAGATCATGAAGCTGTCCATGAAACGCAGCATCACCGCGATCAGCAGCACGTTCTTCATCTTCGGCAGCTGGATATGCCGGAACACCGCCCAGGCCGAGGCGCGGTCGATGCGCGCCGCCTGGTAGTAGACGTCGGGAATCGCCCGCAGCCCCGAGTAGCACAGCAGCGCCACCAGCGAGGTCCAGTGCCAGACATCCATCACCAGCACCGTGACCCAGGCATCCATGGTGTTGGCCGCGTAGTTGTAGTTGATCCCCAACTGGTTCAGCGACGCGCCGAGCAGGCCGATGTCGGCGCGACCGAAGATCTGCCAGATGGTGCCGACCACGTTCCACGGGATCAGCAGCGGAATGGCCATGACGATCAGGCATGCCGACGACCAGCGGCCCTTGGTCGGCATGGTCAGGGCGATGGCGATCCCCAGCGGGATCTCGATCAGCAGCACGCAGCCCGAATAGATGAACTGGCGCAACAGCGAATCATGCAGGCGCGGGTCCTGGAGGACCTGGCGGTACCAGTCGGCACCGACGAAGTAGCGGCTGGACTGGTCGAAGATGTCCTGCAGTGAATAATTGACCACGGTCATCATCGGCACCACGGCGCTGAAGGCCACCAGCAGGAACACCGGCAGCACCAGCCACCAGGCCTTGTTGTTGGGCACCTTGTTCATGGCGCGGCCTCCAGCAGCACGTCATCGGCGTAGAGCATCAGCCACTGCGCCGGAAAGCTGATCCAGGCTTCCTCCACCGGCACCACCCGGTCTTCGCCCAGGCGCACCTTGAGCGCCACGCCCTCAAGGTCCAGGGTCAGGATCCGGTAGGTGCCCAGGTCTTCGACATCCACCACCCGGGCGCTGAAGGCGTCGTCGAAGGCTGCTTCGCGCACCTGCACGAACTCCGGACGAATGCCGACCTGCAGGCGCACTGCCTGCGTGCTGGCCAGGCGGGCTTGCAGGTCGGCTGGCAATGGCAAGTGGACAGAAGCGAAACCGACCCCACCCGGCTGCGGCTGCACCTCGATCAGGTTCATCCCCGGGCTGCCGATGAAATAGCCCACAAAGGTGTGGCGCGGTCGCTCGAACAGCTCCCGCGGGGTACCGAACTGGACGATCTGCCCGCCGTACATCACCGCGATCTTGTCGGCAAAAGTCGAGGCCTCCAGCTGATCGTGGGTGACGTAGATCATGGTGATATTGAACTGCTCGTGGATCTGCTTGAGCTTGCGCCGCAGCTTCCACTTCAGGTGCGGATCGATCACCGTCAACGGCTCATCGAAGAGGATCGCCGAGACATCGTCGCGCACCAGGCCACGGCCCATGGAGACCTTCTGCTTTTCGTCGGCGCTGAGGTTGCGGGCCTTTCGTTTCAGTGCCGGCGTCAGCTCCAGCACCTCGGCGATTTCCTCGACCTTGCGCCGCACCTGCGCCTCATCCAGGCCCTGGTTGCGCAACGGGAAGGCCAGGTTGTCGAACACCGTCATGGTGTCGTACACCACCGGGAACTGGAACACCTGGGCGATGTTGCGCGCCTGGGGCGACAGCGCGTTGACAGCCTTGCCATCGAACAGCACCTGGCCCTGGGACGGGCTGAGCAAGCCGGAAATGATATTGAGCAAGGTCGACTTGCCACAGCCCGAAGGCCCGAGCAAGGCGTACGCGCCACCCTGGGCCCAGACGTGGTCCAGTTCGCGCAGGGCATAGTCATCGGCGCCAGTCGGGGTGCGGCTGTAGCTGTGGGCCAGGTGCTGCAGGCGGATCTCGGCCATCAGGCGACCCTCGCTTCACGGGTGCCGGGCGCCTGCACCAGTTGTCCGTCGCTGTCGAAGACGAACAGTTTGTGGGTCGGGATGAACACCCGGATCGGCGCATCGACGTTGTACTCATGTACACCGGGCAGGTGCAGGATGATGCGAAAGTGCTCGTTGCGCACATGCAGGAAGGTTTCCGAGCCGCTGATTTCCGCCAGTTCCACCAGCACCGCCAGCTCCAGGTCATCGTCATTGGAGGGCACCAGGCTGATATGGCTGGGACGCACGCCAAAGCGATACTCGCCATCACCGATACGCTGCAGGTCGGCGTTCATGGCAAAGTGCACGGCGCCGGCAAAACTCACTTCGTTGCCACTGATGCGTCCGGGAATCAGGTTGATCGGCGGCTCGGAAAACAGCTCGGCCGCCAGCACCGAGCGCGGCTGGTGATAAACCCGGGCGGTCGGGCCGCTCTGCACGATGCGACCTTCATGCAGGATCGTGGTGGTACCGCCCAGGGCGAGGGCCTCATTGGGCTCGGTGGTGGCATACACGGCAATGCAGTGACGCTGGGCGAACAGCGCGCGCATTTCCTGGCGCAGTTCTTCGCGCAACTTGTAGTCCAGGTTGACCAGTGGCTCATCGAACAGGATCAGTTCGGCATCCTTGACCAGCGCCCGGGCCATGGCCGTGCGCTGCTGCTGGCCACCGGACAGCTCCAGCGGCAGGCGCTTGAGAAACGGCTCGATACGCAACATCTGCGCGGTCCGGTGGACCTTGTCGCGGATTTCCTCCTCGCTCACCCGCGCCTGACGCAACGGCGAAGCGATGTTCTCGAACACGCTGAGGGTCGGGTAATTGATGAACTGCTGATAGACCATCGACACATTGCGCTGGCGCACCGGGCGGCCGGTGACATCTTCACCGTTCATCAGCACCCGCCCGCGATCCGGACGGTCCAGGCCGGCCATCAGGCGCATCAGGCTGGTCTTGCCGGACAGGGTGCGGCCGAGCAGGACATTGAACGAGCCCGGCTCGAAACTGAGGGTGGCATCGACGATCCAGTCCTGGTTGTCGACGGTGCGGCTGACGTGCTCCAGCGTAAGCGACATGGGCGGCCCTGATTGTTGTTATCGGACAGGCACCGGCTGTAGAGCCAGATTCATGCCAGGGTCACAACGAGCCGCCAAGCCATTGATAGCCAATGTTTTTTGCTTGGCGCAAGGCACAGGACAATTCGCTACTGAACACAAATGAACACTATTTGCTGAACAGTTGAACAGCCGCGAATTGACAATGAACAGGACTGATCAACACTGGATCACACAAAAACAACAACACTGCCCCGGCAGAGGACAGGCCCATGGCCGCACCCATCCCGACCCATGCCCAACTGATCCAGGCGTCCTGGGCGCGCTGCCGCGACTATGGGTTGGAACATCAATCGGCGCCCGACTTCGGCAACCTGGCCGGTACCAGGCTCAATGAGTTGCTCGAACACCAGCAAGCCTTGCTGGGCACCACGCGCGACGACGTCATGCCGCAGTACCAGCACCTGCTGGGCAACTCCAGCTACCTGATCATGCTCAGCGATGAACAGGGCCAGCTCCTGGAAACCTGGGGCACCCGGCGCTTCATCGACCCGCGCCAGCAGCATGGTTTCGTGGCGGGCGCCCGCTGGCTGGAACAAGGCGTCGGCACCAACGCCATCGGCACCGCCCTGGCCTGCCTGGAGGCCGTGCATGTGAGCCAGGACGAACACTTCCTCAAGCTCAACCGCTACATGGCCAGCGCCGCGGCGCCGCTGTTCGATGCCGAGCGGCGACTGATCGGTGTGCTGGATGCCTCCAGCGACAGCTACCTGCCCGCCTCGCAGACCCTGGGCATGGTGCGGATGATGAGCCAGAGCCTGGAGAACCGGCTGATCCTGTCCCGCTATGGCGGACAATACCGGCAACTGAGTTTCAACACAGGCTCCAACAACCTCGACAGCCCGTGGGCCGGGCTGCTGCTGTTCGATGACCGTGGCCGCATCCAGGCCGCCAATCGCCGGGCTGACAGCCTGCTCGGCCACACGCCCCTGCAGCAGAACCTGGAGCAGGTGTTCCAGACGCCGCTGGCCGAGTTGCTCAAGCATGCCCAGGGCCAACCCTTCGCCGTCCAGGTGACCGGGCGCAATCGCTTCCACTGTCTGTTGCATGAGCCGCCTGCCCCAGCCTCGATGCCGGTAGCACAGCGAACGCCAGGCGTTGGCGATCCACGCATCGACAAGGCCCTGTACCAGGCCCGGCTGCTGCTGGAAAAGGACATTCCGGTGCTCGTCCACGGCGAAACCGGTGTTGGCAAGGAAGTCTTCGTCAAGGCCCTGCATGAAGCCAGTAGCCGCCGCGATCGACCCTTGATCGCAGTGAACTGCGCGGCCATTCCGGCCGAACTGGTGGAGTCGGAGCTGTTCGGCTATGAGAAAGGCGCCTTCACCGGTGCCCACCACAAGGGCAATGCGGGACTGATCCGCAAGGCCGAGCACGGCGTTCTGTTTCTCGACGAGATCGGCGACATGCCGCTGTCGACCCAGGCCCGCCTGCTGCGTTTTCTCCAGGAACGCAGCATCCAGCCCCTGGGCAGCGGCGAGCCGGTCACGGTGGATATCCGCGTGGTCTCGGCCACCAACCAGGATTTACAGGCTCAGGTGCGCGCCGGGCTGTTCCGCCAGGACCTGTATTACCGTATCGCCGGCCTGAGCCTGGTATTGCCGCCGCTGCGCGAGCGCAGTGATCGGCGCGGGCTGATCGAGCAGCTGCACCAGCGCTATCGCGAGCCGGGGCAGCCGAGGGAGCTCAGCACGAAAGTGCTGGAGGTGCTGATGCGACATCCCTGGCCGGGCAACGTGCGGCAGATGGCAAGTGTGCTGCAGATCGCCCTGGCACTGGCGGGCGAGTGTGCGGTGGCCCTGGAGCATCTGCCAGACAGCTTTTATGCCGAATTGCCCGACAGTGCGCCCGCTGTGCCGGCCCCACCTGCCAGCGATGATATTCAGGACCAATTGCGAGCCGCCGACGGCAATGTCTCACAACTGGCGCGACAGTTGGGCGTCAGCCGGACCACCCTGTACAAGCGCTTGCGCAGCGTCTGAATACGCCATCGCGGGGGCAGCCCCCCCCGACGGGGGGGGGGGGCGTGGCCCCCCGAAGCACCCCCCGCCACCCCACCACCCCCCGCCGCGGGGGGACCCACCAGATGAGCGAGAACCCCCGAAACC
>NZ_JALRNF010000031.1 GCF_030272895.1 Pseudomonas sp. BGr12 | reverse complement strand
CTCAGTACATCTGGCCCAATGAACTGGCCGGATTGCGACTGCTACGCAGTCGATCGCAGGCTTCGCCAGCTCCTACAAGGTGAACTACATCCTTACCCCGCGATCGGTGACCTCAAATGCGCCAGGCTTCACCCTCGGCAAAAAACGCCTTGGCGTTGTCTTCCAGGCTCTCCAGGTGATACCCCCCCTCCTGCACGATCAGGCACGGCAGGCCCAGGCTGCGGATACGCTCGCCCAGCACGGCAAAGCCCTCGCGGGTGACCGCCACCTTGCTCTGCGGGTCGAGTTCGAAGATGTCGAAGCCCAGCGACAGCACCAGCACTTCAGCGCCGAAGTCCTGTACTGCCTTCAAGGCTACATCCAGTTCGGCCAGGAAGTCCGCCTCGCTGGCGCCATGGGCCATGGGCAGGTTGAGGTTGTAGCCCTCGCCCGCACCGCTGCCGCGCTCGTCGGCAAAGCCGGCGACGCCCGGGTAGAAGTTGGTCGGGTCGCCATGCACCGAGACGTACAATACGTCGTCACGGTCGTAGAAGATTTCCTGGATGCCCTGGCCGTGGTGCATGTCGGTGTCGAGCACCACCACCCGGGCATGGCGCTCGCGCAGCACCTGGGCGGCGATGGCGGCGTTGTTCAGGTAGCAGAAGCCTCCTGCCGCTTCCGCTCGGGCATGGTGCCCCGGTGGCCGGCACAGCGCATAAGCCGCCGGCGCGCCATCGAGCAACGCCCGGGCGCCGGCCACCGCGCTTTGCGCCGACCAGTAGGCCGAACGCCAGGTCAGCTCGCCCACCGGGCAGCTGCCGTCGGCCAGGTAGCGCGCCGCCTGGGCGAGGATGCCGCGCAAGGCATTGGGCTCGCGGACGAAGATGTTCGACATCACTTCATCGCCCCAGTCCTCGGGTACTTCCTTCCAGCGCTGGTGGGCTTCTTCGAGAAAGCTCAAATAGGGCGCGCCGTGCACGGCGAGCAAGGGTTGCAGGCCGGCATCCTGCGGCTGGCGGATGTCGAACCCGAGGTTTTTCGCAGCCTGCAACAGGTGCCGGGCACGGTCGGGGACTTCCTGCGGGGTGCGCATCTGGCCGCGGGAGTAGTAGCTGCGCGGATGGTGCAGCAGCTGTTCGGGGTGAAAGTAGCAGCGCATCGAGCTCTCCTTATTCGACCCGGCCGGCACGGGCCAGCACGGCATTGAGCAGTACATCGGCGCCCTGGCGCACGTCCTCGGGCAGTACGTCTTCGGCTTCGTTGTGGCTCAGGCCGCCGACGCAGGGGATGAACACCATCGCCGTCGGGCAGTAGCGGGCCAGCAGGATGGCGTCGTGGCCGGCGCCGCTGACGATCGACTGCTGGGTATAGCCCAGGCCATCCACCGCCGCCTGCACCGCCGCCACGCAATCGGCATCGAACGGGGTGGCCGGGCTGACCCAGTGGCGCTCGATGCTGACCTTCAGGCCACGCTGGCTGGCGATGCTCTGCAGGCGCTCGCCAACCTGTTGCTCCATAGCGGCGATGGCACTGTCGTGGTGATGACGCAGGTCGACGGTGAACTGCAGCAGGCCGGGAATGGTGTTGCGCGACGACTTGGCGATGCTCAGCTCGCCCACCGTGGTCAGGCCCTGGGGGCTGAAGTCGCACGCCAGTTGCTCGACCGCGAGGATCATCTGCGCCGCGCCGTAGAGAGCGTCCTTGCGCAGCGGCATCGGCGTGGTGCCGGCGTGGGCGGCCATGCCCTCGACCCGCACGTCGAGCCAGCGAATCGCCTGGCCGCCGCTGACCACGCCGATGCTCCTGGCGTTGTCCTCAAGGATCGGGCCCTGCTCGATATGCGCCTCGAAATAGGCATCCACCGCCCCGCCCAGCGGGCGCTGGCCGGCGTAACCGCTACGCGCCAGTTCCTCGGCGACGCTGATGCCATCGGCATCGCGCACCGCCAGGGCGTCTTCCAGTTTCATGGTGCCGGTGAACACCGCCGAGCCGAACATCGCCGGGGTGAAGCGGGCGCCCTCCTCGTTGGTCCACACTGCGATCTCCAGCGGCTTGCGGGTCTGGATCTGTAAGTCGTTGAGGCGGCGCGCCACTTCAAGGCCGGCCAGCACGCCGTACACGCCATCGAAACGCCCGCCTTCGGGCTGGGTGTCGAGGTGGCTGCCCATCATCACCGGGGCGGCGTCGGGGTCGGTACCGGGGCGACGGGCAAACAGGTTGCCGATGGGGTCGACGCTGAGGCTCAGGCCGGCTTCGCGGCACCAGTGGGCGAACAGTTCGCGACCGGCCTTGTCGTCGTCACTCAGGGCCAGGCGGCAGCTGCCACCGCGCGCCGTCGCGCCGATTTCGGCCATGGCCATCAGGCTCGCCCACAGGCGCTCGCCATTGCTTTTCAACATGCTTGGTACTCCAGCAATCATCAGGATTCAGGCCATTTCCAGGCGGTGGGCGGCAGCGTGGCGACGCGCCAGGGCCAGTACGCAGAGCAGCGAGATCGCCGCGATCAGGCTGTAGAACACCGCCATCGGCCACCACTGGCCAACAAACTTGTGCGCAAGCCAGGTGCCGACCAGCGGAGTCAGGCCACCGGCAATCGCGCCGCACACCTGGTAGGCCATGGAGATGGCGGTGTAGCGCACGCGGGTCTCGAACATGCCGCTGACGTAGCCGGCGATCACCGCGTAGAAGGACGCCATGCACACCACTGCCAGGGCGATGCCGACAATGATCAGCGGCGCCTGCCCGGAGCTGACCAGCACGAACATCGGATAAGGCGAGGCCATGGCCAGCAGCGACACCAGGCACAGGAAGCGGGTAGCGCCGATCTTCTCCGCCACCCAGGCCGCGAGGGGCTGGATGCAGAACTGGATGATCGCCACCACGAACAGGCATTCAAGGATCAGCGAGCGCGGCAAGGCCAGTTGCTGGGTGCTGTAGGCGATCATGAAGGTGTTGGTGAAATACACCCCGGCGATGCCCAGGGTATTGGCGCCGATGCACAGCAGCAGCGGACGCCAGGCGGTGCGCAGCACTTCCATCACCGGCGCCTGTTCCTTGCGCTTGGCCTTGCTGGCCTGCTCGCGGCTGGCGAGGAACTCCGGCGACTCGTTGACCCCCAGGCGAATCGCCAGGCCCACCAGCAGCAACAGCGCGCTGGCCAGGAACGGCAGGCGCCAGCCCCAGCTCATCAGGTCTTCTTCAGGCAGGCGGGTGACCGCGCTGAAGGCCAGCAGCGAGAGGATCAGGCCCGCCGGGCTGCCCAGCTGGGCAAAGGAGGCAAAGAAATTGCGCCGGCCCTTGGGCGCATGCTCGCCGGCCATCAGTACCGCCCCGCCCCATTCGCCGCCCACGGCGATGCCCTGGACGATGCGCAGGAGGATCAGCAGCACCGGCGCGGTGGCGCCGATCTGTGCGTAGGTCGGTAGCAAGCCGATGCACACCGTGACCACGCCCATCATCAGCAAGGTGATCACCAGGGATTTCTTGCGCCCGATGCGGTCGCCGATATGGCCAAAGACGATGCCGCCCAGCGGTCGGGCGAAAAAGCCCACGGCAAAGGTGCCGAAGGCGGCCATGGTGCTGAACAGTTTGTCGTCGGAGGGGAAGAACAAGGCGCCGAACACCAGCGCCGCGGCGGTGGCGTAGATGTAGAAGTCGTACCACTCGATCATGGTGCCGATAAAGGCGGCGGCTGCGGCCCGGCGTGGCTGGGGCGAAGCGGATGGCTGCATGGGTCAGGCTCCTTTGATTATTTTTCTGGCAGGAGTAACGGTGCTGTCGCGGCGCTCTGGGTGGCGCCTGTATGGGAAGGATTTTTCGCCCGGGGCTATGATTAGTCAATTTTCTATTTATTATTCGAACTATAAGCACGTTTTATATTCAACCGAGCGAGCCCCGCCATGCCTGATCATCTGCTCAACGACCGCCTGGACTGGAACCTGCTGCGCACCTTCCGGGTGATCGGCCAGGAGCTGAGCATCAGCCGCGCCGCCGCCCGCCTGCACCTGACCCAGCCGGCGGTGAGCCAGGCGCTCAAGCGCCTGGAAGAGCAACTGGGCCGGCAGCTGATCGCCCGTCGCGGCCCGCGCTTTGCCCTGACCGAGGTGGGTGAGCACATCTTCCACCTGGCTGGGGAAATCTACGGGCAGATGTCCCAGGTCAGCAGCGTGCTGGAGCAACCGGCCGACGAGGTGATCGGCAAGGTGCGCTTGCTGATGATCAGCCGCATCGAGTCCGTGCGCTTCGACAGCTTCCTGGCCGACTTCCACCGCCAGCACCCGCGGGTGGACCTGGAAATCGAGGTGATGCGCAGTTCCGACATCGTCAGCGCCCTGCAGGAAAAGACCGCGACCCTGGGCCTGAGCCTCAACCGCCGGCCACAGCCACGCCTGGAGCAGCGCCTGTTCCTGCGCCAGCGCTATGGCTTTTTCTGCGGCAAGCACCATGCCCTGTTCGGCAAGGCCGATGTCGCCGAGGGCGACTTGCAGCGGGAGAACTTCGTCAGTTTCACCAGTGACCAGATCGGCGGGATGCTCTCACCGCTGACCATCTTCCGTGACCAGCAGGGCTTCAGCGGGCGCATCGTCGCCTCGTCACCGAGCCTTGAGGAAGTGCGCCGCCTGGTGGTCGCCGGCTTCGGTATCGGCTGCCTGCCGGCCCATGTGGTGGCGGCGGATGTCGAGGCCGGGTTGCTCTGGCCGCTACCGCCCCATGAGGGGATTGCCGATGTGGATATTCATCTGCTGTGGAACCGCGAGCAGCGCATGAGTCGGGCGGAGTCGGTGTTTCTTGAGGCGCTGCAGGGGTGTCTGGACGTCTGAGGTTGGCCGGGGGCGACCGCTGTGCGGTCGATCGCAGGCTTCGCCAGCTCCCACAGGGTTACTGGATTACTGGATTACTGGGTTGCTGGGTTGCTGGGTTGCTGGGTTGCTGGGTTGCTGGGTTGCTGGGTTGCTGGCCATTGTGGTGAACACTGTGGGAGCTGGCGCAGCCTGCGATAGCCCCATAGGCCGATAAAAATCGACATAAACCTGCGCAGCCCGTCGATTTTTTTAGACATACCCTTTGCCACATAAATCGCCACAAGCCTCTATCTAGAGCGATCCACCCAATCAGACCTCCCCAGCATGGAAACACACTGTAAAAATTTAATTGACACACCTCCCGCACTCTTTCTATTTTGCCCCTGCCTCACGGCTCCCAAAAAATAATTCCAAACACACACGGGCAAGCACCAACGATATGCCAGTTCCCTCGAGTGCACCTCATCAGCAGAACAACGGACCTGTTCTGAGCTCAGCACCGGACGCGCAATTCAGAAAGACCCTGAAACTCTGGCAAGTGGTCATCATCGGCCTGGCCTACATCGCCCCGATGACCGTGTTCGACACCTTCGGCATCGTCTCCGGCATCACCAGCGGCCACGTGCCCAGCGCCTATGTGCTGGCCCTGATCGGCATTCTGTTCACCGCCGTCAGCTACGGCATCCTGGTCCGTCGTTTTCCCGAATCCGGCTCGGCCTACACCTACACTCGCCGGGCCATCAACCCGCATGTGGGCTTCCTGGTCGGCTGGTCGTCGCTGCTCGACTACCTGCTGCTGCCCATGGTCAACGCCCTGCTGGCCAAGCTCTACCTGTCGGTGATGTTCCCGGAAGTGCCGGCCTGGGCCTGGGTGGTGGGCTTCGTTACGCTGATGAGCCTGATCAACATCCGCAGCATCAACCTGGTGGCCAACTTCAACACCCTGTTCGTGGCCGTCCAGGCGATCATCATCGGCGTGTTCATCTACCTGACCCTCCGCGGCCTGCACAGCGGCGAAGGCCTGGGCACGGCCTTGAGCCTGCAGCCGTTCGTGGGCGCCGACACCCACCTCAATGTGCTGATCACCGGCGCGACCATCCTGTGCTTCTCGTTCCTGGGCTTCGACGCGGTCACCACCCTGAGCGAAGAAACCGAGAACGCACACAAGGTCATCCCCCGCGCGATCTTCCTGATCGCCCTGATCGGCGGCCTGGTGTTCATCGTCGTGTCGTACTACATCCAGTCGTTCTTCCCGAACATGGACCGCTTCCAGGACCCTGAAGCCGCCCTGCCGGAAATCGCCCTGTATGTCGGCGGCAAGCTGTTCCAGTCGATCTTCATCTGTTGCACCATCATCAACACCATCGCCTCGGGCCTGGCCTCGCAAGCCAGCGTCTCGCGCCTGCTGTACGTGATGGGCCGCGACAACGTGATCCCCAAGCGCGTCTTCGGCCAGCTGCACGGCAAGTGGAAGACCCCGGTGATCAACATCGTCATCGTCGGCCTGATTTCGCTGTCGGCGATCGTCTTCGACCTGGTGACCGCCGCCTCGGTGATCAACTTCGGCGCGCTGGTGGCCTTCAGCTTCGTCAACCTGTCGGTGATCGTGCACTGCTACCTGCGCGAAGGCTGCAACCGGACCCTGGGCGACAAGCTCAAGTACCTGGTGATGCCCACCGTCGGTTTCTGCATCATCGCCATCCTCTGGCTCGACCTCGATGAACACTCGCTGCTGTTCGGTGGCGTCTGGGCCAGCCTCGGGGTGTTGTACCTGGCGTACCTGACCAAGGCCTTCAAGGTCGCACCGCCCAGTTACGTAGCCGAGTAAAAGAAAACGACAGAGTGCCGTTCACCTCGGTGGGAGCGGGCTTGCCCCGCGAAGCGATCTTCCTGACAGAGCGCAATCGCGGGGCAAGCCCGCTCCCACCGAGTTGGTATCCGCCTTGAGTGGACGGGCTTATGTTGCTTCCCCTGCTAACAACAAGGACGTCACCATGCTGCTGCGTCGCCTGCTGATCCAATGGAAGATCACCCTGCTCTCCGGCCTGTGCCTGCTGGTCATCGTCGCCCTGCTGATGACCGCGACCCTGTTCCAGTCCAGCCGCAGCGCCGCCCTGGTCAACAGCGCCAGCACGCAGATGCTCGACCAGAACGCGCGCCTGCGCCTGCAGACCTATGCCCAATTGCAAGCCACGCGCATCCAGCGCTACTTCAAGGATGCCTACCTGTATGGCAGCGGCCTCTCGCGCCTGGTGCTGACGCTCCAGGCCCAGGGCCAGGACAACCTGCGCGAGGTGCTGAACCGTCAGATGCAATCGGCCCTGGGCGACAACCCTGATGTGCTTGGCCTGTACCTGGTGTTCCTGCCCGACGCGCTGGATGCCAAGGACGCCCGGTTCATCGATCAGGCAGCCCAGGGCAGCAACGAAAGCGGACGCTTTTCCCTGTACTGGTCACAAGTCACGCCGGGCCAGCTGGAGTCGGAAATCATGCCCGAGTCGATGCTCGCCGACACCAGCCCGACGGCCAACGGCTCGCCCTACAACCGCTGGCTGACCTGCCCGTTGGAACGGGGTGAAACGTGCGTGCTCGACCCCTATTTCGACGTCGCCGGCGGGCGCAAGACCATGCTCACCAGCATCGCCCTGCCACTCAAGCAGGACGGCAAGATCATCGGCGTGCTGGGCCTGGACATCAGCCTCGACAACCTGCAGCAACTGAGCCTGGACGGTCGCCAGGAGCTGTTCGACGGCAACGGCCAGGTCAGCATCGTCAGCCCTGCCGGCCTGCTGGCCGGGCACAGCCGCGATGCCGGGCAATTGAGCAACAAGGTCGAGCAGGTGTTCGGCGCTCAGGCCAGCGCCCTGCTCGCCCAGATGCGCGCCGGCAAGGCGGCAGAGCTCACGAGCGATGGTCTGCTGCAGGTCAGCCAGTCGTTCGCCCCGGTGCCCGGCGCCCAGCCCTGGAGCGTGCTGCTGGAAGTGCCCGAGCAGGTCCTGCAGGCCCCGGCCATCGCCCTCAACGCGCGCCTGGATGAACATAACACCTCCGCCAACCTCAACAGCCTGGCCATGACCCTGGGCGCAGCAGTGCTGGGCCTGCTGGTGATCTGGCTGAGCGCCCGCGGCGTGACCCGGCCGATCCTCGACGTGGCGGCCCGGCTCAAGGACATCGCCAGCGGCGACGGCGACCTGACCCGGCGCCTGGACTACGCCCGCGCGGACGAACTGGGTGAACTGACCGGCGGCTTCAACCGCTTCCTCGACAAGCTGCAACCACTGATTGCCGATGTGAAGGCCTCGGTGCTGGACGCCCGCGGCACCGCCGACCAGTCGGCGGCCATCGCCAGCCAGACCAGCGCCGGCATGCAGCAGCAGTACCGTGAAGTGGACCAGGTGGCCACCGCCTCCCAGGAAATGAGCGCCACCGCCCAGGACGTCGCCCGCAATGCGGCCCAGGCCGCCGAAGCGGCGCGCGGTGCCGACCAGGCCACCCGCGAAGGCCTGGCGCTGATCCGCACCACCACCCGCGCCATCGAACAACTGGCCTGCGAAATGAACGCCGGCATGGAAGAAGTCCAGCAGCTGGCCGAGCGCAGCGAGCAGATCGGCTCGGTACTGGAGGTGATTCGCGCCATCGCCGAGCAGACCAACCTGCTGGCCCTGAACGCCGCCATCGAAGCGGCCCGCGCCGGTGAAGCCGGTCGCGGTTTTGCCGTGGTCGCCGATGAAGTGCGCAACCTGGCGCGCCGCACCCAGGACTCGGTGGACGAGATCCGCCAGGTGATCGAAGGCTTGCAGCAAGGCACCCGCGAAGTGGTCGGCTCGATGCACAGCAGCCACCGCCAGGCCCAGGGCAGCGTGGCCCAGGCCGAGCAGGCGGTGCCGGCATTGCAGCGCATCAGCGAAGCGGTGGCGGTGATCACCGACATGAACCTGCAGATCGCCTCGGCGGCCGAGGAGCAGAGCGCGGTGGCCGAAGAAGTGAACCGCAATGTCGCCAGTATCCGCGACGTGACCGAGTCGTTGTCAGGTCAAGCCGAGGAGTCGGCGCAGATCAGCCAGGCGCTGAACCGCCTGGCCAACCACCAGCAAGGGCTAATGGCGACGTTCAAGGTGTAGGCGCTGCCGCCAGGCTGCGATCGGCCGCAAAGCGGCCGTATGAATGGACCCGCCGCTACCGAGGCGCCTGGGTTGCGACTGCTACGCAGTCGATCGCAGCCTGGCGGCAGCGGCTACGGTTCAGCGGCGCTGCAACAGTACCTTGGCGATGTTCTCCGGTACCTGGGCTTGCCCGGGCCTGCCGGTCCACCTCAGCCAGCATTCAATCAGCTGCAACTGGCGCACGACCGACTCGAACTGCCGCGCCGAAATACGCTGGCCTGCCAGCGCATCATCGTAGCTGTCGATCAGCTTGCGTTCGGCAACGTCCCGCGAGTCTTCCTTGTTCTCCGAAACCCCGATCAGCCAGCGGGTCAGTTGCACATCGGCCTTCATCACCGCATCGAATACGCCGAACGAGCGCTTGTAGCGGGCCTGTGCTTCGGCTTCACAGCGGTCAAGGTCTTCGATCGAAGGCGCGCTCTTGGGTGACATGATTTCAAGTTGAATCCGGTTGAGCATGGCGTAGGGGTTCCAGTCGGATGCGTTACGGTCTTCCCCTGCGGCATAAGCTTCCCTGGCCTCCTCAAGAATCTTACTGATTGGATTAGCTTGGGCATTGCTCTTGGTTTTGGAACTGGGCGCGTACTGCATCAGCAACAGATGGGCCTTGCGCTTGAGCGCCCGCCCGCGCATGACCTGACGGCGCGCCAGCAACGTACCTGAGGTAGCCTCACATACTTTGTTCAAGGAATCAGCACGCTGGATGGCCGATTCGATCAACTGACTGGCTTGCGCGAAGTCGCCAGCACCGCCCGCAACTTCGGGAGCGGCACTCAGATAAGCCTGGCGAATTTCCACATCAATCAGTTTTTCCACTGCGGTCAGCGGCACACAGCCCCGGCCATTGAAGCGGGCAAGGGCCTCCAGCAATGCCTTTTTCGCTTCCTCCAATGCATCGGCTTCTCCCCACTCGCTATACAGCAGCCCCAACCCATACTGAACTTCGGCTTGCTTGATCCAGTTTACCGGCAGCTCTAGCAAACGCTTTTGAACCAGATCGAGTACCTGCTGGAACCCCTGCCCCACCGTCGCTGAGTCCGGGCTGGCGGCGCGCAGTCGCAGCCCTTCAAGCCAGTCGAGCAGCTCTGGCGAACCGCGCAGGCAACTGTTGCTCCCATCACTGGGCGGCAGCAACCTGAGCTGGAACAACGGGTCACCGTAGGCCTGGTAAGCGCCCCAGGTGTTGTAGCCGGGGAACTGTGCGAGGGTCTCCAGCCGCGCGCAGGCAATGGCTTCGGCGAAGTGATCACCGTAGATGGCCAAGCGGTTGAAGAAGGTTTCGCTGAAGCAGCACGCGGCATTGTCATCGACCTCCCAGCCCGCCGCCACCACACAGCGCACGCCCATGTTGATCAGCTCTTGCGCCAGGCTCGCCGCCAGCCGATTGCCGCCCGGTTCAGACACCCCGACCTTGCCAAGGTGGCAGCAGCTGAGGAACACCAGGTCCGGCACGGTCTCCATCCGGTCGATCTCGGCGGCGGTCAGCAACAAGCCATCGGACAGCACCACCCCGCTGCGCTTCTGCCCGTCCTGGTCTTCGCTATGGAACACCCCGTGGGCGCAGATCACCAGCACCCGGTAGGGCCTTGCGAACAGCTGGTCGAATACCTCTACGGCACTGGCGTCATCGGGCAGGCTCCAGGTGGAGTAGCCCGCGCTATCGAGCACCCGGCCGACCGCCTGGCTTTCGCGCAGGGCGCCCGGCAAGATCGGCAGCCGATCCGGCGAGGGCCCGTCGCCTTTGGATTTGAACTGTTTGAAATAGCCCTGGGTGCCGGGGTTGCCGATCACGCAGGCATTCATCAGGTCGGTGCGCACCACCTCGCGCCGGTAGCGCTGGGTGATGAACTGGCGCACCAGGCGGGTACGCCTGATCAGCGGTTCGCCATCGGTCTCGAGCATCTCCCATGGCAGGTTGGCGCTGCTTTCATCGAGAACCAGCATCAGGTTGTCCGATTTGCGCACCGCGCCTTTGAACGCGAGCGGCAGCATCAACTGGAACAGGCTGTTGCCGAAGAACGCTGCTGAATCGTAGCGGGTGGTGCTGGCCCCACGCAGGGCGCTGTCGACCATCTTTTCCAGCAATCCTGGCTGACGCTGGTCGACCAGCGCCTCGACCCGGGCGCGTTGGCCCATGTAGAGGAAGTTGAAACGTTGCGCGGGCCTGACCTCCCCCGTCTCGGCAAGGTCGCCGGTACGTTGCACGCCATCGGCGCTGCTGACCTGCAGGCGTGGCCAGTAGTTGCCCGTCGGCGTGATGCTCAGCCGCGGCCGGGCACCCTCACCGAACTGCACGGCCTGGGCCAGTTCCAGTCGGCTGTTCAGGCGTTTGAGCTCACCGGACAGCTCGCGGTCCAGGGTGGCCACCGCGTAGCCAGCACAGATCGCCGCATCGACGAACATCTCGACAATGTCCAGGCGCGTCACCGCCGCCGGGCGCCCCTTGGGCCCGGCGCAGACCTCGGCATAGTCACGGTTGGCCTTCAGTACCCCCAGGGTCACGGCGCGCACGGACTCTTCCACGGTCAACTGGACGCTGGAGTTGGTGCCGATCAGCAGACTGGCGATGTGCAGCGGCAGCAAAGCCTCCGGCTTGTCAGGGTCGACGATGTGTTGGGCGTGGGTGTACTGGTCCACGGCGCTCAACAGGTAACGTAGTACGCCGCTACGCACCGCCTGGGTCACCACCTCGGCCGTCAGCTCACCCATTTCGCCAAGGCCGATCATCACGGCGCCACGACCCGTGCCACGGCGCACCTCCTCGACCGTACGCGGCACCAATACCACGGTGGCATTGCCCAGCTCGCCCGAGTAGAGGCCCAGGCGCTGGCGCTGGGACAGTACGCCATTGACCAGGGTCTGATCGATGGCGGCTTCGGCGCCGGAAATAGGATCGCCGCGGAAGTGGCCGCAAATCAGCGGCACCTGGGCGCAGCTCAGGTTCATCGCCAGCACATTGACCTGCAGGGCGAGCAGCTCGGGTTTTGGCGCCAGGCCGTTGGTGCGGCCCAGCACCTGGCTGAGCAGCTGGTTATCGGACGGATAAGCCGGCGGCCCACCACGGAAGCTGACCTGCGCACTCGCCCGCTCAGCGGTGCGACTGCTGGGTAGCCGTTCCAGGCGTTTAGGTGTGCGCTTGAGCAGCAGGCTTTCTATTTCGGGGAAGTACTGTGCGGTCGATGCCAGCTCACCGTGAACCACCGGCATGTACCAGTGACGGCTGTCGGGTAGGTTGGCCAGTTTACCGGAGCGCCAGGTCACAGTGCCGTCGCCCTGGGGAGTGCCGCGCAGCATCAGCTGCTTGCCACTGATGTCCAGGCCGCAGGGGGTGTTCTTGCCCTGACCGTAGACATAGGCGACCCGCTGCGGATCCTCGTCGATCCAGCTGTTGTCTCCCAGCGCCAGCCAGGACTGCCTGACCTGCTCCAGCAGCGTGGCCTCGGGACGTGCCCCCAGTTCGTCGCCGAACCAGAAGTCATCGTTTTTCAGCGCCAGCTGACTCCAGCTGGCATTGCCGAACAAGTCCACCGGGCTGCGCCCGCCGACATCCTCGAACTCGGGGGCGGGCAACAGGTGCAAGGCCCCCGGGAACTTGCCGACGATGTCGAGGATCTGTGGCAGGCTGTTGTTCAGGTCCACCCGCGCCAGCATGCGGATGGTGTCGGACTGACCCAGCAGGGTTTCCACCATGGAGTAGGCACCGTGGTTCGGGGTGCCGAGCATCACCACCAGCCCGTCGGCGTGCGTGATCAGGTCCTTCCAGAGCGTCGGGTCATGCCTGAAGGCCGCACGAACGACCAGCCCACCCATGCTGTGGGCCAGCAGGCGGATGCTTTTGCCCGGGTGATCAGCCAGGTGTTTGCGCAACGTCGCGGCCAACTGGCTACCCAGTTGCTGAAGGGGCTGGCGCCAGTCGTAGTGATGGTCAATCACCTCGTGGGTAGCGGTGAGGTATTCGTGCAAGTCCTCATAGGCCAGGCTGATCAAGCCCTGGCTGCTGACCGCCGGCACATCCATGGCAATGCGACCCAGGCCACTTACGGCAAGCTCCAGCGGGTCGAGCCAGACCGTGTTCTTGCCAACCCCCAGGCGGCTGCCCAGGATACCGGGTAGGAGGAACACCACTGCGTCGGTCGCCAGTTGGCGCTTTATCTGCTTGGCTTCTTCTGCGGACCGTTGCGGTTGCACAGCAACGCCACGGGAGACCACGGCCCTGTCCAGCAACCAGTCGCCTATGCTGCTGGGCAGCGAACGGTTGCGGTACTTGACCGTGTCGCGAAAGTAATGGAAGTGATTGACCTGCGGCCCGTCGACCGCCATGGCATGGGCTTCCTGGGCATGGTCGAACAGGCCGCCGTACATGGAGTCGGTGTTGACCACCAGGTCATTGCGGGCCAGGTCGAACAGCGCCCAATTGACGAACATGTAGCCGATGCGCTGGAGGATGCCGCTGGCCGACTCGTCGGTATCGCCGGCGACGATGGCCATTTTCAGGTTCGGCAGTGGCCGCGCCCACGCCAGCAGCATGCCCATGGGCGCCTCGGGCAGCATGGCCTCGATGCCGGGCACCACTTGCGGCTGCAGGCGTTTGTCGGCGATTTCCAGGACCACCCGTTCAAGCAGTTTCAGGCCGCGGTTCGCCACCTGGGCGGCCGCGGGCGTGGCGATGGCGCCCACGCCCAAGGTGGCTAACTTGCGCACCAGGCTCAGCAGGCAGGAGAGGAACACGTCGAGGTTATCGGACAGAAGCGCGGTGCCGCGGGCCGGGGCGGCCACGCGTACGTAGTGGGTGATGTTCAACTGCTTTTGTTGAAGCTTGCTGACGAGATCGCGCAGCTTGCCCTGTTCGGTTTCTGCAAATGCCAGGCGCTCCTGGGCCCGTGCCGGGTCTTGCTTTTCCTGCTCGATTTCATCGGGCCTGGGATCACGGCGGTAATGCTTGATCCATTGCGACAACTGCGTATCGTTGGGGTCCATGCACAGCAAGTCGGCAACCAGACCGCCGCGCGAGTGGCTGACCACCTGTAGCCGGGCGCCCTTTGGCAGCAACTCGACCGCCTCCAGCGCATTGTCGATCGGGCTTTGCGAGAAGGTGCGGTGCTCAAGGGCGACAATCTGCGTAGCGAACTTCAGTTGCAGGTCTTTCCAGACCATGGTGCCGGGCAGCTCGCCAAAGCTGCCCATGGTGTGCGAGCCCGTGCCGTGGATGAACAACAGGATCGGCTTGCTGGCATCCAGCGCGCTTGCGCTGGCAATCTTGTCCTGCTCACTCAACACTGCGCCGTTCCAGCGGTACAGCCCGGGTGGACCAGCAAGCTGGCTTTCGATGGCAGTCATCAACGCCGTGGCGGCCTTTTGCGAAGCCCAGTCGATGGCTGCACCGCTGAGTTTTTCCTTGGCGATCTCAGTAATGGCGTCATCGCCCAGGACCAACTGCCGGACCTGCCGCCAGACCCAATCCATTGCACCTCGATTCCTGCCCTGGCTGTCAGTGAAGCGGGCAAAATCGATGACGCCATCACTGTCCACCACATCGGGGCGGGTGCGGCGCAATTGCTCGACCAGCGCATCGGCACGGATGTAGATGGTCGAACCATCGGCGGCATCCAGCGCCAGCAGTGCGTGGGGATCATTCAAGGTTTCGCTACGGGGGGCATCACTGGCACGTGCGGCGGGTGCCAGTTGCCAGCTTTGCACTACGCGCAAGTTGTCCAGGGTGCTGGCCACTCCCCCACTGGCGCCGCGACTTGTCGAGGATGCCGGTTGCGTTGGAGCGCCATCGGCGGTTTGTTGCAGGGGCAGCCTGATCAGTGGGGGGGCGTCAGATGGCTTCATGGTCAAACCCTCGGCAACTATCACCTCACTAAAGTTCATGCTTAGTTACATTTCAAGACCACCTAAAATTTGAGGGTTTGGGGTGTTTCAAAAAGATAACAGTGCTGTTTTAGTTAATAGCGAAAGTTGCGGGTTTATTGTTTTTTTATCGCGAGCCAAGTGTTTGATAACGGTGTTTTCAATGACGCCGGTAACTTTTGTTGCCGCTGGGTGTCAGGCAATAGACGCCACCCCGCGGCCCGGTACAGAAGGTGCCGGAACCACAGCTGCAGGTGCTGCTGGCACCTTTTAATGGTTGCACCGCAGGGCGTGCCGGACTGGTACCCAAGTAAGCGGGGCAACTTCTTTTCGAGGCGCTGATCGAGCCGTCATTACACAGGAACAGGTCGCCATCGCAACCGGCAATACCGCCCTTGCGTCCGGAGCAGGGGGTGTTGCCAGCCAGGGCTGTGGAGGCGGCCAGCAGCATGGTCAGCGCCATCAGGCGGGGAACGGAAAGCAACACGGCAGGACCTCACAAAACAATAGCCAGATGCTATCAACGTGTAGCTGCTGCCGCCAGGCTGTGATCGACTGCGCCGTTGCCAGGACTGGCCCGGGGGCTGCGATGCAGCCCATCGCCGGCGCTGCCGGCTCCCACAAGGGCTCACGGCATGAACCGGACTTTGAATTGCCCCCAAAGGTTGGATGACTGTCCAACTTTCGGGGTGCAGTTCAACTTTGTGGGAGCTGGCGAAGCCTGCGATCGGCCGCGCAGCGGTCGCAAACCGGGCGGCGCAGGCCAGCTAACGCGCCAACAACCCCGGCACCGCCGCTACCAGCATCGCCACCCCGGACAGGGTCAGCAACCCCAGCACCACCCGGCGAAAGGCCTGCTCGCTGATGCCCACATACACCCGCGTACCGATCAGGGTCGGCAGCAGCATCGCCGGCGCCACCACCGCGAACATCGGCAGCATCGCCGGGGTCACCAGGCCGGTGCCCAGGTAGGTGAGCATGGTCACCATCAGCATCGACAGGTTGAAGTTCTGGATCACCGCCCGCTGGGCATCGCGATCAAAACCACGCAGGGTGCACCACAGGGTCGGCAGCGTGCCGGTAAAACCACCGATACCGCCCAACACCCCACCGGCCAGCCCCACCGCCCCGTCCGCCAGGCGCCCGCCGCGCAGTCGGGGCAGGCGCGGTGCCAGCAGCATCAACGGGCACCAGATCACCAGCAAGGCGCCGAACACGGCCTTGAACCAGAGCATGTCGAGAAAGGGCAACACCCACACGCCCATGGGAATCCCCGCCAGCCCGCCGAGCACAAAGGGCCACAACACACCCCAGCGAAAGCCCCGGCGCATGCTGAACGCCGCGATCACCTGCCCGGTCAGGCCGCCGAACACGGTCAGTGCCGCCGCCACCTGGGGTTCCAGGCTCCAGGCCCAGAACGACATGGCGACCATGCCGAAGGCGAAACCGGACAGACCCTGGACGAAGCCGGCGACCATGGCGCCCAGGGCGATCAGATAAAGGGGGTCCATGCGCAGGAACGTCCTTCGAGAATCGAAAGACGCATTCTAACCATGCTTGCGGCTTTAAACCGGAGCGTCGATCACCCGTATGGCAAAGCTTTCGCCAAGATCGACCAGGCGCAGGTAATGGGTTGAACCATCGGCACCGAAGAACTTGTCGGCCCGTTCACCGGTCAGCTTTTCCTGGAACTTGAATGGCCTGGTGATGAGTTGCTTGATGTCATCGCCAAACCTGCGGGCATGAGCGTCGATCCATTCGATGGCTTTGCGACGCTCCGGCAGCGGTGCCTTGGGGTTTTCTGTCGCCCTGGGCATCACGGCCGGGTACACCACCAACTTCTCGGTGTTGTAACGCATGAACACATGGCACAACTCGCGGCCTTGATCGTCGAAAACGGCGGCACGCAGGTTGGCCTCACCCTGCTTGTACTTCCACGCCTCATGGCTGGCATCGACGAATACTCCCCACGAATCCTGGTCTCTGATGCCGCCCTTATCGAATTCGACCTGATTTTCGATAAATGAATACACCGTCTTGTTGACCCGCACCCAGCCAATCTTTCCCGCAGCCGAAACACAGAGGTAACGGTACTTGGGTTTGAGCGAGTGCGCTTCAGCACCGATAGGCCAGTTCAACAAGTCATCGCCTTGCAACGAGTGTTGAAAGCGGGCTTGCTTGTAGTCATAGCGAGCGACCACCGTGCACTTCCTCGGATTGGACTGTGGCCTTTTGGCGAGTACAGACCTGACCTCCGCCTCGATTGACCGTTCGGCAGGCACACCATTCAACGCGTCATCCGCTTTTTCCAACGCCTCACGCAGCTTGTTGTACCTGGCGGCGAGCTTGTCCGCCGCCTTGCTGGCCGCTGCAAGAAAGTCAGGCGTGAGCCGGACGGCACTACGTTCCAGGTCCCGGACCAGCGCATTGACCTGCTTGCTGTCACCCCGAAAGCGCAGGCTGACTTCCCTGTTCCTGCTCTCCCCGCCGTTGGTGAGGTTCTGGCTGCCCACGGTCACGAACACACCTTCTGCCACGATCATCTTGGCGTGGAGGTTCGGCACCCGGTAAACCGCAATCCCGTTTTCAAGCAGTTTATCGATGGCCTCGAAGGTCGAAGCACCTGAAACCAGTACCTGGACATCCACCAGGGTATAGACCTTGGCGGTCTTGCCCAGTCGGGCAATCTCAAGGGCTACGTTGCCGGTCAGGTAGGGAGAGAAAATCTTCAGCCTGGCGTTCTTGCCAGCAAGCTCGGCCTTGACCAGAGGCACGATGTTTTCAGTGAACTTCAACGCCGGCATCCTTGTATTCACAGCTTGTGTCGAAACCGGCTCAACGCACTCGGTAGCAGGCTTCAGGCGCCTTGCGCGCCTTCGCCAGATAATACCACATTGACATCACTGACTCGCGCCAATGCCCAGGAAGGATGTGCCCCACACCACCAGTCTTCGGTGTGGGGCGCCCCCTTAGTTGTGTGCCGGGCGGACCGCCATGCCCGCACCCGAACCCACCTGTTCACGCGCCCCCTGCGCCGCGCTGCGGCAGGCCACGAAATCCTCCTTGCGCAACACCACCAGGGCAATCAGCGAGACGATCCCGGTGCCGATATAGAAGTACCAGGGCGAGGAAATATCGCCGGTCTGCTGGATCAGCCAGGTGGAAATCAGCGGAGCACTGCCGCCGAACACCGCCACCGGAATGTTGTAGGCCACGGCAATACCGGTGGAGCGAATCCGTGTAGGCAACAGCTCGCTCATGGTCGCGTAGGTGGACGAGGCATACAGCCCGAACAGAATCGCCACCGCCATCAGGAACGGCTTGCGCCCGTACCTGTCGGTGAACATCCCGCCAAAGGGCATGACGAAGGCCGCCGACAGGCTGGCGATGAACACGTAGAGCAAGGTGGTGCCACTGTCGAACTTGAGGATGCGCGACATGTAGGTGGAGGCGAAGGTCAGCACCAGATAGAAGATCGAGCTGTGCAGGGTGATGATGAAGAACACCAGGGTGATCGCCCGCTTCCACTGCCAGACTTCACGCAGCGGCGCCTTGGAGGTTTCGCCGGCGTGCTGCAGGGCGAGGAACTCCGGGCTGTCTTCGAGCTTGAGGCGGATGTACATGGAGACCAGCCCCATGGGCCCGGCGGCCAGGAAGGGTATGCGCCAGCCCCAGTCCTGCATCAGTTCGGCGCCGAGCATCCAGGTCATGCCATTGGCCACCACGCCGCCCAGCACCAGGCCCAGCACCGCAGTGACCATCAGCCAGCAGGTGGAAAACCCCCGCCGACCGGGCCCTGCGTACTCGGAGATGAAGCTGGTGATGGTGCCGATCTCGCCCCCGGCGGAAAAGCCCTGCACGCAGCGGATCAGTACCAGCAGGATCGGCGCGGCGATGCCGATGGCGGCATAGGTGGGCAGCAAGCCGAGCAAACAGGTGGAGCCGGACATCATGACCAGCACGGTGATCAGGGTCTTGCGTCGGCCGATGCGGTCGGCCAGCGGCCCGAAGAACAACCCGCCCAGCGGGCGGATGAAAAAGCTCAGGGCAAAGGCGGCAAAGCTGCTGAGCAAACTGCTGGTGGGGTTGTCGGAAACGAAGAACGCCTGGCCGATGTACACCGCCAGAAAGCCGTACACGCCATAGTCGTACCATTCGATAAGGTGTCCCGAGGTCGCGCCGATAAAGGCGCGCCGCCGTTGCCGGGCCGGGTTGTGCTGATGCGTTGCCATAGTCGTGTTCCTGTCTTGTTCTTATTGATGGAAACCTGTCATGGAAATACCGTTCAGGATGCAGCGGCCTCCTTCAGCCATTGACGCAGTTCGGTCTTGAGCACCTTGCCGTAGCTGTTCTTCGGCAGCTCGGCGAGGAACACATATTTCTTCGGCTTCTTGAACGAGGCCATGCGCTCGATGAACCAGGCGCCGAGTACGCGCTCATCCGGTGGACGGTTGCCACGCCCGACCACGAAGGCCACTACCGACTCGCCCCACTCCGGGTCCGCCTCGCCTACCACGCACACCTCGAACACCTCGGGGTGCAGCGCCAGCACTTCCTCCACTTCCCGCGGGTAGACGTTGCTGCCGCCGGAGATGATCACGTCCTTGCAGCGGTCGGTGAGGGTCAGGTAGCCCTGGTCGTCGAGGTAGCCGATATCGCCGGTGAGCAACCAGCCATCGACCAGCGTCTGGCGAGTCGCCGCCTCGTTGCGCCAGTAGCCGTGCATCACCGTCGGACCGCGCACGGCAATCTGGCCGGCATGCCCTGCAGCGAGGGGACGTAGCCCGGCGTCCAGCACCTGGATGTCCACGCAGGCGTGCGCCCGCCCGACCGATGCGGCGATACGCGCCCACTCCGGTCGCTGGCGATCGGCAATCTGTTCGCGGGACAAGGCGCTGATGGTCATCGGGCTCTCGCCCTGGCCGTAGATCTGCACCAGGCGCGGGCCGAAGATGTCGACGGCATCCTGCAGGTCGGCCAGGTACATCGGCGCGCCGCCGTAGACGATGGTCTTGATGCCCTCGCCGGCATAGCCCGTGGCCCGCGCCTGCTCGACCATGCGCTTGACCATGGTCGGCGCGGCGAACAGCGACACCTCGCCAAGCCCGGCCGCCAGCGCGAACACTTCCTCGGCCTTGAAGCCACGGGACTCCGGCACCACGTGGCGGGCGCCGCAGCGCACATGGATGAAGTTGTACAGCCCGGCGCCATGGGACATGGGCGCGGCATACACCAGCGCATCGCGGCTGGCGACCGCATCGACATCCAGCGGATAGCACAGCGACATCGCCATCAGGTTGCCATGGGAGAGCATCACCCCCTTGGAGCGCCCGGTGGTGCCGGAGGTGTAGAACAGCCAGGCCAGGTGATCGGCGTTGCAGCTGTAGGGCGTTGCCAGCGCCTCGCCGATCGCCGCCACCACCCGCCCACGTCCTGCCAGCTCCTGGCAATCGTCCGACAGCTCGCCGGGCGCAAACACCTGGCCGTCATCGCTAAAGACCACCCGCGCCCCGGCGTTATCGACGATCCAGCCCGCCTCGCTGCGATGCAGCTTGCAGTTGATCGGCACCACCACGGCACCGATCCACCAGGCCGCATACATCAGCTCCAGGTATTCGCAGCAGTTCTTCATGAACAGCGCCACGCGATCGCCCGGCTCGACCCGGTGCTCGTGAACGAGCTGATGGGCGAGACCGCGCACCTGGGCGGCAAAGCTATGGTAATCGGCGCGCTGCCGCTGCCCCTCGAACAGCGCCCCACGTTCGGGCCAGCGCTGCGCAGCGTTGTGCAGCCAGTTGGCAATATTCACCGTCACGCCCTCCGGGCTTGAAGCACCGAGGCGTAGTTGGCGACCGCCATGCCGCCCATGTTGAACAACAGGCCGAACTCGGCGTCGGCCGCCACCAGGCCGATGGGGTTACCGGTCAGCTGTCCGAACGCCAGGGCATGCATCGACACCCCCGTCGCGCCCACCGGATGGCCCTTGGCCTTGAGCCCGCCGGAGAGGTTGACCGGCAACCTGCCGCCGGCCTGTACCACACCCTCCTCCAGCGCCCGCTGGCCCTGGCCCTTGGGTGCCAGGCCCATGGCCTCGTAGATCAGCAGTTCGGCGATGGTGAAACAGTCGTGCACCTCGGCAAAGCCCAGGTTATCCAGGCTCACCTGCGCCTTGCCCAGGGCCGACTGGATCGCCCGCTGCGGCCCTTCGAAGGCCAGCAGGTCGCGTTTGGACAGCGGCAGGAAATCGTTCACCTGCACCAGGCTGCGAATCGCCACCTCGCGGCGGAACTGCCGGGCACGGGCTGGCGACGCCAGCACGATCGCCGCCGCGCCATCGGTGACCAGCGAACAGTCGGTCAGGCGCAGCGGCTCGGCGATATAGGGGTTGCTCTCGGACACCGTGTTGCAGTGCTCGAAACTCATTGCCTTGTGCATCTGCGCCAAGGGGTTGGCCATGGCATTGGCGTGGTTCTTCGCCGCAATCGCCGCCATGGCCGACAGCGGGCTCTGGTAGCGTTCTGCATAGCCGGCGGCGGCCAGCCCGAATAACTGCGGAAAGCTCAGCCCCGCCTCCCGGGCATCATGCTGATACCCCGCCCCGGCCAGGGCCTGGGTCACCTGGGCGGTGGAATTGGCGGTCATCTTCTCGGCCCCCACCACCAGCACCAGTTCGGCGGCACCGGAGAGGATTGCGTTGATCCCGGCCTGAATCGCCGCCGAACCCGAGGCACAGGCATTCTCGCAGCGAGTGGCCGGCTTGAAGCGCAGGGCGGGGTCGGCCTGCAGCATCAGCGAGGCCGGAAAGCCATCCGGTACCAGCCCGGAGTTGAAATGGCCGAGGAACAGCGCATCGATTTCCGAGGCATCCACCTGCGCATCGGCCAGGGCGGCGCGGGTGACCTCGACGATCAGATCTTCCAGGGTGGCATCGGCCAGGCGGCCAAAGCGCGAATGCGCGGCGGCGACGATGCTGACGGAGTCGGTAGCCATGGGGGTTATCCTTGTGGTTGAACAGGCGTTACCTACAATGGCCCCAACCCCGAAGCCCTCGCTATTCGTGCAACTACGTATAGGGATCCGTAGCCCGACTGGTTATTGTGTAGGAGCGGGCTTGCCCCGCGATCGCGGAGTGCCAGACGAACCGCTATCGCGGGGCAAGCCCGCTCCTACAGACCTGAAGGCCGCGCCATGACCGACCCCGCCCGACAACTGCAAGACCTGGAGCGCCTGGCGTTCCAGGTATCGCCTGCGCCGCAAGTGATCACCGGCAACCGGCGCATGCTCGACCTCAACGAAGCCTTCCAGAGCCTGTTCGGCTACGAGCGCGACGAGTTGATCGGCGAGCTCATCCTCAAGCTCTACCCGTCCCAGGCCGACTACAACGCCATCGGCGAGCGCAGCTTGAGCTGGCTGCGCCATGCCAGGAACGGCGCCTACTCGGACGAGCGCTTCATGCAGCACCACAGCGGCGAAGTGTTCTGGGCCCGGGCCAACGGCTACACCCTGACGCCGGAGGACCCGTTCCAGTTGATGGTGTGGCATTTCGAGCGGATGGACCGGGTGTTCCGGCCCACGGTGAACCTGACGCCCAGGGAGCGGGAGATTTCGGCGCATATCGTCAACGGGCTGACGTGCAAGGAGATTGGAAAAAAACTGGCCATTTCACATCGGACGGTGGAAGTGCACCGGGCGCGGTTGATGAAGAAGTTGCAGGCCAAGAACAGTGCGGAGCTGGTGTCCAGGATCATCGTTCTGAACTGACAAGGCAGCAGGAGCGGGCTTGCGCCTCAGAACAGCGCCAGCGGGTAATCGACAATCAGCCGGTACTCGTCGGCACTTGAATTACCCCGGGTATTGCCCGGCGCGGTATAGCCATCGCCCTCACGGTGGGTGGCCCAGCGCAGGGTAAGCGACAGGTCCTTGGCCGGCCCGGCGGGCACCTGGTACTTGAGCGCAATGTCACGCTCCCAGTGTTTTGCGTCTTTACCTTCGGGGTTGAAGATGTAGCCATAGCCGGGTTGAGCGGGATCGACGCGGGTCAGGTCCGCTTCGCCGCGGGTGTAGGCGGCGATGAACTGCAGCGCCGGGGCATCGAGCCAGGCCAGGCTGGTTTCGTACTGCAAGCGCCAGGACTTCTCGCCCGGGCCGTTGAAGTCGGCGAACTGCTGGGAATTGGTCAGGTACAGAAAGATTCGGTCATCCTGGGTGAGGTAGTCGAAAGGCGTGCGGCCATCGACCTTCTGCAGCCCCAGGGTCAAGGTCTGGCCATGGGCGGTCGCGGCAATCCCGGCGCTGTAGGTGTCGTTGTCGATACTGCCCAACTGGCCGGAGCCCTGGTCGCGGGTCTTGAAGTAGTGCAGCCAGGGTTTGAGGGTGAGCCCTTCACTCACCCCGAAGACCTGCGATACCCCCAGGTAGTACTGATTCCAGATGTCTGCGAGCTGGCCGCCGTACAGGGTCACCTGCAGCGCTTGCGGCTGGCCGTAGACGCCGCCCAGCCAGCCCAGGTGCGGGCTCTGGCGATCCGCCGCAACGCCGGCCTTGTTGCCGGCACCGTAGGCGGTGACCAGGTGGCTGTGGCCGCTCTGGTTGCGCAGCCGGGTCGACTCCAGAAACCCTCCATCCAGCCACAGCGCCTGCACGCTGTGGTTCGCCAGCGTCACCCCGCGATAGCTTTGGGGAAACAGGCGACTGGTGCCACTGGCCACCAGCGGGTTCTCCACCAGTTGGTCACCGGCCTTGACCAGGGTCTGGCGGTAGCGCAGCTTGAGCGCCGCCCCGGCGCTGGAGAACTCGTCCAGCGGCTTGCCGCTCGAATCCAGCGGCAGCAGCCCGGCCCCGCCGCTGCCACCGCCGCCGTCCAGCTTCAGGCCGAGAAAGCCATGGGCGTCGACGCCTACCCCGACCGGCGTATCGGTAAACCCCGAGCGGAACGACAACAGCATCCCCTGGGCCGACTCCTCGGGATCTCTGCGTACCAACGCCGAGTGGTTGTCACGCTGAAAATAATAAGTGCGCAGCAAGCCATCGAGCCGCGCGCCGTCGACCAACCCTGGCGGGATCGACAGCTCGACCGCGCGCCGCTCGTTGATGCCGGTGAAGATCGTGTCCTTCTGGCCCAGGGCATTGTCGGCCCGGGCAGGCACGACCAGCAGCAGACTGGCGCTCAACGGCAGCACCAGCAAGGCCCGCCCGGCCATCGCCCTGGCCATGCGCGAAGGACTCATGGCCGCCAGGGCAACGCCGGCGCAACCAGGCGCGGCCCGTCGAAGCCGGCCACCTCGGGAAACCGGGCCCGTCCTTGCTCCCAGTCATCCTGGGCCTGGGCAATTTCCGCCTTGCTGTGGCCGACGAAATTCCACCAGATGAAAATCTCCTCGCTGAACGGCACGCCGCCAACCAGCACCGCCCTGGCCCCGGCCGAGCTTTCCAGTTCGAGCCGCTCCAGCCCTCGTCCCAGATAAGCCAGCTCGTCGGCAGCGAAGGCCTCGCCGTTGATCAGCCACTCACCGGTCAGCGGCAGCACCGCATACTCGAACCCCGGCTCCAGCGTGAGGCGGGTTCCACCGCCGGTGCTGGCGGCCAGATCGAGGCCCACCAGTTCCGAGAACACCTTCGCGGGTGATTGCTGCCCGGCGAAGCGTCCGGCCAGCAGCGTGAAGTGCATGCCGTCGGCCTGCCAACTGGGCAACGCCCCATGGTGGGTGAACGAGGGCGGTCGATCACGTTCGGCGTTCGGCAGGGCGATCCACAACTGCACGGCATGCAGCCGGTCCTCACCCGGCAACGACACTTCGGTATGGGCGATACCGTGGCCGGCGGTCATCAGGTTCACCTCGCCCGGGCGAATCAGTTGCTCGTTGCCCAGGCTGTCGCGGTGCATCACCTGCCCCTCGATCATCCAGGTAAAGGTCTGCAGGCCGATATGCGGATGCGGCCCGACCCGCAGGCCATCGCCCGACTTGAACACCGCAGGCCCGGCATGATCGAGAAAGCACCAGGCGCCCACCATGCGCCGGTGCCGCGAAGGCAGCACCCGGTTGACCGGCAGCCCCCCGCCCACCTCGGCGCTGCGCGAGGCGATCCGCTGGATGGCCCGGTTACCCTCGACGATCGGACAATCGTAGGACGATGACAGCTCACTTCGGGTTTCGTGAGTGCTCATTGCGGGCTCCTCTGCTCTCTGGCTGCACGCTGGCGGGATCGACCTCGCCGCTCATGTGCGCTACGGGACTTAGTCATACTAGGAGACAGCCCGACCCGGGACATGACCGCAGGTCGTCCATCCACCCTAGAACGGCAACAGGTAGCGCAAGGTCAACTGATTGCCTTCCGAGCGATTCCTGGCCCCCTGCTCGACATAGTAGTTGGCGAAAAACGCCTGCTTGCCGTGGCGGTACATCACCCCCGGCCCCAGCCCCAGCACCCGCTCCTTGGAGTCGGACTGACGATGCCCATCGATCCGGTCGGCGCTGACCTGCTCCAGGTGATAGCCCGCCACCCCCACTCGCCAGGCATCGTCCAGCGCATAGGACACCGAGAAATTACTGTGCACCGCCTCCCCCGGCTGAATGCTGTCGGCCTGCAAATGGGCCGCCGGGTCGTTGTTGCGACTGGACCATGCATAGTGCAAGCGGCCGCTGACCTCCAGGCGATCGGTCAACTCCCAGGTAAAGGCGTAATGCGGACTGACCACCCAGAGGTTGCTACCGACATTGATGCTGGCGTCAGGGTCGTAGTCGCCGGTGGGCGCCGTGATCACCAGATTGAGGCGCTGCCAGTACGGTCGACCGAACAGCGACACCGGCGCCCACTGCAGCAGCATCGGGCTGAAGACCAGATCACCCTGGCGGGTGCGGGTGCCCTCGGGGCCGCCGTCGATATCCAGCTCCAGGCGCACCAGCGGCAGCAGGACTTCCGCGCCATAGTGCGCGCCCAGAAAGGTCTCGGCACTGATATAGGCCAGGTGCGGCAGCACCGTGGTGCTGCGCACCTGCTGCCGCCCGGGCAGCGCATTGCCGCGGTGATCGGTGGCGTCGTCGGAGCGGTAGGACTGGATCGGCAGCTCGAACAGCTTACCGGGCAGCACCACGCCATCCATGAAGCTGGTGTTACCCAAAGGCAACGGCGGCAAGCTGACGGCGTCGGCCATGGCACTGGCGCAGCCCAGGGCCGAGGCCAGCGACAGCAGCGCGGCGGGTAATCCAACTGGTTTCATCCCGATCTCCCCTCATCCCGAACAGCGCGGGCCGTAGAAACCGCGAACCTTAAATTTGCAACAGCAACCCCGCTAGCCCTGACAGATCACCTACTGTGTTCTATCTGGTGAACGATCAACCTGCCCGTACGCGCACAGGACAGTCCAGTCACGTGCCACCCGCACAATGCCAGAGCAGAACCTTGGACAAGGCATGGCCGCAAGCCTCATAATGAGACTTGTTTACATTAGTACATCTGCACCAAGGAGTTTAGGTGCCCCTAGCCCTTTCCACCGCGCGTCGCCAGGTTCTGCACGACCTCTACGCCGATCACCATGCCTGGCTACTGAACTGGCTGCGCAAGCGCCTGCAGCATCGCGAGAGCGCTGCCGACCTGATGCAAGACACCTTCCTGCAACTGATCGGCCGGCCAGAGGCCCCCGATCGGTTGCAGCAACCCAGGGCCTGGTTGACCATCGTCGCCAAGGGCCTGATGGTCGATCGCCTGCGCCGGCACCGCCTCGAACAGGCGTATCTCCAGGTGCTGGCCTGCCAGGGCGAGGCGTTCGAGGTGTCGCCCGAAGAACGCCTGCAGTTGCTCGAAACCCTGATGCGCATCGATGCCCTGCTCGATGGCCTGCCGGCCAAGGTGCGCAGTGCCTACCTGTTGTCGCGCCTGGAAGGCCTGCCCTACCGCGACATCGCCCGGCATCTGGGGGTCAGCCTGAGCTCGGTCGAAAAGTACATGGCAACGGCGATGCACCACTGCTACCGGGCCTGTTTGTCATGAGCGCGCACCAGGTCCACGAAGACGAACTGGCGCAAGCCATCGACTGGATGGTGCGCCTGCGCTCGGGTGAAGCCCCCGAGGAACTCTGGCAGGCCTGCGCCCGCTGGCGCTCCGCCGATCCCCGGCACGAGGCGGCCTGGCAAGCCCTGCAGGCCAGTGAGCGATTGCTCGAAATGCCGACGCCGCAGGCCCGCATAGCCCGCCAGACCCTGGAGGGCGCCGGCCGCGCCAGCGTCTCCAGGCGCCAGACGCTCAAGCTGCTGGGCCTGGTCAGTGCTGGCTGGTTGGTGCTGGACTCTTCCAATTTCCGCAGCGCCGACTACAGCACCGCCATCGGCCAGCGCAGCAGCATTGCCCTGACCGATCACACGCGCATGTGGCTCAACACCGACAGTGCGGTGGACCGCTCAACGTCTTCGCAGCCCCCGCACATTGCGCTGCAGCGCGGGCAGATCCAGATCGCCCACCACGCCGGCGAGCTTGCCCCCCTGCTGGTGCGCAGCGGCGAACTGCGGCTGATTACCCGGGACAGTCGCTTCGACCTCCAGCGCCAGGGCGAGCACCATCGCCTGGACATGCTGGAGGGCAGCGCCGACGTGCAGTTCGCCCACCATCCGGTTGCCCGCCTCACCGCAGGACAACGCTGGCTGATCGGTGCCGACGGTCGCCGGCCGCTGCGCGACGACCACCTGGCCCCAGGCACCTGGATTGACGGACAACTGGTGGTCAAGCGCATGCCCCTGGCGCAACTGGTCGATGAACTGGCGCGCTACCGCAGCGGCTGGCTGCAGTGCGCGGACGACATCGCCAGCCTGCCGGTTTCCGGGGTGTTCCAGCTGGATGACATCGAGCGGACCCTGGATGCGCTGGGTGCCTCGTTGCCGGTGAAAACCCAGCGCCTGTCGCGCCTGTGGGCCCGTATCGTGCCCGCCTGAATTTTTTTACCTAGGTCGTTACGGGTTTTGCCGCGCGCTTCGACATAAGAGAAAAACATCTGCTTGTCGAAGGAGCTTCACGTTCATGCCTCACCGTAAACACCGCCTCGCGCTCGTGCTGCACGCTGTTCTTGCGGGCGGCGCACTGTCCCTGCCTGCCACGGGCGCCTGGGCAGACAGCAGCACGCACAGCTACCACCTGCCCGGTGCGTCGCTGGAGGATGCCCTCAGCCAGGTTGCCCGCCAGGCCGGCATCACCCTGCCGATGGACCCGGCCCTGGTCGCCGGCAAACGGGCGCCCGCCCTGCAGGGCGAGTACAACGTGGGCCAGGCGCTGGATCATCTGCTGCAAGGCAGCGGGCTGCAGGCACGTGAAGTCCAGCCCGGGATCTGGGCCTTGGCCGCAACCATGGCAGGCAGCCCCCTGAGCCTGGACAACATGGTCATCACCGCCAGCCAGACCCGCCACAGCGAACTCACCGCCCCGGCCAGCGTCAGCGTGATCAGCCGCGAGCAACTGCAACAGATGCAGGCGCTGGACCTCAGCGAAGCAGTCGCCAAGGTGCCGGGCGTCAGCATCGCCGCATCCTCCACCTTCGGCCGCCACAAGATCAAGATGCGTGGCCTGGACTCCGACTACACCCTGCTGCTGGTCAACGGTCGGCGGATCAACTCGCGCGATGCCCTGACCAGCAACTACGCCAACGACTTCGACCTGTCGGCGATTCCGCTGAGCGCAGTGGAGCGTATCGAAGTCATCCGTGGCCCGATGTCGTCGCTGTACGGGGCCGATGCCATGGGCGGCGTGATCAACGTCATCCTGCGCCGTCCCGGCAACGAAGCCGAAGGTGCACTGAGCTACAGCTACCAGCACACCCCCTCCGGCGACGGCGGCGACATCAACCACAGCTCGCTCTATAGCGCCGGACCGCTGATCGAGGATCGCCTGCTCGGCAACCTGGTGCTCGACGCCAGCGACCAGGCCGCGTGGAAATCCAGCATGACCACCGACGACCGCGCCCATGCCCGCGAACAGCGCCAGAACTGGGCAGTGATGTCCAACCTGAACTGGCTGATCGACGACAGCCAGGACCTGGAGCTGGACTTCAGCGCCCGCAACGATCAACGCGATGGCGTGTGGAACAACTCCAACGTCAACTTTCCGCGCAACCAGCAGGAAATGGAGCGCTACACCTTCGGCCTGACCCACAACGCCCAGCTGGAGCGGGCCAACACCCGGCTGCGCTACTACCACGAACAAGTGAACCTGAGCGATGACTCGCAACTGACCACTGCCCTGCGCGGCGTGGCCGGCGATGTGCGCCAGCGCAACCAGACCGTGGATGGCCAGATCAGCGGCGACCTGGGCAACCACCTGCTGACCGCCGGTGCCGAATACCGCCACACCCTGCTCGAACACAACCAGAACCTCGACGGCGACGCCACCGACTTTCAGCGCGCCCTCTACCTGCAGGACGAAATCGCCCTGGGCGACCTGCGCCTGACCCTGGGCGGGCGCCTGGACGACCACAAGACATTCGGTTCCGAATTCAGCCCGCGGGCCTATGCGGTCTACTCGCTGACCGACGACTGGGTGATCAAGGGCGGCGTGGGCAAGGCCTTCAAGGCCCCGAGCATCAGCCAGGCCGACCCCAGCTACGCCATCCCCGCCTGCCGCGGCCGCTGCGTGGTGGCCGGCAACCCGGAGCTGAAACCGGAAACCGCAACCGCCTACGAAATCGGCACCCTCTACCAGAGCGAAACCCTCGAACTGGGCGCCAACCTGTTCTACAACGACATCAAGGACATGATCCTGGCCGACGGCTGGCGTCCTGGGCACATGCCCGCCGTACTGACCTACTACAACGTCAGCAGCGCCCGAACCCGAGGCGTCGAACTGCTGTCCAGCGCACAACTGAGCGAGACCCTGAAACTGAGCGCCAACTACACCCTGACCGAGGCCGAAGACCGCGACACCGGCGAAGAACTGCGCCAGGTGCCCAAACACACCGCCAACGCCGACCTGAACTGGCAACTCACGCCACGCTGGCAGGCGCAGCTGGGTTACCAGTACATCGGCAGCCAGGTGCTGCGTAACACCATCAGCAACCAGGACGTGGACAGCGCCGCCTATCACCTGGTCAACCTTGGCAGCCAGTACCAACTGACCCCGCAACTGAGCCTGAACGCCGGGGTGAAGAACCTGGGCGACAGCGATCGCGACTCGGCTGCGCGGGATGCCGATTACATTGAACTGAGCCGGACCTTGTATGCCGGGTTTACCTTGGCGTTCTAGTCGCCGGATGCCGCGGTGTCAGGTGCTGCGCGGCGCCGGCATCGCTGGCGTTGCCAGCTCCCACAGGGTTTCAGGTCTACCTTGGAAAGCTAATCAGGCACAGCTCCCACAGGACTTCGGGTCTGCCTTGGAAAGCTAATCAGGCACAGCTCCCACAGGACTTCGGGTCTGCCTTGGAAAGGTAGTCAGGCACAGGTCATTGTGGGAGCTGGCGAAGCCGGCGATGGCCGCGCCACGGTGCCCTGGCCAAACGCCACTCCACCACTCGTCGCCTTGAGAACCCCACACCCCATTTCTCGCCACCCTCTGGCGTATCAATTGCACAAGCCGGCCCCAGCAGCCCCGGAAAGACGAAATTCTGACGCGGCAGCGGCCAAAATTATCGTTCAAAGGGGCGCCCCAGCGACGCCTGCCCAGTTATCGGAGATGTAACGTGTCAACGCTCAGTGAAATCGCAATGAACCACGCGCGAATGGTCAAAAGGCTGGCGGAAGAATCGGTCGCGCCACTAGAACGGCAGCCACTGGTTGTAGGAAGTTTTGACGTTTGCACCATGGACACGCCACACCACCTGCCGCTGCACTTTCTTATGGACGCTCAAGACAGAAATATCGACCTGATCAGCGCAGCGATCTGACATAGGCATCTCCCCTTCGAGGACTGGACCGGCTTTCGCAACCAGGAACAGGTCCAGCCCTCATATTCAAAAAAGGCAGTATTATATTTTTATTGATTCTTTTACGGAATAAGCAGCCCTCCGTATAACGGTCGCACATTCATACCGCTGTGCGAATCGAATCATGTCTCCCGGCCAACACCATCCCTCACTGTTCGCCCAGCAACTGTTGCCCTGGCAACAGCCATGCAACAAAACACCTCCCGCAGCAACAGCGCAAGGCGTAAAAAACAGCCAGAACCCCCGTAAAACGGGGCCTTCAAGTGTGGTACAGCCTTTGCTCAAGCCTGTGTACCGCTCTGCTCGCAGAGCATCACCACAGGACTTGAACATGACTGCTGCACTCAAGGTGGTCGCCGTTTCCGGCGGCGCCTATCGCCCTTCCCGTACCCTGGCCCTGACCCAGGCCATCGTTGCCGAACTGGGCAACCACCTGAACATCGATGCCCACATCGTCGAGCTCAGCGAGATCGCCCGCCCCTTGGGCAATGCGATGTCGCGTAATGAGCTGCCCGATGAGGTGGAGCAACAGCTGCAAACCATCGAGAACGCAGACCTCTTGATCGTCGCCTCACCGGTCTACCGCGGCTCCTACCCCGGCCTGCTCAAGCACCTGTTCGACCTGGTGGGCCAGCACAGCCTGGTCGACACCCCGGTATTGCTCGTGGCCAACGGTGGCAGCCCGTTGCACGCGCTGGTCATCGATCACCAGCTGCGCCCGCTGTTCAGTTTCTTCCAGTCGCTGACCCTGCCCATTGGTGTGTATGCCAGTGAAAGCGACCTGCGCGACTACCAGGTCAGCAGCGACACCCTGCAAGCCCGCATACGCCTGGCCGCCGAGCGCGCCCTGCCGCTGTTCGCCAACCACGCGCACAGCCTGCGCAAGATCGCCTGAGGAGCTACACGATGAATGTATTCTGGTTCCTGCCCACCCATGGCGATGGCCATTTTCTCGGCACCAGCGAAGGCGCGCGCCCGGTCAGCCTCAACTACCTCAAACAGATCGCCCAGGCCGCCGACGGCCTCGGCTACTACGGCGTGCTGATTCCCACCGGACGCTCCTGCGAGGACTCCTGGGTGGTCGCCTCGGCGCTGGCGCCGCTGACCGAGCGCTTGCGTTTTCTGGTGGCGATCCGCCCGGGGATCATCTCGCCGACGGTATCGGCACGCATGAGCGCGACCCTCGACCGGCTGTCCGGTGGGCGCCTGCTGATCAACGTGGTGACCGGCGGCGACCCGGACGAGAACCGTGGCGACGGCATTCACTTGAGCCACAGCGAACGCTACGAGGTCAGCGACGAATTCCTGCGCATCTGGCGCCGCGTGTTGCAGGGCGAGGCGGTGGATTTCGAGGGCAAGCACTTCAAGGTGCAGAACGCCAAGGCGCTCTACCCGCCGGTGCAGAAGCCTTACCCACCGCTGTACTTCGGCGGCTCGTCCGAGGCCGCCCATGAACTGGCCGCAGAGCAGCTGGATGTCTACCTGACCTGGGGCGAGCCGCCCGCCGCCGTCGCCGAAAAGATCGCCGATGTGCGCGCCCGCGCCGCCAAACACGGGCGCACGGTGAAGTTCGGCATCCGCCTGCATGTGATCGTGCGCGAGACCGCCGAAGAAGCCTGGCAGGCCGCCGACCGCCTGATCGCGTCGATCTCCGACGACACCATCGCCGCCGCCCAGCAGTCCTTCGCCCGCTTCGATTCCGAAGGCCAGCGGCGCATGGCCGCCCTGCACGGAGGTCGGCGCGACCAGCTGGAAATCGCCCCCAACCTGTGGGCCGGGGTCGGCCTGGTGCGGGGTGGTGCCGGTACCGCGCTGGTCGGCGACCCGCAGCAGGTGGCGGCGCGTATCAAGGAGTACGCGGACCTGGGCATCGACAGCTTCATCTTCTCCGGCTACCCGCACCTGGAAGAGGCCTACCGCTTCGCCGAGCTGGTCTTCCCGCTGTTGCCGGAACCCTACCGAAGCCTGGCCGGACGCGGCGTGACCAACCTCACCGGGCCGTTCGGCGAAATGATCGCCAACGATGTGCTGCCGCAAGCGCAGCCGGCATGAGCCACCACCCGTCAGCCCACCCAGGACCATCGAGGAACCCCGTGTGAACGCACTCCACCCGCAAGCCGCTGTACTCAGCCCGCTGCAAACCGCCCGCAAGTTGGCCGCCGACTTCGCCGAAACCGCCGCCGAACGCGACGAGCGTGGCGGCACGCCGAAGGCCGAGCGCGATGCCCTGCGCCAGAGCGGCCTGCTCGCCCTGAGCATTCCCCGCCAGTTCGGCGGCCTGGGCGCCAGCTGGAGCGAGACCCTGGACATCGTCCGCGAGTTCGCCAAGGTCGACAGCTCCATCGCCCATGTCTTCGGCTTCCAGCACCTGATGCTGGCCACCGTGCGCCTGTTCGCCCGCCCCGAGCAGTGGCAGCCCTGGTTCGAACAGACCGCACGCAAAAACTGGTTCTGGGGCAATGCCCTGAACCCGCTGGATACCCGCACCGTGGTGCGCAAATTCGATGGCTGGCGCGAGTTCTCCGGCAAGAAGAGCTTCTGCTCCGGCGCCAGCGACTCGGAAATGCTGATCGCCTCGGCGGTGGACGAAAGCGCCGGCGGCAAGCTGCTGATCGCCGCTATCCCCAGCGCCCGCTCCGGCATCACCCTGCATGGCGACTGGAACAACATGGGCCAGCGCCAGACCGACAGCGGCAGCGCCACCTTCGAACGGGTGCGCGTCGAGGAATCGGAACTGCTGCTCGACCCAGGCCCGTTGAGCACCCCGTTCGCCTGCCTGCGCCCGCTAATCGCGCAACTGCACTTTGCCCATGTGTTCCTCGGCATCGCCGAAGGCGCCCTGGAAGAAGCCCGCCAGTACACCCTCAAGGAGGGCCGGCCCTGGTTCAAGTCCAAGGCCCAGCATGTCAGCGAAGACCCGTACATCCTGCGTCACTACGGTGAGTTCTGGGTCGGCCTTGAGGGCGTGCGGCTGCTGGTCGAACGCGCCGCCCGCCAGCTCGACGAGGCCTGGGGCAAGGAACATAACCTCGGCAGTGAGGAGCGCGCGCAACTGGCGCTGTCGATCTCCACCGCCAAGGTGGCGGCCACCCGCACCGGCCTTGACCTGTGCAGCCGCCTGTTCGAAGTCACCGGTGCCAGGGCTACCCATGCCTCGCTGCGCTTCGATCGCTACTGGCGCAACCTGCGCACCCAGACCCTGCACGACCCGGTGGATTACAAGATCCACGAGCTGGGGGAATGGGCCCTGAACCAGACGCGCCCGACGCCCACCTTCTACTCCTGAGACCTGCCCATGGAACTGTTGACGCTGCCCCCCTCCCCGACACTGGCCACCTCGATCCGGGCGACCGCACAGGTCTTCGAAGACCCCAAATCGCAGGCGCTGCTCGCTCACTTGCAACAGGTCGCCCCCAGCGAGGCCAGCGTCCTGATCATTGGTGAAACCGGTACGGGCAAGGAGCTGGTGGCGCGGCACATCCACAACCTCAGCGGGCGGCGCAACGGCCCGTTCGTTGCGGTCAACTGCGGGGCGTTTTCCGAGTCGCTGGTGGAGGCCGAGCTGTTCGGCCACGAGAAAGGCGCCTTCACCGGCGCCCTGACCGCCAAGGCCGGCTGGTTCGAGGAAGCCAACGGCGGCACCTTGTTCCTCGACGAGATCGGCGACTTGCCCATGGCCATCCAGGTCAAGCTGCTGCGCGTGCTGCAGGAGCGCGAAGTGGTACGCCTGGGCTCGCGCAAGAGCATCCCGATCAACGTCCGTGTACTGGCTGCCACCAACGTGCAGCTGGAGCGGGCAATCAACGCCGGGCACTTTCGCGAAGACCTCTACTACCGCCTCAATGTGGTCAGCCTGCAGCTCTACCCGCTGCGCGAACGGCCCGGCGATATCCTGCCGCTGACCCGGCACTTCATCCACAGCTACAGCGAGCGCCTGGGCTACGGCGACGTGCGCCTGAGCCCGGAAGCCGAGCGCAAGCTGGCCAGCTACGACTGGCCGGGCAATATCCGCGAGCTGGAAAACGTCATCCACCACACCTTGCTGATCTGCCAGGATGGCCTGGTGCGCCAGGAAGACCTGCGCCTGTCCAACCTGCGCATCGAACGGCCGCAAAGCGCCCCGCCGCTCGATGAGTCTGCCGATGCCTTGTTGCAGCGCGCCTTCCAGAAACTCTTCGAAGAACAGAGCGGCGCCCTGCATGAAAAGGTCGAGGAGGCGCTGCTGCGCAGTGCCTACCGCTTCTGCCACCACAACCAGGTGCACACCGCGAGCCTGGTGGGCCTGAGCCGCAACGTCACCCGCGCCCTGCTGATCAAGATCGGCGAGCTGGTGGTGAACAAGCGCAGGCCCGGGCAGAGCCTGCAGGGCGACCGGGTGATCAACCTGTCGATCTGACCGGCTCGATGCGATCGGCCACCTGGCGCGCCTGCTCCAGCACCTGGGCAAACACCTCGGCCGGCGCCTCCACCCGAACACGCAGGCTGCCGAGGGTGCGGCCCTGGATACGCTCCAGGCTGCCCTGCACCAGGCGGGTGGTGTAACCCAGCGCAGCGGTGATGGCGGTAAGCTCCGGCTCGTGGCCGCTGGCGCCGGTGTAATGCAGGTCGAGCAGCAGCTCCTTCGACGTCCGCGCCTCGGCGGCACCCGGCTGTGAAGTATGCAACAGGGTGCGGGTCACCTCGTGCTGCGGATTGCCGAACACCTGCCACACCTCGCCCTGCTCCACCACCTCGCCCCGCTCCAGCACCAACACGCGGTCGCACAGGTCGCGGATCACTTCCATCTCGTGGGTGATCAGGACGATGGTCAGGTTCAGGCGCCGATTGATATCGCGCAGCAAGCCGAGGATCGACTGGGTGCTCTCCGGATCGAGCGCCGAGGTGGCCTCGTCGCACAACAGCAAGTCCGGTTGCAGCACCAGCGCCCGGGCGATCCCGACCCGCTGCTTCTGCCCGCCGGACAGTTGCGCAGGCCAGGCATCGCGCTTGTCCTCCAGGCCCACCAGTTGCAGCATCTCGGCCACCCGCCGCTCGCGCTCGGCGGCACCGATGCCCGCCAGCCTGAGCGGCAGGGCGATATTCTCGCCCACGGTTTTCGCCGCCATCAGGTTGAAGTGCTGGAAGATCATCCCGGTGCGCTGACGCTGGCGCGCCAGTCGGGCCTTGTCGAAGCCGGCGATATCCTCGCCGTCGATCAACACCTGGCCACGGCTGGGGTCTTCCAGGCGGTTCAGCGAGCGCAGCAGCGAAGACTTGCCCGCCCCGCTGCGGCCGATGATGCCGAACACCTCGCCACGGCGCACCTCCAGGTTGATGTCTCGCAAGGCGTGAACCGCCTGCCCGCGCCCCGGGTACTGCTTGCCGAGCCCCACCAGGCGGATATGCACGGCAGCCGTAAGCGGCTGCGAATTGAAACTGACCATGCGCTGAACCTTCAATCAGAAGCCGGGAGCGATCTGGCCCTTGTAGCGGGTCAGGATGAACTGGCGCACTTCGGGCGAATTCAACGCCTTGGCCAGCTTCTGGATGCGCGGGTCGTTGATGTTGTCGGGGCGGGCCACCAGGAACTCGATGTACAGGTCCTTGCCCTTCTCGACGATCAGCGCACTGTTGGTGTCGATACCGGCTTCCAGGGCGTAGTTGGCGAAGATGAACGCCAGGTCGACCTGGTTCACCGCCCGCGCCAGCAACGCCCCTTCCAACTCGCGGATCTTCAGCTTCTTGGGGTTGGCGACGATGTCGCGCTGGGTCGCCAGGGTATTGCTCGGGTCCTTCAACGTAATCAGCCCGGCCTCATGCAATAGCACCAAAGCGCGACCGGTGTTCACCGGGTCGTTGGGAATGGCCACGCTGGCGCCCTCCTTGAGCTCGGCGAGGTTCTTGATCCGGGTCGAATAGGCACCGAAAGGCTCGATATGCACGCCGACCACCGGCACCAGATCGGTCTTGCGGGTGGCGTTGAACTCGTCGAGGAAGGGCCGGTACTGGTAGTAGTTGGCGTCGAGGTTCTTCTCGGCCAGCTGCAGGTTGGGCTGGATGAAATCGGTGAACACCTTCAGATCCAGGTCCACGCCCTCCTTGGCCAGCGTCGGTTTGACGAACTCGAGGATCTCCGCGTGAGGCACCGGGGTAGCCCCCACCACCAGTTTCTCGTTGGCGTGGGCGGACAGCGACAGTACAGCAGCCAGTACGGCCAGGGTCTTCTTCATGGTCTTGCTCCTGAACAGTGAACAGTGGCCGTCGTGGGGTGGACGTGGGCCGGCGGCAGCTGAACCCGGCTGCCGCAGACGGGAAAAACAGTCAACGCCGGGTGAAGTGGCGCACCAGGCGATCGCCACTGAGCTGCAGGGTTTGCACCAGCAGGATCAGCAGCAGCACGGTGACCACCATCACATCGGTCTGGAAACGCTGGTAACCGAAACGGATCGCCAGATCGCCCAGGCCGCCACCGCCGACCACACCGGCCATGGCGGTGTAATCCACCAGGACGATGGCGGTCACCGTGACGGCGGCGATCAGCCCGGTACGCGCCTCCGGCAGCAAGGTGTGCCAGACCGTCTGCCAGGTACCGGCGCCCATGGACTGGGTCGCCTCCACCAGACCGCGATCGACCTCACGCAGAGCGGTTTCCACCAGCCGGGCGAAAAACGGCGTGCAGCCGATCACCAGCGGCGGCGTCGCCCCGGCCACGCCCAGCGACGTGCCGGTGATCAACGTGGTCAGCGGAATCAGCACGATCAACAGAATGATGAACGGCATCGAACGCAGCACATTCGCCAGCACCGACAACAGCCGATACACCCGGGGCGAAGCCAGCAACTGACGCTGGCCGGTCAGGTACAGCAGCACCCCCAGCGGCAGCCCCAGCAGCACGGTAAAGCCGAGCGCGGCACCGAGCATGGTCAGGGTGTCCAGGCAGGCCTGGCCGATCTCCGACCAGTCGATATTGGCGAGCAACTCGTCCACAAGCACCTCAGGACCAGTCATGGCGCGGCGGCTTGATATCGTTGAGCAGCCAGTTGCCGACCACGTGGTACTTCCAGCGCACCGGATCATGCAGGGTATGCACCCGGGCATTGCGCCAGTGGCGATCGAGGTTGTGGCGGCGCAGGGTCGACCGGGTGCCGCCCAGCTCGAACAGCTTGTTGCTCGCCTCGATGGCGATCTCGGTGGTCAGCACCTTGGCCCGCGCCACGGCAAGCGAGGCGGCGGCGACATTCTCGGCATCCGGCGCCGGCCGGGCCTGATCGAGCACCAGGCCGGCACGTTCCAGCAGCGCCTCGGCCGCTTCCAGACGAATATCCAGGGCACCGACCTGGATGATGGTCAGCGGGTCTTCACTGGCCCTCTCCACCCCTGCATCGATCCACGGCCGCGCCTGCTCGCGCACAAAAACGATGGTGTCCTGCAGTGCAGCGCGGGCGATGCCGGCGTCGATGGCCGCCGTGGTGATCTGCGCGAACGGCCCGGCCAGGGTCGGATTCTCGTAGGAGCGATAGCTGGGGAACAGATTGAACGCCGGCACCCGCAACCCATCGGCCAGCACCGTACCGCTGGAGGTATTGCGCTGGCCGATGCTGTCCCAGTCATCGACCACCACCAGCCCGGGCGTGTCACGGGGCACGAAGGCCAGTTGCCCGTGGCCCTCCTCGTCCACGGCCAACACCCCGAGCCAGTGGGCATAGAGCGAACCGGTGCAGTAACCCTTGCGTCCGTCGATACGATAACCGTCGCCTTCGCGCACGATGCGAGTACGGATGTCCTGCACATTCTTGCCGCCGGTTTCCGACAGCGCATTGGCGAAGCGATGGCCCTTGAGCACCAGGTCGAAGAAAAAGCGCTGCTGCTCTTCGCTGCCCTGCAGGCGAATATCCTCCAGCAGGCAATAGTGGTTCTGCGGAATCTGCCCCAGGGACGGATCGGCCGCCGAAATAATGGCGATCACTCGCGCCAAAGTGGCGTAGGACACCTCGGCGCCACCGTAGGCCCTAGGCACGGTAATGCCCCACAAACCACTGTTGGAAAACGCATCGACCACCTCCGCCGGCACCGCGCGCTGCGCATCGCGCTCGGCAGCCCCCGGTTGCAGCAGAGCGGCGACCCGGTGGGCAACACTGATGGCTTCGGCATCGTCACGAATGACATGGGCATCCGGCTGGTGGATGGGGTAATGGGCAGTGATTACAGACATGATTGCTCTCTTAATAGAAACGAAGGAATTCAGGCCAGCTCAGGCGTGCTGGCGTGGGCGTGCAGACGGGACAGGTCGCGGTAGCCCGCGCCCGGATGGCTGGCCGGCAGACGCGGGCCGTCGCCGAACAACTTGTCGCGCAAGGTGCCGGGGCTGTATTCGGTCTTGAACACCCCGCGCTTCTGCAGCTCGGGAACCAGCAACTCGACCACGTCGCGGAAGGTTTCGTGGGCCAGCGCGTAGGTGAAGTTGAAACCGTCGACATCGGTCTCCTCGACCCAGTCCTGCAGCTCGTCGGCCACGGTCTGCGCGCTGCCGACAATCAGCGGCCCCATGCCACCGATACCGACCCAGTCGGCCAGCTCCTGCACCGTCCACTGCTTGCCCGGGTCGGCCGTGGAAAAGGCCTCCACCGCCGACTGCATGGCATTGGTTTGAATATGCTTGAGCACCTGGTCGGGTTGGTACTGACCGAAATCGATCCCGGTCCAGCCGGCAATCAACGCCAGCGCCCCCTCATAGCTGGCGTAGGATTTCAACTCCCGCCACTTGGCCTGCGCCTTGGTATCGGTCTCATCGACGATCACCGTCTGCATATTGAAGATCAGCACCTTGCGCGGATCGCGCCCGGCCTCGGCGGCGCGGCGGCGGATATCGGCCACGGTCTTCTTCAGCGCCGCCTTCGAAGGCGACGCGACGAATACACACTCGGCATGCGCGGCAGCGAAGTTCTTGCCCCGACTCGACGCCCCGGCCTGATACAGCACCGGCGTACGCTGCGGCGACGGCTCGCACAAATGAATGCCGGGCACCTGGAAATGCTTGCCATGGTGGCGGATCTCATGAACCTTGGCAGGATCCGTAAACAGCCCCCGCGCCCGGTCACGCACCACCGCATCCTCCTCCCAACTGCCCTCGAACAACTTGTAGAGCACCTCAAGGTACTCATCCGCGTAGTCGTAGCGCGCATCGTGATCGCTCAGCGCCTTCTGCCCGAGATTGCGCGCGCCGCTGTCCAGGTAGGAGGTGACGATATTCCAGCCGATCCGGCCCTTGGTCAGGTGATCCAGGGTCGACAGGCGACGGGCGAAGGGATAGGGATGCTCGAAGCTCAGCGACGCGGTCAGGCCGAAGCCCAGATGCTCGGTGACCAGCGCCATGGGCGTGATCAAAGCGAGCGGATCGTTGACCGGCACCTGCGCCGCCTGGCGAATGGCGGCATCGCCGTTGCCGTTGAGCACGTCGTAGATGCCGATGACGTCGGCAATGAAAATGCCGTCGAACTTGCCGCGCTCCAGGAGCTTGGCGAGGTCGGTCCAGTAGGTGAGGTCCTTGTATTGCCAGGAGCGATCGCGGGGGTGCGCCCAGAGGCCGGGGGCCTGGTGGCCGACGCAGTTCATTTCGAATGCGTTTAGACGGATTTCGCGTGGCATGGGGGGACTCCTGATCGATAGGCTTCGCGCTGTGGGGGGCGCGTTTAAGAGCTCTATTTCAGGAACCGTGCCAACGGATTAGTTGTTTTATTTCAATGACTTACAAAATTTGAAAACAGTATCAAGTGCACGCATCACTACAGGCTGTTGATCAACTGTCTGAAAATGAACAGGTGATGCGGCCCTTGAACTGTTTGCCGGTCAAGCGTGCTCAGGCCTCTTCCCAGCGTTTACGCAGCGTCCTGATAAACGCATTGCCCCGCAGCGGACGACCGTCCGGCCCGCACAACGCAACCGACCCCTCCGGCAGCCCAAAGACTTCCTCAATGCGCGCACGAATACTGCTGACCTTGGCGTCAGAGCGCGCCGCACGATAACGGGCGGCCTTCTTGCTGGTGACCACGACCTCGTCCGCTTCCTGGTCCTCAGGCTCCTCGTCCTCCCACTCCTCTTCCTCCTCGAAATCCTCGTCCTCCACCTCGTCGTCCGTATCGATCTCGCTGTCAGCTACCTCCTGCTGCCTATGGGAATACCAGGTACTGCCATCCTCCTTTTCCCACACCATGCCATCCTCGACATGGAAGGTGCGCACCGCTTCCGAGGCTGGCACGTAATCGCTGAATCGCGACCTCACCCCCGGCAAACGCTCGAAGGCAGCGCCAAGGGCCGTCAGCACCTTCTTCGGCCCGGCCACTAGCAGGAACTCGCACCAGCACGGGTCGCGGAAATTGACGCTGACTGTTCCATACATGAACAGCGTGGCCCGCAGCGATGCGTCCTCTGCTGCCAACCGGGACAGCACCTCCATCACCGTGCGCGTGATGCTGAAACCCGCGTCCTCCATGCTTTGCGAATCGATTTCGACGGTAGGCAGGGGCGACCTGCTGCTGACGAACTGAAGCTCGGTTACCGATTTCTTGATCATTACATCCATTCCTTGAGCAGATTCGCAGGCGGGCGACTACCCGCCTGGAGCGTTTTGTCCTGAATACTCACCTACCGTCACGCCGGCTGCGCCCGGTGCCTGTCCAGCACCTCGCGCGCCTTGCGTACCATCAGGTCGACGCGGTCCACCAGTTGGGTCATCGCCTCCAGCGTGTCGATTTCCTCGTCGCCATCGTGCTGCTCCAGCAGCTTTTCAATGCTCGCAAGCACCGCGGGTGACCAACGCTCGTTCTCCTCACCGACCTCCAGCAGCGAATGAAGGGTATTGAGCCCACGCTGCCCACCTGCCGTAATGGCCTCGGCTTCCTCGTTCAAGGCAAAGTCTGGCTGTTCATGATCGGACAGATCCGGAGCGTAGTCCTCGTCCTGCGCATCGAAGGCTGACTTGGTAGAGGCCTCCCCCGGCTCCCCTTCGATCTCAACCGCTTGAATCAACTCACCGATAAAACTTCTCGCCTCACCGCTGAGGAATCGCACCGTGGCCAGATGGGTATTGCGTCTGGGCGACTGGGGCAGATAGAAGCGAACCTGCTGCCCCTCCCCCAATACCGCATCGCTCCAGTCAAGCAAGGTACTGCCGGAGGCCAGCCGCGGATAATTGACGCGCGGATACAGACGCTCGACCACCTCGTCGTCCAAGGATTCCGGGTCCACCAGCACACCGTACTTGTACAGCAAATCGAAAGTGACCTTGAAACGCTTGTCCAGCTGCTTCGGGTCGACCCCCTTGTTATACGGCCCGGCCTGGACCCGCTGAGCGGCCACCAGCCTGCGATTGTCCAGTACACCCATCAGCTCATTCAGCGCCTGATCGGAGCTGATGCCCTCGGGCGGTATCCATTTAGCGAGAATGGACTGGGCGCTGGCCACCGCGTCGGCGATGGTCTGGTTGGCAGTTGGCATGGGAGATCCTTTCGAAATGATCCGGGAAATTAAGGTGTTACGGTGATAATGGCTAATTGATGGCTGCTTGCGCAAGGGTGCCTTGCCTATCGCCCCTCAGGGGGTTATTGCGGCTGATCGGGCATGGTGTGTGAAACATCATCCACCAGGGCCTTGGCCATGCCACTGAGGTAATGCGCTGCCCAGATGAGTGCGCCGTCGTGCTCGATTCCGGCCTGTAGGGTCAGGCGGTGAACGCAGCTCATCAGCAGTGCTGATTGTTCCAGGGCGAATGCCGCATTGTGGCCGGGTTCGACGCGGAACAGGCGGTGGGTGGAGTGTCCGTGTTCGCCTTCACCGAAGGTGCCGATGCCTGTTGTTTTGGGGGTGGGGGTGCTGGTTTTGTTTGAATCCTCATTCATGGACAAATCTCCCCTGCGTGCATGGCTATCCCGCGTTGCTGAGCGGTTTCGTCAGCAACGCGGGTTTTCCTGCTCATTGGCGATTCAGTGCTGCGCCTGAACGTTGCTCAAGGCCACTTCGACCAGCGTGCTGGCGTGTTCAATTTCGTGCAGGGTCGCCAGGGTCAGGGGGCGGACTGGGGGGCTGGGATGGAGCAGGACGATCTGTTGAACGATGCTCAGGGCACAGGTCAGGTGTTCGGTGGTCTGGACGAGGATGTCTTCGAGGGAATGGTTGGGGTGATGTGGTGGGTCGGGGACGATCTTTAGCATGGTAAACCTCTAGAGTCAGTGAGGCTGCTACAGACCTGCTGTCAAACAAGTAGGTGGCAGCTGTACGCGGGTTGACAGACCGAGGACTCTAGAAACTCGGCGCACACGAGGTGCCCCACGTACAGCCGCCATGAAGCGTGCACGTGTACTAGAGATCTGGGACGGCCTGTCAAAGCCGGTCGTTGAATGGCAACGACGAGGCGAGACTAGAGGGCTGCCGGGAGCGCTGCAACGACTTGAAGGCGGCAAAAGTATGATTGGGAAATGGACTACAAGAAATCAGGAAATTCTGAAGGCCTCACCAATTAGTGCGACAGGGTTCAAGCTCAATTGAACCAAATCTTGCAGTATTGGCGTACTGCCTGGAAATGCTCACTGGTATCAGAGTATGGACGTTACACTCGCAAGGACCAAGATCTTCCTGCCACAGCTCATGCAGATCTGCAGCAGGTACGAACCAAGCGAGTGCACCACTACTGGGGCGACTCAACGAGCCAACGATCAGCCAAGAGCCCTCTCAGCCTCGACTTCTGCACGTTGATAGCCTTCAGCACCCAAGGTCTTTTCGCAAATCACAGCATGTACCACCGAAGCAATCTTGTGTGCCAACAGTGGTGGAACTGCGTTACCTACCTGGTGAAATTGCTGAGTCCTGTTTCCCTGGAAGAAATAGTTGTCCGGGAACGTCTGAAGCCGAGCAGCTTCACGAACAGTCAGACTACGGCACTGCTTTGGGTCATAGTGAATAAAGTAGTGCCCGTCCTTGGAAATGTGGCTGGTAATCGTCGTAGCCGGCAGGTGTTCCAATTGAACCCTGAATCGGTCACTGAACTTACCGCTTTCCCAGTTCTTGTGCGCTGGCGCAAGCCCTGAGAGCGTGAATTGCTGATGCCCTTTTGGCGATGTCTTGTAGGCTCTGGCGTAGACGCTTGCGAACATGTACCTACGCAAGTCTGATGGCATATGGCCGCGCGCATCATGGTTCAACCAGTATTCAAGACTGTCATCGCGGTACCACCTGTCGAGGGCCACATCACCAGTGCAACCGTCACCCTTTCGACGAGGTACACGGAGAGCACCTACATCAACGGGCGCCGACAACAAACCGCTGCGAATTATGTCCATCTCGAATGCAAGCTTGGGCTCGGTTCGGCTATCGACCTCAGCCCTCAAGTCGTCGAGCTGATTGGCCACCTCCGTGTACCAGGCTTCATTTCCATCAGCTTGCTTGGTCAAACGACTTCTCAGCTTGGGAAGCTCTTCCAAGACCTGTTTCACACTCACCTGATCCTGAATCAGTGGGATCCAGCCATGCTCAGGAATGTTCCCTTCTTCGTCCAGGGCGATACCGAGCAGAATCACTCGATGCCGAGCTTGAGGGATACCATGATCCTCTGCCTTGATGATGAAGCCCCGAGGATCAACCTCATCGACGTCCTCCCCCGGACCGTAGGACTGCCCGGTAACCAAGGAGCAGACGCGATACTTGATGCCAGGCTCAGGGTCGCCGAGCGCCTTGTTAGGGTCCGTAAGATCTTGGAGTATCTGGGAGAAAATGCTTTCGCCACCCACCTTCGAAGAAAGAATGCCCTTGACGTTTTCCATTACGAAAACGGTTGGCTTTCTCTCTTTGATGATCCTGAGATACTCCTTGTAGAGAAAATGGCGATGGTCATTCTCTGGGCTGTAATCTGCCTTGGCTTGGTTGCGTGCCCGGCCGACAATCGAGTATGCCTGGCACGGCGGCCCGCCGATGAGCACCCAAGGCCGCGTGCGATCAAGCCTCTGATCGAGAATTTCATCCAGCTCTGCGTCACCCTTTTCAGACCCCAGCGTTATGCAACGAGCCTCTGCATCGGCTTCATGCCATTGTGCTTTGCTTCCTTCCGTATAAGGAGTTTCAGCCTGGCCGTTGCAGAAAGCATAGTAATCCACTAGGCGCTCCGGTTTTTTCAGCTTGAGAAGCCTGTAAAACGCTCTCAGCCGCAGAGTCTCTCTAGCCACGGGATCCATCTCAGCAGAAACCACGATTTCGTACCGAGTTCCTTTCCCCGAGGAGGCAAAGCCTTCACCAAGCCCCCCAGGGCCTGCGAAAAGATCGACAATCTGGATAGGCTTAGAAAGCATCACATCGCTTTCAAAAGCTTTGTCTTGCCCAAGGGGCAAATTCATCTGGGGTTCAGTCATGGACATAGTCAGTAAAGAAATCAGGTCTCGCATGATGGCCAGTATTCGCGGCAGCAATACTAACCCGGAAATGAAGGTCCGACGGTTTCTGCATCGCCATGGCTTCAGATATCGCTTGCACCAAAAAAATCTCCCAGGCAAACCCGATGTGGTGCTAGCCCGCCACCGCGTCTGTATCTTCGTTCATGGCTGCTTCTGGCACCGTCATCCGGGCTGCAGGTTTGCAACCACACCTAAGACCCGAGAGGATTTTTGGAAGAACAAATTCGCTCAAAATGTCGCGCGAGACCTAAAAAATCGACAAGAGCTACAGCATCAAGGATGGCGTGTCTTCGAGCTATGGGAATGCGGGATATGCTCTCCGAAAACGGATCTGGGTTGGCTACTGGAAACGTTGGGGGATTGTAATCAAAAATTTGTCTCATGGCCGAACTTGGATGCACCGGAAGAAGATCCTTAGCCCCCAGCTCATCGAATGATAGCGCCAATCAATGTGAGCCACCCCACCTACAATTATTACTGACAGCCCTTACCTCCTCAAGCAGAACGATACGCTCATCCGGTGCCAATCCTCGGTGAAATCATTGACCGCATCGAGAAAGTTCGGTCGCGTTTTGTCCCCCTGTCAACCTATACCTACAAATTGAGCCTGCAGAGCCAAGCGCAAGCTTAGCATCTAGTCGCCCTTGCCTGCGCATCCTTACCCTAATGGGCTGAGGGATGAAAACCGACGAATTGCCGGTCACCGAGCGCAAGCCGCGCAACGCAACCCCTCACCCAATGCCCTCCAAAGGCCGCAAGATTCCGCGCCCCCCCCACGTGCAGCCCTACCAAGCCGAGGAAAGCAAAAAGCCATCACAACCCCATTGACATTCTTCAAATATTGGCTAAATATTTACTAAATATTTGCGAAAACCACGAAACGTTAGAGAAAAAAAATGGAAGAAAAGCGCGAAAAATTCGTACGCCTTGCCGAGCAGAGAGCAAACAGAGCCCTGAATGACATACGGCTGATCGGAAACCTTTCCAATCGAAACGCCTACAGCTTCACAGAGGAGGATGTGAAGAAAATTTTTAAGGCTCTGCAGAAAGAACTGGACCAAGCTAAGTCTCGCTTTTCCGAAGCAGAAGGCGCGTCGTCCGGCGACTTTAAACTGTAAGAGATTTTTCGATTTTAATTTTCCTTTTGAGAGGTTCAGGATGACCGAGCAGCCGAAGTGGAGCTTCCTAAAGCAACCGTTAGGAGCTAAAGCGCGAGACCCCATGCAAGATGAGTTTTTCCAAGACCAATCCATCGAGGGGATTGAACATGCGCTAATTCGCGAGACAATCCAAAACTCTTTAGATGCTCGCCTAGGTAAAGCTCCGGTCAGGGTAGTCCTTTCATTGGGTAAACTTGCGGCTCAGGAAACCAGCTTCTGGTTCTGTAAAGACGTACAGGCCCACTTTTCGGCAAAAGAGATCCGCCTATCTAGCTTGCCAAATTGGGAAGCGGAAGATTGCGCATACCTTGCCATAGAAGATTTCGGTACCAAGGGGCTGGAGGGAGAAATTGACTCAGCGTCTCCCGAGACCGGGGGGAACTTCTATCATTTCTTCAGGGCTGAGGGTGTATCCAACAAGAAAGACGGGGATCGTGGGAGCTGGGGCGTCGGGAAAATAGTAATTCCACGCTCGAGCCGTATTCGCTCTTTTTTTGCTGTTACTCGCCGCGCATCTGAACCTGGGCTGCATCTCATGGGTCAGTCCATTCTGCGCCACCACGAAGTAAATGGGACTCGATACACTCCTGATGGATGGTTTAGCCGTCATGAAGGGGAACTACAAACCCCATTTACCAGCGACTCCGTTACCAATCGCTTGAAAAAGGACTTCAGACTTACCCGAGAGAATGAGCCTGGCTTAGGCGTAGTGATTCCTTGGGTATATGAAAAATACTTGACAATTGATCGCTTAGCAGCCGTCATTGCTCGAGAGTACTTCATCCCAATCCTCGAGGGTGACTTAGTAGTCGAGCTGCGAGATAACGACAACGACAACTTTGTCCGCTTTGACTCAAGCAGCTATGAGGCACTTAAACAATCGGCACCTGGAGATGAACAATTTCAAGACTCTATTCAGCTTGCTTGCAACCTGTTACGCCTGAATGAGACAACGCCACTGGAGGTGACCGTTACTCATGAATCTGGCTCGGAGCAAATGGACTATGACTGGGCAAGCTATAAGACCAATCTCCTTCCCCAAGACATAGAGTCTGCATTGGACCATGGTCGAATAGTGCATTTCAAAGTACCAATGACGATCTCGCGATCCCAGAATAGCTCTTCCAATGCCACATTTGACGTCCTAATAATGAAAAAGTCTGGGCGACACTACCCTGTGTACGTCCGAGATGGGTTGATCATTCCTAATCAGCCAACCCGAAGGAAAACACCAGAGACATCCTCGCTAATACATGTATCGAGAAATGCAATTGCCGATGCGCTCAGACGTTCAGAGTGCCCAGCTCACACGGACTGGAAAGCATCTCGCGACAAATTCAGAGAGCAAAACTATAAATCATCTAACAAACTGATTCCTTTTGTCCGCGAGAGCGCACACAGGCTACTGGAAAAACTCTCAATCGAAAATGGTACGCCAGATCACAGCCTGTTAGCTGAACTACTTCCTTTACCCTCGGATGAAGGCTCACTACAGCCAGAAGCCAGTGAACGATCAAGCAATCGGAAAAAAGAAAATAAGAAGGAGTCATCTCAAGAGGAGCACAATATACCAGCTCCGAAACCTAGATCTTGGAGCCTTAGAAAAACTGAAGATGAAGTACACTTGACCGGCAACCCCGACGGTTTTGTTAACCCAGATGGCTATAGATTCGAAATTCATGCCGCCTACGACCTGTATGGCCGCAACCCATTCAAAGCTCACTCGAAATATGATTTCGATTTATTTCAAGCGGCCCAAAAAGGCATTGACAAAAACAGCAAATTTCAAGTAACAGCTGAAAACGTTACGATCGAGCACGGCAGCGCAGGGAGTTTAGTAGTTGTAGCTAAAACCCCAGAATTCAAGATTATTTTTCGATCGGCAGATTTGAACCGTGACCTAGTAATGAAAATAAAATCGACCTCCCCGGAAAATTCCGCAGAGGAAGGTGAGGAGGAAGTAGAATGAGTCGACGTTTCAACTTCACCGGTCGTGAAAAAATCCTTAAAGAGGATGTGAGAATCAGCATAAACTTCGATGGATGCTCTTCAATCTGCAATGTCCACCTATGGTTAGGTGAGTATGACATAAGGCCCGACGCATCCGTGATTGTCGAGGCACAGCGTGGTAGAGTAATCCGTCTGCGACACAGCTGGGGTCATGCTGGGCAAGCCTTTACCGAAGAAGGCGCCAGCTCTAACTTCGACATTTCAGCTATGGGCGACCCTGACGATATTCGTTTCCGGATCCTTGTTGTCGACCCGGACTCTTGCCAGCTTCTCGCCACAGCCGAAGGGGTTGATACCACAGATCGGGAAGATAGCAATACACCTCAGCGCTCGCTGCTACCAATAATTATGCAAGACTTGAGCGGGGGGATCTGGGAGTTAGAAATGGGAGAAATCCCAACACTGCTACTAGACACCAGTCTTGGATCAAAGAACGACTTAAAGTCAAGCCCAGTACTACACGCCATTCTACCAGGAGTGATCCGGGCAATCTTAATAAACTTAGCTCACGAGCAAGAAGGATCAGCCGATGACGAGGAAGACCTTAGTACCTGGCTGAGTTTGGGAAAAAGATGGGCCGGATATATTCCACCAAGTAACAGCACCCATCAAGAGATAGACGACTGGGCTCAAAAAGCCACAATAGCCTTCTGTAGAGAAAAGAAACTTCGCAACCGTCTCGCAAACTTCATAAATCAGGAGGATTAAAATGGAAACGTTACAGTTGTTAGCTTTGACTCCACAAGGCATTGATCAAATGCGCATTTGGTTGGACCAAATTCGTCAGACACCTAATACCCCTATCCCTCAGCAGCTACTGATGAGTTCGACTTTCAACGAACTTAGGGGGAGTCCAATACCAGCAGATCTTTTTGCCTCCGAGGCCTTCGAGACAAAACTGCAGTTGGCGAAAGCGATCGACCGAGCAATCAAAGCAGCCGGTCTAAAAGAGGAATCTCTCGAAACCGACCAAGGTTTTTGGAGTTGGTTAACTTTACGATTTGCCCATAAATTTATCGGAACGAAAGGCCAGATTGGCGAGCATGCTTTATGGATCTTTGAACCGGGAAATTGGCGAAAAGTATATCGTCAAAAAATGGCGCCTCTTTGGTTAGCCTATCGAGCCCACCGAGATGACCCTGACCGTTTAAAAGCTGTGCTTGGGACCCCTGTAAACAAAACAGGTGAAGTTTTTGAGCAGATGATGTCTAGACAGTGGATTGTTCTCAGCCCTGGGATTATGACTTTAGTAACCAAGCTTTACTTTGATGAAGAACAAGGCGCACTGAAGAAAGGTAGTGGCGGTAAAGGGGCAGGAGCTCCTAGACGCCTATCCACAGTCCTTGATCAGCTTGCGCTGACTTACGACATTGAAGATTTGAGCTGGGATGCACTCGCACAAATGCTTCCAAATGACTTCAGGAAATTTGTTCCCCTTTCAGCATAAAACTAGTCCGAGGTTCGCTCGATCAAAAGATCTCAAAACAAAAAAGCCCAGTCGTCACCGACTGGGCCTCTTTGTTAAATAATGGTCGGGACGGAGTGATTCGAACACTCGACCCCTTGCACCCCATGCAAGTGCGCTACCGGGCTGCGCTACGCCCCGACTGGGCTTGAAGCATGTTCTCGTTGTTGCTGAGAACGTTGAAGAATGTACCCTAACCTTTTGAATTATGGAAGCATTTTTTCCAAAAATTCCAACCACCCGGTTTCAGGCTATTTCTTCAACACCACCAAAACATCCTCCAACTCGACAATCATCTGCCGAATCAGCTGCTTGTACTGGGTAGTGTCATCCTTGGCTTCATCGCCGGAGAGGCGCAGGCGCGCCCCGCCGATGGTGAAGCCCTGGTCGTACAGCAGCGCGCGGATCTGGCGGATCATCAGCACGTCCTGGCGCTGATAGTACCGCCGGTTGCCGCGGCGCTTGACCGGGTTGAGTTGCGGGAACTCCTGCTCCCAGTAGCGCAGCACATGCGGTTTTACCGCACAAAGCTCGCTCACTTCACCAATGGTGAAGTACCGTTTGCCTGGGATCGGCGGAAGCTCGTCGTTATGACTTGGTTCCAGCATAGGCCTCAACTCGGGCTTTCAACTTTTGCCCCGGACGAAAGGTGACGACTCGACGCGCCGTGATCGGGATTTCTTCCCCGGTCTTGGGGTTGCGGCCCGGCCGCTGGCGCTTGTCACGCAGGTCGAAATTGCCGAAACCGGACAATTTGACCTGCTCGTTGTCTTCAAGAGCGTGCCTGATTTCCTCAAAAAACAGCTCGACCAATTCCTTGGCCTCGCGTTTGTTCAGGCCCAGCTCCTCGTACAGCCGTTCGGCCATCTCAGCTTTCGTCAGAGCACCCATACGCTATTTCCTTAACGTGGTGTTCAACCTTTGTTCGAGCGAGGTGAGGATGTTTTGTGTCGCGGTGTTCACCTCTTCGTCATTAAGAGTGCGCGATGGATGCTGCCAGGTCAAGCCGACTGCCAGGCTTTTTCTATCAGGATCAATGCCTTTACCCTGGTAAACGTCAAACAGTCTGAGGTCTGTCAGCCATTCACCTGCATTGTCACGAATTACTTCAAGCACCGAACTCGAAGCTACATCACGTCCTGCGACTAAGGCCAGGTCACGACGTACTTCCGGGAATTTCGACAGTTCGCTGAACTTCGGCAGGCGGCCTTCGACCACTTCGCCCAGGACCAGTTCGAAGACGTAGACCGGACGGTCCAGGCCCAGGGTCTTGGCCAGTTCCGGGTGGATGGCGCCCAGGTAGCCGACTTCGCGGCCGTCACGCTCGATGCGCGCGGTCTGGCCCGGGTGCAGCGCCGGGTGTTTGCCTGGGACGAAGGTGAATTCGGCCAGGGAGCCGGCGTAGCCCAGTACGGCTTCAACGTCGGCTTTGGCGTCGAAGAAGTCGATGCCGTCACGGCCGTTGGCCCAGCCTTCCGGCAGGCGGCTGCCGCAGACGACGCCGGCGAGCATAGGCTGTTGCTTGAGGTCGCCCAGTTGGCCGACGAAGCGCAGGCCGCTTTCGAACAGGCGCACGCGGTCTTGCTGGCGGTTGAGGTTGTGTTGCAGCGCCTTGACCAGGCCCGGCCACAGCGAGGCACGCATGGCGGCCATGTCGTTGGAGATCGGGTTGGCCAGCAGCAGCGGCTCGATGCCCGGGCTGAACAGTTCGAACAATTTCGGATCGATGAAGCTGTAGGTGATGGCTTCCTGGTAACCACGGGCGACCAGCAGGCGACGCAGCTCCGGCAGCTCGCCACGGGCTTCGGCCTTGGCCTGCGGGGCCAGGCGCGCTTGCGGGTAACGGACCGGCAGGCGGTTGTAGCCGTACAGGCGGGCCAGTTCTTCGATCAGGTCGACTTCCAGGCTGATGTCGAAGCGATGGCTTGGTACTTCGACCTGCCACTGGCCTTCACCGGCGGTGGTTTTCAGGCCCAGGCCGTTGAGCAGTTGCTCGACTTCGGCGCTGGCCATTTCCATGCCCAGCATCTGGGTCAGGCGCTCGGCACGCAGGGTGATCGGCGCGACGTTCGGCAGGTCGGCTTCGCTCGACACGTCGATGATCGGGCCGGCTTCGCCGCCGACGATTTCCAGCAGCAGGCCAGTGGCGCGCTCCATGGCTTCGCGGGCCAGCTGCGAGTCGACGCCACGCTCGTAGCGGTGCGAGGCATCGGTGTGCAGACCGTAGGAACGGGCTTTACCGGCAACCGAAATCGGCTCGAAGAAGGCGCTTTCGAGGAACAGGTCGCGGGTGGTGGCGGACACGCCGCTGTGCTCACCACCCATCACGCCGGCAATGGCCAGGGCGCGGCTGTGGTCGGCGATGACCAGGGTGTCGGGACGCAGGGTGACTTCCTGGCCGTCGAGCAGTACGAGCTTCTCGCCCTCCTCGGCCATGCGCACGCGGATGCCGCCGTTGATTTCGGCGAGGTCGAAGGCGTGCATCGGCTGACCCAGCTCGAGCATCACGTAGTTGGTGATGTCGACGGCAGCGTCGATGCTGCGCACGTCGGAGCGACGCAGGCGCTCGACCATCCACAGCGGGGTCGGGCGCGACAGGTCGACGTTGCGGATGACGCGGCCCAGGTAACGTGGGCACGCCGCCGGGGCCGAGACTTCGACCGAACGCACTTCGTCATGGGCGGCAGCAACGGCCGGCACGGTCACGCGGGTGACCGGGGCGTCGTACAGGGCGCCGACGTCACGGGCAAGGCCTGCAATGGACAGGCAGTCGCCGCGGTTCGGGGTCAGGCCGATCTCGATGCTGGCGTCGTCCAGCTCCAGGTAGGTGCGGATGTCTTCGCCCACCGGAGCGTCGGCGGCCAGTTCCAGCAGGCCGTCGTTTTCTTCGCTGATCTGCAGCTCTGCAGCCGAGCACAGCATGCCGTTGGACTCAACGCCACGCAGTTTGGCTTTCTTGATCTTGAAGTCGCCCGGCAGTTCGGCGCCGATCATGGCGAACGGGATCTTCAGGCCAGGGCGCACGTTGGGCGCGCCGCACACGACCTGGAAGGTCTCGCTGCCGTTGCTGACCTGGCACACGCGCAGTTTGTCGGCATCAGGGTGCTGTTCGGTGCTCAGCACCTCACCGACGACGATGCCGCTGAATTGACCGGCGGCCGGGGTGACGCTGTCGACTTCGAGGCCGGCCATGGACAGACGAGCGACCAGCTCGTCACGGTTTGCCTGCGGGTTGACCCAACCGCGCAGCCACTTTTCACTGAATTTCATGCTGTTCTCCTGAAAGATGCGTTACGGGTGCGGACCTAGCGAAACTGCGCGAGGAACCGCAAGTCGTTGTCGAAGAACAGACGTAAATCGTTGACGCCATAGCGCAACATGGCCAGGCGCTCGGCGCCCATGCCGAAGGCGAAGCCCTGGTATTCCTCAGGGTCGATGCCGGACATGCGCAGCACGTTCGGGTGAACCATGCCGCAGCCCATGACTTCCAGCCAGCCGGTCTGCTTGCACACGCGGCAGCCTTTGCCGCTGCACATCACGCACTGGATGTCGACTTCAGCCGAAGGTTCGGTGAAGGGGAAGAAGGACGGACGGAAACGCACCGCCAGTTCCTTTTCGAAGAACACCCGCAGGAATTCTTCGATGGTGCCTTTGAGGTCGGCGAAATTGATCCCACGATCGATCAGCAGGCCTTCGACCTGGTGGAACATCGGCGAGTGGGTGATATCCGAGTCGCAGCGGTAGACGCGGCCCGGGCAGACAATGCGGATCGGCGGCTGGCTGGACTCCATGGTCCGCACCTGCACCGGCGAGGTGTGGGTACGCAGCAGCATGTTGGCATTGAAATAGAAAGTGTCGTGCATTGCCCGGGCCGGGTGGTGGCCGGGAATGTTGAGCGCTTCGAAGTTGTGGTAGTCGTCTTCGACCTCAGGGCCTTCGGCGATGCCGTAGCCGATGTGGGTGAAGAACTGTTCGATGCGTTCCAGGGTGCGGGTGATCGGGTGCAGGCCACCGGTCGTCTGGCCACGGCCTGGCAGGGTCACATCAATGCATTCGGCGGCCAGGCGAGCGCTGAGCTCGGCTTCTTCGAAAGCCGCCTTGCGTGCGTTGAGCACCTCGGTGACGCGTTCCTTGGCGTCGTTGATCAGCGCGCCAACCTTTGGCCGCTCGTCGGCAGGCAGGTTGCCCAGGGTCTTCATCACCTGGGTCAGTTCGCCCTTCTTGCCAAGGAATTGAACCCGGATCTGTTCCAGGGCATTGATGTCTTCAGCGCGCTCCACGGCCTCCAGGGCTTGAGAGACCAGCGCATCCAGGTTTTCCATGTACAGACTCCAGATACGAAATAGGGGAAGAGCTTACAGGCTCTTCCCCTATCGATGACGTTTAACATTCGCTGCCGCGAACGGCAGCGAATGATTGTCGCGGGTACTTAAGCCAGGACGGCTTTAGCTTTCTCGACAATCGCAGCAAACGCCGCTTTTTCGTTCACTGCCAGATCAGCCAGAACTTTACGGTCGATTTCGATCGACGCTTTTTTCAGGCCAGCGATCAGGCGGCTGTAGGACAGACCGTTGATACGCGCACCAGCGTTGATACGAGCGATCCACAGAGCGCGGAACTGACGTTTTTTCTGGCGACGGTCGCGGTAGGCGTATTGGCCTGCCTTGATGACCGCTTGCTTGGCAACACGGAATACGCGCGAGCGTGCGCCGTAGTAGCCTTTAGCCAGTTTCAGAATTTTCTTGTGACGCTTACGAGCGATGACGCCACGCTTTACACGAGCCATGAGTAACTTCCTCTATCTTTGACCGAAATTAACGTACGCGCAGCATGCGCTCGACTTTTGCAACGTCAGACGGGTGCAGCAGGCTGCTACCACGCAGTTGACGCTTACGCTTGGTCGACATTTTGGTCAGGATGTGGCTCTTGAAAGCGTGCTTGTGCTTGAAGCCCGAAGCGGTTTTCAAGAAACGCTTCGCTGCACCGCTTTTGGTTTTCATTTTTGGCATGTTCGGATACTCCGCATTCAGTGGATAAACATAACCGCAAGGCCTGCCGTGCCCTGGTGGTTATTTCTTTTTCTTGGGGGCGATGACCATCATAAGCTGGCGTCCTTCCATCTTCGGATGCTGCTCAACGGTGCCGTATTCGGCGAGGTCAGCTTCAACCCGCTTCAACAGCTCCATGCCCAGCTCCTGGTGAGCCATCTCACGGCCACGGAATCTCAGAGAGATCTTGGCCTTGTCCCCATCACTAAGGAAACGTACCAGGTTGCGTAGTTTTACCTGGTAATCCCCTTCCTCCGTCCCTGGACGAAACTTGATTTCTTTAATCTGGATCTGCTTCTGGTTCTTCTTGGCTTCGTTAGCCTGCTTCTTCTTCTCGAAGAGGTGCTTGCCGTAGTCCATGACCTTGCAGACGGGCGGTACCGCGTCTGCAGAGATCTCTACCAGATCCAGCTTCGCTTCTTCAGCGATACGAAGCGCTTCATCAATCGAGACGATGCCAATCTGCTCGCCGTCAGCGCCAATTAACCGAACCTCGCGTGCCGAGATATTCTCGTTGATCGGGGCTTTCGGTGCAGTTCGTTTATCGTTTCTCATTTCACGCTTAATGGTAATTACTCCGATTCTTGGCGACCACGCCGGGAAACCGACTGCGCAAGGAAGTCCGCGAACTGGGCGACCGGCATCGAGCCAAGGTCTGCGCCTTCTCGGGTACGTACGGCGACGGTTTGCGTTTCGACCTCACGGTCCCCTATAACCAAAAGGTAAGGGACCTTGAGCAAGGTATGCTCGCGGATTTTAAAGCCGATCTTCTCATTTCTCAAGTCGGACTTGGCACGGAATCCGCTTTCGTTGAGAGTTTTTTCAACCTCAAGGGCGAATTCGGCCTGTTTGTCGGTGATATTCATCACCACCGCCTGGGTTGGCGCCAGCCAGGCCGGGAATGCACCTTCGTAGTGCTCGATCAGGATTCCGACGAAACGCTCGAACGAACCGAGGATGGCACGGTGCAGCATCACCGGATGCTTGCGGCCGTTGTCTTCGGAGACGAACTCGGCGCCCAGGCGGATCGGCAGGTTGAAGTCCAGCTGCAGGGTACCGCACTGCCAGACGCGGCCCAGGCAGTCCTTGAGCGAGAACTCGATCTTCGGACCGTAGAAGGCGCCCTCGCCCGGTTGCAGGTCGTACGGCAGGCCGGCGCTGTCGAGCGCGGCAGCCAGGGCGGCTTCGGCGCGATCCCACAGCTCATCGGAACCCACGCGCTTTTCAGGGCGGGTGGACAGCTTCATTTCGATGTCCTTGAAGCCGAAGTCGGCGTAGACATCCATGGTCAGCTTGATGAAGGCAGCGGATTCGGACTGCATCTGCTCTTCGGTGCAGAAGATGTGCGCGTCGTCCTGGGTGAAACCACGCACGCGCATGATGCCGTGCAGGGCACCGGACGGCTCGTTACGGTGGCAGGCACCGAACTCGGCCAGGCGCAGCGGCAGCTCGCGGTAGCTCTTCAGGCCCTGGTTGAACACCTGCACGTGGCACGGGCAGTTCATCGGCTTGATGGCGTAGTCGCGGTTTTCCGACTGGGTGGTGAACATGTTGTCGGCGTAGTTGGCCCAGTGGCCAGACTTTTCCCACAGCGAACGGTCGACAACCTGAGGCGTCTTGATCTCGAGGTAGCCGTTCTCGCGCTGGACCTTACGCATGTACTGTTCCAGTACCTGGTACAGGGTCCAGCCGTTGGGGTGCCAGAACACCATGCCCGGCGCTTCTTCCTGGAGGTGGAACAGGCCCAGGCGCTTGCCGATCTTGCGGTGGTCGCGCTTTTCCGCTTCTTCGATGCGCTGGATGTAGGCAGCCAGCTGCTTCTTGTCGGCCCAGGCGGTGCCGTAGACGCGCTGCAGCTGCTCGTTCTTGGCATCGCCGCGCCAGTAGGCGCCGGACAGCTTGGTCAGCTTGAACGACTTGAGGAAACGGGTGTTCGGCACGTGCGGACCGCGGCACATGTCGACGTATTCTTCGTGGTAGTACAGGCCCATGGCCTGTTCATCCGGCATGTCCTCGACCAGGCGCAGCTTGTAGTCTTCGCCACGGGCCTTGAACACTTCGATCACCTCGGCGCGCGGGGTGACTTTCTTGATGACATCGTAATCGGTGTCGATCAGCTGCTGCATGCGCTGCTCGATCGCCGCCATGTCGTCCGGGGTGAAAGGACGCTCGTAGGCGATGTCGTAATAGAAGCCTTCGTCGATGACCGGACCGATGACCATTTTCGCGGTCGGGTACAGCTGCTTGACCGCGTGGCCGACCAGGTGGGCGCACGAGTGACGGATGATCTCCAGCCCCTCTTCGTCCTTGGGCGTGATGATTTGCAGGCGAGCGTCGTGCTCGATCAGGTCGCAAGCGTCGACCAGCTTGCCGTCGACCTTGCCGGCCAGGGTGGCCTTGGCGAGGCCCGCACCAATGGATGCGGCGACTTCGGCTACGGATACGGCCTTGTCGAACGTACGTTGACTGCCATCGGGAAGAGTAATAACGGGCATGGCGCCTCCTCTCCTAGTGGTGACCCCTACCAAAGGTCACGTGGGTTGGGATGAGCCAGTACGCGATCCGTCCCTGTCTTTGCCGATGCAAAGCCTGCCTCACAGTGACAGAAGCCCGGGGGCCTGCCAGGGAACGAACCAGAGTGACTGGAGTAAGAAAATTGGGAGATGCGCGCAACAGACGGGCTGGCGGCGATTCCGAGCTGAGCATGCTAGCACAAAGCTTTGCGGCGATTGCGGGGAACTTGAATGGAAATTTTCCGCTCAGACTTTCTGAAGCGACCTACGCTTGAGAGACCTAACCCCAAGGAGTGTCTGGTTATGCGACTTCAGCCCCTTCTGGCCCTGGCGGCCGCCTCTGCCCTGCTGCTGCCATTGGGCGCCCATGCCGGGAAGCTGCCCGCCGGTTACCTCGAGGCCTGTGTTGCCAATGCCCAGCAATTGAACAAGGCCATGACCACGGACCAGGCGACAAAGCATTGCGATTGCGCCGGCAAGGCCATCGAGAACAATTTCAGCGACGCACAAATTGCCGACCTGGACAGCCGGGATGGCGTCGATGCCGGTGTCATGCGGCGCGCAGAGGAGGCAGTGAAAAAATCCTGCCCCCCGGCAACCCCGAAAAAATAGGCCTTTGGGCCAATAATCTCGCGCTAATTTGCTCCAGATCAGCAATCTGCGCAGGTAAAAGGGGCTACAAGCCCATATTTAGACTATGATGGTCGGCGTGCACCCTGTTGGCCTCGGCAACACCGCACTACTGAAAATCATGTTTCCTGGAGATACACCCATGTCTAATCGCCAAACCGGCACCGTAAAATGGTTCAACGATGAGAAAGGCTTCGGCTTCATCACTCCACAAGGTGGCGGCGACGACCTGTTCGTTCACTTCAAGGCTATCGAAACCGACGGTTTCAAAAGCCTGAAGGAAGGCCAGACCGTTTCCTTCGTTGCCGAGAAAGGCCAGAAGGGCATGCAGGCTGCACAAGTTCGTCCAGAGTAATCTGAGCGAATAAAAAAACCCGTCCATGTGACGGGTTTTTTTGTGCCTGAATGTGGGAGCGGGCTTGCCCCGCGATGCGATGGGACTGACAAACCGCAATCGCGGGGCAAGCCCGCTCCTACAGCAAGCCCGCCCCGTAGGCGAGATCTCAGCCGCAGTTGACGCCAGTAACCACACCCTGGGCATTGGTGTTGAGGTTCAGGCGCTCGGAGCGGTACTCCAGGGTCATGACATCATTCGGCCCAACGGCGCGGGCCAGCTGCGAGCCGCTGGCCTTGCGGGCCTGCTCGACCAGCGCCGGCGACACCTGCTTGCCCACGGCAAACCCGGCACCGCTGGCCTGGCAACGGCCGTCGGTATTGGCAGCCACAGGGTCAGACGCCTTCGACGACGTGCCGCCCGTGCTGCAGCCGCTCAGCACGGCGACCGCCAACAGGCCCATCAATGATGCACGAAACATGAATCCTCCTTTGAATACGGGAATGCTGCCCGTTGGACAGCTTCGCTGGTTTTTCGTTGCAAAACCCGTCAAGTCTGCCTGAGCCAGCGCCCCCAGGTAAAAATGCAATCGTCACGGGATTTTGCACGGCTCAGTACAGGTCGATGTAGTCGCTCGACGGTTTTGGCCAGTTGCGTTGCAGGACGCTAAACACCTGCTGCACCCAGCGCTCGTCGGCCGCGGCCTGCTCGCCGACGCAGCCCGAGCCTGCCGCCCAGGTTTCCAGACGAAAGGCCAGGCCGTCCAGTTCGCGGCCACCCACCACCTGGGACAGCCAGGCAATGCCGCCACGGCTGACCCGCAGCTGGTTGTGCACGGCATTGTTGCCGGTGGCCAGCAGGCTGCGCACAGCCTCGAGGGTGAACTGTTCAGGGTTGTTCAGATCGATTTGCACGGCTAGGTTCCGACCCGCTGAAAACCATTAGTTTGCCACGCCCCCTGCCCTTATGCCTAAAGTCGCAGTGCCGCGGCAGGCGCCGGCATGATTTACTGCACACTTGGGGCGTCGTGCAGCCAGGCCGCGCCCTTCAAACGCCAGGACCCGGCATTTGAACCCATTGCGCGCGCAGCATTCATCCGGACGAGTTCATGACAAGCTACACCATCGATGCCGACATCAAGGTCAAATGGCCGGACGGCCAGAGCGCCTACAGCCCCGGCAGCGCCGAAGAACTGATGCTGATAGCCGTCGACCTGCTGGTCAAGGACCTGGGTAACGAGGCTGCACGCAGTTTTGTCGCGCAGGTTTTCGAACACCACTTGCGCACTACATCAGACGCGCAAGCCGCGCACTGAGCAGGTCGAAAAAGCCCTGGGCGTCGGCACGGGCGATCCAGGTCACGTTGGCAGGCTGCTGCAAGGCGCCATGCCAGTCGGCAATGCTCTGGCCGAAGGTCGGGCCTTCACGGCTGTCTACCTGCAGGTAGATTCGTCGGCCTTCGAACAGCTGCGGCCTGAGCAGCCAGGCAATCACGCAGGCGTCATGCACCGGCCCGCCCGGCAGGTCGTAGCGCGTCATGTCGGCCTTGATATAAGCCTCGAGAATCGCGACCACCCGCTGGCTGGCCGAATTGTTCAGCGCCCTGAGCTGCGCCAGCCGGGCTTCGCTGGTCAGCACCTGGTGGGTGGCATCCAGCGGCAGGTAGGTGAGCCTGACACCACTGCCCATCACCACCTCGGCCGCATGGGGATCGGCGAACAGGTTGAATTCGGCCACCGGGGTGATATTGCCGCCATTGAAATGGGCACCGCCCATCACCACCACCTCCTTGATGCCCCTGACGATCTCCGGCGCCTGGAGCAAGGCCAGGGCCAGGTTGGTCTGCGGGCCGAGCATGGCCAGGGTGATGCTGTGGGGCTCGGCGCTGCCCAGGGTGTCGATCAGGTAGCGCACGGCGCTGCCTTCGGCCAGGCCCTTGCGCGGCTCGTACACCTCGACACCCGGCAGCCCCTCGTCGCCATGGATGTCTTGCGCGTAGACGGGCGAGCGTTGCAACGGCGCAGGCGCGCCGGCGTACACCGGAATCTCCTCGCGACCACCCCATTCCCGCGCCAGCCGGGCATTGCGCGCCGCCTTGTCGAGGCTGACGTTGCCGGCCACGGTGGTGATGGCGCGAATGTTCAGCTCATTGGGCGAAGCCATGGCCAGCAGCAAGGCCACCACATCGTCGGCACCGGGGTCGGTGTCGATGATCAGGTCGATGGGCGCCACCTAGAAGGTGACCCCGGCGACCAGGGCGATATTACTGTAAGGCTTGCACTCGCCGGTGCGCACCACGGCGCGGGCATTGGCACACAGTTGCTTGAAGCCTGCGTGCCCCATGACCTGGCGAGTGCCTATCTGGCCCAGGGCATGGCTTTGCTCGATGGCGTCGAGCGCCGGTGGCGCGGCCTTGAAGATTTCATCGGCCAGCACATGGCTTTCCACCTGCATCTCGCTGAGCACCGCCCGCAGGGTGCTGGCAAAGTCGGGAATGCCCGCGGTCAAGGCCAGGTCGATCAGCTCGACACCCGGCGGCACCGGCAGGCCGGCATCGCCGATCACCAGGATGTCGCCATGCCCCAGGGAGGCCACGACCCGCGACAGGGCGATGTTGAGCAGGGGCGTCTTTTTCATGGCTGCACCTCGAACAGGTAAGGGATGGACGGCTGGGCGCCGGCACGGGTGACCGACAAGGCGGCGGCGCGCTGGCCGAAGGCGATCGCCTCGCCCTCCTCCACGCCCCGCGCCAGGGCGGCGGCGAAGCCACCGACAAAGGTGTCGCCCGCCGCCGTGGTGTCCAGCGGCTGCACCACCGGCGCCGGAAAGTGCCGCACGCCCTGGGCGCTGGCAAACAAAGCACCCTGGGCACCGAGGGTGACGATCACATTCTGCACCCCCAGGCTGCGCAATTGCTCGGCGGCGACCTCGGCGCTGGCCAGGTCGCTCACCGCTACGCCCGTCAGCGCCTGGGCTTCGCTTTCGTTGGGAATCAGGTAGTCGATAGCAGCATACCAGTCCTGGGGCAAGGGGCCGGTGCAAGGTGCGGGATTGAGGATCACCGTTTTGCCCAAAGCTCGGCCACGCGCCAGGGTGTAGGCGACAGTGGCCAGCGGCACTTCCAATTGGCAGATGATCACCTCGGCGCGCTTGAGCAAGGCATCGAAGGCCTGCACCGACTCGGGCAGCAACTGGCCATTGCCGCCGGGAATGATGACGATGGAATTCTGGCTGCTGGCATCCACCACGATCAGCGCCAGGCCGCTGGACACGCCGGTACATACCGCCACGCCCTGGCAGTCGATGCCTTCATCGAGCAGGGCCTGGCGCAACTGCTGGCCGTAGGCGTCGTCACCGACATTGCCGATCATCGCCACCGACGCGCCCAGGCGCGCCACCGCCACCGCCTGGTTGGCACCCTTGCCGCCCGGCACCGTGGCAAAGGACTCGCCCGCCAGGGTCTCGCCGGCACGCGGCAAGCGTGGGGCGCGGGCCACCAGGTCCATGTTCAGGCTTCCTACCACCACTACCTTGGCTTGCATGTTCGGCTCGCTCTCAGCGGTAATCGTTGAACAGGTCGGGGCGCGGCGCGGTGGACTCGCGCAGCACGATCTTCGGCGCGACGATGCGCTGCTCCGGGGCACCGCGCAGCGGCTGGGCGATGCGCGACAGCAACAGGGCCGCAGCGCTCTCGCCCAGCTCGCGGATCGACTGGCCGACCGTGGTCAGCGCCGGGAACACATAGCGGCTGAGCTGGATATCGTCGAAGCCGATCACCGACAGCTCGTTGGGCACGCAGATATTGCGCTCGGCGGCGGCGCGCAGCACGCCGATGCCGATCATGTCGTTGCCGGCGAAAATCGCCGTCGGCCGCTGGCCTTCCAGCAGCGGCACGGCAGCGGCATAACCGCCCAGGCTGGTAAAGTCGCTGCTGACGATACGGTCGTCAGCCACCGTCACCCCGGCCTCGGCCAGGGCACGCCGGAAACCGGCCAGGCGCAGTTGTGCGGTGCTGGTAGTGGCCGGCCCGCCGATGCAGGCAATGTCGCGATGGCCCAGCTCCAGCAGGTGACGGGTAGCCAGGTAGGCGCCCTGCTCATGGTCGATGCTCACCAGGTCCGCCTCCACCCCTTCCAGGGCACGGTCGACGATGACCATGGGGGTGCGCACGCTGGCCAGGCTCTGCAGCAGGTCGCTATCTTCGCCCACCGAGGCGACGATCAGGCCGTCGATGCGCTTTTCCAGCAGCACGCGCAGGTAGCTGCGCTGCTTTTGCGGGTTGTCGTCGGAGTTGCAGAGGATCACGCAGTAGCCGTTGCGCTCGCAGCCGTCCTCGATGCCCCGGGCAAGCTCCGCGAAGTACGGGTTGACCGCATTGGGCACCAGCAGGCCGATGGTGGCGGTGCTGCGCGCCTTGAGCGAACGGGCCACGGCGCTGGGCACGTAGTCGAGCTCGGCGATGGCCGCCTCGACCTTCAGGCGCACCTGCTCGCTGACCGGGCGGGTCTTGTTCAGTACATGGGACACGGTGGTATAGGAGATACCTGCCAGTGCCGCGACATCTTTGATGGTTGCCATTGTTCAGTTCCGCCGACTTGCGCGTCGGCTACGGTAGGTGTCGAGAACCACGGCGATCACGATGACCGCCCCGGTGATAATGCGTTTGGTCGGTTCCGAGGCGCCGATCTGCGCCAGGCCCGCGGCCAGCACCGAGATGATCAGTACGCCGAAGAAGGTGCTGATCACCGAACCGCGCCCGCCCATCAGGCTGGTGCCGCCGATGACCACGGCGGCGATGACCTGCAGTTCCAGGCCGGCCCCGGCGTTGGGGTCGGCCGCCTCCAGGCGGGAAATCTGGAACAGTGCGGCCAGCCCCGCGAGCAGGCCCATCAGGGCGAACACCAGGATCTTGTACGGACGCGGGTCGATGCCGGCCAGCCGCACCGCCTCTTCATTGGTGCCGATGCCGATCAGGTAGCGGCCGAATACCGTGCGGGTCAGCACCAGCTGGGCGAGGATGATCACCAGCAAGGCAATCAGGAACGACGGCGACACGCCGAAGGCCACCGGGTTGGACAGCCAGGCGAAGGCGTCGCCGATGTAGGCGGTGCGCGAGTCGGTCAACTGGTAGGCCAGGCCCCGGGCCATTTCCAGCACGCCGAGGGAGACGATGAACGACGGAATCCGCCAGGCCACAGTGATAGCGCCGGTGATGCTGCCGGCCAGCGCTGCCACGCCCATGCCCAGCAAGGCCGCCGGCAGCACGCTCCAGCCCCAGCCGAGGATCGCCACGCTGACCGCCGAGGCCGCCAGGGCCAGCACCGAGCCCACCGACAGGTCGATGCCGCCGATGATCAAAACGAAGGTCATGCCCACCGCCAGCACCATCAGGTCGGGAATCTGGTTGGCCAGGGTGCTGAAGGTGGCGTAGGACAAAAAGTGACTGCTGAGCAGCGAGAACAGCACGATCATCGCCAGCAAGGCGCCGGCCAGGCCCAGGTAGCTGCCCAGGCCATAGTAGGTGCCGCCGCGCTTGGCGCTCGGGGCGCCGGTGTCCAGTGGAGTGGTTTTCATGGGGTGGTCCTGATTGCTGCTTCATGCAGCAACGCATCACGTTTCTGATAGCCGGCGAAGGCCGCGGCCAGTAGTTGGTCCTGGGTCCAATGATCGCGCGCGAAGGTGTCGATCAGGCGCCCGGCGCTGAGCACGCCGATGCGGTCGCAGATCAGCATCAGCTCGCGCAGGTCGCTGGACACCACCACGATCGCCTTGCCCTGGCGCGCGAGGTCGGCCAGCAGGCCGTAGATGTCGAACTTGGCACCGACATCGATGCCACGGGTCGGCTCGTCGAACAGCAGTACCGTACAGTCGCGCTCCAGCCAGCGGCCAATCACCACCTTCTGCTGGTTGCCGCCGGACAGCTCGCCGACCACCTGCTCGGGGCCGGCGCTGCGAATGCGCATGGCGCCGATCTGCCGCTGCGCCAATTCGCGCTCGGCACTGCTGTCGACCACGCCGGCACGGGAGATCGCCGGCAGGTTGCCCAGGGCGATGTTGGCGCTGATCGACTGCGACAGCAGCAGGCCTTCGCCCTTGCGGTCTTCGGTGATCAGGGCGATGCCTTCGCGCACGGCGGTGACAGGTGAGTCGATGCGTACCGAACGCAGCGGGTTGCCCAGTTCGATGCTGCCGCTGTCGGCACGGTCGGCACCGTAGATCAGGCGCAGCAGCTCGGTGCGCCCGGCGCCGATCAGGCCGGAGATACCGAAGATCTCGCCGCTGCGCACTTCGAAAGATACGTCCCGCACCTTGTCGCCACGGCTCAGGCCGTTGACCTTGAGCATCGGCGCGCCGATCTGGCGCTGGCCCAGGTCGATGTGCTCGGCAAGCTCGCGGCCGACCATCAGGTTGACCAGTTGCGCGCTGTCGTAGCGGGCCATGGGCTCGACGCACACCAGCTTGCCGTCGCGCAGCACGGCGATGCGCTGGGCGATGCGCTTGAGCTCTTCCAGGCGATGGGAGATATAGACGATGGCCACGCCGCGCTGCTTGAGGCGCTCGATCTGGTCAAACAGCAGTTCGACCTCCCGCGCCGTGAGCATGGCCGTGGGCTCGTCGAAGATCAGCACATGGCAGTCGCCGATCAGGTTGCGGGCAATCTCCACCATCTGCTGGTGGCCGATGCCCAGCTCCCCCACCGGGGTGTCCGGGTCGATGGCCTCCAGGCCAACCCGGGCCATGGCCGCCTGGGCCAGTTGGCGCAGGCGCTTGCGGCTGATCCAGCCGCCACGGCTGGGCAGGTTGTCGAGAAACAGGTTCTCGGCCACGGTCAGGGTCGGCAGCAGGTTGAGCTCCTGCATGACCATGCGCACCCCCTGGCGCTCGGCGGCGGCGCGGCTGCCGGGGTGGTAAGGCTGGCCCTGGTAGCGCATCTGCCCGACAGTGGGCTGTTCGAGGCCACCGATGATCTTCGACAGGGTGCTCTTGCCCGCGCCGTTCTCGCCGGTCAGGGCCAGCACTTCACCGCGATAGAGGCTCAGCTCGATATCGCCCAGCACCGGCTGGGCGTAGGTCTTGCCGATCGCGCTGACTGAAAGTACGACATCTGCCGTCGCTGACATTGCCTGCTCTCCTGGCGCCCGCACTTGCGCAGGCGCACACGCTGCGCCTATCAGGGCTTGGTGACCAGTTCGACCGGGGTCTGGATGACGTTGTCGGCGTCCACTTCAGGCTTTTCGCCCTTGAGCACCTTGAGCGCCGCCTGGATGCCGAACACCGCCTGTTTGGCAGCGTACTGATCGGCGGTGGCGAGCACGCGACCGTCCTTGAGCATCGGCTTGATGGCATTGATGTTGTCGTAGCCGACCACCTGCACCTGGCCGGCCTTGCCCGCCGCCCGCACCGCCGACACCGCGCCCAGGGCCATGCTGTCGTTGCCGGCCAGCAGCGCCTTGAGATCCGGGTGGGCATTGAGCATGGCCGCGGCCACGGCATTGCCTTTGGCAATTTCCCAGTCGCCGGACTGCACCGAGACCACCTTCATTTGCGCAGCTTCCATCGCGTCCTTGAAGCCGGCGGTGCGCTGCTGGGCGTTGGTGGTGGTGGACACGCCCTCGATGATGCCGACCTGGTCACCGGCCTTGAGCTTCTCCTTGGCCAGGTAGTCACCGACCAGGCGCGCGCCCTTGCGGTTGTCGGGGCCTACGAAGGGCACGCTGAGGTTCTTGCTCTTGAGGACTTCAGGGTCCAGGCGGTTGTCGATATTGACCACGGTGATCCCGGCATCCACGGCCTTCTTCACCACCGGTACCAGGGCCTTGGAATCCGCCGGGGCGATGACCAGGGCGTCGACCTTGGCGACGATCATCTGCTCGACGATGCGGATCTGGTTACCCGCGTCGGTCTCGTCCTTGATGCCGTTGGAAACCAGCTCGAAGTCGTTGGCGTGTTCTTTCTGGTAGGCCTTGGCGCCGTCTTCCATGGTCAGGAAGAATTCGTTGGCGAGGGATTTCATCACCAGGGCGACCTTGGGCTTTTCATCGGCCTGGGCCTGGGACAAGGGCATGGCGAGGGACAGCGAAGACAGAATGGCGACGGCCAGTAGGCGTCCTGCGAACGGCAACTTCATGGGTTTACTCCGGATTTTATGATTTTTATCGGGTCGCAAACGTTTGCGTTAACTTACTATGCGAATAGTACCCAATTTTGTCAATTCCGCGACGTACACCCTTGGGACGCTATGCGTAGGAATTATCCTTAAATTCGCCGTAAAACCGAACACTCCTACAAATAATATTCGGTTTTCCGAACCAGCAACGAGAAAGCGCACAGGACTTCGCCTACGTAAACCCACGCAAAATCAACAAAACGAAGATGAAAGCCGACGAACGGCAAAGCTGGTACGTTTTCTGCTCCCCTCCCCGCGCTGCACCACGAACTCCATTCAATAAGAGAGATATTCGATGAAAGCTGCGCTTACTCCGTTCGTCCCGGGCGCCCTGGCCCTTCTGCTGTTACTGCCCGCAGGCGTCAACGCCAAGGAAGTGGAACAGCAACAGAAACTGGCCAACGTGGTCATCCTCGCCACCGGCGGCACCATTGCCGGTGCCGGCGCCAGCGCGGCCAACAGCGCCACCTACCAGGCCGCCAAGCTGGGCGTGGACAAGCTGATTGCCGGGGTTCCGGAGTTGGCTAACCTTGCCAATGTGCGCGGCGAACAGGTGATGCAGATCGCCTCGGAGAGCATCAGCAACGACAACCTGCTGCAACTGGGCAAGCGCGTGGCCGAGCTTGCCGACAGCAAGGACGTCGACGGCATCGTCATCACCCACGGCACCGACACCCTGGAAGAGACCGCCTACTTCCTCAACCTGGTGGAGAAGACCGACAAGCCGATCGTGGTAGTCGGCTCCATGCGTCCGGGCACCGCCATGTCGGCCGACGGCATGCTCAACCTGTACAACGCCGTGGCCGTGGCCAGCAACAAGGATTCGCGTGGCAAGGGCGTGCTGGTGACCATGAACGACGAGATCCAGTCCGGTCGTGACGTCAGCAAGACCGTCAACATCAAGACCGAAGCCTTCAAGAGCCCGTGGGGCCCACTGGGCATGGTCGTGGAAGGCAAATCCTACTGGTTCCGCCTGCCGGCCAAGCGCCACACCCTGGCGTCGGAATTCGACATCAAGAAGATCAGCAGCCTGCCTGCCGTGGACATCGCCTACGGCTATGGCAACGTCACCGATACCGCCTACAAGGCCCTCGCCGCAGGTGGCGCCAAGGCGGTCATCCATGCCGGTACCGGCAACGGCTCGGTATCGTCGCGGGTGGTGCCGGCGCTGCAGGAACTGCGCAAGGACGGCGTGCAGATCATCCGTTCGTCCCATGTCAACGCCGGCGGCTTCGTGCTGCGCAACGCCGAGCAGCCTGACGACAAGAACGACTGGGTCGTGGCCCACGACCTGAACCCGCAAAAGGCCCGGATCCTGGCCATGGTCGCCCTGACCCAGACCCAGGACAGCAAGGAACTGCAGCGGATCTTCTGGGAATACTGATCCCGCCCGCGCTTGCCCGCCTGCAGGACGGGCAAGCGCAACCTCCCCCTATCCTCAGCAAAAAACCTTAGACAGGCCGCAGCAAACCGGGCGGTTTGCGGTCACATGCGCTCTTTCACCGACGAGCTGTTGCGAAATTGCCTACAGTAAAATACTGTATGCACATACAGCACAACAAGGAACGCTTCGTGGCCAACACCTCTACCCCCGCCAGCAGTTACGAGCAACTGGGTATCCGCATCCAGAAGATCATCAACTCGCCCACCGCGCAAAAAGCCCGGGCCGCGCTGATTTTCCGCCTGGAGCACGAGTCCACCGACGACTGGGAAACCCTGCTCGAGGAAATCGCCGAGAACGACAACGTCACCCTCGCCCACCGCGACGACGGTGGCGTGCAGATTTTCTGGGTGGTGCCGAAGGAAGACTGATTGCGCATGAGAGTTTCGTTTTTTGCAGTCGCCTGCCTGTTGTTCAGTATCACCAGCGCCCATGCCGATGCGCCACGCACCTTCAGCGAAGCCAAGAAGGTCGCCTGGCGCCTGTATGCGCCGCAGTCCACCGAGTTCTATTGCGGCTGCAAGTACAACGGCAACAAGGTCGATCTCGCCAGTTGCGGTTATGTACCACGCAAGAACGCCAACCGCGCTGCGCGCATCGAGTGGGAGCACATCGTCCCGGCCTGGCAGATCGGCCACCAGCGCCAGTGCTGGCAGGACGGTGGGCGCAAGAACTGTTCGAGCAACGACAAGGTCTACCAGCGCGCCGAAGCCGACCTGCACAACCTGGTGCCGAGCATCGGCGAGGTCAACGGCGATCGCAGCAACTTCAGTTTCGGCTGGCTGCCCGAGCAGCGCGGGCAGTACGGTTCGTGCCTGACCCAGGTGGATTTCAAGGCCAAGAAGGTCATGCCACGGCCTTCGATTCGCGGCATGATCGCGCGCACCTACTTCTATATGAGCAAGCAGTACAACCTCAAGCTGTCCAAGCAAGACCGCCAGCTCTATGAAGCCTGGAACAAGACCTACCCGCCGCAGCCCTGGGAGCGCCAGCGCAACCAGCGGGTGGCCTGCGTAATGGGCCACGGCAATCAATTCGTAGGCCCGGTGAACCTTAGCGCCTGCGGTTGAGGCTCAGGCCAGCGCCTGCAGGTAGGCGCTGGCCTGCTGGTAACGGGCCAGGCGCGCCAGATCGTCTGGGCCGGGCATGGCGATGCGCGACAGGTCGCTGTTGTCGGCAAGGTCGGCCAGCTTGACCACCCGCGCCAGCGGGTCGCCGCCCAGGCGCGCGACAAACGCCTCGTAGCTTTCGTCATCGCGCCGACTCAGCGCCTGCACCGCCGCCAGGATCTTCAGGGCAAAGCCCTCGCGGGCCAGGTCCGAGAGCGTCATGGGCGAATCCTCGAGCACGTCGTGCAGCACGGCGACAATGCGCTGCTCCACCGTCGAGACCCTCAGCATCACCCGCAGCGGGTGCAGGATATAGGCGGCGCCGCCCTTGTCGCGCTGCCCTTCATGTGCCCTGGCTGCCACCGCAATGGCCCGCTCCAGCGTAGACATAAGGCCCTCCTGCTCTAACGCCCGCGTCGCTTCAGGCGCGCCATGCTGTAGACATCGCACAGCACGCCGTCACGCATAGCATAGTTCAGCAATTGTCCTTCAACTTCAAAGCCCTGGCGCTTGTACAGGGCCAGTGCCGGTTGATTGTCGCTGAACACGGTCAGCTCGACGCGTTGCAGGCCCATCCAGCCGTCGGCGATCTCCAGCGCCGCCGACAGCAGGCGAGTGCCCACCCCCTGCCCTTGCCAGGCCGACGCCACGCCCATGGCGATACTGCCGCAGTGGCTACGGCGCACGCGGGGGTTCTGCTCAAGGGTACAGTTGCCGATCACCTCGCCCTGATGCAGGGCGACCAGGCGCAGCACGCGCTCGTAGTCTTCGCCGGACCCCAGGCGCTTGCGCCAGTTGTCCAGCGACTGGTAGGGCAACTGCAAGGCCTGGCGGGCGACACGGGGATCGCTGTACAGCGCGGCCAGCCCTTCGAGGTGGTGCTCATTGGCGCGCTGCAAGGTTATGGCGGGGGATGATTCCTTCATCACGGCTCTCCTTGGGGTGAGCCGTGAGTGTACGGGGCCGGGGACGGCGCTGGCTAGCGAGTGGCGCCGTGCTGGATGACGATCGAGTCGGTACCCAGGCGGGCCATGACGTCGGCCTGCTTCTCATCGGCCTCGGCCTTGCTCGGGAACGGGCCGAGCAACACCACCGGCTTGCCGTCGCGGTACACCACCGAGGATGGGATCTGCTTCTCGATCAGGCGTGCGGTCATGTCGCTCAGAGCGCCCATGTTCGCCCCCTGGACGATCTCGACATCCCAGCCTTCCGGGGCCGGCTGGTCGGCCAGGGCCTCGGCACGGCGCTGCAGGTCGGCGCCACCGCAGGCTTCACGGATCTGCAGGGTGCTGCCCTGGTCGGCGATGACGATTTCGTAGCCGTCGGCTTTCTTGAATGCCACGTAACTGCGATACGGGACGAAGGCACCGGCATCGTCCTTGCCGCGCACCTGGCCGCAGATCATGCCTTGCTGGTCGATTCGCACGTTGGCGAACTTGGCAGTCTTGGGGTTCTGCAGGTGTTCGGCCACCTGCTTGTGCACGCCTTCGACTTCGTTTTCACAGCCGGCCAGCGCCAGCACTGCCATTACCACCGCGATTTTACGCACGCGTCTTTCTCCTGGATGCAAGCGGCGGATTCTAGCATTTATGCAGCCCTTCGCAGGCTCTGTGATTGCGGGGCTCTTGTGGGAGCTGCCGCCAGGCTGCGATCGGCCGCGTAGCGGTCGTAGAACCTGACGACCCGGTGCATCAGACCCAACGAGGTGCCTGGATGGCGACTGCTGTGCAGTCGATCGCAGGCTTCGCCAGCTCCCACAAAGACAGTTGCGCCTACGCAGTCGCCATGTGATTGCAGGATGCCTGTGAGAGCTGCCGCCAGGCTGCGATCGGCCGCGTAGCGGTCGTAGAACCTGACGACCCGGTGCATCAGGCCCAACGAAGTGCCTGGATGGCGACTGCTGCGCAGTGGATCGCAGGCTCCCACAAAGACAGTTGCGCCTACGCAGTCGCCATGTGATTGCAGGATGCCTGTGGGAGCTGCCGCCAGGCTGCGATCGGCCGCGTAGCGGTCGTAGAACCTGACGACCCGGTGCATCAGACCCAACGAGGTGCCTGGATGGCGACTGCTGCGCAGTCGATCGCAGGCTTCGCCAGCTCCCACAGTGGGAGCCTGCGATGGCTGATCCGCAAATGCAAAAAGGGCGATCCTTGCGGATCGCCCTTTCTGGGATTTGGTAGGCACAATTGGACTCGAACCAACGACCCCCACCATGTCAAGGTGGTGCTCTAACCAACTGAGCTATGTGCCTGCTGTGGGGCGCATAATACGCAGGTACGCATATGTCGTAAAGCGAAATTTTAAAAAAAATCAAAAAAATCAGCAGCTTTAGTCATCGCTGAAGCTGCTGCCCGCGAAACGACACAATCTGGCAGGCACACGCAAAGATATGGCAAGCAGGCGCAAGGACGGCCTGATCCTTCGACTTAGTATCCGGACGAACTCCATCGAGTTGCTCGCCGACACTAATAAGAACGGAAAGCCAGTCCATGTACAAGTCGCCCCTGCTCCACCTCTCCACCCTCGCCCTGCTGGTCGGCGCCGCCGCCCAGGCCGGTGCCTACGAGCTGTATGCCGATGAGAACACTCACCTGAACGCCAACCTCGAGGCCGTGTTCGGCGTGTTCCATAGCGAGGAAAACTACGCCATGAGCGGACGCCTGGAAGAAGGCTCGTCCTCCTGGCGCGAGGGCTACCTCAAATATGGACTCAGTGGCGACCAGGGCCTTGGCGGTGCCGGCACCGCCTACGGTGCATTCGCCCTGCTCAGCTCGGGCAGTTGGGGGGACGGTGACGCCGCCGGCTTCAGCGATGGCTCCGAGCGCACCACCAAGATCGAAGACGCCTACCTCGGCTGGCGCTCCGGCACGCTGATCGAGGCCTTGGGTGAAGACGGGATCGACCTGTCCTTCGGCCGCCAGATGATTACCGTAGGCGATGGCTTTCTGATCCAGGGCGACGCGCTCAACTTCGGCAAGGGCCTGGCCGATGGCGAGTTCAACCGCGGCGGCGCCTACTACCTGGCGGCGCGCAAGAGCTTTGACCAGACCGCCGTACTGCGCCTGGGCGGCAAGCAAGGCTGGCGCAGCGACCTGATGTGGCTGAAGTCGGACAACCGCGCCCAGGCCAAGACCGAAATGGCCGTGGCCACCCTGGAGCACGTGGCCGACGCCGGCACGGTAGGCCTGACCTACATCGACACCACGGATGTGGATGAGGAGTTCGCTTCGCCGGTGCAACTGGAACGCGACGGCATGAAGACCTACAGCCTGCGCGCCACCGGCAACGCCGGGGTGGAGAACCTGTTTCTCTCCGGCGAATACGCCAACCAGGAAAAACCCCACACCAACACCGAGGATGCCTGGTACCTGGAGGCCGGCTGGACCTTCGCCGACGTCGCCTGGACGCCGAACGTCAGCTACCGCTACAGCCGCTTCTCGGAAGGCTACGACCCTCTGTTCTACGGCCTCAGTCGCGGGTACGGCACCTGGTTCCAGGGCGAGGTCGCCGGCAACTATGCCGGTCCGTTCAACAGCAACTCGCGCATCCAGAAAGTCGAGTTCAAGGTATCGCCGCTGGAAAACCTGAACATCGGCCTGCTGGGGTTCAACTTCGACACCGTCGACCGCAACCTGGGCAATACCGACGGACACGAGATCGACCTGTACGCCGAATGGGCCATCAACGATCACTTGATCGTGATGCCGCTCGTTGGCCTGTACCAACCGGACAAGAGTGCCGAACAAGGTGGCACCCAGCTGGGCAACAACGACCGCAACCTGTACAGCCAATTGGTGTTCGTCACCGTCTTCTGAAGCCCTGCGGGTGATGGCCCCGCCATCACCCGCAGCAGATTCGCACCGATCTGAGTCCTTGTCATGCGCTCCAGCCTCCTGACTATCCGAAACAAGATCACCTTGCTCGCAAGCCTCTGCCTGTTGCTGATCGTCGCCCTGTTGGTAGGGCTGTCGCTGTATCAAGCCGGGGCAAGCAGCGAACAGGTCAAACACGCCAGCAGCGACATGCTGGCCAGCGCCGCCAAGCACCACATGCAGGCGCTCGCCAAGGTGCAGGCCTTGCAAGTGCAGCGCACGTTCCTGCAAACCCATGAATACGGCCAGGGGCTGTCTCGCTATGTGCTGTATCTGCGCCAGCGCGCGCAGCACGGCGAACTGGCGCCGCAGCAACTGCGCCAGGCATTGACCCGGCAACTGCGCCAGGCGTTGATCGACAAGCCCGACCTGCTCGGGCTTTATGTCATTTTCCAGGCCAACGCTCTGGACGGGGCAGACAATCGATTCGCCGGCCAGAGCGAACTGGGCAGCAACGAGGCCGGACGTTTCTCTCTGTACTGGGTGCAAAACAATCCAGGGGCGTTGCAACCGGTCATCGGCGACGAGGCCCTGCTGGCCAATACCCAGCCCGGCCCCAGCGGCAGCCCGTACAACGCGTTCTATACCTGCGCCCGCGACAGCCAGGCGGCCTGTGTGCTCGAACCCTACTTCGACGAGGCCTCGGGCTCGCGCAAGCTGGTCACCAGCATCGCCTTCCCGCTGCTCGAAGACGGCAAGGTCATCGCCGTCATCGGGCTCGACATCAACCTCGCCGCCCTGCAACAGAGCAGCGTGGACAGCAGCCATGGATTGTTCGACGGCAACGGCAGGGTCAGCATCATCAGCCCGAGCGGGGTGATGGCGGCGCACAGCCAGGATGCCGGTCGGCTTGGCCAGCGCCTGGACCAGGCGCCTGACAGCGGCGCCGACGAGGTACTCGGCGCACTGCGACACAGCCAGCCCAAGGTGTTCGTCGACCCGGCACAGCTCAAGGTCCTCGAACCGCTGGAGCCGATCCCCGGCGCCACCCCCTGGGGCGTCCTGGTGGGCGTGCCGCAGCACACCCTGCTGGCGCCGGCGCAACGCCTGCAACAAGCACTCGACCAGCAACGCGAACAGGCCACCCGCCTGGAGTTGCTGCTCGGTGGCGGCGCGGCATTGCTCGGCGTGCTGCTGATCTGGCTGGCCGCCCTGCGCATCACCCGCCCGCTGCAGAGCCTGACCCGCATGCTCGAAGACATTGCCCAGGGCGAAGGCGACCTGACCCGCCGCCTGGCCGTGCAATCGCGCGACGAGATCGGCCAGCTGGCCAGGGCCTTCAACCGCTTCGTCGAACGTATCCACGCCTCGATCCGTGAAGTGTCCTCGACCACCGGCCAGCTCCACGAGGTGGCCACCCGGGTGGTCAACGCCTCCAACGCATCCATGAGCAACTGCGACGAACAGGCCAGCCGCACCAACAGCGTAGCCGCCGCGATCAACCAGTTGGGCGCCGCCGCCCAGGAGATAGCGCGCAACGCCGCCCATGCCTCCCATCGGGCCACGGACGCCCGGCAACTGGCCGAAGCGGGCAGCCAGGTACTGGAAAGGACCATCTCGGCGATGCACCAACTGTCGAGCAAGATCAGCGCCTCCAGCGGCACCATCGAGACGCTCAACAGCAAGACCGAGGATATCGGCCAGATTCTCGAAGTGATCAAGGGCATCTCCGAGCAGACCAACCTGCTGGCGCTCAACGCCGCCATCGAGGCCGCGCGCGCCGGCGCCGCCGGGCGCGGGTTTGCCGTGGTGGCCGACGAAGTACGCAACCTGGCCTACCGCACCCAGATGTCGGCGCTGCAGATCCAGACCATGATCGAGGGCCTGCAGGTGGACGCCCGCGAGTCGGTCACGACCATGGGCGAAAGCCAGAGCCACAGCAGCGAAAGCGTGACCATCGCCAACCAGGCCGGCGAGCGCCTGGGCAGCGTGACCTTGCGGATCGGCGAGATCGACGGCATGAACCAGTCGGTGGCCACCGCCACCGAAGAGCAAACCTCGGTGATCGAGGCGCTGAACATGGATATCACCCAGATCAACGCCCTCAACCAGGAAGGCGTGGAGAACCTCAACGCCACCTTGCGCGCCTGTGGCGATCTGGAACAGCAGGCTGCCCGCCTGAAACAGCTGGTGGACAGTTTCCGCATTTGATGCCCCAACCCGTGTTCAGCCGGCCCCAAGCCGGCTGGCACAGGCAAACAACGAGTTGGCAGACACAACAATGCCCCCTGTTCGCCCTCAAGGCAGACTAGCCCGGTGAATCTCTGTCAATGCTTTCGCGATCCGCCAAGTCCAATAATTAAGGGAGCCCCCCCCGAATGCGAATAACCAGGATCCTTGCAAAAACCACACTGGCTCTTGGCCTGTCGCTAGCTGGCGTGCACCCAGTCTTCGCCGAGTTGCCCGCTGACACCGGTATCGGCCAGACCGTATTGCCTTTCCCGCCATCGCCACACCGCGCCTATATGATCGACGTGGAATTCGACAGCTTCGTCGCCGGCCGCGTGCTCGTGCTCGACCCGGACCAGAAGCGCTTGCTCGGCATGGTCAGCACCGGCTTCGCCGCACCCTCGACCCTCAGCCGTGACGGCAAGCTGCTGTTCAGCGCCGACATCTTCTATTCACGCGGTACCCGCGGTACCCGCACCGACGTGCTGACCGCCTGGAATACCTCCACGCTGTCCCCGGACTGGGAAGTGGTGATTCCCTCCAAGCGCGCCGAGTCCCTGACCCAGCGCTTTGGCATCGGCACCAGCGCCGACGACCGTTTCGTCTACGTCTACAACTTCACCCCGTCGACCTCGATCACCGTGGTCGACACCCAGGCCAAGGCCGTGGTCGGCGAAATCGCCATTCCCGGCTGCGTGCTCAGCTACCCGGTGGGCAAGCGCCGCATCGCCTCGCTGTGCGGCGACGGCAGCATCCAGCTGCTGACCCTGGGCGACGACGGCAAGGAAACCGCCCGCACCCAGACCAAGTTCTTCGACCCGAATGCGGAGAAGCTGGTCGAGCGCGCGGTGAACGTCGGCGACACCTTCTACTTCACCAGCACCACCGGCACCGTGCACACCCTGGACCTGTCGGGCAAGGAAGCGAAAATCCTGCCGGACTGGTCGCTGGTCAGCGACGAAGAGAAGAAGGCTGGCTGGGCGCCGGGCGGCTGGCAGCTGATGGCGGTGGCGCCAAAGCTCAATCGCCTGTACGTGCTGATGCACGACGCCCACGAGGCGATGAAGTGGGAAGACCCGAGCAACACCATCTGGGCCTTCGACCTCAAGACCCAGAAGAAGATCGCCACCCTGAGCACCGAAGGCGCGCCGATCTGGAGCCTGCAGGCCACCAGCGACGCCAACCCGCTGCTGCTCGGCATCAATGTCGGCGGCGGCATGGAGATCTTCGACCTCAAGAGCGGCAAGCACACCGGCACGATGGAAAAGCTGCATAAAACCGCCACACAAATTCTCAGCCACTGAGCGAGGTGAGCCCATGCACACCGATCCGATCTTCATTATCGCCAGCGCGATCACCGTTGCGGTGATCCTGGCCAGCGCTGCGACCCACAAGGTCCGCGCGCCGGCCCGCTTCGCCCGGCAGCTGGAAGATTACCAGTTGCTGCCCAAGGCGTTGCTCACGCTGGTCGCCCGCAGCCTGCCGCTGCTGGAAATCGGCGTGGCCTTCGCCCTGCTGGTGCCGGCCAGCCGGCCGACCGCGGCCCTGCTGGCTGCGGCGCTGCTGGCACTGTACGCAGCGGCCATCGGCATCAACCTGTGGCGCGGCCGCGCCGACATCGACTGCGGCTGTTCGGGCCCCGACCAGGCCCAACCGCTGCGCCCGGTACTGCTCGCCCGCAACACGGTGCTGGTGGCGCTGGCGCTGGTCGCCGGCATCGCCCCGCAAGCGCGCGACCTCGGTTTCTTCGACGGTTTCGTGGTGATCGCCGCGAGCGCCGTTGTACTGCTCATCTACACCGCCGTCGAAGGTCTGCTGGCCAACGGCCCCCGTCTGTTCAAACTTATTGGAAGGTGAAATATGGAAGGCTTGATCGTCTCCAACATCCTGCTCTGGGCGCTGCTGATCGCCTTGGCGTTCGCTGTAATGGGTCTGGTACGCCAGATCGGCGTACTGCACTCGCGCCTGGCTCCGGCCGGTGCCCTGATGGTCGACAAAGGCGTTGCGGTCAACGAGCCCGCGCCGCAAGTCACGGCCGCCGACCGCAATGGTCGTCCGGTCAACTTCGGTTATGCCGGTGAGAAAGCCCAGTTGCTGTTCTTCCTCTCGCCAACCTGCCCGATCTGCAAATCGCTGCTGCCGGCGATCAAGTCGATCGCCAAGGACCAGGCCAAGCGCCTCGACGTGGTGTTCGTCAGCGACGGCGACATGGACGCCCAGCAGAAACTGATCCAGGAACACAAGCTCGAAGACGCCACCTACGTGGTCGGTCCGGAAATCGGCATGACCTACCAGATCGGCAAACTGCCGTATGCGGCCCTGATCGACCAGAACGGCGTGTTGCGCGCCAAGGGCCTGGTCAACTCGCGCGAACACCTGGACAGCCTGTTCGAAACCGAGCACCTGGGCAGCGCCACCCTGCAGCAGTTCCTGCACGGCAACGCCCATGGCCACGATCACAGCACCCCACACTCCCACGCCTAACGATAACGAAAACGAAAGGACAGGCCCATGAAACTCCTCGACCTCCTGTTCGAGCGCTCCGCCCGCCACGTCGCCGATACCACCTCGCGGCGTAAATTGCTCGGCCGCCTCGGTTCGCTGATGATTGTCGGCGCGGCCCTGCCTGTGCTGTTGCCGATCGACCGTACCAGCAAGGCACTGGCCGCCGACAAGCCGATGGCGGGCGATCCCGGGGATCCGAACAGCTGCGACTACTGGCGCTACTGCTCGATCGACGGTTTCCTGTGCTCGTGCTGCGGCGGTAGCGTGACGTCCTGTCCGCCCGGTACCGAGGCCTCCCAGGTCACCTGGATCGGCACCTGCCGCAACCCGGCGGACGGCAAGGACTACATCATTTCCTATAACGACTGCTGCGGTAAGCACAGCTGCAACCAGTGCGCCTGTACTCGCAACGACAGCGAGGAGCCCGCTTATCGTCCGTTCAACAACAACGACGTGAACTGGTGCCTGGCTGCCAAGTCGCACATTTACCACTGCACCGTGTCGATCATTCGCGGCGTCGCGGTCTGAGGTGGCACAGACCATGCGCTCTTTACTGATCGTCGGTCTTGCCTGCGCCCTGGCAGCTCCGCTTGCCATGGCGCGCGCCATCCCCAACCCGAACCAGAAACACGCGCCCGGCAACGAAGCGGTGCAAACCCCTATCGCCCAGGCCGGCTATAGCACAGCGGTGAACTACCAGTTGCAATGCGCGGGCTGCCACCTCGGCGACGGCAGCGGCTCCAAGGCCAATGACGTACCACGCATGAAGGACTTCGTCGGCAATTTCCTCAAGGTCGACGGCGGACGTGAGTTCCTCGTGCGGGTGCCTGGCATGGCCCAGTCGGCACTCAACGATGAGCAGCTGGCCACGCTGATCAACTGGCTGATGCGCAAGGACGGCATTGCCGGCAGCAGCCTGCCCGAGCACTACCAGCCCTATACCGGGGAGGAAGTGGCGGCGGTGAGACGCAAGTCGCTGCTCAACGTGCCGAATGCCCGCGCCGGCCTGATCACTCAGATGCGCGCCAAGGGCATCTCGATAGACGATGGCATGAGTTATTGAGATTGCGCTTGGAGCGAGCCCGCCTACTGGCGGGCTTTTTTATGGTTCTTCACGGAATTCCGGGGGCTAGGTTCCTTGGGCTTGGGCTTGGGCTTGGGCTTGGGCTTGGGCTTGGGTGTCGAGTCTGCGGGCTTATCCATTCCATGCAGCGACGCTG
>NZ_JALRNF010000030.1 GCF_030272895.1 Pseudomonas sp. BGr12 | reverse complement strand
TGCCGAGAATCATTGTGGGAGCCGGCAGCGCCGGCGATGAGGCCAGTACAACCAGCACATCAGCCGTGGCCTGGAATGCGTCCGCTTCGCGGTCGATCGCAGGCTTCGCCAGCTCCCACAATGGCCGGGGCATGCCGAGAATCATTGTGGGAGCCGGTAGCGCCGGCGATGAGGCCCGCGCAGCCAGACACAGTCAGCCGGCCGGGGTCGGCATCACCGGTGGCACGTACTGCAAGGTGGTGCCCAGGGCCCAGAGCAGGACCAGCACCAGGGGAATGTGCACCAGCAACTGCACGAACGAGAAGCCGATCAAATCACGCGCCTTCAGGCCCAGCACGCCCAGCAGCGGCAGCATGTAGAACGGGTTGATCAGGTTCGGCAACGCTTCGGCGGCGTTGTAGATCTGCACCGCCCAGCCCAGGTGGTACTGCAGGTCATTGGCCACCAGCATCACGTACGGCGCTTCGATGATCCACTTGCCACCGCCGGAGGGGATGAAGAAGCCCAGCACCGCCGAGTACACGCCCATCAACAGCGCGTAGGTGTCGTGGGAGGCGATCTGCACGAAGAAGGTGGAAATGTGGTGGGCCAGGGTCTGCGCATCCACGCCCTTGACCTGGGTGAGGATCGCGGCGATCGAGCCATACAACGGGAACTGGATCAGCACCCCGGTGGTGGTCGGCACGGCGCGGCCCACGGCATCGAGGAAGCTGCGCGGGCGCCAGTGCAGCAAGGCACCGAGCATGATGAACAGCAGGTTGTAGGTGTTAAGCCCGGAAATCGCCAGGATCGCAGGCTTGGTGGCGAACTCGTTGTACAACCAGCCGCCGGCCAGCACTACCAGCAGCAAGGTCAGGATCGGGCTGTACTCCAGCCACTCACCCGGCCGCGTGCGCTGCGGCGGCGGTGGCGCCGAGAAGCTCGGGTCGACCCCACAGGCTTCGGCGCTGCGGGCACTGCCCGGCCCCGGCGCAGTGGCATAGGCCACCACCAGCGACACCACCACCAGCGCGGCGAGCATCACCCCGGACTGCCAGAGGAAGATGGTTTCGGTGAACGGGATCACCCCGGTGATCGCCAGGATCGACGGTGGCAGGCTGGCCGGGTTGGCCTGCAACTGCGCAGCCGAGGACGACAGGCCCAGGGCCCAGACCGCGCCCAGGCCCAGGTAGGCGGCAGCACCGGCGGCGCGGTAGTCCATTTTCAGCTCGCTGCGACGGGCCAGGGCGCGCACCAGCAGGCCGCCGAACACCAGCGACAGGCCCCAGTTGAGCAAGGACGCCAGCATTGAGATCAACGCCACCCAGCACACCGCCGAGCGACCGTTTTTCGGCAGGCGCGCCAGGCGGTCGATCAGCTTGACCGCCGGTGGTGAGCTGGCCACCACATAACCGCCGATGACCACGAAGGCCATCTGCATGGTGAAGGGAATCAGGCTCCAGAAGCCATCGCCAAAGGCCTTGGCCGTGTCCAGGGGCTTGGCGCCCATGGCCAGGGCGGCGACGGACACCAGTACCACCGCCAGGGCGGCGAACACCCACGAATCAGGGAACCAGCGTTCGGCCCAGTTCGAGCAACGCAGGGCAAAGCGGGCGGAGCGGCTGTCTTGAATATCAGCGGCCACGGGGAACATCCTTTTATTGGTTTTATTTGAAACGACAAAGGCCTCATCGCGGGGCAAGCCCGCTCCTACCAGGAATGCGTGGTTCCTGTAGGAGCGGGCTCGCCCCGCGATGAGGCCCGAAAGGCTTACTTAAAACGTCATCTCTTTAACATCGTCCGCCACGATCAGCTTACCGGCAGTCTTCTCGATGATTTCCTCAACCGACACCCCAGGCGCGGTCTCGCGCAGGATGAAGGCGCCGTTCTCGATCTCCAGGTACGCCAGGTCAGTCAGCACCTTGCGGATGCAGCCGGCACCGGTCAGCGGCAGGCTGCAGCGCGTCAGCAGCTTGGACTCGCCGTCCTTGGAGGCGTGGGTCATGGTGACGATGATGTTGTCGGCACCGGCCACCAGGTCCATGGCGCCGCCCATGCCTTTGACCAGCTTGCCGGGGATCATCCAGGAGGCGATGTTGCCTTCCACGTCCACTTCGAAGGCGCCGAGCACGGTGAGGTCGACGTGACCGCCACGGATCATGGCGAAGGATTCGGCCGAGCTGAAGATCGACGCGCCACGACGGGCGGTCACGGTCTGCTTGCCGGCGTTGATCATGTCGGCGTCCAGCTGCGCTTCGGTGGGGAATTCACCCATGCCCAGCAGGCCGTTTTCCGATTGCAGCATCACGTCCATATCGGCCGGGACGTAGTTGGCCACCAGGGTCGGAATGCCGATGCCGAGGTTGACGTAGTAGCCGTCCTTGAGTTCGCGGGCGACGCGCTGGGCCATTTGTTCGCGGGTAAGTGCCATGGTCAGGATCTCTTTGTTGTTCTGTTGGGGATGGCTCAGGCCTTGACGGTGCGCTTTTCGATGCGCTTCTCGAAGGTGCCGACAATCACCCGGTCGACATAGATACCCGGGGTGTGGATCTCGGTGGGCAGCAGCACACCCGGCTCGACGATCTCCTCGACCTCGACCACGGTGATCTTGCCGGCGGTGGCGGCCAGCGGGTTGAAGTTCTGCGCGGTGTTGCGGTACACCACGTTGCCGTAGTGGTCGGCCTTCCAGCCCTTGACGATGGCGAAGTCGCCGGTGATGGCCTCTTCGAGGATGTACTTGCGACCATTGAACTCGCGCACTTCCTTGCCTTCGGCAACCGGGGTGCCGTAGCCGGTGGCGGTGAAGAAGGCCGGGATGCCGGCACCACCTGCGCGCATTTTCTCGGCCAGGGTGCCTTGCGGGGTGAGTTCCACTTCCAGCTCGCCGCTGAGCAGCTGGCGTTCGAACTCGGCGTTCTCGCCCACGTAGGAGGCGACCATCTTGCGGATCTGGTGATCTTCGAGCAGTACGCCCAGGCCGAAGCCGTCGACGCCGCAGTTGTTGGAAACCACGGTCAGGCCCTTGACGCCACGACGCTTGATTTCGTTGATGAGGTTTTCCGGGATGCCGCACAGGCCGAAACCACCGGCCAGTACCGTCATGTTGTCGGTCAGGCCTTCAAGGGCCTGTTCATAGGTTGCTACGCGCTTGTCCAGTCCGGCCATGCTGATCCGCCTTTTGTAGTTGTTGAACCGACAGGGGTGTCGGCGAGCGTTTGCGCCATCTTCACCCCGTTAGACTTATTTGTTAATTTTGTTTTTATGATCATTTGATTTGTTTTCCAAAAGAATAGAGCCAAGCCGATGAACGTCAAACAGCTGCGCGCCTTCGTCGCCGTCGCCAAATTCCAGAGCTTCGCCCAGGCCGGTGAGTACCTGCACCTGTCGCAGCCGGCCCTGAGCCTGACCATCAAGGGCCTGGAAGACAACCTCGGCGGCGCCCTGCTCAGCCGCACCACCCGCAGCGTCAGCCTGACCCCCGAAGGCGAGGTGCTGCTGCCGCTGGCCCGGCAACTGCTGGCCGACTGGGAAAACACCGAGGAACTGCTGCGCCAGCGCTTCACCCTGCAACTGGGGCGGGTGTCCATCGCCGCCATGCCGGCCTTTGCCGGCAACCTGCTGCCGGCGACGCTCAAGGTCTTCCGCCAACGCTACCCGCGGGTCAATGTCACGGTGCACGACGTGATCAACGAACAGGTGCTGGAACTGGTGCGCCATCGCCGGGTGGAACTGGGCATCGGCTTCGAGCCCGAGGCCAGCGAGCCGATGCTGTTCAAGCCGCTGTTCCTGGAACGCTTCGTCGCCGTGGTGCCGGCCGACTCGCCCCTGGCCAGGCAAGCCCAGGTCAGCTGGCGCGAACTGCTGGCCGAGGACTTCATCGCCCTGCAACGGCCGTCGGCGGTGCGCCTGTTGCTGGAGCAACACCTGGCGGTCGAACACGGCAAGCTGGCGGTGGCCTTCGAGAGCCACCAGTTGTCGACCATCGGCCGCATGGTCGCCAACGGCCTGGGGGTCAGTGCGGTACCGGCCCTGTGCATCCGCCAGATGGAAGAGCTCGGTGCGCGCTGCGTGACCCTGGTCGAGCCGCGCATCGAACGGCGCATTGGCGTCAGCCTGCTGGCTGACCATAAACTCTCGGCAGCGGCCCAGGCGCTGCTCGAGGTGCTGCAGGAACATACCCGCCCCCAGGAGGTGACATGCGTACAGTGAAGTTAGCCGACAAAACGGTTCCGGCCATCGGCCAGGGCACCTGGTACATGGGCGAAGACCCGGGCCAGCGCAGCCGCGAGGTGGCCGCCCTGCAGCAAGGCATCGAACTGGGCCTGAGCCTGATCGACACCGCCGAGATGTATGCCGAGGGTGGCGCCGAGCAGGTGGTGGGCCAGGCCATTGCCGGGCGCCGCGACCAGGTCTTCGTGGTCAGCAAGGTCTACCCGCACAACGCCAGCCGCCAGGGCGTGCCTGCCGCGTGCGAGCGCAGCCTCAAGCGCCTGGGCACCGACTACATCGACCTGTACCTGCTGCACTGGCGTGGCCAGTACCCGCTGGAAGAAACCGTCGAAGCCTTCGAGCGCTTGCGCGAAGCGGGCAAGATCGGTCGTTGGGGGGTGTCGAACTTCGATGTCGACGACCTGCGTGAGCTGCACAACCCCGACTGCGCCACCAACCAGGTGTTGTACAACCCGGCCCAGCGCGGCATCGAGTTCGACTTGCTGCCCTGGAGCCGGCAACGCCAGTTGCCGACCATGGCCTACTGCCCGCTGGCCCAGGCCGGTCGCCTGCTCAAGCACCCGACCTTGGCAGAGATCGCCGAGCAGCATGGCGCCACCCCGGCCCAGGTGAGCCTGGCCTGGGTCACTCGCCAGGCCGACGTCATCGCCATTCCCAAGGCGGTGGATCCGGAGCATGTACGCCGCAATGCCGCGGCTGCCAGCCTGACCCTCAGCAGCGAAGAGCTGCGCGCCATCGACCGGGCGTTCCCGGCGCCGACGCGCAAGCAGGGGTTGGCGATGGTCTGATTCTGCTCCCATCGCAGGCTTCGCCAGCTCCCACAATGATGGGGGCTGCAGGTACCGGCTCTTGTGGGAGCTGGCGAAGCCTGCGATGGACTCTCTCAGTGAAAATCCCGGCTGCGCACATCCAGCCCCTGCAATAGCTCGCTGAGGTCTTCCAGGCGCTGGGCGATCAGGTGACGCACCCCGCTCTCACTTTCAAGCCGCCCGCTCACCCGCATCAACCTCGCCCCCACCAGGACCCGGCGCTGTCGCTCGGCGAGGTCACGCCAGACCACCACGTTGACATTGCCGAACTCATCCTCAAGGGTCACGAAGGTCACTCCACTGGCCGTCCCCGGGCGCTGTCGTCCCGTCACCAGGCCCGCCACGCTGACCTTGTCGCCATGCTCGGCCGCCTCCAGCGCCCGGGAGCTGCGACAGCCCAGGACATCGAGGCGGCGGCGCAGCAGGGTCAGCGGATGAGGCCCCAGGGTGGTGCCGACACTGGCGTAATCGGCGAACAGGTCTTCGCCGACCGTCGGTTGCGGCAAGTCGACCGGCGCCTCTTGCGGGGCATCGATACCGGCGAACAACGGCAACTGCGCCTGCACCGCCGCCACGCTCCAGCGCGCCCGGTAACGGTCGCTGGCCAGTCCGCGCAGGGCACCGGCGTCGGCCAACAACTCACGGGCGCGGGCATCGAGTTGCGCGCGCAGGCACAGGTCGCTGACATCGCGCCAGGCTTGTTCGCTGCGGGCCTGCTCGATGCGCCGGGCATCGGCCTCGCGAAAGCCGCGGATCTGCCGCAGGCCCAGGCGCAGGGCCAGGGCCTGCCCTGCCCCCGGTTCCAGGCTGCAGTCCCAGTCGCTGTGGCAGGCATCCACCGGACGAATCTCGATGCGATGGCGGCGGGCATCCTGGAGAATCTGGTCGGGGCTGTAGAAGCCCATGGGCCAGCTGTTGATCAGCGCGCAGGCGAAGATCGCCGGCTCATGGCACTTGAGCCAGCAACTGGCGTAGGTCAGCAAGGCGAAGCTGGCGGCATGGGACTCGGGAAAACCATAGCTGCCAAAGCCCTTGATCTGCTCGAAGATGCGCTCGGCGAATTCGGCGCTGTAGCCGTTGTCGAGCATGCCGCGAATCAGCCGTTCGCGGTGCGGCTCCAGGCCGCCGTGACGCTTCCAGGCGGCCATGGCCCGACGCAGCTGGTCGGCTTCGCCGGCCGAATAACCGCCGGCGACCATGGCCAGCTCCATCACCTGCTCCTGGAACAGCGGTACACCCAGGGTGCGCTCGAACACCTGTTTCAGCGCCGGTGACGGGTAGCTCACCGGCTCCAGGTTCTGCCGCCGACGCAGGTAGGGATGGACCATGTCGCCCTGGATCGGCCCGGGGCGGACGATGGCCACCTCGATCACCAGGTCGTAGAAGTTCTTCGGCTTGAGCCGCGGCAGCATGGCCATCTGCGCCCGCGACTCGATCTGGAACACCCCGACGGTGTCGGCGCGGCCGATCATTTCGTAGGTGGCGGCACAGTCGGCGGGGATCGTTGCCAGGGTCAGTTCACGACCGCGATGGCGGTACAAGAGGTCGAAGCAGCGGCGCAAGGCACTGAGCATGCCCAGGGCGAGGATATCGACCTTGAGCAGGCCGACCAGGTCGAGGTCGTCCTTGTCCCACTGGATCACCGTACGTCCGTCCATGGCGGCGTTCTCCACCGGCACCAGGCTGTCCAGCGGCTGCTCGGAAATCACGAAACCGCCCGGGTGCTGGGACAGGTGCCGGGGAAAGCCGATCAGCTCGCCGGTCAGCGCCAGCACCCGGCGCAGCAAGGGGCTGTCGGGGTCGAAGCCGGCTTCACGCAGTTGTTCGGCCGCCGGCAGGCGATCGCTCCAGCGTCCGCAACAGTCGGCCAGGGCGTTGATCTGCGCCACCGGCAGGCCCAGCACCCGGGCGATGTCGCGCACCGCGCCAGCGGCATGGTAGGTGCTGGCCACGGCGGTCAGGGCCGCGCGGTGGCGGCCGTAGCGGCTGAACACATACTGCAGGACTTCTTCGCGGCGCTCGTGCTCGAAGTCGACGTCGATGTCCGGCGGTTCATCCCGCTCGCGGGACAAGAAACGCTCGAACAACAGGTGGCTGCGCATCGGGTCCAGCTCGGTGATGCCCAGCACGTAGCACACCACCGAGTTGGCCGCCGAACCGCGCCCCTGGCAGAGGATGCCCTGGCCCCGGGCAAAGTTGACGATGTCGTGGACGGTGAGGAAGTAGCTCTCGTAGTTCAGCTCGGCGATCAGCTCCAGCTCATGTTCCAGGGCATCGCGCGCCTTCTGCTCGGTCCCTGCGGGCCAGCGCCAGCGCTGCCCCTGCTCGCACAGGTGGCGCAGCCAGGCCGTGGCGGTCTGGCCGGCGGGCACCAGTTCGCGGGGGTACTGGTAGCGCAACTGGCTCAGGTCGAAACGGCAGCGTGCGGCGATGCGCAGGGTTTCGTCGAGCAAGGCCGGCGGGTACAACTCGGTCAGCTGCACCAGGGGGCGCAGGTGGCGTTCGCCATTGGCGAACAGGCGCTGCCCGGCCTCGGCCACGGTGCAGTGATGGCGGATGGCGGTCATGCTGTCCTGCAGGGCGCGGCGGCCCCGGGCATGCATGTGCACGTCACCGGCAGCCACCGCCGGAATACCCAGCCCGGCGGCCAGGGCCAGTTGCTGGTGCAGGCGCAGCCCGTCGTCGGCGCCGCGGTGCAGCTCCACCGCCAGCCACAGGCGGTCGGCGAAGCGCTCGCGCAGCCATTCGCCTGTGGTCAGGTCATGCTCGTCACCCTCGGGCAGCCACAGGGCCAGCAGGCCGTCCAGCGCGGTGTCGAAGTCCTCGCGCAACAACCGGTAGGCGCCCTTCTCCGCCCGTCGCCGGCCCAGGGTGATGAGCCGGCACAGGTGCTGGTAGCCGGCCAGGTCCTGGGCCAACAGCACCAGCTTGGGGCCGTCATGCAGGCGCACTTCACTGCCGACGATCAGCGCCAGCTCCACGGCCCTGGCCGCCTGCCAGGCGCGGACGATGCCGGCCAGGGTGCACTCGTCGGTGATCGCCAGGGCCCGGTAGCCCTGCTGGCGCGCCCGCTCGAACAGCTCCCGGGCGCTGGAGGCGCCACGCTGGAAGCTGAAATTCGACAGGCAGTGCAGCTCGGCATAACCCTGGGGCGTGCTCATGCGAACCAGCCCTGCAGCCACAAGGGGCCGTCCTCACCGAGGTTGCGGTAGGCCCAGGCATACAGCCCGGCCGGGGTTTGCACCCGGTAGTAATCGCGGCGCACATCGCCGCCGTCCCACCAGCCGGATTCGATCCGCTCGGCGCCGGTCAGCAGCGTCACCCCCACCCCGGGCAAGGCCTGGGGTTCGGCCAGCAACCAACCCGGACGCGGCGCCGCCAGGGTCGGCACGGGCTTCGACGCGCTGTCCAGGCGCCAGGCGCATTCGGGGCGGTGGTCGGCCTCGGCCGCAAGGCTGCGCACCGCGCCATCGCCCAGGCGCGCACGCAAGCGCTCGCGCAGTTGCTCCCAGGGCTGGTTCTGCTGCGGGCGCGGGTCGAACAGTTCGCTGTGCTGCGGCACGAAGGCCGGCAGGTCGTCGGCCAACAGGCGCAGGTTGCGCACCGGTGCGCCCAGTTGCAATTGCTCGAGGCGGCCGCGGGCCAGTTCGAAGAGCATCAGCGGGTCGCGCTCGGCCGCCAACAGGCCGACCGCCACGCAGGTGTCCGGCCCCTCGGCGTGCTCCAGGTGCAGGGTAAAGCGTTGCACGCCACAGTCGCGGCCGGCCAGGAAGGCGGCCAGGTCGTTGATCAGCCGGCGCAGCGGAAACAGCAGGGCCTGGTGCGATTCGACATCGAAGTTCAGCTCCAGGCGAGCATCGAATCGATCGGGCGGCAGGTAGAAGGCCAACGCCATGGGCCGCACGCCCAGCAGGCGATCCAGGTGCAGCTGCACGGCGGCGGCAAAGCGCCGGGCCAGGGCCTCGCGTGGCAGCGCCATGACCTGGCCGAGCCGGCGCAGGCCCATGCGCGCAAAGGCGCTGGCCGCCTCTGCCGGCAGACCGACCCGCTCGATGGGCAGTTGTTCGAGGGCGACGCGGGTCTGCTCGGGGTCATCGAGCGCCAGGCCATCGTGACAGTTGGCGAGCATGCGCGCCGCCACCGGGTTGCTGGCCAGGACGATACGGTGGCGAAAGCCCAGGGCCCGCAGCTCCGCGCGCAAACGCGCCTCGAACGCAGGCCACGGCCCGAACAGGCCCAGGCTGGACTCGACCTCCAGGAGCAGCACCCGCGGGTAATGCAGGCTGACCTGGGAACTGAAGCGATAGGCCCAGGCGGCGAGCAGTTGCTGCAACGGCTCGATGGCCGCCGGGTCATGTTCGACGCAGGTGAAGTGCCCGGCCAGCGCCTGGGCCGTGGTCAACGGCTGGCCGGCGCGCAGGCCGAGGGCGGCCGCGGCCGGGTTGACCGCCTGCAGCACCCGGCGCTGGGCCGGGCCGCTGAGCAGCACCAGCGGTTCGTCGGGGTCGTCGCGGCCACGCAGCACGGCGTCGAGCGCCAGCTGCGGCAGCAGGATACAAGCCCAGAGCATGGCCCATCAGCCTCGCCCGGGGCAGGCAATGGGCGCGGCCGGGGCAAGCCCGCCACGGCACTTGAGCACCCGCCACTGGGCCGGGCGCGCATCCACGGCAATGCGCAGCGCCGCTGGCGAAGGGTTCAGCGCCGCCTGCTGCGGGCGACAGGCGAAGGCCAGGGTCTGGCCGCTTTCGGCGGCCACCTGCAAGCGGCGCAAGGCACGGTCGTCGGCCTTGTGCGGCCAGCACAGCACCGCGCCGCAACTGCCCGAGCGCAGGCACTGTTCGGCAGCCCAGAGCACCTCGGCCGGCGCCGCCTGCACCAGGCTCAGCTGGCGCAGGTCGACGCCGGCGGCCTGCCAGGCCGGTGCGTAGGGAATGAACGGTGGCGCAACCAGCACCACCCGCTCGCCGCTGGCGGTCAGCCGCGCCAGGCTCGGCCAGAGCAACTGCAACTCGCCACAGCCTTCGGCGGCCAGCAACAGCTCGGTGAGGGCGCCGGCTGGCCAGCCCCCGCCCGGCAGCGCCGCATCCAGCGCCGCATGGCCGGTGGGCTGCAGGCCCTGGGGCCGAGCCTGGGGGCGACCCTTCCAGACCCGCTGCTGGTCCAGCAGGCCGTCGAGGCTGAGCACCGCGCCCATCAGCCGCGCCTCACCAGGCCGCAGAACACGCCTTCGATGACGAAGTCCTGGCCGGGGCCGACCTCGATCGGCGCATAGGCCGGGTTGCGTGGCAGCAGCCGGTACTGCCCGGAGCCGAGTCGTTCGAAACGCTTGATGGTCACCTCGCCGTCGAGGCGGGCGACGATGATCTGCCCGTCACGGGCCTCGGCCTGCTGGCGAATGCCGACCAGGTCACCGTCGAGAATGCCGTCGTCGATCATCGAGTCGCCGCGCACCTTGAGCAGGTAGTCGGGCGAGCGGCTGAACAAGTGGGCATCGAGCATCAGTTGCTCATGGATATCGACGTCCGGGCCGATCGGCCGGCCGGCCGCCACCTGGCCCAGCACCGGGATCTCCAGCACCTCGGGCCGGCGCAGCGCCCCGGCCAGGCGAATGCCCCGCGCCTGGTTGGGCGTGACCTCGATGAAGCCGGCCTCGCACAGGGCCTGGATATGCTTGCGCGCCACGCTGCGCGAAGCGAAACCGAAGGCCGTGGCGATGTCGGCCAGGCTCGGCGGCTGGCCATGGTCGGCGATGCGCTCGCGGATGAAGGCGAGGATGGCGTTGCGTTTGGGCGATAATCTGTTCATGGAGTACATTTGTACTCTTTTCCGTGCGCACTGACCAGCCCCCTCGATCGGGTTATGATCAGCGGCCCTTGCCTGGATGCCCGCAATGCTTGAAGCCCTGCTGTTCGACCTCGACGGAACCCTGACCGATACCGACAGGCTCCACCTGCTGGCCATGCAACAGCTGCTGCGCGAAGACGGCCGGGAACTGACCGAAGCGCAGTTCGACGCCCACATCAGCGGCCGGGCCAACGCCGAACTGTGCCGCTACCTGTTCCCCGACCGCCCGCTGGCCGAGCACCTGCTGTTCGCCGATCGCAAGGAAGCGCGCTTTCGCGCCCTGTCGCCCAGCCTCGAACCCACCGCCGGACTGCTGCGCCTGCTCGCCCATGCCGAGCAACGCGGCATCGGCATGGCCGTGGTCACCAATGCCCCACGGGCCAATGCCGTGCATATGCTGGCGGCCATGGGCCTGGAGGGACGCTTCGGGCACGTGCTGGTGGCCGAGGAACTGCCCCGGGCCAAGCCCGATCCGCTGCCCTACCTCACCGCGCTTGAGCGCCTGCAGGCCCCGGCGCCCCATGCCCTGGCCTTCGAGGATTCGGTACCGGGGGTAACCGCCGCCAGCCGCGCCGGAGTCTTCACCGTCGGTCTGTCCACCAGCCAGGCGCCCGAAGCCCTGCTCGAGGCCGGGGCGCAGCTGGTGGTGGCGGATTTCGAGGATGCGCGCCTGTGGGCGCTGATCGAACGGATGTCCGTGTAGCCTGCGCTACTTGCCGGTCCCCTGCCCGATCAGCACGCCGTCGAGTGTCTGCCCGTAGAGGTTGACCCCGTCGTTGGCGTGGTACTTGAGACGGGTTTTCTCGACCGAACCGTCCACCAGGCGCGGGTCCTGGGGCCGTTCATGGCGGTTGATGAAAGCAGCGACATCCCAGGCCTGCTGGTCGCTCAGGCTGCCGGGCTTGCCCAGGGGCATGTTGTATTTGATGAAGGAAGCGGCGGTGTTGATCCGGTGCATGCCGGCCCCCCAGTTGTACGAGTCCTTGCCCCAGAGCGGCGGCATCACATAGTCCTGGGCCACTTTCTGGCCCTGGCCTTCGGCGCCATGGCAGATCGCGCACTGCTGCTGGTAGACCTGCTCGCCGCGCTTGAAGTCATAGCCTTGCGCGGGCTGCGGCACCTCGGGATAGCCCCGCCCCGGCGTTTCCACGCCAATGGGCGCCTTGCTCGCCAGCCAGTAGGCATAGACCGACAGCGCGGTCATCTGCGGGCTGTCGGCGGCCGGTGGCGTGCCGTTCATGCTGAACTGGAAGCAGCCCTGGATACGCTCGGCAAAGGTGTTGACCTTGTCGTTTTTCTTGCGATAGGCCGGGTACATGGGGTACGCGCCCCAAAGCGGCGCCGAATTGCCCAGGCGGCCCTGGTCCAGGTGGCAGTTGCTGCAGTTCAGGCCGTTGCCGACCTTGTCCGGCATCAGCCGACGGGTGTCGACGAACAGCGCGTGGCCCTGGCGAACCATCTTTCCGAAGGCATTGTCCGGCAGTTCGCTTTCCGCCGGCGGAACGAAAGCCGGCGCGCTGCCGGCGGCCGGCACCTGCAGTTGCGACTGGTCGTCCATGGCAATGGGGGCGGCCTGGGCATTGCCCAGGGCCAGGGACAAGACACCGAAAATCATCAGTTTCATGGCTTGCCTCCCTGGCTGGCGGGGCTGGCGAAATAGTTGGCCACCGCCTTGATTTCCTCATCGCTCATGGCCTTGGCCACGCCCACCATCAGCTGGTTCGGATCGTTCTGGCGGCTACCGTCGCGCCAGGCATTGAGCTGTGCCACCAGGTAGGCAGCAGGCTGATGGGCCAGCGGCGGGAAGTGCTCGCCCACCCCGACACCACCCGGGCCGTGGCATTGCACACAGCCTGGCAGCTGGCGGCTCCAGTCGCCGTACAGGGCCAGTTTTTCGGTGGCATCGCTGGCCATCTGTTGCCGGCGGGTATCGGCCACAGGCTCGGCGGGCATGGCCGCCAGGGTGGCGGTGACCGCCTGGATTTCCTCATCGCTGAGGGCCTTGGCCAAAGGTTCCATGATCGGGTTCTTGCGACTGCCGTCACGAAAATCGTGCAGTTGCTTGCTCAGGTAGGCTGCGGGCAACCCGGCCAGGCGCGGAAAACCGGCGGCGGCCATGCCCTTGCCGTCGGCGCCATGGCACCCCAGGCACGCCATGGCGGCGGGGTTCTGCCCGCCCTGGCTGAAGACTTTCTGGCCATCTGCGGCATGAACGGCACCTGCTGAGCACAGCAGCAGGCTACTGATCAGGATGCGATCCAGTGGGATCATCACGGACTCCATTCTCTTGTTATAAGCTTAGACTTATTGTTTATAAGCCTATGGATAGTAGGCCTAGCTGTCCTGAGCTACAACAACGAAAATGGCAACTTGCCAGCTGAAACGGTTGACTCGGCTGATGAACAGACGGCCTCAGCCGGAAATGCAAACGGTCGCTGCCGTCTTCACATCACCCAGGCGCAGCGGGAAGTTGTTCAAGCGCTCGTACAGCTTGATGCTGCTGCCGCTACCTCGCTCATTGATGTCCACCACGGCGGCAGGCCCGTCACCGACCTTTTGTGGTACCACCAGGCGCACGCCGCCTTCATGAAAGGGTTCGACCGTCAGCGGACCACGGGATTCAGCCAGTTGCTGCTGTACGCAATCGGCGTACTCCTTGGGCTTCTTGCCGGAAATGACGCTCATGGTTTCCGGCGTACTCTCCAGTTCCGACACACTGGCACACCCGCCCAGCGTGACTGCCAACGCTGCTACAACCCACTTCATCAAGCTACACCTCCACCACGGAAAAAGACTCAGACCGCGTCCGGGCCATTTTGCTCCCTGGATTGGCAGATTTATCGCGGATCCGCCACGAAGGGCGACAGCGCAACCATCGAATCTGGTATCGTTTTAGTTTGCCCGAAAGATCCATTGCGGAGAGCAACATGAAATTCGTACACCAGCGCGAACACCTCAACGAAGACGACATCGTCGTCATCGAGTGTTCCCAGCGCTGCAACATCCGCCTGATGAACGACGCCAACTTCCGCAGCTTCAAGAACGGCGGCCGTCATACCTACCACGGCGGTGCGTTCGACCGTTTTCCGGCGAAGATCACCGTGCCCAGCACCGGGTTCTGGAACATCACCATCGACACCGTCGGCCCCAGGGCGCTGTCGGCCGTGACCAAGCCGACCTTCACCCACAAGATCAAGATCATCCGCCGTTCGTCGTCGAAATTGAGATAAGCCCATGGACCAGACCACCAAGTACGTCATCAAGTACAAGCTCGACGGCGAACGCCGTTTCGACTTCGCCCAGCTCAGCAGCGATGCGCCGGAGCAGGTCCGCGCCGCCCTGGAAAAACTGCACGGCGAAGATGCCCGCAAGATCACCGACGTCAAGGTGAGCAAGGCCCTGTAACCACCCCGCACAAGGAACCCAGGCATGAGCCGATGGCCGGATACCCGTCTTCTTGATCTGTTCGGCATTGATGTGCCGATCCTGCAGGCGCCCATGGCCGGTGCCACCGGTTCGGCCATGGCCATCGAGGTCAGCAATGCCGGCGGCCTGGGTTCCCTGCCTTGTGCAACCCTGAGCCTCGAACAGATCCGCGCCGAGCTGCAGACCTTCAGGCAGGCCAGCAACGGCCCGCTGAATGTCAATTTCTTCTGCCATACCCCGCCACAACCCGACCCGGCCCGGGCCGCGGTCTGGAAACAGGCGCTCAAGCCTTACTATGACGAACTGGGTGCCGACTTCGAGGCGCCCACGCCGGTCTCCAACCGTGCGCCGTTCGACGACGCCAGTTGCCAGTTGGTCGAAGCCTTCAAGCCCGAGGTGGTCAGTTTTCACTTCGGCCTGCCCGAAGCGAGCCTGCTGGCGCGGGTCAAGGCCACCGGCGCCAAGGTGATCTCCAGCGCCACCACGGTCGAAGAGGCCCTGTGGCTGGAGCGCAACGGCTGCGACGCGATCATCGCCATGGGCTGTGAAGCCGGCGGCCATCGCGGGATGTTCCTCAGCACCGACCTCAACAGCCAGGTCGGCACCTTCGCGCTGGTGCCGCAAATCGTCGATGCCGTGCAGGTGCCGGTGATTGCCGCCGGCGGCATCGGCGACCATCGCGGTATCGTCGCCGCCCTGGCCCTGGGCGCCTCGGCGGTGCAACTGGGCACCGCCTACCTGTTCTGCCCAGAGGCCAAGGTGTCGGCCTTTCATCGCCAGGCCCTGCACAGCGCCCGGGAAAGCGACACGGCCCTGACCAACCTGTTTACCGGTCGCCCGGCCCGCGGCATCACGACGCGGATCATGGATGAACTGGGCCCGATGAGCGAACTGGCGCCCCACTTCCCCCTGGCCGGCGGTGCACTGATGCCCCTGCGGGCGATCAGTGAACCGCGCGGCAACAGCGACTTCAGCAATCTCTGGGCCGGGCAGGCGCTACGCCTGGGCCGGGGCCAGTCGCTGTCGGCCTTTGAACTGACGCGCAAACTGGCGGCCGACACCCTCGCCCAGCTCAAGCGCTGAAGCAGCACTTCCCGTCTGTCGGGTTATCGCTATATAGTTGCGTATATAACGATAACCCTCAGTCCCTGGAGCTGTGTTTCATGAGTACGTGCGCACCCCGTTTCGCCCTGGCCGCCCTGGCCACTTTCATGACCTTCAACAGTGCCTGGGCCGATGAGGTCCAAGTGGCGGTCGCGGCCAACTTCACCGCGCCGATCCAGGCCATTGCCAAGGATTTCGAGAAAGACACCGGGCACAAGCTGGTCGCCGCCTATGGCGCCACCGGGCAGTTCTACGCGCAGATCAAGAACGGCGCGCCGTTCGAAGTCTTCCTCGCCGCCGACGACAGCACTCCGGCCAAGCTGGAAAGCGAAGGCGACAGCGTCAAGGGCTCGCGCTTCACCTATGCCATCGGCACCCTGGCCCTGTGGTCGGCCAAAGACGGCTATGTCGATGACAAAGGCGAAGTCCTCAAGCACAACGCCTTCAAACACCTCGCCATCGCCAACCCCAAGGCCGCCCCCTATGGCCTGGCCGCTACCCAGGTGCTGGACAAGCTCAAGTTGACCGACGCTACCAAGGCCAAGATCGTCGAGGGCCAGAACATCACCCAGGCCTATCAGTTCGTCTCCACCGGCAATGCCGAGCTGGGCTTCGTGGCCCTGTCGCAAATCTACAAGGACGGCAAGATCAGCCAGGGTTCGGCCTGGATCGTCCCGGCCAGCCTGCATGAGCCGATCAAGCAGGATGCGCTGATCCTCAACAAGGGCAAGGACAACCCGGCGGCCAAGGCACTGGTCGACTACCTCAAGGGGCCGAAGGCCGCTGCGGTGATCAAGTCCTACGGGTACGAAATCTGATGCCATTGGATGCCAGCGACCTGGGTGCCATCTGGCTGACCTTCAAACTGGCCAGCCTGACCACCCTGATCCTGTTGCTGGTCGGCACCCCCATCGCCTGGTGGCTGGCGCGCACGCGCTCCTGGCTACGCGGGCCGGTGGGCGCGGTGGTGGCCCTGCCGCTGGTGCTGCCACCGACGGTCATCGGCTTCTACCTGTTGCTGGCCCTGGGGCCCAATGGCTGGATCGGCCAGACCACCGAGGCGCTGGGGCTGGGCACGGTGGTGTTCAGCTTCAGCGGCCTGGTGATCGGCTCGGTGATCTATTCCATGCCCTTTGTGGTACAGCCGCTGCAGAACGCCTTCAGCGCCATTGGCGAGCGGCCGCTGGAAGTGGCGGCGACCCTGCGCGCCACGCCCTGGGACAGCTTCGTCCATGTCGTGCTGCCCCTGGCCCGCCCCGGTTTCATCACTGCCAGTATCCTGGGCTTTGCCCACACCGTGGGTGAGTTCGGCGTGGTACTGATGATCGGCGGCAATATTCCCGACAAGACCCGGGTGGTTTCGGTACAGATCTTCGACCATGTCGAGGCCATGGAATACCTGCAGGCGCACTGGCTGGCCGGGGCCATGCTGGTGTTCTCCTTCCTCGTGCTGCTGGCGCTGTACTCCAGCCGCAGTGGCAAGTCGGCCTGGAGCTGAGCCATGCACAAGATGATCCATGCCCGCCTCAAGGTCAGCCGTGACGACTTCGAACTGGACGTCGACCTGCAATTGCCAGGGCGCGGCATCAGTGCCTTGTTCGGCCACTCCGGTTCCGGCAAGACCACCTGCCTGCGCTGCCTGGCCGGGCTGGAGCGCGCCCCCGAGGCCTATATCGAAGTCAACGGGCAGATCTGGCAGGACTCGCGGCGCGGGCATTTCCTGGCCCCGCATCTGCGCCCGGTCGGCTATGTGTTCCAGGAGCCCAGCCTGTTCCCGCACCTTTCGGTACACGGCAACCTGACCTTCGGCTGGCGGCGGATCGCCCCACAGGCACGCAAGGTCAGCCTGGACCAGGCCTGTGCGCTGCTGGGCATCGAACACTTGCTCGAACGCAAGCCCGCTACCCTTTCCGGGGGTGAAGCGCAACGGGTGGGTATCGCCCGCGCCTTGCTCAGCAGCCCGCAACTGCTGTTGATGGACGAACCCCTGGCGGCCCTCGACGGCCCGCGCAAGCGCGAGATCCTGCCTTACCTGGAGCGCCTGCACGACGAGTTGGAGATCCCGCTGGTCTACGTCAGCCATGCCCAGGATGAAGTGGCCCGGCTGGCCGACCACCTGGTATTGCTGGAGCAGGGCAAGGTCCAGGCCAGCGGCCCGATTGCCGCCACCCTCGCCCGCCTCGACCTGCCCCTGGCCCAGGGCGATGATGCCGGGGTGATCATCGAGGGCCGGGTCAGCCGTTACGATCCGCACTACCAGCTGCTTGGCCTGCAATTGCCGGGCAGCGACCTCGAACTGCGCCTGGCCCACGAACCGCTGGCCCTGGGCACCGCCCTGCGACTCAAGGTACAGGCCCGGGATGTCAGCCTGAGCCTGGCCACGGAGGCCCACTCGAGCATCCTCAACCGTTTGCCGGTCAGGGTCAGCGGCTACCGGCCGGCCGACAACAGTGCCCACGTACTGGTCAGCCTCGATGCCGACGGCAGTGTGCTGCTGGCCCGGATCACCCGCTACTCGGCCGATCAGCTGGGCCTGCACAACGGCCAGCAACTGGTGGCGCAAATCAAGTCGGTGGCGCTGCTGGGCTGAGCTCATCGGGCCTGGAATGACGTCGCAAACGTTAAACTCGACGCGATTGCTGGGCAGAGGCACTACCGCAAACGTTAAACCTGGCGTTGTTCCCCCGGGCTTGCAGCCCCCGCAAAAGGGATCCAAAAGTTCCTAAGTCTGCTGATTTGCACAGAAATTTCCCATATTCGTTCAACCCCCCTATGCTTGCGGGTGTTGGCAGCATTCGCTGCTGTGCAGCGCTCGATCGCCCGCACGGGCACCTGCGACTAAAGACTCTCAACAGAATCTGTGTTCGGGGGAATTAATATCCCGCGAAAGCGTCTTTAATGAAGGAAAAGAGGGATGCGCACTGCGTGTTCCTGGCTGCTGCGGACACGGCCTGCAGGGCAACTTACAACACCAAGGAGAAATACATGCTGATACTCACCCGCAAGGTTGGCGAAAGCATCGTCATCAACGATGACATCAAAGTCACCATTCTGGGCGTTAAAGGTATGCAAGTGAGGATCGGCATCGATGCACCCAAAGATGTCCAGGTGCACCGCGAAGAGATTTTCAAACGCATCCAGGCCGGTAGCCCGGCTCCGGAAAAAGGAGATGAGCACCACGAGTGACGCCCGCTGATTGCACGACGCACGGATGCGCTTGACGCTGAGCACCCCGGCCCTGCTGGCCGGTCGCACTGCTGTCAAGGCAACTCGGGGGCGCCGACCAGTTCCTTGACCTTGGCAATCAGTTGCTCGATGTCGAAGGGCTTGTCGAACACCGCGACGAACAGGTCCGGATTGTCCCGCCCCTCATGAGCCTGGGCCCCGCTCATCAGCATCAACGGCAGACTCTGCAATTGCAGTTCCTCGCGAATCCTGCGCGCCAGTTCCACCCCGTTGAGCTGCGGCATCATGTAGTCGGTGATTACCAGCTCCACCCGTTTTTCCTTGAGAAAATCCAGGGCCTTCTGCCCATTGCTGGCCGTTTCCACCGCAAAACCCACGTCTTCCAGGGCATAGCTCAGGATGTCGGCGATCAGGTATTCGTCGTCGACCACCAGAATCGTGCTCATGACCACGACACCTGCAGGCTCACGCGCCCGGCACCGGCGCCGCGGTACCGGACAGCACCGCCGTGGCCTGGGTGAAGGCCTTCTTCAGGTCGATGCCCTGGCCGCTGATGATCAGCTCCAGCAACGCCGGGTCGTAGTGACTGTCGCGTACCTTGAGGATCGACAGCATGCGCTTGAGCTCCGACTCCAGTTCGACAAAGCGCATCAGCAGCAGGTTATCGACGATGCTCGACAGGTCGGGCGCCGGGGCATTGATCTCCGAGCCGAAGATATCGCGCATCTCCCAGGTCGCCAGCACGGTTACATCACGGGCGCGCAGTTCACCGGTCAGGGCGCGGAAGAACTCGTTCAGCCGCGCCGGGTTGGTCGCCAACCGGGCAAAAGCCCCCAGGCTGTCGATCAGCACCCGGCGAATGCCGTGCTGCTGCACCATGTGCAACAAGCGCGCACCGACCTCATCGAGCAGCCCTTCGGTGGTCGGCTGCCAGGCGATATGCAGCGCCCCAGCCTGCTCCATGGCCGCAAAGTCGTGGCCCAGGGCTGCCGCCTTCAGACGCAGGCGCGGGGGTGTCTCGTAGAAACCGAAGTGCAGCCCGGGCTCGTCGACCGTAGCACCCGCCAGGAAACTCACCCCCAGGGACGTCTTGCCAATGCCCGAGGGCCCGATGGCCAAGGTCATCGATGAACCGGGCAAGCCGCCGTCCAGCAGTTCATCGAGGGCAGGCACGCCGCTGCCGACCCGCGTCAGTTCGGCGCTGCCCCAATGGCTTGGGCGACTGTAGAGCGACTCCAGGCGTGGGTAGACCACCAGCCCATCGCCGGTGATTTCATACTCATGCAGCCCCGCCAAGGTATCGCTGCCTCGGGTCTTGCGCAACTGGATGGCGCGCACCGAACGGCTGCCCACCCGTTCTTCGCCCAGCTCGATCACGCCATCGACCATGGTGTGCTCGGGGCTGCCGTCATCCAGCCTTGAGCTGGTGAGGAACAGCACGGTGCAACCGGCAAATGCCGCATGCCCCTGTAACTCGGCAATGAACTTCTTGGTATCGAGCGAAGTTTCGGCGCGCGAACGGGCGGTGAGCAAGCCGTCGACGATCAACAGCGAGGCCTGGTGCCGGTTGATCTCCCCTCGCAACAGCTTGACCACCTGATCCAGGCCCTCGCGTTCCAGTGTGTCGAACGCACTGACGAACTGGATCTGGTCGCCGACCAGCTGCGGGTCGAAGAAACTCAAGGTCGAGAGGTACTGGAACAAGCGTTCGTGGGATTCGCTCAACATGGTGGCGACCAGCACCCGCCCACCCTGCCCGACATGATGGAAGGCCAGCTGGTTGGCCAGAATGGTCTTGCCCGAGCCCGGCCGCCCCTGGACGATGTAGGAGGCGCCGACGATCAGCCCGCCCTTGAGCAGGGCGTCCAGGCCGCTGATACCGCTGGCAAGACGCTTGAGCTGTTCCACGTTTGCGCGTACCTGTTCAATGGGGTGAAACAGGGGCCGGTTCGAAAGCCGGCAAGTACAGGGTCATGCAGGTGCCCTGGCCAGGCGTGCTGGACACTCGCACGGCACCATTACTCTGCTTGGCAAAACCATAGACCTGGCTCAACCCCAGTCCGGTTCCCTTGCCGAAGGCCTTGGTGGTGAAAAAAGGTTCGAAGATCCTTGGCAACACCTTGGCGTCGATGCCATGGCCGTTGTCACTGATATCGAGGCGCACGAAGTCGCCGTGCAGGTCCTCGACCTCGCCATCGAACCGGCAGTTGCTGGCCAGCAGTTCGATCACGCCCTCTTCGCCAACGGCGTCGCGGGCGTTGAAGATCAAGTTGAGCAAGACCATCTGCAACTGCCCGCCATCGACCTCGACATCCCGCAGGTCGTCATCGAAGCGGATCTGCAACTCGACCCCTCTGGGCAGTGCCTGCCCGATCAACAGTCGAATCGAATCGGTCAGTGCCGGCAACTGGATGCGCGCGGTCTTCAGTGCCTTCTGTCGGGCAAAACTGAGTAATTGCTGGGTCATCTGAGTGCCACGCTCACCGGCATCGAGCACGTGTTCGAGCAAGCGCCGGACGCGCTGCGGGTCCCGGCTGTTGAGGGCCAGCCGCGCCGAGCCGATGATGATCGTCAGCAGGTTGTTGAAGTCATGGGCCACGCCGCCGCTCAGTTGGCCGAGGGCTTCGAGCTTCTGCGCCTGGAACAGTTGCGCGCGCATGGCATCGAGTTGCTGGGCGGCTTCACGGCGGTCGGTGATGTCACGGGTGATTTTCGCCAGGCCGATGATCTCGCCATCCGACGCGCGGATCACATCCATCGCCGTCAGGGCCCAGAAGCGCGTGCCGTCCTTGCGCATGCGCCAGCCCTCGTCCTGGGCGACCCCAGTGCTCAAGGCCCGCTGCAGCAGCCAGTCCGGCTTGCCTTCGGCACAGTCTTCCTCGGTGAAGAACAGCGAGAAATGCTTGCCGATCACCTCCTCGGCGCGCCAGCCCTTGATCCGTTGTGCACCGGCATTCCAGGACACCACATGACCACCGGGATCGAGCATGTAGATCGCATAGTCCACCACGGCCTGCACCAGTTGCTCGTAGCGACTGTCGTGCATGGCGTGCATCGTTGAACGCTCGGTAGAACCCATGGTCGCTCCACGCGAATCGCAGACGTAATCAAGAATAGACAGCATACGCTGCTTGCGATTCCCCGGGAGGGCGAATGCGGGCAGTGAAGTGCGGCGCACGGTTGACTCAAATATAACGATGAGTTATAAAGATCGCTTGATTGCGAGAGGCATGGATACAACGGCCAACCCCGATCAAGTGCGAGTGTGGTGGAATTGGTATACACAGCAGACTTAAAATCTGCCGGCGTGAGCCTTGCGGGTTCGAGTCCCGCCACTCGCACCATCTTCTGTGAAAAGGCGCCTTTATGGCGCCTTTTTGCTACCTGTCATTTTTGCCAGGTCGCCCGGCGCGCAAAGGCCATCACCTGCTGCTAAGGTGAAATTGCCCCACTACAGAGGAAGGCAGCCATGCGCTATACCCTGTTCGACAACCAGCGCGATGTGATCATCCTGCTGGCGCGCATTCTCTTGATGATCCTGTTCGTCATGTCCGGCTGGAGCAAGATGACCGGCTTCGACGGCACCGTGAACTACCTGACCTCACTAGGCGCCCCCATGCCCATGGTGGCTGCCGTGGTTGCCGTGGTCATGGAGTTCTTCGTTGCCATCCTGCTGATCGTCGGTTTCTACACCCGGCCACTGGCGTTTCTGTTGGCCTTGTTCGTGATCGGGACGGCGGTCATCGGCCATCCGTTCTGGACCATGGAGGATCCGGCACGCGCGGCCAACAGCACACAGTTCTTCAAGAACCTGAGCATTTGCGGAGGGTTGCTATTGCTGTCGATCACCGGCGCGGGGCGCTTCTCGGTGGATGGGCGCTAGACAGTCGATTGCAGTAGGAGCAACTGGCCTTGTAGGAGCGGGCTTGCCCCGCGATCGCAGTGTGTCAGACACATCGCATCGCGGGGCAAGCCCGCTCCTACCATCGATCACAGGTCATCGTACAGATCGACGCCCTCATCCCAATCCACATCGTCCAGGTCATCAGCCCCTTCGTCATCATCGACAGGATCGAACATCGGGTCGGCCTCATCCTGCATCGATGGGTCGACGTCATAGAACTCATGATCGAGCAAGTGATCGTGTTCGGGTTCGTGAATATCCGGCTCGTCGTTCATTTTCGGATCCTGCGGGAGCATGGGGCAAAAAGGGACGCCTGTATAAGCCCCGGGTCGCCGCACGTCAAGACGCTACAACCTGCGCCAGGCCCTTCATTCCTTGCGCAGCAGCGCCGCATTGGCCTGGCGGACCATATCCACCCATTCGCTGACGCTGACCGAACCGGATTGCTCCAGCCGCTGCGCAGCCATCAGCGCCTCATCGTACGCCGTCTCCGGCAGTGCACCTTCGCCAAGGAACCTGATGCGCCATTGCAGAATCGCCGCAGCCCCTTTCACTTGATCCATCTCCATCCCCAACCTGCGCGGATAACGGGCAGCAACCGGTGTTGCGCCCAAGCGGCGGCGAGATTACACGAGCGCAAACCATATGAGAATAGTTTGCATTCGTTTTGGAATTGGAGGCGACGAACTCGACGATCAACGAAAAATGCTAATCCAGCGCACCGCTCAGCACCTCGTAAATGATACCGGTGGCGATGGTCACCAGGATCAGGTCTACGCCCGCCTGCTGCCATTGATAGCCATCGTAGTGCGGCAACCGATCGATCAACCTGCCATCGAGCTTTTTCGCAATGCCTGGTGGCAGTGGCTTGCCCCTTGCCAGGTTCTTCCGGATGCCCGGCGGCAATGCGGTGCCCGGGCTCCAGTAGTCGGGGTAACGGGTCAGTATGCTGAGTACACTGCCACGATCGATGCCCGGACCATGGCTGAAGTCGCTGTGGTCACTACCCTGCCCTTTCCCCGGGTTGCCCTGATTGCCATGGCTCTGGGCCTTGTGCGAGTTTCCCTTGCCGTTTCCCTGGCCATTGCCCGGGTCGGCCAAGGCGGTGGCCGAAGATGCGACGACGGCGACGCTGGCAAGCATTGCGATCAATGATCTGAATTTCAACATATCCATACTCTGTGAACAGGGAACACCACCTCCAATATAGAGGTTTTTACGCCAGAAAATTCACGGAGTGAAGGACCTGCGCGCCAGCTCATGAGGTTTCACGAACACCAGCGCGGCAGTTCGAGGGGCGATCCGTGCATGTATCAGACGCCGTTCCTGGCCATGCAGAGCTGATCAAACGTCGATGAAGTCCGGTTCCTGGTCGATGGCCAATTCCTCCGCCAGCGCTTTTTGTGTCGCAAAGCCGTAATTGATGTAGAGGTCAAGTACGGTAAGGCCCGGCGCGCCTTCATGAAACTCGACACAACGCTTCAAGGCATGCTTGATGGCCCCAAGGGCGCGAATGTGATCGGCAGTTTCCAGCCCGTCAGTTTGCAGGATGCGCTGCTCGATGGCTTCTACCGCCGAGAGCTTCTCCCGCGCGGCTTTCAGGCTGCTATCGCCAGTTTCGGAGATCTTCGCCCACCCATGGTCGACTATTGGATTTTTCATTCCAGCTCCTTTGTCCGGCCCCATGCCGGTTATTGGTTAATAGTCCATCCCACCCCAAATTGCCACCATGGAGCATGCGCACTGGCCGCCACGGCGCCAAGGCAAGGCACGCTGGAAGGCACAACCGCCCAGCACTGATATCGCCAGCTCGCTGCTACGCTTACCCAAGCGCCAGATGAACGGCCCAGCGCCGATGCGGGCCGCTCGTTTGGCCGGCATGGCAGGTACTCTTGCCTGCCATTGGGAGGCAGCATGAAACCGTTAAAGGTTGTTGTCTTGAGCGCATGCCTGTGTCTCGTCGGGGCAAGCGCTGCAATCGCTGATGAAGTGATTTCCCAGGAAGGTGACACCACGGTTGGATCTGGATTTGGTGCAGGCACGGGACTGCTGGTGGGTGGAGCGACAGGCGGCCCAATAGGGGCGCTGGTGGGGGCAGGAGCAGGATGGTTCATTGGATCGGGCGTGCAGTCGGTAACCGGGCAGCAAGAACACGCCTACACGGTGCGAAGCGACACCGGTGAAGTGACCACGGTGCGCACGCCCCATCAAACCTTTGCCGTCGGCCAGAAGGTCGAAATGAGTGGCATCAGGCTGCGCACCGCAACACCATAAGCCGTTCCCGATCCCTCCGTGAGGAAGCCCGCTTCGGCGGGCTTTTTGCCAGTTACGCCCCCGTCCTCGATTGCAAGGGCGTAACGACATCCTTTGAGGCAAGACGACTCAATGGTCGTTCTTGCTGGAGGACTCCATTGCGTGGCTCAAGCCCTTGGCATTGTGGTCACCCGGCGTAGTCCCGGAGACGGCAGTCGCCTTGGACAAGCCGCGGGTATCCTTGGAATGGGCGACACCGGAGGTGGTGGTGCCGTGTCCATTGTCGTCATTGCGGGTGCTGCCATAGTGCTTGCCGCTCACACCATGGTCACGCGTCGACCTGCCGGCGTGTTCAGCGCTCGTGCCCATGCCGTTGCTTTTCCCGGCATGGCCGCCAGCACCTGCGCCTGCGCCCTTGCCGCCACCATTTCCCCCACCGTGACCACCACCGTGACCGCCGCCACCACCGTGGCCGCCACCACCGCCACCACCGCCACCGCCACCGCCACCACCTTTGGCATAGGCCGAACCGATAGGCGAGAGGCCATCAGGTAATACAGCCGTTGTTCCTAGCACAAAAGCACAGGCAAACACGGCTACCAGGGTTTTCTTCATGATGAACACGCCTCCAGAAGGCGAGGGTTGGGATGCCTCTAGGACCGGTCTGGAGCCACTAAGTTCGGGGCTTGCCGACGAAATGCAGGCCCTGCCTGCAGGGGCGGCGAGGTCAGGATAACGACGTCGATCATCGATTGATCGTTCAGTCAGTGTGCTGGTAGATGAGATTGATTCCCCAAATCCGGGGAATCCGCTGGGCAAACTACCCAGGCAACTTTTCATCAAGGCTCGCCACCCCGGTACAGATAGATGGCCACAAGATCAACAACCAGTGCTATCACGACCGCCACCATCTCGAAGTAGTTCTCCAGGTCAATCACGACTCAGTCCCCCAGTGCGATCCGTTCCTGGAGACGAGCAATTTCCATTCCATTACTCAACCTGCGCCCTGTCCCCTGCGCTGGCCGAGTCAAAGGGAGCTTGGCGGCCACCTTTGACCCAAATCAAAACGCTGCGCGCAGTTCGCGAGACGATGGCTGACAGCAGGGAACGGATAGACCACAGGCCAACACCTTGAGCTCAAGGCAACGCCTTGGACTCAAGTGCACAGCACTGCATAAGGAGCCCCAGATGACCTCGTTGAACCACGTACTGGTTGCCACCGACTTGTCCACCTCTGCCCGCAACGCGGCAGAGCGCGCAGCACAATTGAGCAAGGCGCAGCATGCATCACTGGATCTGCTCTATGTCGCCAATCCAGCCCCCTTCGAGCGCCTCAAGCAGGTGGTGGCACCTGATGAAGACTTGTTGAAGCGCGCGCTCGAAACGGCAAAAGAGAAAATTCACGATCTGGCCGGCATGCTGTTCCAGCGTTATGACATCGCCTCCGGCACGCAGGTCGCGCCCGGCTCGGTGGTCACGGAAATCACCCGTGTAGTGCAGGACAAACGCATCGACCTGTTGGTCTGCGGGGCAAAGGGACAGAGCCTGGCCCGCCGCCTGCTGTTGGGCTCTACCGTCCAGAGAATGCTGAGCCGTATGCTCTGCCCCCTGCTGGTGGTCAAGCATGCACCGCGCGACGCGTACCGTACCCTGCTCGTCCCGGTAGATTTTTCGCCAGCATCGCTTCGCTCCATCGAACTTGCAAAATCCGTTGCTCCGCAGGCCGAGATCATCCTCCTGCACGTGTTCGAGGCCCCCTTCGAAGGCAGCATGCGGTTCGCCCATATCGATCAGGACACCCTCAACCACTACCGCAATGTCATCCGCAAGGACGCCGTGGAAAAGCTCGCGGCATTGAGCCAGGCCGCAGGGCTGGCCGATGCCCGGCAAATCGTGGTGCACGGCGACCCATCCTGGCGGATCGCCGAGAAGGAGCAGGAACTGGACTGCGATCTGATCGTGGTCGGCAAACAAGGTGAAAACGCTCTGGAAGAGCTACTGATAGGCAGCGTCACCAAGCATGTTCTCAACGAGTCCCAGTGTGACGTGCTGGTGTCGCTGTAAATAATGGGCCGTTTCGAGGACACTGTATGAGTGTCCTCGAGATGACCTCATGATCATTCGCCAAGCTATTGCCGCAGACCATCCGCTGTTGCTCGACATCTGGCTGCGCGCTGTTCGCGCCACTCACCATTTCCTGCAGGCGTCCGATATCGACGCACTGCTTCCCCAGCTACGCGATGTTTACTTGCCCGCTGTCGAACTGTGGGTCGCGGTAGATGCTGAAGACTGTCCGCTAGGCTTCATCGGGCTCGATCAAAGCCACGTGGAAATGCTCTTTATCGCCCCGGATCGCCACGGACAAGGCATAGGCCGTGCGCTACTGGATTACGCCCGCAGCGCGCGCACAACGATGAGCGTCGATGTAAACGAGCAGAATCCCCAGGCCGTGGGTTTCTATCTGCATTACGGATTTGTCCAGACCGGCCGCTCTGCCCTGGACGGCGAAGGCCGGCCATACCCGTTGCTGCACATGAGTTTGCCCGGCTAGCGCCCCCGCTGCAGCCCTTTCACTGAAGGAGCGCCCTGAGCTGCGGGGGAATCGCCACGACTGCTCGCGACTCTGGCGAAACGCACACCTGCGTCAGGCTCGCAACGAATGCCAGCACATCTGACGCAATACGCCCTTCGACTGAGAACGAGAATGAATGCTCCCCCACATTCGACACACTCACCTTGATTGTAAGCTCGTCGTCCCAGGTGACCGGATGCAGGAACTCCAGAGAAAACGCTCTTGCAGGAGGCAGTATATTGAAACCCATAAGGGTCCTGAGTCCTGGGCCATCCAGCCAGATACCCAGCGCCTCATGAACAGCCTCCAGCGCGAAATATGAAAACCTGGGCGTATAGACAATACCTTCAGGATCACAGTCGCCAAAAAGTACCTTTCTTTTAATAAAGACCGGGCTCGACATCACACCATTCCTTAGCAGTGAGGAAGAGACGCGACTGTAGAAGAGATTGTGAAAATGAGCAAAAGCATCCTGCGGCGACCACGGCCACGTCCACTGGTCAGCCAAGGGACGTGTATCGCGAAAACAAGCGTCTACTGGTGGTCATGCCCTCTGGCGCTACGAACAAGACGCCAAACGAGGTGTGCCGCCCATGAGAAGCCTCCAGAAGATCACCCAGCAGCGCCGCCGGCAGTTGCATGTTCATATGCCGCCCAGCGGATTGAAGGAGGCGGCTTATGGCAATGGACCAGGTAGAGCGCGATCGACGCCAGCGCAAGAAATCACTGTATCGCCGGCTGTAGCGCGAAAGCTGGATTCAGGGTATCGGCGCGAAGCTCTAAGAGCTGGCTATGAACAGTGATCAGCCCTTAGCGCTGTCTTCGGCAGCATCCGCTGCATGATCGGTTATCCGAGTCGGCCCGGCAGCTTCCGATCCCATGTAATACGACTTCAGCACCAACTGGCTGGTTTCGTATGCGCAGTATGCGCTGGTAGTGGATGCCACTGAGATAGCCAGCCCGAAAGCCACCATTAGTGTTCTGTTGCTCATCTGGCGCTCCTGCCAATCGAAAAAAAGTGCGGACCTTACCTAACCACGCCTCTGTGCGCCACCCCAATAGACGGATGGCGCCTGGAGCGCCCTGTGCCCACAGCAATCGACCTGTTGCCGGCCTCAGAGGATGGTGTGCTGGAGCGAAGCTCAGGACAACGCCATCGAATGCCGACAGCAACCTGGTTTACAGAGCGCACAATGGATAAAACCACGCTTGAGCGGGTCACCCTCGTAATGCCTTGCCTCAAACCAGATTGCCACCATACCGATGGCCCCAACTGAGGGTGCAGTTGCACCCAGGTCAGGGGATCAGACGCTGGCTTGAAGGAACACGAAAATGGCCACTGCATCCACAGCCAGCACGGCCGTCAAGACGAAGCTCAAGAAATAGAAGTCATCCTGGAACATGTCTGCGTACCCCGCATGATCAGTGTTTCAGGAGCGAAGCAACTCCCATTCCAACCATGCCGCATCTGGTCAGGGGCCTGGCGCTGGATCAAGGAAGGCAGGCACTCCCAGGGTGCTTGCCTAACCCCCAGTGGGCTGTGTCATCGTTGTTGTACCCGCAATTCATCTACTCCTGTAAATTGAAGAAAAGACACCGTACACGGGCTACTCAGCGCTTGGAAAGACTACAGGAAGGGGGCTCTACACCGTCAAACCCATGGCCTACGAGCGGTGCGAGTACCACGACAGCGAATGCATGTTCGGTTTAAAGGTCCGCCGGACCTGATCCTCCGGCGCAGCCCCCCACCTCAGGATCCAGACGCCTGAACCTGGCATACCCCATTGGCTTTGTTCTTGCCCGTATACGAAACATCAGGCGAGCCATCCGGGTTGATCGACAACGAGATAGTCACCTCGCTGCCTTTGGCTTCGAAATAGTTATCGTTGAACTTCTTCAGCTTGCCTTTCTTGCCATTGATGTAGATCGGGCCGCCCTTGTCTGCGTGGACCTCAATGTTTCCAGGGCATGTTGCGTTCAGCAGCGGAATCCCAGCCTGAGCCGCGCCCGACGCCACCAGCCCCCCCCAGCAGTAATTGCTTCATCTCACGCGCCTCAAGTGGATTGAAAGAGATGGAAGCGATAGCCCAGATCGGCGCTGCCCGCCAGCGCCTTAGCGCTTTCCTTTATGGGCAGGCATAAAGCCACCCACGAAGAAAACACTCGCGGGTCCCACAAGCCAACTGACGCTCGTTCCTGGACTGACAGCCGGAACAACAATGGTTACTGCGAACAGGCCTATGCCTGCCCAGAGGCGCCTGCGTGGCGTGAACCATTCCCTCACGACCTCCAGCCTTTTGCCCATTACCACTCTCCCTGTTTGGTAAGCGGCGCAGCATATCACCCACTTCAACGAATCACGCCCCCCGGCGAGGGCGGCGCCTGCCTGGAGATCACCATGAGCACATTCGCCGTGTTCGGCATGACCGCCGATGTAACGCTGGTTGAATGGGATGAGGCCATGGCCGAGTGCACGGCAGCGATCATGGCAGGCGAGAGGGTCAAGCAGCTTAGCCAGCTGTTTGATGCGCCCCAGTATGCCCTTCCGTTCATAGCGCTTGCCCGGAAGACAGGTGAGCGCCGAGACCTGCGCATCAGGGCGAAGTGTGTGATCACTGATTCCGATGACAGGTCGGTGATAAACAAGAAGACCAAGGCGCCGATGGTCGGGTGGACGGATTACTCACCCGACTTGTCGCGAGCTGCTTAAACGTAGATTGCCGTTAAGTCGGTGATCATGGGAATCGGGCGCGTAATCCTGCTGGCCTCAAGCCAACCCCTGGTTCGAGCCACATCAAGCTTCTGCTGGTTGACAGAGAGCAGGCGCTCCAGCGTTCCAGAAAGTCGATAGTGGCCGCAACCGTCGCTACACCTCAGCTCAGTCCAGTCCCCCAGAATTGGAAGTTTTTCTGATTCAGCACTGCATACGAAGCATTCCATCATCAGCCCTCCTTTTATTAGTCAAATGACTTTAGCCTAACCAACACGAGATACCGCTATGACCACCGCAATCGACCTGTTCGCCGGCCTCGACGGATGGCGCACGGCGCGCGCCGCAGGCGTTCAGGTTCTCTGGGCGGCTAGTCACCAGACGATAGCGGCTCAAGACTCATCCGCGAGTCGAAAGCGGAACTGCGCGGGAGCTCCTGGGGCCTTGAAATACGATTCCTCAATATGCAAGGCGCCACAATGCTGGCAATTGAAAACCTGCCCACCGGATTCACTGTCATGGCGAAATTGAATTTCGGTTTCCTTGCCGCACTTTTTGCAAGTGACCTTTTGATTCATAGCATCGCTCCAACCCCAATCCCTTAACTGTAGCCGCATCGTTCTCAAGCGCAGATAGGTAGACCAAGTGACCTGGGAGGAGCTGATGCAATTGAAGCGCGAATGCGGGCGCGGTCGACCGTGTCCGGCTGCCGGGGCACTCGAAAGAGAAGATCACGCAGGACGTGTATCGTCGCGTCGGCGAGATCGTAAGCCTCACACGATAGATCGAGTTGCGGAACACTCGGCTTTTTTCAGCCCAAACGAAAAACCCCGCAGACCTTGATCTGCGGGGCTTTCAATAATGGAGGCCGAGGTCGGAATCGAACCGGCGTAGACGGATTTGCAATCCGATATTTTTCTATTGCATTTCAATAAGTTATAGCGAAATTGATTCCGCAAGTTCGCCGTCAATACCTCGCTGAAACCCGCGAAATACGCGGGGCAATAATTCAGTTGCGGAACTGATTTCGCCCCCTCCTCTGGCGTCCTGCCGACCGCACACAATTCCCTCCTGCAGTTCGACTCCTTGGGCGGGCCAACTCAACGACGACCTCGAATGACTGCTTCCGGCCAGAAGCAGTCACTCGCTCCTTCGTTTCTGCGGCCACAATTTCAGCCCAGCAGGGATCGCTTCTCTAACAGAAAGTCGATCAGCGCCCGCACCTTGGCCGGCATTTGCGCACGTGTAGGGGCGTAGAGATAGAAGCCGGGGAAAGACGGGCACCAAGGCTGTAGCACCCTCACCAGTTCACCCGACGCCAGTTGCTCGCGCACACAGATATCCAGGTACTTGACCAGGCCAACGCCCTGGATGGCCGCCTTGAGCATGCTCTCGTCATCGTTGAACACCACGCTGCCCCGAGGCTCGAACACCTGGGTATGGCCATCCCCGTCCGGTGCCGTGAACGACCAGCGGTCCAGTGTGCCGCTGCTGGTGAAACGATACGCCAGGCAGTTGTGCTGGTTCAGCTCAGCCGGGCTCTGCGGAATGCCATGGCGCTTGAAATAGGCTGGTGAACCGACTACCGCCATCTCGATGCGCGGGGTAATCGGCACCGCCACCACATGCTCGTCCAGACTATCGCCCAGGCGAATCCCCACATCGGCACCGTCGGCGATGATGTTGGCGAAGCCGTCGTTGAGCACCATCTCCAGGCGCAGCCCCGGAAAGCGGGCGAGAAACTCGCCCAGGTGCGGTTCCAGCAAGGTTCGCGCAGCAATGCGCGAGGCATTCACCCGGATCAGCCCGGTCGGCGAGGACTGCGCCTCACCCAGTTCAGTGACCGCCAGGTCGATCATCTTCAGCGCCGGGGCCAGGGCGTCATACAGGCGCTGGCCTTCCTCGGTCAGCGACATGTCGCGGGTGGTGCGATGCAGCAGGCGCACGTTGAGCTGTTGCTCCAAGCCCTTGAGGTGTTGCGACAGCGCTGCCCGGGACATCTCCATCTCGGTCGCAGCCTTGGTGAAGCTGCGGTGGCGAGCGATGTGGACGAACCAGGCCAGGGCCGGAAGCAGTGATGGATTGATCGACATATTGTTCAGTTTCCCTGACGACTGATGTCGAGTATTGCATATTTTTCTATGACAACCCTTGACCTACCATGAATCCATCGAGCAACAAACAGACGCTCAACACCGGAGCCAGGACCATGCATAACGTCACCATCCCCACCCTCAACGGCCACGGCATCACGCTCGCCGCCGTCATTCATCAACCGGCTGGCTTTGATACCGGCAAACAGTACCCGGCCATCGTCGTCGCCCATCCGGGCGGTGGTGTGAAGGAGCAGGCTGCTGGCCTCTATGCGCAGAAGCTGGCTGAACAGGGGCTGCTGGCCATCGCCTTCGATGCCTCCTACCAAGGCGAGAGTACCGGCCTGCCGCGCCAGCTTGAAAACCCCCATGTGCGCACCGAAGACATCAGCGCAGTGGTCGACTACCTGACCACGCTTCCCTACGTTAACCCGGCCCGTATCGGTGCGATGGGCATCTGCGCCGGCGCTGGCTACACCGCCAATGCCGCAATCAACGACCGGCGCATCAAGGCCGTTGGCACGGTGAGCGCCGTCAACATCGGCCAAATGTTCCGCAATGGCTGGGAGAACACCGTCAAGGATGCTGATGCCCTGCCGTACATCGAGCATGGCTCACAGGCGCGTAGCAGCGACGCCAAGGGCGCTGGACTGGCAACCCTGCCTCTGGCGCCGATGCGCGAAGAAGATGCACCGAACGAAGAACTGCGCGAGGCTTGGGAGTATTACCACACCCCTCGCGCCCAACACCCCAATGCACCAGGCTTCATGACCGCGCGCAGCCTGTCGCAGATCATCACCTACGATGCCTACCACAAAGCCGAGGCCTTCCTGACTCAGCCCTTGCAGATCGTGGCGGGCACCCAGGCGGGTAGTAAATGGATGAGTGATGATCTCTTGGCCCGAGCTGCCAGCAGCGACAAGCACATGCACCTCATCGAGGGGGCGAACCACATGTCGCTGTACGACAAGCAGCCCTACGTAAATGAAGCCGCCTCTGTGCTGGCTGATTTCTTTCAGAGCCGCCTGTAACCCTTCCTTTGCCAAACACCCGGCGCCCCGGAGCCGGGTTCAGGAGTACGACACGATGAGCACCCTCCAGCACGTCACCTACCGCAACCTGGGCTGGGACAGCGCAGCCGACCTGTACCTGCCACCGGATTTTGACCAGGGCAAAACCTACCCGGCCATCGTCAGCACCCACCCCATTGGCAGTTGCAAGGAGCAGACTTCGGGGAGTGTCTATGGTCGTCAGCTTGCAGAGGCAGGCTTCGTGGTACTGGCCTTCGACGCCAGTTTCCAAGGTGCAAGTGGCGGTGAGCCACGCTTTGTGGAAGACCCGGCCATTCGCGTCTCCGACATTCGCTTCGCCATCGACTACCTGGTGACGCTGCCTTATGTAGACGCGAACCGGATCGGCGCCATCGGTGTGTGTGGGGGCGGTGCGTATACCGTCAGCGCCGCCATCACTGACTACCGGATCAAGGCGCTCACGTCGATCACGGGTGTGAATTTCGGGCGCTTGATGCGTGAGGGATTCAGCCAGTTTGACCCGGTGGGGGCATTGAACGCCATGGCCCAGCAGCGCACCACCGAAGCCAAGGGGGCACCGCGTCATGTCATCAACTACCTGCCGGAGTCGGTCGAAGCGGGTAAACAGGCAGGCCTGACCGATATCGATGTGCTGGAAGCCACCGACTATTACAAGTCATCGCGTGGGCAGCAGCCCAACGGGGCCACCAGCGGTCTGTTTTCCTTCAACAGTGCAGCCATGGCCTGGGATGCCTTTGCTCACGCCGAAACCCTGTTGACCCAACCGCTGCTGGTGGTGGGTGACAAGCCGGGCGCCTTTGGTGCTTATCGCGATGGCTGGGAGATCTATGGTCGCGCGGCGTCAAAAGCCAAGCAGATGTTCGTTGCCGAAGGCTGGTCGCACTACGACCTGTATGACCGCCCGGAGCCAGTGGCCCTGACCATGGCGCAGGTCGTTCCATTCTTCAAGACACACCTGTAACTCACTGAGTTCAGACCTTCAAAATCGGCTCCACCGGAACGGCTGCCCTCATGAAGGGCAGCTATGGGTCGTTAATGGTCAGTCGCGAATGGCTGCTAACGACCCATTGCAGCCGTTCGCTAACGTTTACAATTGGTCGGAGAACGCCTATCCAGATCATTCTGTGCAGAAGGGATAGAACTGGGAAAATTCAGGGGTCGCTATGACATGCGGAAGGGTTCTGCTCCCACAATTGCACTTAGAATAAGTCACCCATGGTGGTGCGTTTAAGCAGTCAACGGGGGATGGGGCGTATAACGTTACTGTCAATCTAAATAGGGGGACGCGAAGCATTTTTGACAGGCGGGGGCTTGGGTTACTGGCGCTCCGTAGCCTTCTCAGAAGACGCTACCGTGCGGCTCCCACAATTAATGTAAGAAGAAGACTTCAGCCAGCGTTGATCGGGATAGTAGGAAAACAGTAACTGCCCATCTTTCATGGAGTCGATCAGCCGATGCGCAATCGCCGGTCTCACTGCCGGGCAGCCGAGGCTTCTGCCGATGCGACCGTTGGCGCGGGCCAGCACCGGGCTGACGTACGGTGCGCCGTGGATGACGATTGCCCGATCAAAAGCGTTATCGTTGAAGCCCGGTTCCAGGCCTTTCATGCGCAAGGAATAGCCGTTCTGGCCACGATAGCTTTCCTGGGTACGGAAAAGCCCGAGGCTGGTGGCGAAGCTTTCGTTCTGGTTGGAGAACTGGGTGGCCATGTTGTCGCCGCTGTTACGGCCATGGGCGACAAGTTCGTGGAAAAGCAATTTGCGCTTTTTCAGATCGAATACCCATAACCGTTGTTCGGTTGAGGGCAGGGAATAATCGATCACTGCAAGTCTCTGTGCCGGAGCAGCGCCTTGGGCGCGGATACATTGGGTGGCACGAACCGCTAGGGCGATGACCTTGGCATTGGCATTTGGAGCGGCTTTGGCCAGCGCAACTTCAAGCGAATCGGCGTAGGCTGTGGGTATGAAGGCCGACGTCAACAGCAGCGCTGTAAGTGGAAAGCCAAAGCTATGTAGCTCCATATGTAAATCTCATCAAGAATATGTCGAGTCTAGCAGCGGTTTGGACGCTAGCTTTCTGATTTGCGAGAGATTCAAGGATTATCCAAGGTGCAGTTATCAAGGGTATTCGTCATAAGCCGTGCTTTATTTATGGTCTTTCTGATCAGCGGCACTGCGCTGGGTGAAACGTCGCAGATCGTGTTGTCGGTATCTGCGCAGGTCAATCCGGCGACTGCAGCGCCTGACGACATCGTTGGACAAGGGATCCAGGCCGCGCTTGAACCCCTGGTATCGTCATTTCCTCCCTTGATTACCTCTCGCAAGCATCAACGCGCGGACATCAATCGCGTTGTTCTCGATTTCTATTCCCATCGCAACTATCGCGCTGCCTGGACAGACGGGCGCGATATCACCCAGTTGCTCAAGAGCCTGAATGACATACAAGCTGACGGCCTGAACCCTGCGGACTTCCGGGGCGACGAGTTGGCCGAGGCTCAATCGTTTTTGCAGGCCTCCGCGCCGACGCCAGCGCAAACGGCGGCTTTTGATATCGCGCTGACCCGCACCTACATCACCGCACTCCTGCAATTGCGGCGCGGCAAGGTCAATCCGTCGCGGCTGGATTTTCATTGGAACTTCGACCCGATCGGTGTTGATCCTCGTGAAGATGTGAACAGTTTCTTTGCTGCCCTGGATGCTCACGATGTGGCCCGTGCGTTCGCCCAGGCGCCGCCGCAAGAGGCGGTTTATAGCCGCATGCGTGAGGCATTGGCGCAGTTGCGTCAGGTTCGCGATGCCGGTGGTTGGCCGAAAGTCGCCGAAGGGCAGTCACTCAAGCCGGGGATGGACGGCGCTGTGGTCGCACAGTTGCGTGCCCGTCTGGTGGCCGGTGGTTATCTGGAGCCGCATAAGGGCAAGCGCAGTGCTTACGACGATAAAGTCATTGCTGCGGTGAAGAAGTATCAGGTCGATCAGTATCTTGGCGTGGATGGCGTGGCTGGGCCGGCGACCCTGGCGGCGCTGAATGTGCCTGTCGACGCACGGATTGATCAGGTCCGTGTGAACATGGAACGGGCGCGCTGGCTGCTCTACAAACTCCATGGCACTTTTGTCGTTGTCGATATCGCCGGCTACAAAGTGGCGTTCTATCGCGACGGCGAACCCATCTGGCGTTCCCGGGTGCAGGTCGGCAAGCCTGTGCGCAGCACCCCGGTGTTTCAGTCCGAGATCACCTACATCACCTTCAACCCCACCTGGACTGTGCCGCCGACGATTCTGGTCAACGATATGCTGCCCAAGATTCAGCAGAACCCGGGTTACCTTGCGGCCAGCCGGATCAAGGTCCTTGATCGTGCTGGCAACGAACTCGATCCGGCGAACGTCGACTGGTACAACGCGCGCGGCCTCACGCTGCGCCAGGACGCCGGCCCTACCAACTCGTTAGGGCAGGTGGCCATTCGTTTCCCCAACGACTATGCGATTTACCTGCACGACACGCCGCATCGCGAGTTGTTCGCCAAGCCCGTGCGCACCACCAGCTCCGGATGTATTCGGGTGGAGAATCCACTGCAGTTGGTCGAGTTGTTGTTCAACGACCCGGTGCGCTGGAACAGCGAGGGGATTCAAAAGCAGTTGGCCAATGGCAGGACCAAGAACATCAAGCTTCCGGTCAAGGTACCGGTGTTGTTGGCCTATTGGACGGTCGACTTGAGCAGCGAGGGGCGGGTGACGTTCAAGCCCGACATTTATGGCTACGACATGCCGCTATTGCGGCAGTTGAATTTGCCTTCAATACTGCCCGCCTTGGCGTTGCCGCAGGCAGAAACGACTATGGTGGTCACAGGGCAAAGCCAGATTTAGGAAGCGCATGAGCAACCAGTAATTGCGACGCCCACCGATTGGAGCATGTCCACTTGCGCTGCGCTCGAATACGCTAGCCTAGCGGCAATACAAGTTGGTTGATCGAGCGGTAGTTGCCGATGGCGCGGGGGGGTGAGCATGCGGTGCGTCCCAGCTTGAACTGAGTGATCGATTGTGGCCGAACAGGGCCTGTCTTACTACCGATCAGCACGGCTTCGGAGTGAGACCCTCCTCAAGGGGGGGCCAAAAGTGCACGTACCATCGTATTGAGATAGTGGGACGCTGCGACCATTCGGGGGAACCCTGCGCTTTCTGGCTGAGTCGCTGTTCCAGGCTGTGTCCGATTACCAGTTCCGGGTCATGGCCAAGGCGAGTGGCAAAGATTCGCCTCCACGCCACTGAGTCAGCCACCGCGTGCTTAGCGCCGCTACCTCCCTCGGTCGGTCAGCCACCCGACTGCGCCCGAATAGCGGGTTAGCCTGCGAGAGGTCCTACACTGGCTTGATCAATTCGAGTAGCTAGAATAAATGGCTGACAGTGAATCTTGGGTGGCCGCTTTCGATCCAAAGTAGCCGTTCATGAAAGGTTGGTGGCAATCCCAAGCAAACGCTCCGCATCCCGTTCAATTTTAGAATTACCAATATCGTTCAATCACTTAACTTTATTTCGAGAATGTCATCTCCAGAGCCATCCCTTTCCCCTGTTGGGCTCCATCCCAGATGTCGATAGAATCCATATGACCGAACATTCGGATCGCTGGAACAAGCCAAGAACACGCGATGAAACCCTTGATTTTTGAGTTGATCAACCATCATCGCAAGCAGCGTTTTGCCGATTCCCAGTCCTTCGTATGAAGGAAGAAGGGCGAGGACAACAATCTCGCCGGTATCCCGATCTCCAAAACAGTAGCCAATCATCCGGCCATCGTCACACGCTACGAAGCCAGGGCAACTGCCGTCTTGGATGCCCGTGCTCCAAGATTCGGTGGTAATGCCAAGTGCATGCAACTCTTCTGGTGAGAATGCATTTTCTCGCGTCAGCCCTCGGATTTTGATACACAGGGAGGCGTCATCCGGGTTGGCAGGACGATAGGTCAGGTTAGCCATGAAATTATCACTGTATTGGCGGATCTATAGTTCAAAGGATACGAAATGCCTGTAATAGCTGATATCCAATTCAATGCCAACATTCGTCTAACCGTTTCGTAGTGTCAAACGACTCGATGTTTTAAAATGTAATTCCGCTCGGTCACTCCAAATCTCCGCTTTGGGTCGGAAGCCGCCTGACGCAGGCAGCCTTCATGCATGAAAAACGACAATGGAAATTCGCCCACCACCAAACGGCGGACATGGCGGCGTGCTCCGGCTGCTCGAGCAGCTGGGGTTCATCTTCCAGCGGCAGGCCCAGGCCGGTGCCGGCGCCGGCATATTTGGTCCGGCCGGTGACCTGCAGCAGGCCGCGCCCGCGAAAGCGCCAGCCGTCACCCGGGTGAATGTTGCCGTTGCGCCCGGCGTAGGCGTCGTTGGCAATCGTTTCCGGCTTGCGCGCCAGGCTGATTGCCTTCGCGTTCGGCTTGCCGTCAGTGCCGCGGTATCGGCTCTTCCAGGTGGCGGCCAGACCTTCGGCGCCGTAGTTCAAGTTTTCGACCAAGTTCCGCAGCTGGCCCGACTCATGCCCGACCTGGGCCAGGAACGCCGCCTGACGAACCCGGCTGTCGATCTTGTAGCGCGCCATGGCCCGGTTGAGTGCAGGCAAAAAAATGCCCGCGACTGGGCGGGCTTTGGGGAGGATCTGCAGCAGTTGCTGCTCAATAATGGGCATGTGTTTCTCCATAAGAAACTTCAATCCGCAATTTAGGAGGCATCCTATATACAGATGATGAATACAGGGTAAGATCCCCTCCCCCCCGCTCGTCAAATTCAAAGGAGTGAATAATTTGTCTAATCTAGCGACGTTTAACATGATTGTAACAATGTTGTGGATCGGCGCCGCAGCAATCTCTCAAGCATTTTCTTACTATCGTTTCTGGCTCGACGACTTTGAGAAACCCATGCCACCTAACCGGGCATTAGTTGTATTAAGGAAACTTTTCAAAATACCGCCTAAAACTCTTGAAACATTAGAGTTATTCCTGCTCAGCCTAGTTTTCTTTCTTAGCCTACCGGTATCAGCGTTCGTATTGCTTGGGGTACTTTTAGCTCGACATAAACGTAAAGCTAGACGAGACCAAAAGTTCGCTGGAAATGACGCCGTGGTGTGATTGGCTGCTGCGGGTTCAATCGGGGATGGCCGGCCAGCTGATGCTATCCGGGTAACCTGGCTGGTCTTCGACCCGATTGAGCGCTACGCGGTACTTCTTCCACAGGACAAGCTCCACCTTCTCGGCGTCCGTGGCCTCTTCAATGTCAACCGCATCCTGCAGCGGGGCGATTCTGATCGCGGCCATCTGTAGCAGCGAATCCCGCTTGGCGAGCGCCAATACTTCCGCGCTGGGCTTCTGGGCCTCCAGCCACTGGACGACCGCCGGGTCGCTGTCATCCATCTCCACCCATTCGATGTCGTTCATCGGGTGCTGGGGAGAGCCGGACAGGCCGACGATTTCACCTTCCACGACGTACACCACCGATGGCGAGGCGCCGAAAAAGTCGCTGACCGATGCCATCAAGAAGTCGCTTTCCATGCTCGGCTTCAGCGCAGACGTATTCCTGGGCATGTTCGATGACCGCGACTACGTTCAACAGCGTGAATTGCTCTCGAAGCTTCCAGGAAGAAACATCGAGCCGCCCTTTTTCTTGCCCTTCTTCTTTCGGCGCTTCTTCGCCAACTTGCTTAGTCCGAGCGCCTTGTTCAAGGCTTCCTCTGCAGTGAGAACGATGCCTGTTTGCTTAGCATTGGCCTCGATGGCATTCCGCCAATCACCCGCATGCCGAACACGTCTGTCAGGACCTGCACCAAGCCAGATGGGAGCAAGTGCCGAAGCATGACCTGCTGCTGGCCTCCCCATGCTGCCAGGGCCACTCGAAGGCCCGGGGTAAGAAGTCGGGCAACCCGCAGCACGATTCATCCCGCTCGACAGCCTGGGCCGTGGTATCTGCCTTGGAGTTTCACCGGCCGGAAGCGGCGCGGGTGGAGAACGTCGAAGAGTTCACTGACTGGGCGCTGTACCCGGCCTGGGTGCCGGCGGTGCAGGCGCTGGGTTACCAGGTCGCGCCGCACGTCGTGGACTGCGCCGACCTCGGCGTGCCACAGCATCGGGTAAGGCTGTTCCTGGTCCTGACCCGCAGCAAAGCACCGCTGATGCTCGAGCTGCACCGGCGCCAGCATGTGCCAGCGGCCAGTTTCCTCGACTTCGACGCCGGGCGCTGGTCTTCGATCGACAAGCCGGGTCGGGCCCAGGCCACCCTGGAGCGGGTACGCAGCGGCCGCGAGCGCTTCGGCGACCGGTTCATCATGCCCTACTATGGCAAAGGCTCAGGTCTCACCGGGCGCGACATCAACCGCCCGATTGGCACGATCACCACCCTGGACCGCTGGGCGCTGGTCGACGGCGACCGCATGCGCATGCTCAGCGCCGACGAGGCCCTGGCCGCGCAGTCGTTCCCGGCTGACACCCTGCACCCGGACAACCACCGACTGACCATGCACATGGCCGGCAACGCAGTACCGCCGCTGGCCGGCCAAAGGGTGATTGAAGCGCTGCCGAAGGCGGCTTAACCACTCACACCTATTGCGCCGAAGCATCGGCATCATGTGAATTTGGTTTGATTTCCGTATACCAGTGGGGCGGCTCACCTACCCCCCAGATCACGATATTGACCTTTTGGCAGTGCTCACACTGGAACTCAAACTCAGGCCTTGGGTCATCGGGGTCGAAGTTCATTGCCTCCCCACAGCCCGCACAGCCCGCACAGCCCGACATTAGCGTCTGTTTATTGTCACGCTCGCTCATAACGCGCACCTCTCTGCAATACGTTAAGCGTAGCCAACTCCAACGTCACAGAATCACGCCAGCCCGGCGAGGTATCCCCATGCCCACAGAAAACCGATCCAGCAACACCGAGATGGTCAGCGTGCCGCGTGAGCTGCTGCGGAGGATTGACCACATGTACACAGAAGGCATGAGCATCTATGGCGAATGCGAAGAGCTGCGCGCCCTTCTCGCCCAGCCGGCCGATCAGACCAATGCCGCTCGCGACGTTATCGCTGAGCGCCGACGTCAGATTAGCGCCGAGGACTACAAGCTAGAGCGCGATGACTGTTACACCTTCTGCGAACTGGCCCTGGCCGCTGCGGCCTATGCGTGCAGCGCTGGAGGTGCACAGAAGGTCGGGCGCTCCCTGTTCCGCCGGGACATTGAGCACTGGAAGCCCACCACCCCGCGCCGCGACCTGGTGAAAGCCGGCGCCCTGATTTTCGCCGAGATCGAACGCCTGGACCGCCTCAACGCCAGCAATTAACCGAAGGAGTACAAATGTACTCCACCCCGCTTTAACCCCTCCCCCCCCCTATTCAATGCCGCGATATGTCGGCGTGGAAGGCGACCACAAACGACCTGGATAGCGAGTTTTACTCAGTGGTCCAGGGCAAGACCGGCAAGTACCTGCGCATCCGCCTGGTCATAAATGGCGAAGACACCAGCCTTGGTACGTTCCTGGCTGGACTGTTGGAGCGCCGACGCATCGCCGGTATCCGCAGCTCTCGTCTGATCACCAACCGGTCGGGGCTGCGTATGAGCTGGAAGATGATGAACAATCGCTGGAATGAAGCTCGGGACGAAGCCATGAAGCAGGCGATCGCTGACAGCAACCCGGATCTGGCGGATGACATCAGGCAGTTCCAGTTTCGAGACATCCGACCGAAGGCGGCATCTGAAATCGAAGACCTCAGCCATGCAAGCCGACTGCCGGGGCACTCGAAAGAGAAGATCACGCAGGAGGTCTACCGCCGGGTCGGCGAGGTCGTGAGCCCGACCAAATAACCCGTAGTTGCGGAAACGATGCTGAAAGATGCGGAAATGATCGGCTTTTCAGAGCCCAAACGAAAAACCCCGCAGACCTTGATCTGCGGGGCTTTCAATAATGGAGGCCGAGGTCGGAATCGAACCGGCGTAGACGGATTTGCAATCCGGAGCATAACCACTTTGCTACTCGGCCTCAAATGCCCAAGACCCTTCAATCAGCGATCTCAAACATATACAACTCTGTAAGGAAACAACTCGCTAAAACCGCTATCTCCTTGAAAACGCTAGGCTTTTCAGCTGTGTCGCTTTCGATGGGGAGAATTATGGACTCATTCGATTGAGCTGGCAACCCCTTGAATTCAAAAAGTTTTATTTTTTTTCACCAAGGGGCTTCAAGTGCCGTGGACGCGGGGTTTCAAGCCAGGATCCGGGATGACGCACCCACGCCAAAGCGCCTTATCATACGGGTATCGCCCCTGCCCGCCTACTGTTCGTTGACGATGATGCAAACCGAACTCGACCTTTTCGACCCTGGCGCCCCGCTGCAACCGCAGTGGGTGGCAGCACAGGCCGTGGTACTGCCAGGCTTCGCCCTGCCGCAGGTCGAAGCCTTGTTGCCGGAATTGCGCAAGGTCGTCGCCGCGGCGCCCTTTCGCCATATGCTCACCCCCGGCGGGCAGAAGATGGTGGTCGGCCTGACCAATTGCGGTGAGCTGGGTTGGGTCAGCGATCATCGGGGTTACCGCTACAGCCCGTTCGACCCCTTGAGCAACCAGCCCTGGCCGGCGCTGCCCGAGGTGTTGCTGGACCTGGCCGGTCGCGCGGCCGCCCTGGCCGGGTTCGCTGGTTTTCGTCCCGATGCCTGCCTGGTCAACTGCTATCGCCCCGGTAATCGCCTGAGCCTGCACCAGGACCGTGACGAGCAGGACTTCAGCCAGCCGATCGTGTCGGTGTCGCTGGGTTTGCCGGCGGTGTTCCTGCTGGGCGGACAGGTACGCAACGCGCCGACCCAGCGCATCGGCCTGCGCCATGGCGATGTGCTGGTCTGGGGTGGCGAGGACCGGCTGCGCTTTCATGGGGTGCTGCCACTCAAGCCTGGCGCCCATCCGTTGCTGGGCAATCTGCGTATCAACCTGACCTTGCGCAAGGCCGGTTGAGTGCGCCAGACGTGCCCCTTGACCGCCACATTCGCCGCGCTCCATGCTCTGGCCTCCGTCAGACTTTCAAGGAGTGATTGCATGAAGCTGGAAACCCTGGCCATCCACGCGGGCTTCAGCCCCGACCCGAGCACCAAGGCCGTCGCCGTCCCGATCTACCAGACCACCTCCTTTGCCTTCGACGACACCCAGCACGGCGCCGACCTGTTCGACCTGAAGGTCGCCGGCAACATCTATAGCCGGATCATGAACCCGACCAACGATGTGCTGGAGCAGCGCATGGCTGCTCTCGAAGGCGGCGTCGGTGCCCTGGCGGTAGCCTCGGGCATGGCGGCAATTACCTATGCCATCCAGACGGTGGCCGAAGCCGGTGACAATATCGTCTCGGTGGCCAAGCTGTACGGCGGCACCTATAACCTGCTGGCCCACACCCTGCCCCGCTTCGGCATCCAGACCCGCTTCGCCGCCCACGACGATATCGCCGCCCTCGAAGCCCTGATCGACAGCCGCACCAAGGCGGTGTTCTGCGAGTCGATCGGCAACCCGGCGGGCAATATCGTCGACCTCAAGGCCCTGGCCGATGCCGCCCATCGTCACGGCGTGCCGCTGATCGTCGACAATACCGTGGCCACGCCGATCCTCTGCCGGCCGTTCGAACATGGCGCCGATATCGTCGTGCACTCGCTGACCAAGTACATCGGTGGCCACGGCACCAGCATCGGAGGCATCGTCATCGATTCGGGCAAATTCCCCTGGGCCGAGCACAAGGAACGCTTCGCCCTGCTCAACACCCCGGACCCGTCCTACCACGGCGTGACCTACACCGAAGCCTTCGGCCCTGCCGCCTTCATCGGCCGCTGCCGGGTGGTGCCGCTGCGCAACACCGGGGCTGCACTGTCGCCGTTCAATGCCTTCCTGATCCTGCAAGGCCTGGAAACCCTCGCCCTGCGCATGGAGCGCCACACCGAGAACGCCCTGAAGGTCGCCCGTTATCTGCAAGCCCACGAGCAAGTGGCCTGGGTCAAGTACGCAGGCTTGCCTGACCATCCGGAACATGAACTGGCGCTGCGCTACACCCAGGGCAAGCCGGCGTCGATCCTCTCGTTCGGCATCAAGGGTGGCCAGGAGGCCGGGGCGCGCTTTATCGATGCACTGAAACTGGTGGTTCGCCTGGTCAATATCGGCGATGCCAAATCCCTGGCCTGCCACCCTGCCTCCACCACCCACCGCCAGCTCAACGACGAAGAACTGGAGCGGGCCGGCGTGCCGCGGGACATGGTGCGCCTGTCGATCGGTATCGAGCATGTAGATGACATCATGGCCGACCTGGGCCAGGCGCTGGAAGCGAGCCGTTCTTGAACCAAAGGTGACCGTCATCGCAGGCTTCGCCAGCTCCCACAGGGTTTCGAATACACCGCCCACCGTGGGAGCTGGCGAAGCCTGCGATCGACTGCCCAGCAGTCGCCCCAGGCATACACGAAGCCTGTATATGCATACAGATAAAACTTGCCTCCTGCGCCAATCCTGCGCATCCTATGCCCCACCCAAGCCATAGAACGACACCCCGCCGGCATGCGCCTGTTTCTCTGCGAAAAACCCTCCCAGGCCAAGGATATCGCCAAGGTCCTCGGCGCCAACCGCCGCGGCGATGGCTGCTGGGTCGGCACTGACGTCACCGTCACCTGGTGTATCGGCCACCTGCTGGAAACCGCCCCGCCCGACAGCTACGACGAGCGCTACAAGCGCTGGGTGCTGGCGGACCTGCCGATCATCCCCAGCCAGTGGAAGATGCTGGTCAAGCCCAAGACCGCCAGCCAGTTCAAGGCGGTCAAGCGCCTGCTGGGCGAAGCCCGGGAACTGGTGATCGCCACCGACGCCGACCGCGAAGGCGAGATGATCGCCCGCGAGCTGGTGGAACACTGCCGCTACCGTGGGCCGATCCGCCGTCTGTGGCTCTCGGCCCTGGACGATGCCTCGATCCGCAAGGCCCTGGCCGCGCTCAAGCCGGGCAACGAAACCTTCAGCCTGTATCACTCGGCATTGGGCCGCTCGCGGGCCGACTGGCTGATCGGCATGAACATGAGCCGGCTGTTCACCCTGCTCGGTCGCCAGTCCGGCTACCAGGGCGTGCTGCCGGTGGGCCGGGTGCAAACCCCGACCCTGCGCCTGGTGGTCGACCGCGACCGCAGCATCGCCGACTTCGTGCCGGTGCCGTTCTGGGCCATCGATGTCCAGCTCGACAGTGCCGGGGCACGATTCACCGCACAATGGCGCGCCAGTGAAGACGCCTGCGACGACCAGGGTCGCTGCCTCAAGCAGGACCTGGCCCGGCAGGCAGCCACCGCCATCGGCAATGCCGGCACGGCCCGACTGGTCAAACTGGCCACCGAACGCGTGCGCGAGGCGGCGCCCCTGCCCTTCGACCTCGGCACCCTGCAGGAGCTGTGCTCGAAAAAACTCGGCCTCGGCGCCCAGGAAACCCTCGACATCGCCCAGGCGCTGTACGAGACCCACAAGCTGATCACCTACCCGCGCAGCGACTGCGGCTACCTGCCCATGAGCCAGCACGCCGAGGCGCCGGGGATTCTCGCCGCCCTGCTGCGCGCCGACTCCGGCCTTGCGCCCTTGCAGGCTCACCTGCAGGCGCAACGCCGTTCACGCGCCTGGAACGACGCCAAGGTCAGCGCCCACCACGGCATCATCCCCACTGCTGCGGCCAGCGATCCGTCACGCCTGCCGCCCAAGTACAAGGCGGTCTACACCCTGATCCGTGCTCGCTACCTGGCCCAGTTCCTGCCCAACCACGAGTACGACCGCACCCAGGCCGATTTCGACTGCGCAGGTTACGACCTGCGCGCGGTGGGCAAGCAGATCGTCGAGCCGGGCTGGCGCCGTGCCCTGCCCGAGGCGCTGACGCCCGGCAAAGGCCGCGAGGCGCCGGTTGCCCAGGTGCTGCCGGCCTTGCGCCAGGGCCAGGACTGCGCCGTGGTCGAGGTCAACCTCAAGGACCTGTGGACCCAGCCGCCCAAGCCCTTCACCGAAGGCGACCTGATCAAGGCCATGAAGAACGTAGCCAAGCTGGTGGACGACCCGCGCCTCAAGCAGAAGCTCAAGGACACCACCGGCATCGGCACCGAGGCCACCCGCGCCGGGATCATCCAGGGCCTGCTCGACCGCGGCTACCTGGTCAAGAACGGCAAGGCGCTGAGCGCCACCCCGGCAGCCTTCAGCCTGATCGACGCGGTGCCCCGGGCGATTGCCGACCCGGGCACCACGGCGATCTGGGAGCAGGCCCTGGACATGGTCCAGAGCGGTGAGATGAGCCTTGAGGAATTCGTCGCCAAGCAGTCGGCGTGGATGAGCAAGCAGGTGGAACGCTGCGCGGGGTTGAGCCTGACCATCAGCGGGCCGCCGACACAACGGGCGCCGTGGAAGAAGAAGCGCAAGAGCAGTTCAGCGCCGGCCAAGCGGACGCGCAAGCCACGGATGTAGGAGCGGGCTTGCCCCGCGATAAGGCCCGCGCACCCGACCACCCTCACCCCCGCTTCACCGCCTGCAAGGTATAGCTCAACGGCAAGCGCCAGCGATCCTTGCTCAGCATCCACTCCCCATCCTCACGCTTGCTCATCTGCCCCGGCAGCGCCTCCCAGGGAATGCTGTCGTGTTCCACCAGTGCGCTGATCTGCAAGCCATGGGCGAGCAAGGCGCTGATGACTTCACCCAGCCCGTGGTTCCACTCATGGGTCAGCGTGCGGGTCAGCGGCGTATCCGTCTCGACGTAGGTCTGGTCGCTGTCCCACACCGTCGGCGCCTCCCGCTCGAAGTAGGGAAACTCGATCAGCAGCTTGTCCTGGTGGTCCTCGTTCACCGCCAGCAGCATCGGGTGGCCTTCACGCAGGAACAGCCGGCCACCGGGCTTGAGCAAGGCCGCCACCGTACGCGCCCAGCGCTCGATGTCCGGCAGCCAGATCAGGGCGCCGATGCCGGTGTAGACCAGGTCGAAGCTGCCCGCCGCCAGCACCTGGTCGGCGGCGTAGACGTCAGACTCGACATAGTCGATCGGCGCGCCGCAACGCGCGGCCAGTGCGCGCGCCTGGGCCAGCGACTGGGCGGAAAAGTCCAGCCCGCTCACCTGCGCGCCCAGCCGCGCCAGCGACAGGGTGTCGGTGCCGATATGACACTGCAGGTGCACCGTGCGCAGGCCGCGGATATCGCCCAGGCGCGGCAGGTCGAAACGCACGACCTCGGAGAGGTGTGCGGGGTCGGTAATGAATGCCTCCACCTCATACTCGCTGGACGCTGCATGCAGCGGCGCCCGTTCATCCCAGTTGAGGCGGTTCAGTTCCATCGAGTCGTTCATCAAGGGCCTTCCATTGCCAAGGGTGAGAGCCTCGACTATAGCCCGCTCACAGCGCCACGCTCAAACTGAGCATCAGGTTGCGCGGCTCGCCCGGCAGGTTCCACACCGCGTTGTAGCCGCGCTCGTAGTATTTGCGGTCGAACAGGTTGTTGAGGTTCAGACCGACGGTAGCGTGTTCATTGACCTTGTAGTGCGCCAGCAAGTCGACGGTGCTGTAGCTCGGCAAGCGGAAACTGCTGCCCGCCTGGCCGGAACGCTCGCCCACATAGTTGGCCGCTGCACCGACATCAGCCCCGTGCAACACCCCCTGCTGAAACTCATACACCGCCATCACGCTACCGCTGTGCCGGGGAATCCCCAGCAGGTCGCTGCCCTCGGGCAGGTTGGCATCGCCCTTGGTCACCTCGGCATCGATATAGGCATAGGCACCGATCAGCCGCAGCGCCTCGCTGAGTTGGCCGCTGAACTGCAGATCGACACCCTGGCTACGTGCCTTGCCGGCGGCGATGCTGTTGCCCAGGGCATCGGTGGTGATGACGTTTTCCTTGTCGATATGAAACAGCGCGAGCGTCGCTCCCAGACGGCTGTCGAACAGGTCGAGCTTGAGACCGGTTTCATAGCCCAGGCCCTTCTCCGGCTTGTACACCTGGCCCTGGGTGCCGATGCTGTTGGGCTTGAACGAAGTGGAGGCATTGGCGAACACGCCGACTTCAGGGGTGAGCTGATACAGCAGACCTGCGCGAGGTGTGGCTACATCCTTCTCCTGACGGTTGCTGACCTGGCTGGCACGGTTCTGCGCGGTCTGTTCGATATGCTCCAGACGCACACCCAGCAATCCTCGCAGGCGCTCCGTGAACAGGATCTGGTCCTGCAGGTTGAGGGCGTAGCTTTCGGTGCGTTCGAAGAAGTCGTTGGGGTTCACCAGTGCCGGTTTCGGCTGGCCATACACCGGGTTGTAGATGTTCAGGCCGTAGTCCTGCGAGGTGATGCTCTGCGGGTACTTCTGGCTGTTGCGGTAGTTCTCGTACTCAAGGCCGATCAGGCTCTGGTGCTGCCAGCCGGCGAAGTCGAAATGGCCATGCAGTTCGGCCTGGGTGATGCTGTCGTTCCACTCGAAATCCCGCTCGCGGTAGAAGCGGCTCAGCGTCGTGCCGACCAGGCGCTGGGGCTCGGAGCTGTTGCCCTTGAGGCGGCCCTGGGTGTAGTGGTTGGCCAGGCGCAGCTTCCAACTTTCGTTCAGGTAGTGCTCCAGGGTCAGGTCCAGGGTCTGGTTGTCGTTGCGGATGCGCCCGTCGTTCGGCTCACCGAAAAAGCTCGAACGGCTGACCGGCCCCAGTTCATTGTTCACGGCGGGAATGCCACGGTCGAACACCGACTCGGTACGCGAGAACTCACTGTCGATCGACAACAAGGTGTCCGGGCTCAACTGCCAGCTCAGCGACGGGCTGACGATGCGTCGCTCGCTGCCGACGTAATCGCGAAAGCTGCCGTTGTCTTCCACTGCCAGGTTGACCCGCGACAACACCCGGCCGTCCTCGTCCAGCGGCGTGTTCAGGTCCAGGCTGCTGCGGTAGCGGTCCCAGCTACCGGCATTGGCCTTGAGATGGGTGAAGGCCTCGGCCTGGGGCCGTTTGCTGACGATATTCACCAGCCCGCCCGGATCACCGCGCCCGTACAGGCTGGCCGCCGGCCCCTTGAGCACCTCGATGCGCTCGATGTTCGAGGTATCCGGGGCGCTGTAGCTGCCGCGGTTGACCGCGAAGCCGTTCTTGTACAGCTCGCCGGTGGTGAAGCCGCGCACGCTGTAGTTGAGGAAGGTCAGGCCACCGAAATTGTTCTGCCGGCCGACCCCGCCGGCAAAGTCCAGAGCGCGGTCGATGCGCGTGCTGCCCAGGTCTTCGAGCACCTGGGCCGGGACCACGGCGATGCTCTGCGGGATGTCGCGGATATCGGTGTCGGTTTTCGTCGCGGTGCCGGAGCGGGTGGCGCGATAGCCCTGCACCGGGCCGGTGGCGGTTTCCTCGAACTGGCGTTCGTTGACGTTCAAGGCTTCGAGCAATACGGGCTCTGTGGCGGCGGTGGGCAAGGCAAGCAAGGATGCGGACAGGCCGAGGGACAGCCGTGCGGGGAACGGGTTCATGGGGGCTCCTTTCTATTATGTAATAACATAACAATTATGTAATCCATTGAAAAGCATTCCCCCACCGGTGGGAGCGGGCTTGCCCCGCGATCGACCCCACCACCGCATCGCGGGGCAAGCCCGCTCCCACCACGGTGCAGTTGCCCTGGCTCGGTGCAAAACCTCTAGAATGGGCAACCTTCCCGACCTGGCAACCTCCATGGATATCGAGCTGGCCCGCACCTTCCTTGAAATCGTCCGCAGCGGCAGCCTGGTCGCCGCCGCCGAGCGCCTGCACGTCACCCAGACCGCCATCACCGCCCGGGTACAGAAGCTCGAACAACACCTGTCCTGCCAGCTGTTCATCCGCAGCCGCAGCGGCGCCAGCCTCACCGCCGACGGTGAAGCCTTCGTGGTCTATGCCAATCAGCTGGTGCAGACCTGGGAAGCTGCCCGCCGCGACCTGCCCCTGCCCGAAGGCTGCCACCAGGTGCTGCACATCGGTGGCGAAGTGAGCCTGGGCAACCCCATGGTGCTCGACTGGGTCGGCGCCCTGCACCAGCAAATGCCCAGCCATGCCATTCGCAACGAAGTCAGCGATGGCGAATCCTTGCTGCGCAAACTGGAGATGGGCGTGCTCGACGCCGTGCTGGTGTACCAGCCCACCTACGGCCCGGGCCTGCAGGTGGAGCAGTTGATGGAAGAAAAGCTCATCCGCATCCGCCACAAGGACAAGCCTGAGCCCTACATCTATATCGACTGGGGCGAAGCCTTCCGTCGCCAGCACGACGCCGCCCTACCCGAATGTGCGCGCCCTGCCCTGAGCTTCAACCTCGGCCCGCTGGCCCTGCAGTTCATTCTCGAGCACGGCGGCAGCGGCTACTTCCGTACCCGCGTGGTGCAGAGCTACCTGGACAGCGGTGTGTTCGAACGCGTGCCCCAGGCCCCGGAATTCACCTACCCCACCTACCTGGTGCACGCCCGTGAGCGTGACAGCGAAGCCCTGCAGCAGGCCTTCAGGATCCTGCGCGAGCGAGTGGCGGCAGGCGACAGCGACTGGTCACAACGCTGGGACCCGGTGATCTGAAACCTGCGCGGCACTGAGCAGGTGCCGCTTGAGCCCGGCGATCAGATCGGTCTGGGTGATCACCCCGACCAGCCGCTCGCCGTCCATCACCGGCAGGCAGTGCAGCCCTTGCTCGCTGAGCAGTGGAATCAGGGCCACCGCCGGCTCGTCGCTGCGCACCGTGATCACCGGCCGGCTCATCAACTGCTCCATCAGCACCCGGGGCCTGCGCCCGAACAGGCCGCGCCAGCTGAAGCGCGCCTGGGCCATGGCCGGCCCGACCAGGTCGCTCAGGCTGACGATACCCACCAGGCGCCGCGCCTCATCCAGTACCGGCAAAGTCTTCAAATGGTGGCTCGACAGCAGTTGCCAGGCTTGCTGCAAGGTCGTCTTTGGCGTGGCCTGCTGCACATCCCGCGACATCACCGAGGCCGCGGTAATCCCACCCAGGCTGCGCTGCAAGGCATGTTGCTCGGTAGCCAGGATGATCCGCTCCAGTTCGTCGCGGGTCACGTCGACGAACTCACCCAGCTCTTCCAGGGCCTGGTCCAGGTCCGCCCCGCTGACCCCGACCCGCTCCCCCGGCAGCACATCGGCGGTGTGGTGCAGGTCCTTGCGCGGCGCGGCGGTCTTCGGATAACGCACCCCAGTCAGGCGGTTGTAGAGAATCGCCACCGCCACCAGCACCAGGGCGTTGAGCATGATCGGCTCGAACACCTGGTCGCCCAACGCCGCCAGGGTCGAATCGGCCAGCACCACACTCACCGCCACCCCGCCACCGGGCGGGTGCAGGCAACGCAACAGGCACATCAGCACCAGCGCCACGCCCAGGGCCGCTGCCGCGACCCACAGCGCCGAACCGAACAGGTGATGCATCAGCAACCCGACGGCCGTGGCGCAGGCATAGCTGCCGAGTACCGGCCAGGGCTGCGCCAACGCGCCGGAATGCACGGCGAACAACAACACCGCCGTCGCCGCCAACGGCCCGAGCAGGTGCAGCGCCACACTGGAGCCGAAGGCATAGCTGCAGGCCAGACCTGCGAGGAACAGGCCGAGCAATGCACCGACACCTGCGCGTAGCCATTCTTTGGGAGGGATATTCAGAGGTGCCGGCAGCAGCCGGCCGAACCCGTTGCGTGTAGACATGGGAAAATCGTGTACCTGGCAGTAGAAAAAAGCCCGGCCAAAACGGCTGGGCTGAGTATTGCGAAGCGCAATACTGAATAGCTCCGTCCATGGAGATGGAATTTTTTGGGGTGTTGCGTGCGGGCGATTTTGCCGGTGAAGCGGCAGGCGGTGGTAATTCAAAAAACTGAGGGGTAGCTGCAATATTTTTTATACTGACCGCCAACCCGCCTCTCGCCCCCGGAACTCAAATGGCCTCTCCCACCTTCCGTAACGCTGCGTTGTCCGACGCGTCCCGCTGCTTCCAGATCGAATCCACCGCCTACGAAGGCGACGAAGCCGCCACCCTGGAGAAGATCACCACGCGCATCGCCCAGTACCCCGAGGGCTTTCTGATCATGGAAGCGGCCGGTGAAGTCATAGGCTTCATCAACTGCGGCTGCGCCTTCGAGGTGGTGATGTCCGATGAAGCGTTCAAGGAACTGGTCGGCCATTCGCCGGATGCACCGAACGTGGTGATCATGTCGGTGGTGGTCGACCCCGCCCAGCAGGGCAAAGGCTATGCCTCGCTGATGATGCGCGAGTTCATCCGGCGCATGAAGGCACTGGACAAACAGACCATCCACCTGATGTGCAAGGAGCGACACGTGGCGCTCTATGAACGCATGGGCTATGGCTACGTGAAGCCTTCGGCGTCCGATCATGGCGGCATGGCCTGGCATGAAATGTTGATGAAACTGTAGGTTCAACGGGGGATGCTGTACGGCTGTACTGGCTCGGGGTAGGATCGTTTTCGTCCTGCGCTGCCTATAAAAACAATGAAGACCCAAAGCCATTTCGAAACCCCGCACGACACCTCGGCACCGCCGGGCAAGCCCGACCTGCGGGTCGCCATCGTGCTGATCGAGCAGTTCACCCTGACGCCGGTGGCCGGCTTCGTCGACTCGCTGCGCTTCGCCGCGGACCGCTCGTTCGACAGCCGGCAGATCTACTGCCAATGGGACTGGCTGAGCGTGACAGGCGAAGCGGTCACCGCCAGTTGCGGCCTGCCGATTGCCCCGACCCGGCCCCTCGACCCGGATGAGCGCTACGACTACGTGGTGCTGGCCGGCGGCCTGCTGTCAGGGGTCATGAACCCAGCACCCGAGCTGCTCGGCTACATCCATCGACTGGTCGAGCGCAAGGTGCCGATCATCGCCTTGTGTGCCTCCTACTTCACCCTTGGCCTGGCCGGCGTGCTCAAGGGCCGGCGCTGCGCGGTGCACTTCACCGTACGGGATGAATTCGCGGCGCTGTTCCCCGACACCCGGATCGTCGTCGACAAGGCCTATGTGGAAGACACCGGCATCTTCACCTGCCCGGGCGGCACCGCATTTGAACTCGCGGCCGAGATCATCAGCCGTCACTGTGGCAAGCGGCGGGCGCAGAAAGGCCTGGAATACCTGCTGGTCAATGACGAGGAAGTCCAGCGCAACACCGACACCGCTGTGGCCCACGTCTACCAGGACCCGCTGGTGCAGCGCGCCATCGACTACATGCGCAGCCACCTGGACAGCCACTGCACGCTCAAGCAACTGGCAGCGAGCCTGGGCTGCAGCGAGCGCCAGTTGCATCGCGCCTTCCTGGTCAACACCGACCAGCCGCCGGCCCAGTATTGGCGCCAACTGCGCTTGCAACAGGCACGCAAGCTGCTCAGTGACACCAGCCTGCACGTGACGCAGATTGCCTACGCCACGGGCTTTGCCGATGCCTCGCATTTCATCCAGCAGTTTCGCAAGTGCTACGGCGAGACGCCGCACCTGTTTCGCAAGTTCCGCCACGAGGCCGAACGACTGATTCGGCCATGACGCAAAACGGCCCGCCAGCATCCGGCTGGCGGGCCGCGTTGTCGAGCAGGCTCAGCGCACGTAGCGAGGATTGGTTTCCGGCGCCCAGAGCAGGCACACCAGCGCACCGATCACCAGCGCCGCGACACAGGTGCCGATGGCCGCCGAGGTGCCGAAGCGCTCCATCACCACTGGCAGCAGGAAGGTGCAGGACGCCGCGCCGATCCGGCTGGCCGCCACCGACAGGCCGACGCCGGAGGCGCGCAACTCGGTGGGGAACAGCTCGGAGGTGTAGGCGAACTCCAGCACGCCGGAGCCGGCCATGACAAAGGCAAACACCGCAAACACCCCAACCACATAGACCGCCGGCATGCCGCTCCAGCTCGCCAGCACGAACAGCGCGATGGCGTTGAGGGTGAAGGTGCCGATCAGGAACGCCCGGCGGGTCAGCAGGTTGATCAGCATCAGCCCGGCAATGGAGCCAGCCAGCAGGAAGACGTTATAGACCAGGCCGCCGGTGTAGCTGTCTTCCACCTTCAGCGCCGAGAAGATACGCGGAATGAAAGTGCTCATGGCGAAGTACGGGATCACCTGGCAGGTGTAGAAGATCGCACCCACCAGCGTGTTGCGCCGCTGCTGGCGGCTGAACAACTGGCTCCAGGAAGCTTTGCTCACGCCCTGCTCCACCGTCGGCAGCTCACCACCGCCCAGGCGCTCGATCACCTCGCGGGCTTCACGCTGGCGGCCCTTCTTCATCAGCCACAGCGGCGATTCCGGTGTGCCCTGGCGCACCAGCAGCACCAACAGCGAAGGCACCACGCTACTGAACAGAATCCAGCGCCAGGCATCGTCGCCTGCGGCCTGGAGGACGTAGCCGATGATATAGGAGATGGTGAAACCCAGGGTCCAGGCCACGGCCATCAGGGCCAGCAGCGGCCCGCGAAAACGTCGCGGCACCAGCTCGGCGACCAGCGATACACCGACCACGAAGTCCGAGCCCAGGGCAAAACCCAGCAGCAGGCGCAGCACCAGTAACTGCTCGGCGTTCTGGGCGAAGAACTGGGCCACCGAGACGATGCAGAACAGGGCCATGTTCCAGCGGTAGATGTGCTTGCGCCCGTAGCGGTCGGCGAGCGGTCCGGTCAGCAGGCTGCCCAGGAACAGGCCGATCAGCGCCGCACCGCCGAGCAAGCCGAGCCAAAGCGCGTCCAGGCCCAACGGCGTGGTCGCAAGGCTGATGGCGATGCCAATGATGCCAAGGACATAACCGTCACAGAACTGGCCCCCGACGCCGCCGACGGCGGCCTTGATGTGCAGGGGGCGTATGGGTGATTCATCAAAGGAGCGGGTACTGGAGATTTCGACGTTCTGCATGACCTACCTCTTGTTGTTTTTATGTGTGGGCGAGCGGTGATCACTACGTGCGTGAAACGAATGCCGTGACGTTGTCCAGCGCCCTGTCCATCAGCGCTTGCGTGGCCTCGGCGCTGCTCCAGGCGATATGCGGGTTGAGGATCAGGTTGTGGCTGGCGGCCAGGTGCAGCAGCGGCTCATCGAGGCTGATGGGTTCATGGGTGATGACATCGAGCGCGGCGCCGCCGATCTGGCCGGTCTGAAGGGCATGGATCAGGTCGGGCTCGTTGATCACCGCACCGCGCGAGGTGTTGACCAGCACCGCGTCGGTCTTCATCCAGGCCAGTTGCTGGCGGCCGATCAGGTGGCGGGTCTGCGGGGTCAGCGGGCAGTTGATCGAGACCACGTCGCTGCGGCGCAGCAGTTGCTCCAGCGACAGGTAGCGCTCACCCTGGTAGTGACCCTCGCGATCATGGAAATAGACCTCCATCTCCAGGCGCGTGGCCAGCTCGGCCAGGCGCTGGGCAATCGGACCATGGCCGATGATGCCAAGCACCTTGGCGCGAATGTCGCGGATCGGGTAGTCGAAATAGGTGCTGTTCCAGGCCCTCTGCCCGCTGCGCACCTGCATCAGCAACTGGTGGTAGCGGTCGACGTTGCGCAGCAGCGAAAAGATCATCGCCAGCGCATGCTCGGCCACCGCATGGGTGCCGTAGCCAGGCACGTTGCTGACCTGAATGCCGCGCTGATGGCAGTAGTCCAGATCGACCACATCGGTACCGGTCATGGCCAGTGAGATCATCTGCAGCGACGGCAACTGCTCAAGCTGCTGCACCGTGATCGGCACGCCGCTGGTAATGGCGATGGTGGCGCCGGCCAGCCGTTCGACCATCTGCTCGGGGCTGGTGTAGTCGTACAGGGTCCAGCGATGAGGAAAAGGCAGTTCCTTGATCAGCACGCTTTCGGCGAAGCCGTCTCGGTCGAGGAATACGACGTCATGCAACATGGACACCTCCGTGGGGCATCGAGTGTTTTGCTCTTCCGTCAGCTGACGGCCGAGGCCTGGATTTCCAGGCGGTAACGGCTGTCGGCCAACGCCGCGCCCACGCAGGCACGCACCGGCGGGTTGGCGCGGTCGACCCAGGCGTCGTAGACCTCGTTCATCACCTCGAAGTCGGCCATGTCGGCGAGCCAGATCTGCACCCGGGTCAGGCGCGACTTGTCGACCAGGGCCATGGCCAGGATGTCGTCCAGTTGCTGCAGCACGTCGCGGGTTTGCGCACCGATGCCCTGCTCCGGGTCGCGGGCGACGATGCCGGCGGTCTCGATCCTGCCTTCGCAGATCACACACAGGCTGTAGCGGGCGTTGCCGCCCAATCGTTGCAGGTTCATGCCGACCTCTCTTGTCATTGTTCTAGGGGCGATGCCGCCAGGCTGGCGGGCACTGGCGAAAAGTCTGTGGCCGGCTGCGAGCGCCCGGCTAGGAAGAAAATGACGATAAACAGGAGAATTCGGCAAAATTAAAAAATCCTATTAAAATTTCCCATTGGTAAATTTTTGTGTTGTTTTTTTACTGATCTGGCGATAGCTTCGAGACCATAACAACAGTCTCCCGTCCTTCACTCGCCACGAGACGTGCCCATGAAATTCCCTGCCGTTGCCCCGTTGAAACGCAGCTTCTGGCTGCAGTCGATCGAGCCTGCCCTGCAACCTTCGCCAGCCCTGCAGGGTGCACATTTGGCCGATATCGTGATTGTCGGTGGTGGCTTCGTCGGCTTGTGGACGGCACTGACGATCAAGGCGCACGAGCCCGATTGCCGGGTCATGGTGCTGGAGCAGGATGTGTGCGGTGGCGGGGCCTCGGGGCGCAATGGCGGTTTCGTGATGTCCTGGTGGCCGAAGATCCAGTCGCTCACCTCGTTCTGCTCCACCGAGCAGGCGACCTTTCTGGCCAAAAGTGCCGAGCGGGCCATCGGTGAACTGGGCGAGTTCTGCCAGCAGCACGGCATCGACGCCGCCTTCCGGCAAAAGGGCTGGCTATGGACGGCCACCTGCGAGGCCCATATCGATGCCTGGAACGGTACCCTGGCCGCCTGCGAGCGCGTGGGTGCCCGACCGTTCGAGCGGCTGTCACGCCAGGAGGTGGCCAGGCGCACCGGTTCGAGCGTTCACCTGGCCGGTGTGCTCGAACGCAGTAACGCCACGGTGCAACCGGCCGCCCTGGTGCGCGGTATGCGCAGGGTGGCGATCGAGGCTGGCGTCGAGATTTATGAAGGCACTGCCGTCAGCGAAATCCAGCCCGGACGCCCGGTGCGGCTGATCACCGCCAACGGCCGCGTCGAGGCCGGCAATGTGGTGCTGGCCACCAACGCCTGGTCATCGGCCATCCCTGAACTGGCGAAACTGTTCGTGCCGGTCGGCAGTTCCATCGTAGTCACCCAGCCCCTTGGCAACCGCCTGGACGGCATGGGCTGGAGCGGCGGCGAAGCGATAACCGACTCGCAACTGCTGGTCGATTACTACCGCACCACCGGCGATGGCCGGATTGCCTTCGGCAAGGGTACCGGGTCGCTGTCCTATGGCTCGCGCATGGGCGAGGTATTCAGCGAAGACGCCGAGGGCATCGGCCTGACCACCTCCGACCTGCGCCGTACCTACCCCATGCTCGACGATGTCGGCGTCAGCCACGCCTGGTCCGGCCCGATCGATCGCACCTACGACAGCCTGCCGGTGTTCAACCACATCGATGGCAGCGACAACATTCACTACGGCATCGGCTGGAGCGGCAACGGTGTCGGCCCGAGCCGCCTGGGCGGGCGCATCCTGGCGAGCCTGGCGCTGGGCAGGAACGATCAATGGAGCACCTGCGCGCTGGTCGGCCGGCGCTGCAAACCCTTCCCGCCGGAGCCGCTGCGCTACCTCGGCGGCACCCTGGTCCGTGGTTCGGTGCTGCGCAAAGAGCGCGCCGAGCTTGGCGGTAACAAGGCAAACCGGCTGGACGTGATGATGGCCGGCTTTGCCCCTGCTGGTCTTGAAGACAAATCCTGAGGAAACGCCATGTCCCCTGTTCTGATCCGCCTTGAAAACGACCACCAGTTCAGCGAGCCGGTGCCCGCCAGCCTGCCCGTTGGTGAACCGGTGCCAATGACGCGCACGGCCGTGCACCATGACATCGCCACGCAAAACGTCTCCGGTGGTTTCTGGGAATGTTCGCCCGGCCGCTTGCGCCGCGCGGTGATGCAGGCCGAATTCAGCTACTTCATCGAAGGCAAGGGCAGCTTCACCCCCGACGGCGGCGAGCCCATTCATTTCAAGGCCGGCGACTCGATCTACTTTGCCGCCGAGACCCATGGTGAATGGGAGATCGTCGAGACGGTGCGCAAGACCTACTTCATCCTCGGCTAAGCCTGCACCACCACCCGGTTGCGCCCCTCCTGCTTGGCCCGGTAGAGCAATTCGTCCGCGCACTTGAGGATCGCCTCCGGCGTGGGTGTCTGCTCGCTGCGACAGGCCACGCCGATGGAAATGGTCAACGTCCCCGCCGGCTCGATCGGGGTGCTGGCGATGGACTGGCGAATGCGTTCGGCAATTTCCCCGGCACGTTCAAGGCTGGTGTCCGGCAACAGCAGCACGAACTCCTCGCCACCTGCCCGGCAGGCCAGGTCATCCTCGCGGGAATTTTGCTGGATGATCGCAGCCATCTGCTTGAGCACCAGGTCACCGATGTCATGGCCAAAGGTGTCGTTGACCCGCTTGAAGCGATCGATATCCAGGGCCAGGGCAGCATAGTGCCGGCCCTCCTGGTCCAGTGTCTCAAGGGCCTTGTTCATCGCCCGACGGTTGGCCAGGCCTGTCAGGGGGTCGTTCTGTGCATCCCTCTTGAGTCTGCCAAGTTTCTGCTGGAGCAGCTGAACCCCATCCAGCAGTGCTGCACGAATGGCCGCAGCCTCGGCATACCAGGCATTGATAGCTTGCAACTGGCCAGTGGTTTCCGGCGCTGAAAGCTGCGTCGCACTGTTGGCCAGTTGTCGCAGCGGGCGGGTGATCAACATGGTTCCCAGCAGGATCAACAGCAAACCAAGCACACCGGCGGGAATGATCTTCACGAGCATGTCGCGCATCAGTTTGCCCAGCGGTGCCAGGGCCAGCTCGCGCGGCAATTGCGAGACCACGGTCCAGTTGGCGTCGGCGACCTGGGCGTAACCTGCCAGCACCGGAATGCCCTGGTAGTTGATGGCTTCCATGGCCCCGCTCTCGCCGCGCAAGGCGGCATCGATCGTCGGACTGCTGGTCAACAGCTCGCCGACCTTGGTGATATCGGTGTGATAGAGCAAGCGCCGGTGCTCGTCGGCCACGAAGGCAACCGTGCCGTCCTGGTGATAGTGGTTGCCGATCAGGGTGTGCAGCACGCTGCGCTGCTGAATGAACACCGACCCGGCGATGACCCCGAGAAACTGCCCCGACGGGCTGAAGATCGGCTGGGAAATCGCCACGACCATCTGGCCCGTCAGGGTGGTGTAGGCATGACTGACCAGGGGACGCTGCTCGGCCAGTGCCTGCTGGATTTCCTCGGACTGGATCCGCGTGCCGAGCATTGCCGGCACCTCGGGCCAGTTCTGCACCACCCTGCCGTTGGCATCGACGATCAGCACGGTGTTGAGCTCTGTATCCTGGGCTTGCAGGCGCATGGCCTCATCCTTGAGCAGCTGCGCATTGGAAAAGTCGCGCCCAAGCCGCTGGCTGCTGAAACTCATGCGCTCATGCACCGACGTGAGAAAGGCGGTGATGCTCGAAGCGACCTTGAAGGCGTAGGCGCGGTTGGCCTCCAGCGCCGAATGCACCAGGGCGTCACGTTGCACGCCCCAGGCCACGAACAGGCTATTGCACAGTGTGGCCAGCACGGCCAGCAGGACGAAACTCAGGATCAGGCCGCGCAGGCCGATGGACATGGGACCTAGTTTGCTCATGAATACTGCCGTACGGATGCTTTACTGCTGCGGGGTACTGCTGCCCCGCCCCCCTGCTGGCCGGTCCACAAGACGGCCCATGCGCCTGAAGCGTAGCTGATCGAAAACGGCTGTAGGAGCGGCGGTGCGACGACTCGACTTGCCCCGCGATTGCGTGTTGTCAGCCATATCGCATCGCGGGGCAAGCCCGCTCCCACAGCGGCTACGCGTCGGTGGTGTTGGCCTGCAGGCGCTTGAGCAACAACTGCGCGTTGTCGGCGCAGGGCCGCTCTTCGGGGCGGTTCTCGATGCTTTCGATCACCAGCAGCAGTTGCGCCCGGTTCTGCTCGAGCTGCTGCTGCAGCGCCTCGATTTCGGCGACCTTGCCCTTGAGGCCGGCGAGCAACTCGTCGTGTTGCCAGGCATTGGGGCTGACCGGCAACAGGTGGCGGATTTCATCGAGCGAGAACCCGGCACGCTGGGCGCCGGTGATGATCTGCAGGATCCACACCGCGTCCGGGCTGTAGTCGCGATAGCCATTGGCCTTGCGCGTCACCGACGTGATCAGGCCGCTGGACTCGTAGAAGCGGATACGTGAAGCCGTCAGGCCGCTGCGCTTGGCCAGCTCTCCAATCCTCATTGCGCGCTCTCCCAAAAGGCTGTTGACATTAAAGTTAACTTTAATCTTATGGTTGATCCACGATCAATAGAGGTGGCCCCCATGAACCTGTTCGACACACTGATGCTCCCCAACGGCGGCGTGATCGCCAATCGCCTGGCCAAGGCCGCGATGGAAGAGAACATGGCCGATGCCGACCAGGCGCCCTCGGCCGAGCTGATGCGCCTCTACCAGGCCTGGGCCGAGGGTGGTGCCGGCCTGTTGATCAGCGGCAACGTGATGGTTGACCGCCGGGCCATGACCGGCCCCGGGGGCGTGGTGCTGGAGGACGACCGGCAGCTGGACAAGTTCAAGCGCTGGGCCGCCATCGGCCGCGCGCGCGGTGCGCAGTTCTGGCTGCAGATCAACCACCCTGGCCGGCAGATGCCGGCCAATCTCGGCCAGCCGACCTGGGCCCCCTCGGCAGTGGCGCTGGAGCTGGGCAACCTGTCCAGGCACTTCAATCTGCCCCAGGCGATGACCGAGGACATGATCGATGAAGTGATCCAGCGTTTCGCCCGCACCGCGCAACTGGCCGAACGTGCTGGCTTCAACGGCGTACAGATCCACGCCGCCCATGGCTACCTGCTGAGCCAGTTCCTGTCGCCGCTGGCCAACCAGCGTACCGATGCCTGGGGCGGGCCGCTGGAAAACCGTGCCCGTCTGCTACTGGAAATCGTCAAGGCGGTGCGGGCCGTGGTGTCTGCGCAGTTTGCCGTGGCGGTCAAACTCAACTCCGCCGACTTCCAGCGCGGCGGCTTCAGCGCCGACGATGCCCGCGAAGTGGTCAAGCTGCTCAATGACCAGGCCGTGGACCTGGTTGAGTTGTCGGGAGGCAGCTACGAGGCGCCGGCCATGCAGGGCCAGGCCCGTGATGGCCGCACCCTCGCCCGCGAAGCGTATTTTCTGGAATTCGCCCGGGATGTGCAGCAGGTGGCCAGGATGCCGTTGATGGTCACCGGCGGCATACGTCGCCGGGTGGTTGCCGAACAGGTGCTGGGCAGCGGCGTAGCCATGGCCGGCATGGGCACTGCACTGGCCATCGCCCCCAACCTGCCGCGCGACTGGCTGCGGGGCAAGGACACGGCGCCGCAGATGCCACCCATCACTTGGAAGAACAAACCGCTGGCATCGCTGGCGAACATGGCCCTGGTCAAGTTCCAGTTGCGCAAGCTCAGCCTGGGCCGAGCGCCCGACCCGAAGGTCTGGCCGCTTCGGGCGTTGCTTGGGCAACAGCTGGCCAACGCCCTGCGTGCCCGCCAGTACCGGCAGTGGATGGCGCAGCGTGCCGAAAGCTGATGGCGACTGCTGCGCAGTCGATCGCAGGCTTCGCCAGCTCCTACAGTGATTGCAGGGCATCTGTAGGAGCTGCCGCCAGGCTGCGATCGGGCGCGCAGCGGCCGCAGCGATCGTCTGGATGGACGATGCCGTCTGCCGCTGTGCTGGTGACGATGTCCCGGACAGGATCCATGAGCCAGGATGACCAATGAGCAATGACCTTATCGCAATCACCAACCTGCTCTACCGCTACGCCGAGACCATGGACAGCGGCGATCTGCAAGGCGCCGCCGCCCTCTTTCGCCATGCGCGGATCAAAGTCCCGGGCTGCGACACCTATCTGGACGAGGCAGGCATCCTGCGCATCTGGCAGCAACGTTTGATCATCTATCCCTGTGGAACGCCGCGGACCCGACACATCATCAGCAATCCGATCATCGATATCGATGACGCTTCAGCCAGGGCGACCGTGCGCTCGTACTACACGGTCCTTCAGGCACCTCCCGGGCACCCCCTGCAACCTATCGCCGCAGGGCGCTACCACGATGAGTTCGAGCGCATCGACCAGCAGTGGCGTTTCAGCTTTCGCGACTACTCCCTGCTGGACCTGGCCGGAGACCTGGGCCATCACCTGAACGGACGTTAATCCGCGCCCTCCACCACTTCCCGGGCCTTGGCGATCGCAGCCTGAATCGCTGCCCGCGCCTGCGGACTGTTCTTCCAGCAGCTGGAGCCGACCAGGGCAGAAGCCTGGGTGACGACATCGAGCGCATCGGCCCTGCTCAGTTGATCGAGGGTGAAAATCCCCAACTGCTCAAGCCGCTGCACCACCGTCGGACCGACACCTTTGACGCTCAGTAACCTTTGCTTTTCTTCCGCTGAAAATTCCATATCCATTCCTTTTGACTGACCAGAGTAGGAGTCCATGAAGCGCCCTATAATTACCATGCCTGACCGGTGAAGTCCGGATGCGCGCCCTCCTGCAGTTCGACAGGCTCGCCTGACCTCCAAAGCCGCACCCTGTGCAACGAGGCATGTCATGGCCCGATTCGCGCACCGGCTACTGCTCCTGCTCGCCACGCTCCCCCTCGCCGTGCCTGCCCAGGCGCAAGGCCAGGACAGTGCCGAGACGGCCTACCTGCAGGGGCTGGCGTACCTCAATCGACTGAAACCCGCTGAAGGCGCACGGCAAGTGCCACTGGACGTACCCCGGGGCATCGAACTGTTGACCCAGGCGGCAGCCGACCAGGGTTATCGAAAGCCTGCATCGGACGAGCTGAGGCGGGTCTATGCCAAGGGCATGGGCGGCGTTGCGGCAGATCTCGACAAAGAGGCCTACTGGTGGGAATACGGCACAGGGCTCGATACCACCCGCGCCAAAGCGCAGGCAGGCGACAGCCAGGCCGCCGCGCAACTGGGCCTGGCCTACCTGGACTTCGAGCACATCGACGAACCGACCTTCAAGGACTCACCGATCAGGACCTACCGCAACCGCAAGGCCGAATCCTGGCTGTCCCGCGCGGCCGGGCAAGGTAGCTTGTCCGGGGCGGCGGCTGAGGGCTACGGCTGCCTCTACCTGCAACAGCCGGGCATCGCGCCGGACCCTGCCAAGGCGCGCAAATGGGTAGAAATCGGGCGCGATGTCGCCACACTCAAGCGGCTGTCCGATGCAGGCGATGCCGAGGCCATGGTGAAAACCGGCGACGCCTATTTCGACTCCTGCCTGCGCGACACCTACCGCAACGAAGCCTTCCCCTGGTACCGGCAGGCCGTCGCCCACGGCAACATCACCCGTGCCTGGCGGCTGGTGGATGAGGCCCAGACCCTGGATGATAAACGCCACTGGGCCGAGATCGCCGCCGCGATCAAGTCACCTGACGGCACGCCCGCTGCCGACGTCTATGGCGGCGAGCGCTACTTCGACAACCTGGAGGGCAATGCCGGCCAGGACATCCCCTGGGGATTTCGCCACGCCCCCGGCACACGCTACCTGAGCCTGCAGCCCTTGCAGGTCCATCTCAAGCCGGATGCAGCCTCCCCCATCATCCACGACATCGGCCGCTGGAAACTGGTGTATGCGCGGGCCTCGGCCACGCCCGGGTGGCTCGCCGCCATTGCCAGCAGCCTTCGCGACTACCCCGATACCTTCGGCTACGTCACCCAGATCGACGAAGCGTCCGTGGAGCGCTTTCTCGACCAGAAGGCCGACTACCGGCTCAACCGCCAGGTCGTGCACGGCCTGGTCGGCTACATTCGCCAGGCCGACCTTGCCAGCCTCGACAGCCTGCCACCCTTGCCGCTGCCCCAGCGTGGGCTGGTGCCCGTGCGCTCGGTATGGCAGCGCATTGGCGTGCAGGAAGACCGGCAGTTCATCACCGATTTCAACCAGGCGCCCTATGACGCCCTGGTGCGCATCAAAGTGGAAAGAGGCTCGTGCAGCGGCACCTTCATCCTCGACCCGACCCTGGTGGTCACCGCAGGCCACTGCGCCAGCAGCAAAAATCGCAAGGAAACCGTCCAGGTCATCCTCGAGCGCTCGCCTGCGCAGAAAGAGGTCATCCCCGCGACCTGGATCAAGCACGTCAAGAACGACAGCGAGGACTGGGGCATTCTCAGGCTGCGGCACACACCGCAAACGCCTGTGACGCCCTTGCGCTTTGCCGATGACATGAGCTGGTCGAACGCCAGCCAGCTCAGCGCCGCCGCCATTGGCTACCCCGGGGATCTGTTCAAGCTTTCCGAAAGCCAGCTGGGGTTCATTGCGCCGTCGATCAAACACTGCATCGTCGATATCAGCCGGCATCACTACGCGCCGGCCATGCGCAACATTTCCTTCAACCATTACTGCCATGTCTGGTTCGGTGATTCGGGTGGACCGCTGCTGGTCTGGAACCCGCAGCGAAGCGCGTTCGAAGTACTGGCCGTGCACGCCAATGTCAGCGACGGCTTCCAGAGCAAGCACCGGGCGACCCTGTTCGGCGCCCGGCGCTTCAAGGCGCTGATGTATGAACAGTACAAGGCCGTCGAGGTACCGCTGCTGCACGAAGACCAGCAGCCCTTGAGCCAGGCTGCGTACTTCGATGCCGGCCAACACGCCGACCAGGTCAACCCCGGGGTCTCCACGGTGACCCGGGCCTACCGCGAACGGGTCGAGAGCCTGTTCACCGAGCGCTCCACCCTGGGCATCCAGCTGATCGAAGCCGTGCGCCAGCAGGCCGGCGTGCCGGCGGCCAGCAGCCCGCGACTGGACGATCCCGACAAGCTGGGGTTCTGGCGACGGGGCGCGACGGCCAGCTACGACAGCGTCGACTCGGTCGGCGAAGCCCGGCTGGCCTGCGTCAGCGACTGTGACAAGGCGGTGCTGCGCAGCAACGGCTGGACCTTGAGCCATGGCGAAAAGGTCGACCTCAAGCAACTGGCCAGGCGGGACGACACCATGGTCATTTACGCCCTGAACGCGATCGTGGTGGGCGGCGACCTGTTTCATGTAGGCGACGACCAGGCGGTGGACGGTGTTGCGCGACAGTTCATGAACCTCAAGGAAAGCGGTGCCGGTTTCAATGCGTTCTACCAGAGCCAGTACCGTGAGCCGGCTGCAGCGATACAGGCGGACGACTTTGCCTTGAGCGCCATCGCGCCGACCAGCGAGTTGCACAGCGGCCCCAATTTCGGCGGCGAAACACCCACCACGATCGCCGGTGGACAGGTCATCGGCACGGCTACCCTGGCCGAGCAGCTGGCGACGGCGAAGCCTCCACTGGTGTTGTCCTCCATCGGCGGCAGTACCGGCATACCGGGCGCGATCGACCTGCGCTATTCATCCGCGGGCGGCAGTTTCAGCGACGCCACCCAGCAACGCCTGGGCCAGGACCTGGAGCGCCTGACCCACGGTGACAAGTCCCGCCCGCTGGTTTTCTACTGTCACCACAATCAGTGCTGGATGAGCTACAACAGTGCGTTGCGTGCCATCCAGCTCGGCTACACCCATGTGTTCTGGTACCGCGGTGGCATCAAGTCGTGGATCAGGGCGGGCTATCCGCTGGACTGGTTGCCGCCCGCCGGTCAAGGCACCCAGGCGCAGGCCGGGGCCCTCATGCCGGTGCATCCGTGGTAGTCGCTTGCACGGCGGCCTTGGGCGTGGCCGGCTTCAACCGCGACACCCCGAACAGCACCAGCGCAAGACCTGCGATCTGGTACGCCGAGATCGCCTCGCTGAGCAGCAGCCAGGACGCCAGAATCGTCAGCACCGGGCCCAGGTTGCCCACCGCTGCGGTCTGGGTGGCGCCCATGCGCTGGATCGCCAGGGCCACCCAGTAGATCGGCAGCACCGTGGAAAACAACGCCATCATCAAAGCATTGACCCAGACCGCCACCGGCAACTGCACAAGCTGCGCGGTATCGGCCACCAGCAGGTAATGCCCCAGCACCATGACCGACGACGCCGTGCCCGCCAGCCCGGCCAGGCGCATGGAGCTCATGCGTTTGAGCAGGATGCCGGTGCCCGAGTAGTAGAGCGCGTAGGTCACGGCGCTGGCGAACACCCACAGCGAGCCGACGATCACCTGGTTGCCCACGCCCGAAACGCTGACGTCGTGGACAAAGGCGATACCCAGGCCGAAGTAGCAGATGCCCATGGCTGCCAGGGTGCGCAGCGTGGGCCGTTCACGCAGGGCGATGGCCTGGAAGATCAGCACCAGGGTCGGGTAGATGAACAGGATCAGGCGCTCCAACCCGGCACTGATGTACTGCAGGCCATAGAAGTCGAACAGGCTGGCCAGGTAGTAGCCGAACAGCCCGAGCAGCAGCACCTGAAAACTGCTGGCGAAGGTCAATGGCGCATTGCTGTGCCGACGGCTGGACCACACCAGCCAGATGAACAGGGGCAACGACAGCCCCATGCGCATGGCCAGCAAGGTGATCGCATCCACCGGGCCGGCGGCATAGGACAGCTTGACGAAGATCGCCTTGAAGCTGAAGCCCAGGGCCGCCAGCACTGCGAACAGGCTGCCGTTTTGAATATAACGCTGGATCAAGGCGTGCAAAGGTTTCATGGGGGTACGCAAGCGACTGGTTGAGGCTTTATTCTGAACAGAAAGGCCCCTCGCTAGATATCGCTTTTTAGTGAAGAGGCCATTCTGAAATGGAGAACCCCCATGCACTTCGACCTTCAGGACCTGCGCCTGCTGGACGCCGTCGCCGCCAGTGGCAGCCTGAGCAAGGCTGCGGCGACCTTCCCGGTGGCGGTGTCCGCCGCCAGCACCCGGCTGCGCCTGCTCGAAGAGCGTTGCGGCCTGACCCTGTTCACCCGCAAGCCCGACGGCATGCACCTGACGCCCACCGGCCAATTGGTGCTGGAGGCCGCCCGCCGGGTGCTCGGTGAAGCCCAGCAACTGCAGGACACCTTGAAACAACTGGCCGGGCAACGGCGGATCACCCTGCACCTGGCCGCCTCCACCGTCACCAACAGCACCTTGTTGCCCACGGTGCTGGGGCCGTTTCTGTGCGACTACCCGGAAGTCGACCTGCAACTGGTGGAACACCGCAGCGTGGATATTCTGCGGGTAGTGCGCGCCGGCGAATGCGAGATCGGCGTATATGACGGCAACCTCAGCAACGAGGGCGTGGTGTCCCTGCCCTTTCGCACCGAACGCCTGGTGCTGCTGGTCCCCGTCGACCACCCGTTGGCCGGCGGCGAGCAACTGCGCCTGCGCGATGCGCTGAATCACCCGTTCGTCTGCCTGCCGGCGGAGCGCGCCATGCAGCGCTTTATCGAAGAACTGGCGATGAACCTGGGCATGCAACTGAAGGTGCGCGTGCGTGCGCCCAGCTTCGAGGCCATCGCCCAGCTGGTGGCCCAGCATGCCGGGATCGCCATGCTGCCCGAGACCTCGGCCAGGCGCCTGGAGCAGGAACTGCCGGTGCGCGGCCTGGCGCTGGAGGAACGCTGGGCGACCCTGGAAATGCGCCTGTGCTTTCGCAGCTGGGAGACCTTGAGCCCCCATGGGCGACAGTTGGTGAGTTTTCTGTCGGGACAGTGAGCAGAAGGTCATGACGAACTAGAATCAGACGTGGGCAGCGCACATGGAGCATCGATCATGAAATACGTGGTCTGGATCAGTCAGCATCCTGATTTACCCCAGCCCAGCAACGACACCAAGCAAGATACCTTCGCCAGCCAGCAACAGGCCCAGGACTGCGCCAAGGCCAGGCTGCTGGAGATGCATGCCAAGGGCTTCCTGCACGCGACGGCCGAGGTCAAGCCTTCACCAGAGCTGCCATGCTATGGCCTGGAAAACGGCGCGGTGAAGTTGCTGGCCGGCCAGGAGACCCATGGCTGAGTGCGCAGCTGCTTGATCTGCAACTCGCGGAATTTCTGTCGGCACCGTAGGAGCGGGCTTGCCCCGCGATTGCGGTGTACCAGACGAACCGCAATCGCGGGGCAAGCCCGCTCCTACCGTTTGATAGGTGGTGATCGCGGTGCTCGCGACCGCTACACTGCGCTTGCTGTCCGCTAGCTGAACTGTCTGACGAGGCCTTGCATGACACTGAACACCAACACCGAAACTCTATGGATCGATACCCCGCACGGACAGCTGTTCGCGTGTCGCTGGTTCCCGGCAAGTGGTAGCGGCGACCGGCCCAGGCCACCTATCGTGCTGTTTCACGACTCCCTGGGCTGCGTCGCGCTGTGGCGGGACTTCCCCCAGCTGCTGTGCCAGGCCACCGGGCGCGAAGTCATTGCCTATGACCGGCTGGGCTTCGGCCGCTCTTCGGCGTACCCCGGGCAATTGCCGCAGCACTTTATCCGCGACGAGGCCGAGCGCTTCTTTACCTACCTGCTGGAGGCACTGCAGCTCGAACGCTTTGTCGCCCTGGGCCATAGCGTCGGTGGCGCTATGGCCGCAACCTGTGCCTTCGTGCATCAGCAGCGCTGCGCAGCACTGATCACGGTCTCGGCGCAGGCCTTCGTCGAGGACCGGACACTGCAAGGTATCCGCACGGCCAAGGCGCAGTTCGAACAACCGGGACAGATGGCCCGTCTTGAGAAGTACCATGGCGACAAGGCATCGTGGGTGCTGGCGGCCTGGACCGAGACCTGGCTTTCACCGACGTTCGGGGAGTGGACAATCGAGAGCGGGATCGATGCGGTGCATTGCCCGTTGCTGGCCATCCATGGCGAGCATGATGAGTACGGTTCAACCCTGCATCCACGTCGAATCGCCAAACTGTCAGCGACCGGCAGCGAATGCCTGATTATCGACGGCTGCCACCATGTACCTCATCGAGAAGCGCCAGAGGCGATGCTGGAAGCGGTCACCCGGTTTCTTGCTGACTGACACTGAACCATCACCCTGCCGTCGCCATGTATGACTGCGCGTGGCGGCGCAGGCCGGTTCAACCGTGAACTAGAATACCAGCCCAAGTTTCAGGCCATACTCGTCGCGGTTCTGCTTGTCGAAGTCGGTCAGTGCAAACTGCCCATCCAGGTCATACTTGAAACGGTTGTAATAAAGAGTGGCAATCACCGGGAATGCACCGTTCGGGTTGAACAGAAAGTGTAGTTCGACATAAGGATTACTGGTGTCTTTCAAGTCCAGTTCCTCGCTGCTGACATTCTGGATCTTCAACTCCGAATCGCCACTCAACGTCCTTCTGATTCCCGCCTCAAGGCGCAGGGTAACGGCGTCGAACTGATGATTGTAGCCGGCGGCCGCTTTCACAAAAGGTGTACGACTGGTGAGATCGACATCGAACTTGTTGAAGTCCGGATAAAAACGGTTCCATTTATAGCCAGCGCCTATCATGGCATCCAGGAAGTTGCTGGAATCCAGTGCAACTCTCCAGCCCAGGTCAAGATCGGCCTGAGCGTCCCTGATTTCTTCGCCCTGACTTTTTGCGTACTGCCCGGTGATCTCTGCATGATAGATCAGCCCCGCCTGCGCACTCATTTTGTTGCCAAAATTCAGAAATATCCCCCCTTCTGGTATATGGTCGGTATCCGTGCTCCTGCGCCCCTTGAATTCAAGTTCGCTATAACTGCCAATCAACCCGACGGCAAATGCAGGGTCCGTGGGTGGTGCCGAATTGGCATAAGTGGAAGAGCTGGCGGCGATAAGCGTGGTGACGATAGTAGCAAGATCAGTCCTTTTCATAAGAACTCCACAAGCACACGCAAGGTCCGTTGCGGACCCGACATTTACAAACATAGCCGCCTTTTTTTTGACTGCTAGAGCATGTGCGGGGAGCAAATAGTCAGAAAGGTGGCATTTGGCCTTTACCCCCCTCAAAGGCGTGTAGCGACACTAACGAGTAAAGGAAAAAAACCAGACTAATCAGCGCTGTTTTGTACAAAAGAAGCGGATGCGATGGGCATGAGTATTTTTTAACATGCCGATGAACGGTCGTTGCTATGCCACTGAATATCACGCCTGAGACAAAAACCGCTTAATAGTCTTTCAAGACTGTTATTGATTAAACGATGACGCCAATAAAATAGCTCCGAAGAGCACAATCCATATTTCAATCCTATCAATATTGGATCCAAATAAATACTGCGTTAACATCGCAGACGTTCCATTCCAGCTACCAGGCAGTCTTCATGCAACGCATCGTCATATTGGGAAATTCCGGCAGCGGCAAATCCACCCTTGCGCGCCTTCTGGGCGAACGCCTGGGCCTATCCGTCGTGCATCTGGATGCACTGTTCTGGCAGCCCGGTTGGGTCGAGCCCGACAATGAACTGTTTCGCGCCCGCGTCAGGGAAGCGGTGTCAGCGCACAGCTGGGTCTGCGAAGGCAACTATGCCCGGCGGACCTTCGATCTGCGCCTGCCGCGCGCCGACCTGGTCATCTGGCTCGATACCGGGCGACTGACCTGCCTGACCCGGGTGATTGTGCGCAACCTGGTGAACCGGCCCCGTCCGGACCTGCCCGCCGATTGCCCGGAGAAGCTGGACCGGGAGTTCCTGACGTTCCTCAGCTATGTGTGGAACTTCGACCGCACCAGTCGCCCGTCGCTTGAAGCCGCGCGGCTGGCCATCGCACCGCAGGTTCCGGTCGTCCATCTGCGCACAGCCCGGCAGGTTGCCGCATTCCTTCAGGCACTGCCTGGCCCTGTCGACACCTCACTCAGTGTCCTTGAGCGTTCGGATAAGGTTGTTGCGAAGGCGCACGACTGACTGCTGCAAGGCCACGAACTCATCTGCCTCCAGGCCCGTCTGCGGAAAACTGTTTTCCGGCAGTTCCTTGCGCAGCGCGCGCCCTTGTGCGGTCAGTTTGATGCGCACCTGGCGCTCGTCGGCGGGATCACGCTGACGCTGCAGGTAGCCCATCGCCTCGAGCTTCTTGAGGATGGGCGTGAGGGTGTTCGATTCGAGGAAGAGTTTCTCACCGAGGCTGCCGACGGTCTGGCTGTCCTGCTCCCAGAGCGCAACGATGGTGATGAACTGGGTGTAGGTCAGGCCGAGCTGTTCCAGCATCGGTTTGTAGGCCTTGCCGAAGGCCAGGTTGGCCGAATACACGGCAAAGCACAGAAAATCGCCGAGGTTGAGATTGGCAGGAGCTGCTTTCTCGACAGGTTTCATAGTGATCCTCACAGGTAGATATCGCCGTCCAGGCCCCTACCTTATATCGCATGCGATCCCATCGGAAGCCCCCTGCCCTGGAGGCCCCCGTCACAGAGGATCGCCCGCGTGGTTACTCGGTGATCACATCCAGGACCACATCGATGTTGCCGCGGGTAGCCTTGGAGTATGGGCAGACCTGGTCGGCGGCATGCACCAGGGCGGTTGCCACTTCACGATCAATACCGGGCAAACGGGTAGTCAGCCGGGCCTGGAGGAAATAGTCCTTGCCAGTCTGGCCAAGATCGACCTCGATCTGCACCGCCAGGCCTTCCGGCAGGGCCACCTTCATTTCCTTGGCCACCAGCTCGACCGCGGCGATGTAGCAGGCAGACCAGGCACCGGAGAACAGTTGCTCGGCGGTCGGGTGCGGGGCGGTGCCTTTGAATTCGAGCGTAGGCTTGCTCGCCCCTGGCGACGAGAGCGTGATATCCAGGCCGCGGGCGGTGCTGCCAGCGCTGCTCAGGGTGGTGTGGGTCTTGCCGGTAACCAGGACTTTTTCGATCTTGCTCATGATGGATTCCTCAGATTTTATGCGATTTAATCGCATGCGATATATTTACTGGAAAACTGCCGCGTACTGACCTGGCTTGGGTAATGCAGGAAAGGCCGACTTTTATCGCTAGCGATTAGATCGCATGCGATGGATTAATAATCCTGCAACACCCGATTTGCGTCAACAGCCACGGCTCGACATGCCGACGGGCGGTCGACCCACCTGATAATTCTGCCAGTTGTGCACGGGTGCGCACCGGGCCTACTTTCCTGCTATCAGCAGATTCCGGCTGATACCAGGCATAGAGGACAGGCACCATGAGCAATAGAAAAAATGGAACCGTGAAATGGTTCAACGACGACAAGGGCTTCGGGTTTATCACCACGGAAGATGGCCCTGATCTGTTCGTACATTTCCGGGCAATTGAAGGCGACGGTTTCAAGTCCCTGAAGGAAGGTCAGAAGGTCACTTTCGAAGCTGTGCAAGGCCAGAAAGGCCTGCAGGCTGACAAAGTACAGGTGGTGGGCTAACCCTTCAGAGGCTCCGTCACTGCGGCCCATCAATGGTCAAAGGAGGAACGCCCGTGTCCAGAAAAACTCATCGAAAAGGCGCTCTGAGCAAGCATGGAACGGGCGTTGTAGCGTCCGCGTTCACTGACCGCGACATTTTCTTCCAGAGCCTCCCCGCTTCTGCCGGCGGCCTGGTGCTGCGCCCCGGCCAGCGTGTCGAGTATGACCTGGTGGAGGGGCCGCAAGGCCAGTGGTACGCGGTCAATATTGAAGTCATCGATGACCCTGCGCTGAACTAGCCCCTCCCCGCCCTGTTCAATGCAGCGCCCGCGTCACCAGGAAGCTCAGCAGCTCAGGCTCGTCGTCCAGTTCGATCGCCCTCACCGGCCGTGGCAGGTTGTCCAGCACCGAGCGCCAGAAGGCCTGGGCGGTTTCGTCCTGGTTGTAGAAACGCACCAGCCAGTCGTTCGCACCGCTGGACAGTACCTGGGTGGCCAGGGCACGGCCGATGCCCTTGCGCCGGTAGCGCTTGAGGATGAACAGGTCGGCCAGCTCCAGTGCGTCGAGCCCCGGCAGCTCGCTGCGCTCGACCAGCAGGAAGCCGGCAATGTAGCCGTCGACGAGGATCAGGTTGGCGCTCCACTGGGGCTCCTGCCAGTAGCGCTGCAGGTGTTCTTCGTGGATGTAGAAACGGCCATCCACCTCCACATCCTCCTGCTCCCAGTCCGAGGACTCGTAGGCATAGAACTGGTACAGGTTGCGGATCAGTTCGGCCTGCTCGGGGCCGGTTTGCAGCAGTTCGACGGTCAGGTCGCTCATGGCTGCACCTCCCGTGCGCAGGGGTGTGACAAGCAGAAATCGGGGATCGAAAGCATGGGGGTCTCGGTCAAAAACAATAGCGCGAATCTGGCGGGCGCTATTGTTTACAAAACCCGTGGCCAATGCCAATAACTCGTGCGGTAGAGGTGCACCCATGGCAACCAAAGAGCCAGCGCGAGACCCCGAGCCGATGTCGAGCCGCGCCGTGATCGCCTACGCAATCGGCTTGCCCGTTGCGTTGGTGGTGTTGATATTCCTGCCCGCCGGCAGCCTGAGCTGGCGACCCGGCTGGGTGTTTCTTGCCGTGTTGCTGGCAGGTTTCGGCTTGTCGGCACTGGTGCTGGCGCGGGTGAATCCGGTGATCTACCGTGCGCGTAGCCGTATCCAGGCCGGCACCCAGTCATGGGACAAGACGCTGCTGGCACTCATGCTGCCAGCCATGACCGCGATCTTGCCCGTGGCGGCGCTGGATGCCGGGCGCTGGCAGGCGACGCTACCGACCTGGGCGGGGGTGCTCGGCTATGGCGGGGTACTGGCGGGTATTGCACTGGCGGCCTGGGCGCAGGCGGTCAATCCGTTTTTCGAGCCGGGGGTGCGCATTCAGTCGGAGCGACATCAACGGGTAATCGACAGCGGACCCTACCGCTATGTGCGCCATCCCGGGTACATCGCCGCACTCTGGCTGTTTTTTGGCATGGGCCTGGCCCTGGGCTCGTTCTGGGCGCTGGCGCCCGCCGCACTGGCCGCGGTGCTGCTGGTCGTGCGTACCGTCTGGGAAGACCGGCTGTTGCAGGCCGAGCTGCCCGGTTACGCCGAGTATGCCCGGCGGGTACGCTGGAAGCTGGTTCCCGGGGTCTGGTAACTGCCGCAAGTAGGAGCGGGCTTGCCCCGCGATACGATGTAACCTGCAGACCGTGATCGCGGGACAAGCCCGCTCCTACACATTCAACCGAGGACTCCCGCCATGGACAAGGAACCCGACGCCACCGCCCTGATCGACACGCGCATCCGCGAACTGGACGACTGGCGCGGCGCAACCCTGGCCCGGGTCCGCGCGCTCATTCACCAGGTCGACCCACAGGTGGTCGAACAATGGAAATGGCGCGGCGTCCCGGTCTGGGCCCACGGGGGCATCCTCTGCACCGGCGAGACCTACAAGAGCACGGTCAAACTGACCTTCGCCAAAGGCGCCGCACTACCGGACCCCACCGGCCTGTTCAACGCCAGCCTGGAAGGCAACACGCGCCGGGCCATTGACCTTCATGAAGGCCACGATCTCGATGAGCACGCCTTCATGGCGCTGGTCACTGCTGCCGTGGCGCTCAACACCTCCCGGGCTCAGTAGGTGCCGCGCAGCGTCAGCATGAAGTTGCGCGGGTCGCCGTAGTAGTTGCCATAGGTCGAGGTGCCGACGGTCTGGTAGTACTTCTTGTCGAACAGGTTGTTGCCGTTGAGGCTCAGGTCCCAGTGCTCGTCCAGCTGGTAATCCACCAGCGCGTTCCAGATGGCGTAGCCGCCCTGGCCAAAGTCGAACGGCACATTGCTCTGGGCCACGCTGCCATCGGCATTGAAGCGGGTGGTGGTACCCGACACATAAGTGGCGCTCTGCACCTGCACGCCACCACCGACCTTGAAGTCGTGCAGCACGCCCGGCAGGCGGTAGGTGGTGTAGAGCTTGAACAGGTGCTTGGGCATGACCGTGCTCAGCGGTGAGTCGGCACTGCGGTTGCGATTGAGGTTGAAGGTGTAGCCACCGATCAGGGTCCAGTCCGGCAGCAGTTCGCCCGAGGCTTCGATGTCCACGCCCTTGCTCACCACCTTGCCGTTGCTCAGGTAGCAGCAGCTACCGGAGAACAGGCTGCTGGTGCCGGCATAGGCCGGGTCGATCACCGCTTCGTTTTCGCGGGTGGTGTAGTACAGGGCGATGCTGGTATTGAGCGTGCCCTCGAACAGTTCACCTTTGAGCCCCGTCTCGTAGGTCTTGCCGGTCATGGGTTCGATCGGGCTGCCTGGCTGCGGGCCTGACAGCTTGTTGGCCTGGGGCTTGTAGATTTCCGAGTAGCTGGCGTAGGCCGACCACTCCTCGCTCAGGTCGTAGACCAGGCCACCGAAGGGCGTGACCTTGGTACCGATGCGCTGGTCGACATCGGAGACCGTGTTCCACTGGGTGCCACTGCGGGTCTGGTAAGTCTGGTTGAAGTGGTAGCGCTGCGCCCGCGCGCCGAGGATCAGGTGCATGGGCTCGGCCAGTTGCAGGCGCAGGCTCGAATAGACGCCGTACTGACGCTGCGCGTTGGGGTTGTAGTCGCGGCTGTAGTCGGTATGGTTGGCCGGCTCTTCCCAGGGCGTGGAGCCCGGGTCGAAGACGTTCACCGGGCCGCCGAAGCCCGGGTGCGGTGCAGTCCCCAGCCAGCGGCTGTCGATCCGTTGGTAGTCGGCCCCCACCACCAACTGGTGATCGAGATCGAAGGCCTGGAAATCGCCAGCCAGGTTGACGTCGTACAGGTGCTGTTCGTTTTCCTGACGGCTCTGGGTGCCGTACCAGGTCACGCCGGTGCCGGTGGTGGGGTTGACCGCATTGAGGGTGCTGGCGGTCTTGAACCAGGACACGTCCCAGATGTTGGTGTACGACAGGTTCAACTTCCAGTCGTCATTGAAGCGGTGGTCGTACTTGCCGAAGTACTCCCGCGCCGTGGTGTCGGCAAAGGCCCAGCTCTGGGTCAGGCCGGTGTGCCGCGGCAAGCCCAGGTCGGCGCCGTTGCTGTAGCGTGGCACCGAGCTCTGTGTACCGTTTTCATGGGACTTGTTGTAGCGCACACCGAAGGTGAGCATGTCGTTGTCGGTCACGTCCGCTTCCATCACCCCGTACACCAGCGGCTTTTCGGTGCTGCGCTTGTCGACGAAGTACTGGCGGTCGGTGTTGGCCACCACCAGGCGCCCGCGCAGGCGGCCGTCCCAGCCCATGGGGCCGGTGATGTCCAGTTCCTGGCGATAGTTGTCCCAGCTGCCGGCGCTCAGGCTCAGCTTCAACTGGTTGTCGGCCATTGGCCGTTTGCGCACCAGGTTGATGATGCCACCCGGATCGCCCGAGCCACCGAACAAGGCGCCGGCGCCGCGCAACACTTCAACGTGGTCGAACTCGGCGAGGTCAAAGATGTTCGACGAATAGAACGAGCCCATGGCCGTGCCCAGTGCTTGCGGCGCGGCGCCATCGATCTGCAGGTTCTGGATGGAGAAGCCGCGGGAGATGAAGTCCTGGATGCGGAAGGTGGTGCTCTGGGTAATGACGCCCGGGGCCGCCTTCATCGCCTCGTTGATGTCGGTCATCTGCTGGTCTTCGATCAGCTGGCGGGTAATCACCGATACCGACTGCGGCGTTTCCCGCACGCTGGTGGGCGACTTGGAGCCGACACTGACCAGGCCCGGGGCATAGCTGCCGGTATTCTCGGTGCTCTCACCCATGCCTTGGCCGGCGACGGTGGTCACCCCCAGCTCGAGGGTTTGCCCGGCCTGCGGATCGACTACCGGCAGCAGCACATAGCCGTTGTCACTGCGGCTGATGCGGTAGCCACTGCCAGCGAGCAAGGTGGCAAAACCCTCCTCTACCGAGTAGCTGCCCGCCAGGCCCTGGCTGGTGCGCCCCGCCAGGTCGTCCGCGCGCAACACCAGGGCAACGCCGGCTTGCTGGGCGAAGCGGTTGAGCGCGCTGCTGAGCGATCCTTCGGGGATGTCATAGCGCTGCTGGGACTGGGCCAGCACCTGCTGGGGCAAGGCCACGGCCACACCGACGCAAGCCAGATGAATGCAGAGGGCGATGGGGCTCAGGGTCGGTGGGGCAGCAAATCGACGCATGGTGAAACGGCTCCTGTTTTATCGTGTTGGCCTCTTGCTTGACGGGCCACGCTGACAATGCGGAACCGATGGGAATGATTATTTTTCAGTAGGCACACGCTCGATGCGCGTCCACAGCGGGGTGTACTGCTGCAAACGAATCGGCAAGGCCTGGGCCAGCAGTTGCAAGGCGCGCTCGGTGTCGTCCAGCGGCAGCACGGCGGAGACCTTGAGGTCGGCCAGGGCAGCAGCATCGAACTGCAAATGGCCGCGTCGTTGCCGTCCCAGCGCCTCCAGCACCTGAGGCAACGTCCATTGCTCGACCACCAGTTGATGACGCAGCCAGGCCTGCTCGACGCTCGCCGGATCGATCGCGGGCAACCGGCCCACGCCATCACGGCGAACCCAGGCACGCCCGCCACGCTGGACTTCCAGGGACTGGCTACGGTCGGCACTTTGCGCCGCGACGCTGGACTGCAACATGCTCAGCTCGCTCTGCCCCTCGGCACGACTGACTACAAAGCGCGTGCCCAGGGCCGTAAAACTGCCTTCGACGGTCGCCACCACAAAGGGCCGCGTGCTGTCATGGGCAACGTCCACCAGCACCTGGCCGCGCTGCAGTTCGATGCGCCGCTGGCCTGCATCGAAGTGCAGGTCGATGGCGCTGTTGCCGTACAAGGTGAGGCGCGAACCGTCTGCCAGGGTGTGGGTCTGCCACTGGCCCGGCGCGGTGTGCAGGTCGGCCAGCAGGTCGTCGACGCGGTAGCCGCCCAGGCTCAGGAACACACCCAGGTTGGCCAGCAACACGCCGATGCCGAGCAGATGCCCGGCCTTGACTCGGCGCCTGGCCGGCAGAGCCAGCGCAGCGCGAGCCGGCCCGCGTTGTGTGCGCAATTCGTGCAGTTGGGCGACCACTCGGCTGATGCGCTCGAAGGTGGCCTGGTGACGCTGGTCACGTCGGCACCACTGCTCGAAGGTCGCCCGCTCCTGCGCACTCAACTCGCCCTCGCTCAGGCGCAAGACCCACTCGGCGGCCTCGGCCTCGATGCCGTCTTCGTGGCGCATCGTGCTCAAACGTCGAGGGTCTGGTTACAGTGCATCAGTGCCTGCAGCAGGTACTTGCGCACCATGCGCTCGGAGACCTCCAGGCGCCGGGCGATCTGGGCCTGGCTCTGCTCGTCCAGGTAGTAATCGACAAAGGCCTGGCGCACCTTGTCGCTGAGGCCTTCGAGGACGAAGGCGATCTGCTCCAGGGCTTCGAGGGTGGTGAGGATCTGTTCGGGCGATTGATGCCCTTCCAGGGCATCGACGGTCAGCGCCAGTTCCCGCAGGTAGGCGTCTTCGATGTGCTGGCGGCGGGCCTTGTCGATGATCAGCCGGCGGGCGGTGGTACTGAGAAAGGCCCGTGGCTCGCGAATGCCCAGCAGCGAATCGCGCGAACCGAGAATCCGCAGGAAGGTGTCCTGGGCCGTGTCGGCCGCATTCTGCGGGCAGCGCAGCTTGCGCCGCAACCAGCTGAACAGCCAGCCATGGTGCTCGCTGTACAGCTGTTGAAGCGCACGCTGGAAGGTCGGCTCGACGGCGGACATGAACACACCCGGATTATGTAAGTGAGAATTATTCCGAATAATATCCAGTCATCACTTCACTGCGCAACCACTGCCGCCGCGCCGCGGGCCGTGGCCTTTCGCAAAAAAGGCAAACTGCTGGCCCCCGGCCCTTCCCTTCCTAGGCAAACTCGCTTTCCTTTCAACAGCTTAGGTTGACACTATGCGGGCTTATGGACTGACCCTTGCAACGCTTTTTCTTGCCACGTTCTCCCTGGCGGCACAGGCCAGGACCTTGGCTGAGAATGATCGTTATATGTGTAGTTGGGGGTCGGACATCGCCGCTGGCGCGCAGCAATCGAAGCTCTCGGGTACGACCCTGTACTCGGCGCGGCAGAAACTCCAGGTGCGCAAGTTTCCCAAGCCGTGGATGCGCATGACGGCCATGGGCATCACCGAGCAGACCTACAACAGTCAGTCACGCCTCAAGCCCGCGGCCATCAAGCAGACCTACTATGAGCAGTGTGTCCAGCATGCGGTGGCGCGTCGCTGATTTTTTCAATCTAGCTCCGCAGTGCCAGGGCTTTGGTCTGGCGTCTTGCGAGCTGATCCGTTTGTGATGGTGGCGCCGACTCACCTTTCCGCCCTTACGGCGGGCTATTTTGTCGTGGCAAAGTAGCCAAACCGTGCGTCCCTGCATCCGGCCTTTGCTCCTGCTTCTGAACGCGCGATATCCCAGGCGCCACCGATCGTCCCTTCAGGAGGCCGAGTGGAACCCTTGCGTAGTGGGGCGACGGCCATGGATGGCCGGC
>NZ_JALRNF010000002.1 GCF_030272895.1 Pseudomonas sp. BGr12 | reverse complement strand
CCTTTTGCCAAGACAAAAGGGACCCGCCGTAAAGGCGGAAGGGGCCGGCAGCGTCGCTGCATGGAATGGATAAGCTCAAACCCTCAGCATCCAAACCCAACCCAAGGATCGCTGCCCCCGGAACTCCGTGAAGAACTGTTTTCCTGCCCAATGCTGCAGGCTAAGCCCCTTTGCCCGATAGCGACGGCTGACCTGCCGGAGCACTGGCAGTCGACTTGCGCCGGCTCAGAGAAATCAGCAGGATCGCCGCCGTCACTCCGCCCGTCATCAGGGTTTCGTAACGGTAGGCCGGGCTGATCAGCATATAGCCCAGCACCGAGACGATCAGCCCAATCACCAGCCAGGTCAGCCAGGGGAACAGCCACATCTTGAACGCAAGCTCGGTACCTTCACGTTCGTTCCTGGCGCGCATGCGCAACTGCGACACGGCAATCACCAGGTACACAAGCAGGGCGATGGCACCGGTGGTCGAGAGCAGGAAACCAAAGACCTTGCCGGGGAATACATAGTTGACCAGGCAACCGGCGAATCCGGCGAAGGTCGAGAGGATCACCGCCACGGTGGGCACGCCGTTACCGGAAATACGCCGGGTCATCGGCAATGCCTCGCCCCGGGCACCCAGCGAATAGAGCATCCGCGAGGCCGTGTACAGGCCCGAGTTCATGCAACTGGTGACCGCCACCAGCACCACCAGGTCGACCAGCAGCTTGGCCCCGGGCACGTTCAGCACTTCCAGCACGCGCTGGAAGGAACCCACCGCCTTGAGCTGCGGATCGTTCCAGGCCACCAGCGAGACGATGAAGAAGATCGACACGATGTAGAAGATGGCGATGCGGTAGACCACCAGGTTGGTGGCCTTGCGGATCTTGTCCTTGGGATTGGCGGTTTCGTCGGCGGCAATGGTGACGATCTCGGCCCCGAAGAACGAAAAGATGGTCACCAGCACGCCCCCGAGCACCGCACCGAAGCCATTGGGCATGAAGCCACCATTGGCCCACAGCTGGCTGACTCCGGAGGCCTGCGCTGCCAGCGGCCAGACGCCGAATACCGCCAGGGTGCAAACGACGATAAAGGCCAGGATCGCCACTACCTTGATCAGGGCGAACCAATACTCGAACTCGCCGAAGTTCTTCACGCTGATCAGGTTGGTACCCGACAGCACGATCATGATCAGGAAGGCGAACAACCAGGACGGCACCGCGGGGAAATAGGCGTGGAGGATGTCCGCCCCGGCAATGGCTTCCACCGGAATGATCAGCACCCAGAACCACCAGTACAGCCAGCCGATGGTAAACCCGGCCCAGGGACCGATGGCCTGGCTGGCATAAGTGGAGAACGAACCGCTGTCCGGGTTGGCGATGGCCATTTCACCGAGCATGCGCATGACCAGCAGCACCAGCAGGCCGGTCATGGCATAGGAAATGAGAATGGCCGGGCCGGCGGTGGCGATGGCGGTGGAAGAGCCGATGAAAAGCCCCGCACCGATGATCCCGGCAATGGAGATCATCGATACCTGGCGCGATGTCAGACCGTGTTGCAGCGAGCGCTGTTTGTTTTGTTGTTGCGATGCCATGTTCAACCCTCAACTGGGTATGTCGCTGCACAGCTCGCGCAGCCGACAGGGTTAGAGCAGAAAGAGTTATAAAGTGGTGACGCTTGTTGTTTTCAGTGGCCCGTCCCAAGCCGGATTACAGAGTCTCCCGTTAATCGATAATTAAACTTTCAGGCAGTAGTTATCGCTCAGTTAGTTGTACTGACGAATGGGTTCTGGCTACTGCGAATTCCGGTTGAAATCCTTGATGCGGATCAGTATTAATCTTCAAGGCCGACAGCCACAAACGACCTTTTAGAAGCATATGATTCCGTATCGGAATGACCTTACGCCTTTTTCGCCGGATCGACCCGCCCATGTCCAAACGCCTGATGCCCTCGACCACCGCCTTGCAGTGCTTTGAAGCCGCCGCCCGGCACCTGAGCTTCACCCGCGCCGCGCAAGAGCTGCACCTGACCCAGAGCGCGGTGAGCAAGCAGGTCGCCCAGCTCGAGGACATGCTCAGCCATCCGCTGTTCCAGCGCATTCGCCGGCGCCTGCACCTGACCCCGGCCGGCGCCCTGTACCTGGCCGAGGTGAACAAGATCCTGGTCCAGCTGGACATGTCCAGCCGCTACATCCTCAGCTACGGCGGCGAAACCGAGGTGCTGCGCATCGCTACCCAGCCGACCTTCGGTGAGCGCTGGCTGGTGCCCAACCTCAAGGGTTTTGGCGAGCGCCATCCGCGCATCCACCTGGATGTGCGCAACGACCTGGAGCCTTTCGACCTGATCCAGGCCAAGGCTGACATCGCCTTTTTCTTCGGCCAGGGCACCTGGCCGGGCGCCACCTGCATCGAGCTGTTCAACGAAAACGTGGTGCCGGTGTGCGCGCCGCAGCTTCTGGCAGCGCAGCGCTTCGCCAGCGCCAGCGCCCTCACCGGCCAGCGCCTGCTGCAATGCACCTCGCGCCCGGAGGCCTGGCACGACTGGTTCCAGGACCTGGGCCTGCACAGCGAGAACAGCTACCACGGCCCGCGCTTCGACACCTTTTCCATGTGCATTCGCGCCGCCCAGGCCGGTTGCGGCATCGCCCTGATCCCGCAGTACCTGGTGGCCGAGGAGCTGGCCGAGGGCAAGCTGGCGATCGCCTGGGACCATGCCAGGAGCAGCGAAGGCTCGCATTTCATCGCCCATGCCGAACATGCCGCCGAGGTGCCCAAGGTGCAGGCGTTTGTGCAATGGATACGCGAGCGGGTAGCGATGCAGGCATAACTTCAAGAACTACAGGAATGATTGCAATCCTTTAATTCGTTTGTGTTCGGTCTGTCTGTCTCGCTTAGATACGCGCATAACTTGCCATAGAGCGCGTGCACATGAGCCACGAACATATCAGCCAGTCCATTTCCGTCGTACACCCGATTACACTTTCCCATGGCAAGAATGCAGAAGTCTGGGACACTCACGGCAAACGTTATATTGATTTTGTCGGCGGCATTGGCGTGCTCAATCTTGGGCACTGCAACCCGGCGATTGTCGCCGCCATTCAACAGCAGGCGACGCGCCTGACCCACTACGCCTTCAATGCCGCCGGACATGAGCCTTACATCGACCTGATGAAGCGCCTGGCCGCCTTTGTTCCGGTGTCCTACCCGCTCAGTGGCATGCTCACCAACAGTGGCGCGGAGGCTGCCGAAAACGCCCTGAAGATTGCCCGCGGCGCCACCGGCAGGACCGCGATCATCGCCTTTGACGGCGGCTTTCATGGCCGCACCCTGGCCACCCTCAACCTCAACGGCAAGGTCGCGCCCTACAAGCAGCGGGTCGGTGTGCTGCCAGGGCCGGTGTATCACCTGCCCTTCCCCAGCGCCGACACCGGCGTCAGCGGCGAGCAGGCACTACAGGCCCTTGAGCGCCTGTTCAGCGTCGAGATCGATGTCAATGAAGTGGCGGCGGTGATCTTCGAGCCGGTTCAGGGCGAAGGCGGCTTCCTGGCCATGGACCCGGCGTTTGCCCAGGCACTGCGCCGTTTCTGTGACAACCACGGGATCCTGATCATTGCCGACGAGATCCAGTCCGGCTTCGGTCGCACCGGCCAGCGCTTCGCCTTCCCGCGCCTGGGCATCGAACCGGACCTGTTACTGGTGGCCAAGAGCATTGCCGGCGGGATGCCGCTGGGTGCGGTGCTCGGCCGTAAGGACCTGCTCGACAGCCTGCCCAAGGGCGGCCTGGGCGGCACCTATTCGGGCAACCCCATGGCCTGCGCGGCGGCCCTGGCGACCCTGGAGCAAATGACCGACGCCAACCTGGCCACCTGGGGCGAGTTGCAGGAAAGCGCGATTGTCAGCCGCCACCAGCGCTGGCAGGCGCAGAAACTCTCGCCCTACCTGGGCCGCCTGACCGGTACGGGCGCGATGCGCGGTATCGAGCTGGTCGATGCCGGGGGCGCACCGGCACCGGCGCAACTGGCACAGTTGCTCGAAGCGGCCCGGGCCGCCGGCCTGTTGCTGATGCCCAGCGACAAGGCACGGCATATCGTGCGCCTGCTGGCACCACTGACCATCGAGCCTGGGGTGCTGGAAGAAGGCCTGGATATCCTCGAGCAGTGCCTGGCGGCCCTGGCCTGATTCAGTGCAGCGCGTCCGGCCAGTGCTCGACGCCATTGGCGAAGTGACGCGCCTGCAAGCCGCCCGCCCGCAGGGCGGCTACCGCATCGCGGGAAAACACGCACCAGGGCCCCCGGCAGTAGGCGATCACTTCCTGGCTGGGCGGTAACTCGCCCAGGCGCTGCTGCAACTCCTGGAACGGGATATTGATCGCACCCGGTAGATGCCCCTGGGCGAACTCATCGGCCGGGCGCACATCGAGCAAAGTCACGCTGTGCTCGCGCAGGCGTTCGAGCAACTCTTCGCGGCTGATGCCTTCGAGCTGATCGGGCGTTTGCCGGCTATCGTCGAGCAGCGCGCGCATGGCCGCGCGGTTGTATTCGGCGAATTGCCCGAGCGCTGCCAGCAGGCCCTGCACCGGGCCGCCACTCAATCGATAGAGCACCCGCTTGCCGTCACGGCGGGTCTGCACGAAACCGGCCCGACGCAGATGCTGCAGGTGCTGGGAGGTGTTGGCCACCGAGAGCTCGCACTGTTGCGCCAGCTGTTCCACGGCGCGCTCGCCCTGGGCGATGGCTTGCAGCAGGCTCAGGCGATGGGCATGGCCCAGGGTGCGGGCCAGGTCGGCGATGTCGTGATGGTATTGCAGGTTCAGGTCGGTCATTGACAGCACGGTAGCATTGGCCAATCATTCAATCAATTAATTGAATGTTATTAGAGGAGATGGCCCATGCTTGAAGGACTCATTCTGGCCGTGTTGATCGGCCTTACGGCCACCGCCCTGGCCGACCTGTGGGCGTTGTTCCAGCAACGTGTGCTGGGGATGCCCGGGCCGAACTGGGCCCTGGTCGGTCGCTGGGTCGGGCACATGCCCCGGGGGCAGTTCATGCACGCCAGCATCGCCAAGACCCAGGCCCTGCCGGCGGAGCGGCTACTGGGTTGGTCTACCCACTACCTGATCGGCATCGGCTTCGCCGCGCTGCTGCTGGTGTTGAACGGGGTGCAGTGGGTGCGCCAGCCGACCTTGTTGCCGGCGCTGGCACTGGGCGTGGCTACGGTGCTGGCGCCCTACCTGGTCATGCAGCCAGGCATGGGCGCCGGCCTGTTCGCCTCGAAGGCGCCGAACCCCGCGGCGGCCCGGGCCCGCAGCCTGCTGGCCCACAGCGTGTTCGGCGTGGCCTTGTACCTGGCCGGGCTGCTGTGGTCCGCGGTGCTGGCCTGAAGGGATGGACGCTTGTTACAGACCCAGTTCCTTGGGCGTGAGCATGTCACTCTCGAACGCGATCCAGCCGCCTTCGAGCTCGGCGTGACCATTGACGATCGGGCCGTAGTAGGTCAGGCCATTCTCCAGGGTCACACAGATATGCGTGGCCCCCTCAGGCGCGGCCAGGGTGCCGACGAAGTGGACCTTTTTCAACGTCTCGGTGACCGCCTCCAGGCCGACGCGAACACGAGCGTTCTCAGCGGCCTCGACATCATTGCCTCCTTCGTTGCTGACGGTGACGGTGGCTAGGTAGTCGTACATGCTTGAACTCCAACGGCGGATAGATCGGCGTCTACTGACGCGCGGGGGCGCCTAGGGTATTGTGCGCGACCGCCATGATCAATCAGGAAAAGACATTGACCGCTGAACAACACCTCACCTCGGACCTGTTCGAAGTCGACAAGCGCCTGGGCCTCAAGCCTGTGGTGGATTTCAACACCTACCTGGACAAGGCCTTCGGCGACGGTCCTTGCCGTTGCAGCCGTTGCCTGGCCAGTGCAGGCGACGAGTCGGGCTATGAGCACGCGCACAGTTTCTCCCTGCAGGGCCAGGTCGTGCATCGGCGCTTTGCCACCACCTCGGGCAGCGACGTGCTGATGGTCCTGAAGAAGGCCTGGCTGTCGTACACCAAGGCCGAGCTGCCGCCACTGGGCGCACTCGACCTGGACACCCTGCGCGCCTTCGTCGAGCCGGGCTTGCACAAACGCCTGGTGCCCCTGCTGCTGGCCAGCGGGCTGGCCAGGGAGGTCGAGGGGCAGTTGCTGCTGCAGGCCCAGGCCGGGGATTGAAACACGGGACCGTAGGAGCGGGCTTGCCCCGCGATGCGATGTGACTGATAACACGCAATCGCGGGGCAAGCCCGCTCCCACAAGGTTTCAGAACTGCACGTCGAGGATCACGCTGTCCAGGTAGGTACCGGCCGGCGGCGTGGCCTGGTCGGTGTAGACCCGGGCGTTGTAATTGAACACCTGACTGCCGCTGCCGGTCCCCGCACCCGGGTTGATGTCGGCATCGCTGCTGGCCCGGCGCTCGCTGTTCAGTTTGCCCCAGCGCAGGTTGCCGGCACTTTTGAAGATGTCGTAGGCCAGATAATTGTTGGCCGCCGACTTCATCCGCCGGCGCCCACCCGCGCCATTCTGCCCGTCGTCCAGGCCGACGGTGTAGTTGCTGCCTTTGGTACAGGCGATGTTGACGTTGCTGTTGACCGTGCTGAAGCCAGCCACCACCGGCGCGCTGCCGAAACTGATATTGGGGCTGGTGATCTGGCAGTCGTTGCTGACGGTCAGGCTGACGGTCAGGCTGGTGCTCTGCTTCAGCACCTGGCGGCCCAGGCAGATGTTGCCCACACCAATGCCGTAGCAGTAGTTGATGTCCCATTCCACGGCGAAGGTTTCCTGGTACAGACCGGCCGCGACCGTGCTGCCGATCTGGGTCTTCAGGTAGATCGGCACGGTCTTGGGCGTGGTGCCGTTGAGCAGCCCGAGGGCGTCGATGATGCCGTTGCGGGCAAAGTCGTAGCGGGTGTTGCGGGCGATGGCAAAGTTGCTGGTGTTGTTGGCATACAGGGTGTAGTTGATGACATCGCCGGTGGGCCCGACCAGCCCGGTGGTGCCACCGGTGGGCGTGAAGGTCGCATAGAAGTGGTCGTCGGCGGCCAGCAGGCTCACCAGCGACCCGGTGCAGCGCAGCCCGGCATTGCCGGTGGAGGCCGATTGCACCACGGTATTGACCAGGGTCGAAGTCACCGTACCGAAGCTGGCCGGCGTGGTGCTCACCACGTCGCACAGTGCCTGCGCCCGGGTACAGGCTAGCAGCATAAGGCTTGCCCAGCCGCGCTTCATTGGCACACCAGCGGCCCGATCAGCGGCACCTGGGCCTGATCGCCGGAGGCACTGAAACTCACCCGGCAACCACCACCGCCAACCGGCTCCACCACCAGGCTGTTGTGCGCGGCCAGGCCCTCCAGGTACACCAGCCCGTCCCAGCCCACCACCGTGCGCTGGCCGCTTTGTTCGTGCAGCACCTGGCTACCCACGGCCAGGTCCTGCCCGGCAGCATCGACCAGGCGCAGGCTGGCCGCCACCACTGTGCGTAGTGGAAACTCCAGCAAATACCCGGTGCCACGCCGCACCGCCACCCGCAGCTCCACCTCGGGCACCTGCACGGTGCTGGGCAGTTCCATCGGGTCGATCTCGTATTTGCCCCGGTAGTAGCCACTGCTCCAGGGCACCAGCAGGTGACCGTTGCGGTCGGTGCGGCCGACCAGCTGGTTTTCGTAACGCACCGGCACGTCGGCGAAACCGTCGGTGCTGACCACCACGAAAGCGTCATCGATACGGTTGGCGGCGAACACCCCGGCGTCCATCCACACCAGCGAGCCGCTGGCATCGGCCCAGCGCGTGGTGTCGTCGCGGCTGCCGTAGGCACCGACCTGCAGCTGCACGGCCTGCAGGCGCCAGGTCAGGTCGGCCTGGCGATAGGCCTCGCGGTCACCATCGGCATAGCCAAGATTGAAACCTGCGCCCCCTTCCACCGGCACGGCGCGGCTGTAGTTGACCCTCTGCAGGTGCTCGCCCTGCTGATTGCGTTCCAGGCCCAGGCTCAAGGTGCCGTGCAGGTCGAACGGGATCACCAGTTGCGCCTGCAGTGCCCACTGGCTGTCGCCGATCTCGCGGTTGGCCGACAGGTACAGGCTGCTGTTGCCCCACAGCGGCTTGCTCCAGCTCAGGTTGAGCAGGCGGGTACGGCTGCCGTCGCCGGCGCGGACGTCGAAGTAACCGGCGCCCAGGCTGCCGTAGCGGTCCAGGTTCAGGCTCAGGGTGAGCTGCTCGCTGCGCTGGCTCAGGCGCGTGTAGGGGCTGTCGACCAGCGACAGGTCGGCGTAGTCGCCATGCCGTTGCAGGCGCTGGTAATTGAAACCCAGGCGCGGGCTGTTGTACTGGTAGCCCAGGCTCAGTTGCTGGCCGCTGCGGCTGTCGAAGCGGCTCTGGCTGACGGCGGCATTGACCACCCCCCAGTTGCCCACCTGCAGGTTGCCGCCGACACCGCCCAGGGTCAGCGATTCGGCGGCTTCAGCGTGGCTTTCCAGAGTGAAGCTGTCACTCAGGCCATGACGCAGGCTGGCACTGGCCACCCCCGGCCCGTAGGCGAAGTCGCGCAAGGCATAGTCGCGGCGCAGGCTGCCGGCGGCCAGGGAGAAGTCGCTCAGGCCCTGTTGCAGCAGGCTGCTGGTCACATAGAACGGCAAGGTGGTGGACACCTGCCGGCCCAGGGCATCGGTGGTCACCACCACCGCTTCACCGGCACCGTTGATGAACGGGATGTTGGTCAGGGTGTAGGGCCCCGGCTGCAGTTCGGCGCTGGAACTCTTGTAGCCGTTGATGAACAGGTCCAGCGACGACGGCACCGCCGCTTCGCCGGCAAAGGCCGGCAAGGGATAGGTGACCAGGTCCGGACGCACGGCAAAGTCCCGCGACAGCTGCACGCCGCCCAGGCGCACCGAGCCGGTCCAGGGCAAGGCGCCGCTGAGTACATCACCGACTTCCAGGGTCAGCAGCCGCACCTCGTCGGTGTAGCGCCAGGTGGTGTCGTAGCGACGAAAGCCCTCCTGGCTGTCGTCGAACCGATTGCCGCCCAGGGCCTGGCGCCATTGTCCGGTGGTCGACAGCGTGCCCCAGCTGTCGAACAGGCGCAGCTCGTTCCAGGCGGCGAGGTAGGTGCCGCCATCGTCGGTGTCGTTCAGGTACAGGTCGTAGTTGAGCAACGCGCCAAAGCTGCTGCGCGCGTCGCTGGCCGGGTACAGCCGGGCGTCACCGAGGCGCTGGGTCGGCAGCCAGGCGGCGGGCACCTGCAGCAGCAGGCGCTGGCCCTGGCTGTCATAGTCGCTGTGCAACCCGGGGACAGAATCCAGCGCCACCTCGCCGGCCGTCAGCCCCGGCACCTGGACGCCCGCCGCCAGCAGGTCCGCCGTGGCCAGGAACAGGCGTCCGCCCCGCTGCTGCACCGGCACCGGCTCAGGGCTGCTCATCTGATTGACCACCAGCTCCAGGTACAACTGGGCATCGCCCAGCGCCTCCAGGCGGGTGGGCGCAGGCGGCAGTTGCCCGGCCAGCAGCGGGCCACCGTCCAGCACCTGCAGCGCACAGGCCGTCAGCGCCAGCGCGCAGCGATAGGCCCGAGCCTTGTTCACTCACCGTATCCCACCATCACCGGGTCCTCCCTGGCCCCTGTTGTTGCGTCCTTAGCCTCGCATCACTGCCCCTGGCTCAGGGTCTGTGCCGCCTCCTGGCCGTTGACCCGGCCCTTGAGCACCGTCGCTGCCGTCAGTGCCTGCGGCGCCGGCCAGCGCATGCTGGCGCCCGGCAGTACGTAGCCGAGCAGGCCTTCGACCAGCGGCTTTTGCTGCCCGCCCTGGTGCAGCACCACATCGGTCAGGCGCGCATGCACCGGCCCGGTGTTGCGGATCTCGACGTAGGGGCGGCCCTGTACCGACACCTGGCGCCAACTCAGCGCCGGCTTGCCGACCCCGCCCGGATCGCGCTGGCCACTGGCATCCGGCTTGCCCCACAGGCCCTGGCCGTAGACGAACAGGGGCACCGAGTAGCGCATCTGGAAGCGGATCGCCGCCTGCGCCGTGTCAGCACTGGCCGTGGCGGGCAAGGCCTGGGGAATCTCGTCGATGATGATCCGGTAGGCCTGCTCCTGGCCTACAGGCGAGGCGCCGGTGCGGGTCAGGCGGATCAGTTGTTTCTGCCCCGGGGCGATGTTGGCCACCGGCGGGCTGCCGATGATCTCGCGCTGGGCCTGGTACTGGTCGTCGAAGTCGCCCTGGCGCCAGGCGAACACCCGCACCTGCAGGTTGGCCGGGGTCGTGCCGCGGTTTTCCAGCCACAGGGCGCCGGCCTTCTGGTCGGCCTCTAATACCGGGTCGATCGGCCAGATCAGCACCGAGGTGGCGGCCTGCACGCCTGCACTGCCGAACAGGGCAAGCAGGCAGGCCAGGAGGTTGAAGCGTGCGCCCTTGGTGCCAGCGCTTGAGCCCATGGGTGATGTCCTTATGGTCGAATATTGCATTGATTGCCCTTCAGAAACTCACTACTACCTGCACCACATCGGTGTAGCTGCCGGCGGGCAGGTTGCCGGTCAATTGTGCGCGGGCGTAGACCGGCAGCTTGATAGCCGTGGCATCGCCGTAGGCCACCGCCACGTTCTGGTCGATACCCAGCACCTGGCTCAGGCCGGCATCGGCGAACAGTTGATAGGCCACCAGCGCCGTACCGCTGCCGCGCTTGAGGTTGCGCAGGCCGGCAGCACTGTTCTGGCCGCCGTTCAGACGCATGCTCAGGCTCACCCCCGGGGTGCACTGCAGGGTCACCGTGGTGCCGCCCAGCGCCGTGCTGACGTTGCCGGTCGACAACGCCGAATGGCTGCCGAAATCCAGGGTGCCCCAGGTGCTCACCCCACCCACCACCAGGCAGCCCGCCGTCACGGTGGCGCTGACCTGGAAGGTGCTGGTGGTGGCCGCATCCAGTGGCAGCGCGACACTGCCGCCGATCACAGCCAGCAGCAGCGACAGCCCGGGGCGCACGGCTCAGAAGCTCAGCTCGACCGCCACCGTGTCGCTGTACGTCCCGGCCGGCAGGCCCGCCTTGCCCTTGGCCAGGCCGTAGAGGTTGACGGTCTGGGCCACGCCACTGCTGGTCGGCAGGGTGATCACGCCGTTGATGGCCAGCACCTGGGTGTGCCCGGCGTCGGTGTAGAAGTCGTAGGGCACGAAGTTGCCGGCGCCGTCGGCCAGCGCCCGGGTGCCGCCGGCGGACTGGTTGTCATGGCTGCCGGCGCCGATCTTCACCGCCGGCACCGTGCCGCTGGAACAGAGGATGCTCAGGGCCCCGCCGCCACCACCGAGCACTTGCCCCGGGGCCTGGGTGAACAGCGCGTCGAGGGTGCCGAAGTTCAGCGCACCGAAGTCCACCCCGGTGCTGCCGGTGGCGCCGTTGACCTGGCAGCTGGCGATCAGCGTCAGGCTGGCATTGATCTGCCCGGTGACGGTGCCGGCCTGGGCCTGGCCACAAAGCGCCAGGCCGATGCCGGCGAAGAGGATGGGGAAAATGTTCGGCTGCATGAGTCACTCCTTGTGTTACCAGTCCAGGGTCACCATCAGGGTGTCGCGGTAGATACCGGCCGGCAGCGCCCTGGGGTGGGCCACCACCGCGCCGTAGATGGGTATGGGGATCTGCGCCGCGCTGCTGACCGAGAAGGTGCGCTGCTGGCCGATGCCATAGCGGGCGCTGCCGCCAGGATCGGCGGACAGTTGATAGGGAATCAGCTCGCGGCCGTTGCTCAGCCGGCGCGTGGCACCGTCGCCGTTGGCGCCGCCATTGATGCTCACGGTGAAGGCGCGGACCGAAGGGTTGCAGCGCACCTGTAGCGTGCCGTCGCCGGTGCTTTCATCCAGGCGCGCGTGCAGCGCATCGGTCCAGCTCGGGCCGCGGCTGCCGAAGTCCAGCACCCCTGCCCCCGGGTCGTCGATGGCCGAGCCCGGATCACCACTGATCTGGCAGGCCGCACTGATCACCAGGCGCGCCTGGATATGCCCGCTCATGGCCGCGAAGGCATCGGGGTTGACCAGCAACAGCGGGCCGATGCCCAACAGCAGGACATTTTTCATGCTGCCAGTTCCTTTAGCAGGCTCAAGGCGAGGCCATCACCAGATGACGGTCACCTTGAGCAGGTCCGAATAACGACCGACCGCCGGCACTTGGGCCAGGCGGTCGATGCGGGCGTACAGGGGAAGTTCCACCGAGCCGGTGGAAGGCACCCGGGCCGCGTGCGCGACATTGACCGGCAGCGGCGTGCGCCAGGCCGGGTCCTGAAACAGGCGATAGGGAATCGGTCGCGTCGCAGGCTGGTTGCTGGCCAGATAGCGCACTTCACCCACTCCGCCGTGCTGGCCGCCATCGACCTGCACCTGGTAGCTGGTGTCGGGGTTGCATTCAAGGCGTGGCGGTCGCTGGCTGAGCAGCGCGCTGCTGCGCGGCCCGGCGGGGTCGTCCAGGCGCGCGGTCACGCCGAAGTCCAGCACGCCCAGCGCCTGGGCACCGGCGTCGCGGGGCGAGTGGATCAACACACAGCCACGCTGGACTTCCATTTTGACTTCAACCATGAAGTCGGTGGCCGCTGCCGGGGTCATCATGACCGCAGCCAGCAATACGACCAGAGCGCATCCTTTCACCTTCGCTTCCTTACGATGGGGGATTGGTCTGCGCTTGAGGGTAGCAGTGCCGATAAAACCTGCCAGCTCGTGGGGGAATGTACAGCCCGGGTACAGCGTGCCGTCGCTGGCGGCGCGGGATCAATTTGGTTAAATTAGCCGCGCTCGCTCAAGCTGGCCCTTGAGTCCCGTTGCCCTTGAGGAGCCCGGTTTGCCTGCCCTGCCCGCCTGGATACACGCCCCCCTGAATGCCTTGCGTCAGCGCCTGAACGGCGCCCGCCCTGCCCCCGATGGTTTGGCCGTTACCGTTCGTCAGCATTTTCGCCACAAGGCTGCCGCCCAAGGCTACACCCTGAGCCAGGGCCAGGCGCGGGTGATCGAGCAGCTGGCCACCCAGGCCGGCCAGCTCGACAGCGGCAAGGCCCGCAGCCTGTACCTGCATGGCGCGGTCGGGCGCGGCAAGAGCTGGTTGCTCGACGGCTTTTTCCAGGCCCTGCCCCATCCCCACAAGCGCCGCGTGCACTTTCACGACTTCTTCGCCCGCCTGCACCGGGGCATGCACGAGCATCGCCACCAGGACGACGCCCTGGCCCACAGCCTCGATGAACTGCTCGAAGGCTGCCAGGTGCTGTGTTTCGATGAGTTCCATGTGCATGACATCGGCGATGCGATGCTGATCACCCGCCTGTTCCAGGCCCTGTTCGCCCGGCGCATCTTCCTGCTGGTGACGTCCAACTACGCCCCCGAGGGGCTGTTGCCCAATCCGCTCTACCACCAGCGTTTCAAGCCGGTGATCGAGTTGATCAAGCGGCAGATGCAGGTGCTGGAAGTCGGCGGCGAGCAGGACTACCGCAGCCTGTCCACGGCCAGCAGCCAGCAGCGCTTCACCCGCGGCCACTACCTCTGGCCGGGCAGTGCCGAGCAGCGCCAGGCGCTTGAGCTGCCGGCATTGAGCGACGGGACGTTCGACCTGCCGGTGGGCAAGCACCCGCTACGGGCCCGCTTCAGCGAGCAGCGCACGGTCGGCTTCGACTTCGCCGATATCTGCGAGCAGCCCACGGCGGTGATGGATTACCTGGAACTGGCCGGGCGTTACGATCACTGGATCATCGAGCGCCTGCCCCGGCTGGAGGATTGCTCGATCGCCGCGCAACAGCGCTTTATCAACCTGATCGACGTGCTCTACGACCAGGACAAGCACCTGGTGCTGATCGGCAGCGCCTCGCTCGATGCCAGCCTGGGCGGTAGCGCCACCGACCTGTCGCGCACCCGCAGCCGCCTGGGTCAGTTGCGCCAATCGCACGCGGCGGCCTGCCCGGCCTGAGTGCCGGGCAGGCCGCGCGTCTCAACCGGCGCGGGCGAAGCTGGCCAGCACCGCCTCAATTTCGCCCAGCACCGCTGGATCGTCCAGGGTCGAAGGCGGCGTGTAGGCCTGCTGGTCGGCGATCTTGCGCAGCACCGCACGCAGGATCTTGCCCGAACGGGTCTTGGGCAGGCGCTTGACCAGGCGTACCTGGTTGAAGCACGCCAGGGCGCCGATCTGCTCGCGCACACTGGCCATCAGCTCGCGCTGCAACACCGCCTCGCTGATGCCCTCGCCATCCTTGAGCACCACCAGCGCCAGCGGTACCTGGCCCTTGATATCGTCATGCACGCCGATCACCGCACACTCGGCCACGGCCGGGTGGCGGGCGACCAGGTCTTCCATCTCGCCGGTGGACAGGCGATGGCCCGAGACGTTGATGACGTCATCGGTGCGCCCCATGATGTAGACGAAACCGTCGTCGTCCAGGTAGCCGCCGTCACCGGTGTGGTAGTAGCCCGGGTAGGTTTTCAGGTAGGCATCCAGGTAGCGCTGGTGATCGCCCCAGAGGGTCTGGCTGCAGCCGGGCGGCAATGGCAGGGCAATGACGATGGAGCCTTGCTGGTTGGCGCCGAGCAAATGGCCGTCATCGTCCAGCACCTGCACGTTGTAGCCCGGCACTGCCCGGTTGCTCGAACCCGGCCGCGCCGCGCTGCCGTCCAGGCCGACGCAGGGTGCGGTCACAGGCCAACCGGTTTCGGTCTGCCACCAGTGGTCGTGGACCGGCTTGCCGCTGGTCGCTTCCAGCCACTGGTGGGTGCTGGAGTCGAGCTTTTCGCCGGCCAGGAACAACTGGCGCAGGGAGCTCAGGTCATAGCGGCGCAGCAAGGCGCCCTCGGGGTCTTCCTTGCGGATCGCGCGCATGGCGGTGGGGGCGCAGAACAGGCCGTTGACCCGGTACTGCTCGACCACCCGCCAGTAGGCGCCGGCATCCGGGGTGCGGATCGGCTTGCCTTCGTAGAACACCGTGGTGCAACCGTTCATCAACGGCCCGTAGACGATCAGGGAATGGCCGACCACCCAGCCGACATCGGAAATGCCCCACCAGATGTCGCCGGCCTGCATGCCATAGATATGGCGCATGGCAAAGCGCAGGGCCACGGCGTTGCCGCCGTTTTCGCGGACGATCCCCTTGGGTTTGCCGGTGGTGCCGGAGGTGTACATGATGTACATCGGGTCGGCGGCGTCCAGTTCCACCGGTGCCACCGGCGCGGCTCCGGCCACGGCGGCCTGCCAGTCCAGGTCGCGGCCTTCGACCATGCTCGCCCGCGCTTGCGGACGTTGCAGCACCAGGACATTGCGCGGTTGATGGCGGGCCAGCTCCAGGGCGCGATCGACCAGCGGCTTGTACTCGATGACCCGGTCGAACTCCAGGCCGCAGGACGCGGTCAGCAGCACCGACGGCCGGGCATCGTCGATACGCAGGGCCAGTTCGTTGGCGGCAAAGCCACCGAACACCACCGAATGCACCGCGCCGATACGCGCACAGGCCAGCATGGCCATGGCCGCCTGCGGCACCATGGGCATGTAGATGATCACCCCGTCGCCCTTGCCGACGCCCATCGAACGCAACAGCCCGGCCAGGCGCGCCACTTCATCGCGCAATTGCACATAGGTGAACTGCTGCTGGCTGCCGGTCACCGGGGAGTCGTAGATCAGCGCCGTCTGCTCGCCACGGCCCTGCTCGATCTGGTGATCCAGGGCCAGGTAGCAACTGTTCAGGCGGCCGTCGGCAAACCACTGGTGGGTGCCGTCAGGGTTCTCGGTGAGGGTCTGCAGGGGTTTTCGATACCAGGCGAGATCATTGGCCTGTTCGGCCCAGAAAGCAGCGGGATCGGCAATGGAGCGGGCGTAGCTGTGCTGGTAAGTCATCGATACTGAACCCTGGGTTTGTTGTTATTGAAAAGGGCGAATATCGAGTATGGACCCCTGTGGCCGGGCCGCCATTTGACTTAAGTCTTATCGGATGTGCAGAAATGCAGGGCCAAACGCATCGCGGGGCAAGCCCGCTCCTACAGGGATCATCAAAACCCTGTGGGAGCGGGCTTGCCCCGCGATGTGGACGTCGGGGTGAAATCAGGCAGTCAGGCCAACATAGACGTTCTGTACGTCATCGTTTTCATCGATCGCCTCGAGGAAAGCCTCGACTTCAGCCAGGGCCTCGGCGCTCAGGCTCGCCGCGCTCACCGGGTTTTTCGGGGTGTAGCCGATCTTCGCCGAAATGACCGTGAAACCCTGGCCCGGCAGGGCTTTCTGCACGGCGTCCAGGTCGGTGGTGTCGGTGATGAACAGGGTCGAGCCCTCTTCTTCGCCTTCTTCGAAATCCTGGGCACCGGCTTCGATCGCGGCCATTTCCGGATCGGCATCGGCGCTGGCCGGGCTGGCTTCGATCAGGCCGACATGGTTGAAGTCCCAGGCCACCGAGCCCGAAGCACCCAGCTGGCCCTTGCGGAACAGCACGCGAACGGCCGCCACGGTGCGGTTGACGTTGTCGGTCAGGCACTCGACGATCAGCGGCACCTGGTGTGGGGCGAAGCCTTCATAAGTCACCGCGTGGTACTGCACGGCGTCGCCATCCAGGCCTGCGCCCTTGCGGATCGCGCGTTCCAGGGTCTCGCGGGTCATCGAGGCCTTCTTGGCCTGCTCGACCGCCAGGCGCAGGCGCGGGTTCATGTCCGGATCGGCGCCGGATTTCGCCGCGATCTGGATCTCCTTGGCCAACTTGCCCATGATCTTGCCCTTGGCGTTGGCTGCTGCTTCTCTATGCTTGGCTTTCCACTGTGCGCCCATCTCGACTCTCTTGTTTCAAGCGCCGGTTCAGGTAGCGACCGGCAAAGTGGGAGCAGTTTATACATCCTCGTGGCAATCGACAAAAAAACTGCTCAGGCCTTGTCGGCCTTGCCTGCCGCCGCCGCGAAGCGGGCCAGTCGCACATCCAGGCGGCGCGGCCGATGGCCGTGGTCTTCGGCCTGTTCCTTGCGACGAATGGCGTTGCGCACCATCAATGAGCCCAGGTAGCGGATCGGTTCGGGCGGGAAGTAACCCAGCGGGCCGTTGACCAGTGGCGAGCGGGTCCATTCGTTATCCAGCCCCAGGGCCAGCGACGACAGGATCTGCCCACCCATGTGGCAAGGCCCGACGCCGCTGCCCGAGTAGCCGAAGCCATAGAACACATTGCCCTGCTCGCCCAACCGACCGAAGAACGGCAAGCCGGTCACCGAGCGGTCCGACGGGCCGTTCCAGGTGGCCGCCACCGGCACCTGGGCAAGGGCCGGAAAGAATTCGCCCAGGCTGCGCCGCAGCAGCGTCGCATAGGGCGACGGCTGGTCGAATACCGGCAGCATGCGACCGCCATAGGCAAAGGTGTTGCCACCCTTGCCGAGCATCAGCCGGCCGTCGCTGGTGTTGTGGTAGTAGTGCACGAAAATTCGCGAATCGAGCACGCTGACGCCGCTGGTCAAGCCGATCTGGCGCATCAGCTCGGGCCGCGGTTCGGTGATGATCATGTCGCTGGAGACGATTGCCACGCTGCGCTCGAACTGCGGGAAGGCCCGCGCCATCCAGGCATTGAGGCCGAGCACCACGCGATCGGCGCGAATGGTGCCGCCTGGGGTCTGCACCAGCGCTTGCGGCCCGTGCTGAAGGCCGGTCATGGCCGTGCCTTCATGAATCCTTACGCCGTGTTCCAGGGCGACCCGCCGCAGGCCACGGACCAGCTTGCCAGGCTGCACCGTAGCCGCCGCCGGCGAGAACCAGCCTTCCAGGTGCTTGCTCGAACCCGCCAGGCGCTGTACCTGCTCCACCGGCAAGCGCCGGAAGGAGTTGATACCCTGGCGTTCCAGGGCGGCGATCACGCCGTCGGTGGCGCCCATCTGGGCACGGTTGGTGGCCGTGTAGAGGGTGCCATCCAGGCGGTAATCGGCGTCGATGCCATGCGCGCGGCAGAAGTCACCGATGGCATGGATGCTCTGCTCCGACGCCTTGACCAGGCGCACCGCCTCCTGCAGCCCGAACAGGCGTTCGAGGGTGAAGTACTTGGCCGACCATGACAACGCACACCCGCCGTTGCGGCCGCTGGCGCCGGCGCCGCAGATGTCGGCCTCGATCAGCAGCACATCCAGCTCGGGCTGCTGCGCCTTGAGCATCAGCGCGGTCCACAGGCCCGTGTAGCCACCGCCGACGATGCACACATCGCAACGGCTGTCAGCGGCCAGCGGTGGGCATGGGCGTGCGACGTCCTGGTCCAGCGCCTGTTGCAGCCAGAAGGGTCTCATGGTCGGTTTCCTTGGTTTGGGTTCAAGTACGCAGCGGTTTGATCGCCATGGCGGTATTCGGCGCAACGGCCGGGGTATGCTCGGCCGTCGCCGGCCGGCTGTTCCAGTGCGGCACCAGCACCAGCGCCGAAAACAGCGCGCAGCCGGCAAAGACGATGAACACGGTGACACCGTCGAAATACCCCGGCAGCAGCCCGCCCAGGATCGCGCCCACCGAGCCGCAGCCGTTGACGAAGCCGGCCGCCGTGGCACCGGCCTTGGCGGTGCCGAAATCGATAGCGGCGGCGCCGCTGATCATCGAGTCCGGCCCGTACAGGGTCAGGCCCATGACGAACAACAACGCCACCACCAGCGCCACGCTACCGCTTTGCATCGCCCCCATGAACAAGGCCAGCACCACGGTCAGCACCACCAGGCTGATCACGCAGGCCGGCATGCGCCGGGCTCCGAAGAGTTTGTCCGAGGCAAGGCCGATCATGATCGGGCCGAGCAATCCGGCCAGTTCGAAGGCGGTGGGGATGATTGCCGCACCGACCTTGCCGACCGACGGCATCTGTTCGAAGACGATCACCGGCCCCCACAGCAGGATGGCGTAGCGCGCAGGTTTCAACAGGAAGTAGGCCAGGCCCAGGGTCAGCACCGTGCGGTTGCGCAGGATCTCGCGCAGCGGCGCCCAGATGCTGCACAGGTTGGAGCCCGGCACCATGCTTTCCGGCTCCGGCTCCACTGCGGGCAGGCCGACGTCTTCGGGCTTGTTGCGCTGGAAGATGAAGAACAGCACCGCCACGATCGCCACCACCGCGGCGCTGGAGAAGAACGCAGCATGCCAGGTGCCGATCAGGGTGTAGGCCCACCAGCCGGCGAACGGCGAAGCCACCAGGCCGCCGAAGGCATAGCAGGAACTCCACAGCCCCAGCACCCGCCCACGCTGGGAGCTGGGAAAGAAGCTGCCGATGTTCTTGCACAGCCCCGCCCAGCCGGTTGACTGGGCCAGGCCCTGGACCAGCATGCAGGTGGCGAAGATCGGGAAGGTTGCGTAGCTACCCATCACCAGGGCGGCGGCGGCGGAAATCACCAGGCCGCCCAGTACCACCACCCGCGGGCCGAAGCGGTCGGCCAGCATGCCCCAGGTGAACTGCCCCACGGCATAGGCCGCCAGGTAGATGGCGTCGAGGTTGGCCATGGCCATTTTATCGAGGGTGAAGCTTGGGTCTTCGCCGATGCCCAGCTTGGCCACGGAAAAGGCTTTGCGGGTGAAGTAGAACGCGGCGTAGGCGATCCAGGTGACAGCAAAGATCTGCACGCGCCAACGCTTTATATCTGCAATGTGTTTATTCATGGTGAATCTGACCTCGGGGCTTGAGTGTGCCGGCAGAATTTTCAAAAAACGCCTGTTTTGTTCTTGTGTTGCGCACTGCGTGACGGCCGGTCAAAGCCGTCACCTGGTCAGATGGAACCGGGAGCATGGGATCTTGTTATGCCGTGTCAGCCAGGTCCATGACCCGTCGGTCACTGCAGGTGACGTGACGGGCTGAAAGAGATAGAAACAATTACTGACTGATAAATAAAATCGATTTATCGTATTTCACAAATAAGCCCAGCTTGTAGCAGGTACTGCGATGTCGGTTTCCCATGCCCAGTTGAAAGCTTTTCATGCCGTTGCCCTGCACGGCAGCTTCACCCGCGCCGCCGAACGGCTGTTCCTGACCCAGCCAGCGATTTCCGACCAGGTGCGCAAGCTCGAGGAGCGTTTTGGTGTCTTGCTGTTCCATCGCAACAAGCGTTCGGTGCAACTGACCGATGTGGGCGAGCGCCTGCTGGGCATCACCCAGCGCCTGTTCGCCTGCGAGGCCGAGGCCCATGAGCTGCTGCAGGACTCGCGCGCCCTGCAGACCGGCACCCTGGTGCTGGCGGTGGATGCGCCGGTGCACGTGTTGCCGCAGATCGCCAGGTTCTGCGAGCAATACCCGGGCATCAGCGTCAAGATCGAGACCGGCAACACCGACGAATCGCTGCTGCGCCTGTACAACTACCAGGCCGACCTGGCCCTGCTCGGCCGCGACGTCGATGACGAGCGCCTGCTCTGCGTGCCGATACGCAGCGACCCGATGGTGGCCTTCGTTTCCCACCAGCACCCCTGGGCCAGCCGTGGCTCGATCAGCCTGGCCGACCTCGATGACACCCCGATCGTCTTGCGCGAACCGGGCTCGGTGACCCGCCAGACCCTGGAAGAGGAAATGCAGCGCGCGGGCCTGCGCATTCGCCCGGCGATCCAGGTCGAAGGCCGGGAAGCGGCGCGCGAAGCGGTGGTGGTGGGGATTGGCGTGGGGGTGGTGTCGGCCGCCGAGTTCGGCGCCGATGCGCGGGTGTGTGCGCTGCCGATCGTCGACTGCCAGCGGCGCTTGACCGAGACCCTGGTGTGTTTGCGCGAGCAGAGTTCACGACGTCTGGTGGCGACCTTTTTGCAGATGGTGCAGGACAGTCTTTGACACCATCGCGGGGCAAGCCCGCTCCCACAGGGATAACAACAAAACCTGTAGGAGCGGGCTTGCCCCGCGATGAGGCCCTCAAATCCTACGCCGCCTCCCTGCCCCGCGCCACCGCCTGCGCCGCCGCCAGCATGGCGCGCAACAGCACCGCGCAGCCATCGGCCAGATCCTCGGGCGCGGCGTTCTCGATTTCGTTGTGGCTGATCCCGCCTTCGCACGGCACAAAGATCATTCCCGCCGGCCCCAGTTCGGCAAGGAAGATCGCGTCATGCCCGGCACCACTGACAATGTCCATGTGCGACAGCCCCAACCCCTGGGCCGCCCCCCGCACCGCCTCGACACAGCCCTGGTCGAAATACAGCGGCGGGAAATCCGCCGTCGGCGTCAGGGTATGGCTCAAGCCGTGCTGCTGGCAGGTGCTGCTGATCACATCGCGCACCTGGGCGATCATCGAGTCCAGCCGCGCCGGTTCCAGGTGACGGAAGTCCAGGGTCATGCGCACTTCGCCGGGGATCACGTTGCGCGAGCCCGGGTAGGCCTGCAGGCAGCCTACGGTGCCACAGGCATGGGGCTGGTGCTCCAGGGCCACGCGGTTGACCGCCGCCACCACCACGCTGGCACCGACCAGGGCGTCCTTGCGCAGGTGCATCGGCGTCGGCCCGGCATGGGCCTCGACGCCGCGCAGGGTCAGGTCGAACCACTTCTGCCCCAGGGCGCCGAGCACCACGCCGATGGTTTTTTTCTGGTCTTCAAGGATCGGCCCCTGCTCGATATGGGCCTCGAAATAGGCGCCCACCGGGTGTCCGCTGACCGCGCGCGGCCCGGCGTAGCCAATGGCATTGAGCGCCTCGCCGACGCTGATGCCTTCGGCATCGGTCTTGGCCAGGGTTTCCTGCAAGGTGAATTTCTCGGCGAACACCCCCGAGCCCATCATGCACGGGGCAAAGCGCGAACCTTCTTCGTTGGTCCAGACCACCACCTCCAGCGGCGCCTCGGTTTCGATCTTCAGGTCATTGAGGGTGCGCATGACTTCCAGCCCGGCCAGCACCCCGTAGCAGCCGTCGAACTTGCCCCCGGTCGGCTGGGTGTCGATATGGCTGCCGGTCATCACCGGTGGCAGCTGCGGGTTGCGCCCGGGGCGCCGGGCGAAGATGTTGCCCACGCCATCGATGCTCACGCTGCAGCCCGCATCCTTGCTCCATTTGACGAACAGGTCGCGGGCCTGGCGATCGAGGTCGGTCAACGCCAGGCGGCACACCCCGCCCTTGGCCGTGGCGCCGAGCCGGGCCAGGTCCATCAGCGATTGCCAGAGCCGTTCGCCATTGATATGGCGCAAGCTCGATTGCAGAACGTCCTGTGTACTTTGCATGCGCATCTCCTCATCAGGTGCCGGGCCTCTGGGGGCCCTGGCGTTACACGGTAGGTTTGAGGCTTGCCGTGCGGGCGGCCTTGAGGCTGCCCAGGGCGTAGTAGATCAGGCCGCCCAGGGCGGAGCCGGTGAACCAGCCAAAGTCGTAGAACCAGCTGAAGGCCTGGCTTTGCAGCGACAGCAGGGTCAGCACCACCGGTACGCCGAAGGCGATGAAGCCGGCAGCGTTCCAGGCCGGGTACACGTCGTCTCGGTACAGGCCGGCCAGGTCCAGGGTCTGTTTGCGGATCAGGAAGTAGTCCACCACCATGATCCCGGCGATCGGCCCCAGCAGGCTCGAATAGCCCAGCAGCCAGTTGGAGTAGACGCTTTCCAGGCTGACGTCGCTGACGATCAGGCCGAGCTTTTTCAACAGCTCATGGCCCATCAGCAGCAGGCCGACCACGCCGGTGAGCAGCACCGCGGTGGTGCGTCCGATCCACTTGGGCGCCAGGTTCTGGAAGTCGTTGGTGGGCGAGACGATGTTCGCCGCGGTGTTGGTCGACAGCGTGGCGATGATGATCAGGGCCATGGCCAGGGCCACCCACACCGGGCTCTGGATATGCCCGATCAGGCTCACCGGGTCGGACACGGTTTCGCCCACCAGCGACGCCGAGGCGGCGGTGAGCACCACGCCCAGGGCGGCGAACAGGAACATGGTCAGCGGCAGGCCGAGGATCTGCCCGAGGATCTGGTCCTTCTGGCTCCTGGCGTAGCGGCTGAAGTCGGGAATGTTCAGCGACAGGGTGGCCCAGAAGCCGACCATGGCCGTCAGCCCGGCAAAGAAGTAGCCATAGACGCTCGCCCCTTCGGGGCGTTTCGGTGGCTGGGCCATCAGCTCGCTGATCGACACGTTGGGCAAGGCCCACACCAGCAGCCCGGCGCCAACCAGCACCAGCAAGGGCGCCGACAGGGTTTCCAGCCACTTGATCGACTCGGCGCCGCGCAGCACCACCCACAGGTTCAGGCACCAGAACAGCATGAAGCCGATCACCTCGCCCGTACCGCCCAGGGCCTTCCAATCCGCCGACAGGGAGCCCAGGAACAGGTGGATGGCCAGGCCGCCGAACATGGTCTGGATGCCGAACCAGCCGCACGCCACCAGGGCGCGGATCAGGCACGGCACGTTGGAGCCGATGATGCCGAACGACGAGCGCAGCAACACCGGAAACGGGATGCCGTACTTGGTGCCGGGAAAGGCGTTGAGGGTCAGGGGAATCAGCACCACGGTGTTGGCCAGCAGGATCGCCAGCAGCGCCTCGCCCACCGTCAGGCCGAAATAAGCGGTCAGCACCCCGCCCAGGGTGTAGGTCGGCACGCAGATCGACATGCCGACCCAAAGCGCGGTGATGTGCCATTTGTTCCAGGTTCGCTCCTGCACCTTGGTCGGGGCGATGTCGTGGTTGTACCGGGGGCTGTCGAGGACGTCGTTGCCGGCGTCGAGCTCAAACAAGCCGTCGCGTTCGCTCACCTGCGATCTGGTCTGCTGCATGGCCGCTCCGCTGTTGTTGTGTTTTTGGCTCATCGTGCCAATGGCTGGAGTACGTGCACGGGCATTTCGGGCAATCACGGGTGCCCATGTGAAATCTTGACCATTTCCACAACCTGTCAAGAACGACAGGACCGCCGGTCGTTTTCCTCAAACGCCGGACAAATCATTTATCCCTTATATTTCAATTATTTATATTGAATATAAGCTTATAAACAATTTATTTGCCCTCTCCCGGATCCCCTACTAGATTCAAATCCTGTCAGCGCTGACAGGTTTCTGATCTACGCTGCAGCTTAAGTACAAAACCTAGAACCGGCAGCAGTCGGTCAAGCCTGCGAGGAGCATCTGATGACGCTTTTGATTCGTGGCGCCACCCTGATTACCCATGAGGAAAGTTATCGTGCCGACGTGCTCTGCGCCGACGGTGTGATCAAGGCCATCGGCACCGACCTCGACGTTCCCACAGGCTGCGAAGTGCTCGACGGCAGCGGCCAGTACCTGATGCCCGGCGGCATCGACCCGCACACCCATATGCAGCTGCCCTTCATGGGCACCGTGGCCAGCGAGGATTTCTACAGCGGCACCGCTGCGGGCCTGGCCGGTGGCACCACCTCGATCATCGACTTCGTCATTCCCAACCCGCAGCAATCCTTGCTCGAAGCCTTTCACCAGTGGCGTGGCTGGGCCGAGAAGTCCGCCGCCGACTATGGCTTCCACGTGGCCATCACCTGGTGGAGCGAGCAGGTGAGCGCCGAGATGGGCGAGCTGGTCAGCCAGCACGGGGTCAACAGCTTCAAGCATTTCATGGCCTACAAGAACGCGATCATGGCCGCCGACGACACCCTGGTCGCCAGTTTCGAGCGCTGCCTGGAACTGGGCGCGGTGCCCACCGTGCATGCCGAGAACGGCGAGCTGGTCTATCACCTGCAACGCAAGCTGCTGGCCCAGGGCATCACCGGCCCCGAGGCGCATCCGCTGTCGCGTCCGTCCCAGGTCGAAGGTGAGGCGGCCAGCCGCGCCATCCGCATCGCCGAAACCCTGGGCACGCCGGTGTACCTGGTACATGTCTCCACCCGCCAGGCCCTGGACGAGATCACCTACGCCCGCCAGCACGGGCAGAAGGTCTACGGCGAGGTGCTGGCCGGGCACCTGCTGCTGGACGAGGACGTCTACCGTCATCCCGACTGGCAGACCGCTGCCGGCTACGTGATGAGCCCGCCCTTCCGGCCACGCCACGAAGGGCACCAGGAAGCGCTGTGGGGTGGCCTGCAATCGGGCAACCTGCACACCACCGCCACCGACCACTGCTGCTTCTGCGCCGAGCAGAAGGCTGCCGGCCGCGATGATTTCAGCCGCATCCCCAACGGCACGGCGGGTATCGAGGACCGCATGGCGGTGCTCTGGGACGAAGGGGTCAACACCGGCAGGCTGTCGATGCAGGAGTTCGTCGCCCTGACCTCCACCAACACCGCCAAGATCTTCAACCTGTTCCCGCGCAAGGGCGCCCTGCGCGTGGGCGCCGATGCCGACCTGGTGCTCTGGGACCCACACGGCACCCGCACCATCTCCGCCGCCACCCACCACCAGCAGGTGGACTTCAACATCTTCGAAGGCAAGACCGTGCGCGGCATTCCCAGCCATACCATCAGCCAGGGCAAGCTGGTCTGGGCCAATGGCGACCTGCGCGCCGAACGTGGAGCCGGGCGCTACATCGAGCGGCCGGCGTACCCGGCGGTGTTCGACCTGCTGAGCAAGCGCGCCGAGCATTCGCAGCCGACTGCGGTCAAGCGCTGAATCACATCGCGGGGCAAGCCCGCTCCCACAGACCGTAGGAGCGGGCTTGCCCCGCGATGAACGCTAATAAAAAAGAAAAAAGAGGACACCACCGTGATCGAGTCCCTCAACCACCTCCCCCGACCGAGCGCCGACAACCCGACCCTGGCCGAGCACTTCAGCGACCTGGCGCCACCGCTCAACGCCCGCCAGGCCGCCCAGGAAGCCTCGCGCTGCCTGTACTGCTACGACGCCCCATGCGTCAATGCCTGCCCCAGCGACATCGACATCCCCTCGTTCATCCGCAATATCCACCAGGAGAACGTCCAGGGCGCAGCGGAGAAAATCCTCTCGGCGAACATCCTCGGCGGCAGTTGCGCGCGGGTCTGCCCGACCGAGATCCTCTGCCAGCAGGCCTGCGTGCGCAACCACCACCAGGAATGCGCACCGGTGCTGATCGGCCTGCTGCAACGCTATGCCCTGGACAACGCCGGCTTCAGCGAGCATCCGTTCCAGCGCGCGGCCAGCACCGGCAAGCGCATTGCCGTGGTCGGCGCCGGACCTGCCGGCTTGTCCTGCGCCCACCGCCTGGCCTGGCACGGCCATGACGTGGTGATCTTCGAAGCCCGGCCCAAGGCCGGCGGCCTCAACGAATACGGCATCGCCAAGTACAAGGTGGTCGACGACTTCGCCCAGCGCGAGGTGGACTTCGTCCTGCAGATCGGTGGCATCGAAATCCGCCATGGTCAGGTGCTGGGCCAGAACCTGACCCTGGGCGAGCTGCAACAGCAGTTCGATGCGGTGTTCCTCGGCCTTGGCCTGAACGCCAGCCGCCAGCTGGGCCTGGCCGACGAAAGTGCCCCGGGCCTCTTGGCCGCCACCGACTACATCCGCGAACTGCGCCAGGCCGACGACCTCACCGCCCTGCCCCTGGCCGATCGCTGCATCGTCCTGGGCGCCGGCAACACCGCCATCGACATGGCCGTGCAGATGGCCCGCCTTGGTGCCCGCGACGTCAACCTGGTGTACCGCCGCGGCGTGGAGGACATGGGCGCCACCGAGCATGAACAGCACATCGCCAAGGAGAACCAGGTACGCCTGCTGACCTGGGCCCAGCCCGAGCAGGTACTGCTCGACGACCAGGGCCGGGTCCGGGGCATGCGCTTTGCCCGCACGGCGATGGTCGACGACCGCCTGCAGAGCACCGGCGAGCAGTTAGAACTGGCCGCCGATGCGATCTTCAAGGCCATCGGCCAGGCCTTCGACGACCAGGCCCTGAGCGACAGCAGCGCCCAGGCCCTGGCCCGCGACGGCGAGCGCATTCGCGTCGACGAGCAGATGCGCACCAGCCTGCCCGGGGTGTACGCCGGGGGCGACTGTACCCACCTGGGCCAGGACCTCACCGTCCAGGCCGTGCAGCACGGCAAGCTGGCCGCCGAGGCCATCCATGCCCAACTCACCCTCAATGTGGAGGCTGCATAAATGGCTGACCTGTCGATCGAATTTGCCGGCATCAAGGCGCCCAACCCGTTCTGGCTGGCCTCCGCGCCGCCCACCGACAAGGCCTACAACGTGGTCCGCGCCTTCCAGGCCGGCTGGGGCGGCGTGGTCTGGAAAACCCTGGGTGAAGACCCTGCCGCGGTCAACGTGTCGTCGCGCTACTCGGCCCACTACGGGGTCAACCGCGAGGTCATGGGCATCAACAACATCGAGCTGATCACCGACCGCTCGCTGGAGATCAACCTGCGGGAAATCACCCAGGTGAAGAAGGACTGGCCGGACCGGGCGCTGATCGTGTCGTTGATGGTGCCCTGCGTCGAGGAATCCTGGAAAGCCATCCTGCCGCTGGTGGAAGCCACCGGGGCCGACGGCATCGAACTGAACTTCGGCTGCCCCCACGGCATGCCCGAGCGCGGCATGGGCGCAGCGGTCGGCCAGGTGCCGGAGTATGTCGAGCAGGTCACCCGCTGGTGCAAGACCCACTGCTCGCTGCCGGTGATCGTCAAGCTGACCCCCAACATCACCGATATCCGCCAGTCCGCCCGCGCCGCCCACCGCGGTGGCGCCGATGCGGTGTCGCTGATCAACACCATCAACTCGATCACCAGCGTCGACCTCGAACGCATGGTCGCCCTGCCCATCGTCGGCGACATGAGCACCCATGGCGGCTACTGCGGCTCGGCGGTCAAGCCGATCGCCCTGAACATGGTCGCCGAAATCGCCCGCGACCCGGCCACCCGTGGCCTGCCCATCAGCGGCATCGGCGGCATCGGCAGCTGGCGCGATGCCGCCGAGTTCATCGCCCTGGGCTGCGGCGCCGTGCAGGTGTGCACCGCCGCCATGCTGCATGGCTTTCGCATCGTCGAGGACATGAAGGACGGCCTCTCGCGCTGGATGGACAGCCAGGGCTACCGCAGCATTGCCGACTTCAGCGGTCGCGCGGTGGGCCACACCACCGACTGGAAGTATCTGGACATCAACTACCAGGTCATCGCCAAAATCGACCAGGACGCCTGCATCGGCTGCGGTCGCTGCCATATCGCCTGCGAAGACACCTCGCACCAGGCCATCGCCAGCCTCAAGCAGGCCGACGGCAGCCACCGCTACGAGGTGATCGATGCCGAGTGCGTGGGCTGCAACCTGTGCCAGATCACCTGCCCGGTCCAGGACTGCATCGAGATGGTGCCCCAGGACACCGGCAAGCCGTTCCTCGACTGGCAGCACGATCCGCGCAACCCCTACCGCGAAGCGTCCTGAGCCAAGCCTGGCCAGGCGACGAGGGCGCCCTCCCTCGTCGCCTGGCCCCCGACGCCTGGGCGAACACCTCTATCATGGTGCGTAGCGATCGTGCGCAACCACGGGAACGAGGTCGACATGCTCTATCGCCTGGGTGCCGACGGCCTGGTGCTGTTTCACTTGCTGTTCATTGTCTTCGTGCTGCTGGGCGGGCTGTTGACGCTCAAGTGGCGCGCCGCCCTGTGGTGGCATCTGCCGGCGCTGTGCTGGGGCATCGCCGTGGAGTTCCTGCACCTGCCCTGCCCGCTCACCGACTGGGAAAACCACCTGCGTCATGCCGCAGGCCTTGCCGGCTACCAGGGCGGTTTCATCGAGCACTACGTCTGGCCGATCATCTACCCTGCCGGGCTGACCCCGGGCATCCAGTGGCTGCTGGGGTCAGTGGTGGTGCTGGTCAACGCCGTGGTTTACCTGCGGGTGCTGCGCCAGCGCCCGCATCACCCGGCCAGCGGTTGACCCTCAACGGCTGGCGACGATGAACAGGCGCGGGAACGGCAGCAGCACCCTGCCATCGGCGGCCGGCGGGTAGGCCTGTGCCATGGCCTGCAGGTAATGCTGCAGGAAGTCTGCCTGCTCATCGGCGTCCAGCGCCGCCAGGAAGGGGCGCAGCGCCGAGCCCTTGAACCATTCCACCACCGCCTGCGCCCCGCCCATCAACGGGTGGTAATAGGTGGTGCGCCAGATATCGACCTGGCGGCAATGGGGGCTGAGCACATCGTAGTAGTAGCTGGCGGTGTGCCGTGGCGGGTGGCGGACCGCGCCGATCTTGTCGGCCCAGGGGCCCTTGCTGGCGATTTCGCGGGCCTGGCGGTGGGCCGGCTCGTCGAGGTTGTCGGGCATCTGCACCGCCAGGCTACCGCCCTGGTTCAACTGCCGGACCAGGTGCGGGAACAACAGCGCGTGATCGGGCACCCACTGCAGCGAGGCATTGGCCAGGATTACGTCGACGCCCTGGGGAGCGGACCAGGCGCCGATGTCCGCCAGGCTGAAGTCGATGTCCGGCAGGCGCTGGCGCGCGGCGTCGAGCATGTCCTGGGAGCTGTCGAGGCCGCGTACCAAAGCCTGCGGATAACGCTCGGCCAGCGCCTGGGTGGAGTTGCCCGGGCCACAGCCCAGGTCGACGGCGCAGGTAATCGACCCCGGCGGCAACGCCGCCAGCAGGTCGCGCACCGGCCGGGTGCGTTCGTTCTCGAAGGTGCTGTACTGCGCCGCTGACCAGGTCATGGCGGGGTCCTTGTTTGCCAGTGAGAGGCTAACTATAGATCCATTGCTGTCGTGGTAGGAGCGGGCTTGCCCCGCGATTGCGAGTTACCCGTCCCTTCGCATCGCGGGACAAGCCCGCTCCTACAGGGGCTAGCCGCCCACCGCCAGTGCATAGGGCCCCTGGGCCAGTTGCTCGCGCAGGAACGCTACGCAACTGCGCACCTTGGCCGAACTTGCCGAACGCGCTGCCGTCACCGCCCAGACATCCGCCGGCTGGTGATAGGCCGGCAGCACCCGCACCAGCGAGCCATCGGCCAGATTGCCGTAGACGTCCCAGTACGAGGCCATGATGATGCCGTGGCCGTCCAGCGCCCACTGACGGACGATATCGCTGTGGTTGGCGGCCATGGGCCCGGTGACTTTTACCGTTTCGGCGCCCCCGGGCCCGACCAGGCGCCAGACCCCGAAGCGATCGTCACGGCTGCGAAACAGCAGGCAATCCTGCTGCGCGAGTTCCGCCGGCACCCGCACCGGGCCGCGCCGGGCCAGGTAGTCGGGGGCGGCGGCCAGCACCCGCTTGCTCTCGGCAATGCGGTGGGCGATCAGGTGCTTCTCCTGCACTTCGCCGACGCGGATATCGATATCGAAGTTCTCGCCGATCAGGTCCACCCGCCGGTCCAACAGCTCCAGCCAGATATCCAGGGTCGGATGCCGCCGGCGCAGCAGCGACAGGATCGGCGCGATGTGCTCCCGGCCCAGGCGCAGGCTGGTGCTGATGCGCAAGGTGCCGCGGGGCTCGCTCTGCGCGCCGGACAATGACTCGAACATCGACTCGACGTTCTCGAGGATTTTCTGCGCCCAGATGAACGCCGCCTCGCCATCGCTGGTGATGTTCACCCGTCGCGTGGTGCGGTTGAACAACTTGACCCCCAGCAGGGTTTCCAGGGTGGCGATGCGCTTGCTGACATGGGCCGGCGACAGCCCGGTCTCGCTGGCCGCGGCGATGAAGCTCGAACGCCGGGCCACTTCGCAGAACAGCTGCAGGTCGCGCAGCAGGGGCTCATTATTCGCTACGAGCGCATTCTGATTCTTCATTTGGCCCGATTATCTCCCCTGGGTTTTTTATTAGCCTCTCACAAAACCGCCGTCGCGGTCTGCCTTGTCCAACAAGAACAATGAGAGCGCCATGACTACCCTACGCATCGCCGTCGCCGGTGCCGGCCTGATCGGCCGCCGGCACATCGAACTGATCCAGGCCAGCAACGCCTGCCAACTCTGCGCCCTGGTCGACCCGGCCCCTGCTGCCGCAGCGCTCGCCGCCGCAGCCGGTGTGCCGTTGTACACCTCGCTGGCGCAGTTGTTCGCCGCCCGGCAAGTGGACGGGGTGATCCTCGCCACCCCCAACCAGTTGCATGTCGAAGGTGCCCTGGCCTGCGTGGAGCAAGGCGTTGCGGCGCTGATCGAAAAGCCGGTGGCCCACACGCTGGAGGAAGGCAAGCGCCTGCTGGCCATCGCCGAGCAACGCGGCGCACGGCTGCTGGTGGGGCATCACCGGGCCCACAGTGCGATCCTTGAAAAAGCCCGCGAACTGATCGCCGAAGGCCTGCTGGGCAATCTGGTGGCGGTGATGGGCAGCGCCCTGTTCTACAAGCCCAATGATTATTTCGACGCCGCACCCTGGCGCCGCCAGGCCGGTGGCGGACCGGTGCTGATCAACATGATCCACGAGATCGGCAACCTGCGTTCACTGTGCGGCGAAATCGTCGCCGTACAGGCCCAGGCCTCCAGCGCCACCCGTGGCTTTGCCGTGGAAGACAGCGTGGCCATCAGCCTGCGCTTCGCCAGCGGCGCCCTGGGTACCTTCCTGCTCTCGGACACCGCCGCCTGCGCCCGCAGCTGGGAGCAGACCGCCCGGGAGAACCTCGACTACCCCAGCTATGCCGACGAGGACTGCTACGTGATCGCCGGCACCCGCGGCTCCTTGTCGATCCCGAGCATGCGCCTGAAGTACTACGAGCAGGACCAGGACCGCTCCTGGTGGAAACCCTTCAACACCGCCGTCGCCCCCCTGGACCAGGCCGACCCGCTGCAACGCCAGCTGGCGCATTTCTGCGACGTGATCCAGGGCCGTGCCGAGCCGCTGGTCACGGTCCGCGACGGCCTGCGCAACCTGCAGATCGTCGAGGCTATCAGCCAGGCCGCGCAGAGTGGCGAGATCGTGCTCACCGAATCGCTGTGACACCCGCTTCACCTCCATAACAACAACAAACGGAGACACCCCATGGCCATCCATCCCGATGGGCTGCATGCCACCCGGCAAACGAAAAAAGCCACCGCCAGCGGTTGGGTCGGTTCGGCGCTCGAGTACTACGACTTCTTTATCTACGCCCAGGCCGCCGCGCTGATCTTTCCCCAGGTGTTCTTTCCGTCTACTGACCCGCGGGTGGCGATCATCGCTTCGCTGGCCACCTACGGCGTGGGCTACCTGGCGCGCCCGGTCGGGGCCTTCTTCCTCGGCCACTGGGGCGACACCCGCGGGCGCAAGAACGTACTGCTGCTGTGCATGTTCCTCATGGGCCTGGCCACGGTCGCCGTGGGCCTGCTGCCCACCTACAGCCAGATCGGCTACTGGGCCCCGGCCCTGCTGGTGGTGCTGCGCCTGATCCAGGGCTTTGCCGTGGCCGGGGAAATTGCCGGGGCCAGCTCGATGATCCTCGAACATGCGCCACCGGGGCGCCGCGGCTTCTTCGCCAGCTTCACCCTGCAAGGGGTGCAGGCCGGCCAGGTGCTGGCCGCGGCAATCTTCCTGCCGCTGGCCTACTTCATGCCCGAAGACGCGTTCAACAGCTGGGGCTGGCGGATTCCCTTCCTGCTCAGCGCCGCCGTGCTGATCGCCGCCTTCATCATCCGCCGCGAAGTCGAGGAACCCGAAGCCTTCACCCGCAAGGCCGGCCATACCCAGCGCCAACGCTCGCCGATCAAGGACGCCTTCAAGTACAGCTGGCGCGGCATGCTGGTGGTGCTGGGGGTGTCGCTGATGAACGTGATTCCGGTGGTGACCACCGTGTTCGGCGCTGCCTACGCGGTGCAGCCGGCCTATGGCGTGGGCTTCGACAAGAGCGTGTACCTGTGGATTCCGGTGGTCGGCAATATCGTCGCGGTGCTGGTGATTCCCTTTGTCGGCAACCTCTCCGACCGTATCGGTCGCCGCCCCTTGATCATCGGCGCTGCCCTGGGCTGCGGGTTGATGTCGTTCCTCTACCTGTACGCCATCAGCCTGCACAACCTGCCCCTGGCCTTCGCCGCCTCGCTGCTGATGTGGGGGATGATCTACCAGGGCTACAACGCGATCTTCCCGAGCTTCTTCCCCGAACAGTTCCAGACCCACTACCGGGTGTCGGCCATGGCCATCGCCCAGAACGTCGGCTACATGTTCACCGCCCTGCTGCCGGCGCTGTTCACCGCCGTGGCGCCACCGGGTTCGGGCAACGTGCCGCTTTTGATCGGCAGCATCACCTGCCTGGTCACCGCGATCTCGGCCATCGCCGCCTGGAGCGCCCCGGAAACCTACCGCACCCCCCTGGACCAGCTCGGCCGGCATGACGCCGTGGCCCTGGACAAACCTACCTATGACGCCCTGCGCGCCACTTCACTGACTGGAAACCTGCACCCATGACCACCCTGCTCGTACTCAACGGCCCCAACCTCAACATGCTCGGCCTGCGCCAACCCGAGGTCTATGGCCGCGAGACCCTGGCCGATGTCCAGGCCCTGTGCCAGTCGGCCGCCAGCCACCTGGACCTGACCCTGGAGTTCCAGCAGACCAACCACGAAGGCCAGATGATCGACTGGATTCACCAGGCCCGCGGCCGGGTCGCCGGCATTGTCATCAACCCCGGCGCCTGGACCCATACCTCGGTGGCCATCCACGACGCGCTGATCGCCGCCGAGGTACCGGTGATCGAAGTGCACATCTCCAACGTGCATCGCCGCGAAGCCTTCCGCCACCACTCCTACGTGTCGCTGGTGGCCAAGGCGGTGCTGGCCGGCTTCGGCACCCACGGCTATGTGCTGGCGATCGAACATTTCGCCCGCGAACTGGGCGCGCGACAAGGAGGTGCGGCATGAAGACCCTGGCCAACCCGGCGCAGCGCCTGCGCCTGGGCTTCGTCGGCGGCGGGCTGGAGTCGTCGATCGGCGCCACCCACCGCTACGCCGCCCACCTGGACGGTCACTTCGAACTGGTGGCCGGGGTGTTTGCCCGCGATCCGCAGCGCAACCTGGCGGCGGCCCAGGCCTATGGCGTAGCCCCCGAGCGCGCCTATGCCGACTTCCAGCAGATGGCCCGGGCCGAGGCCGATCGTCCCGATGGCATCCAGGCGGTGGCGATCATGGCGCCCAATGCTGTGCATGTGCCGGCCAGCCTGGCGTTCCTCGAACAGGGCATCGATGTGATCTGCGACAAGCCCCTGGCTACCAGCCTGGACGAGGCCCGGATCCTGCTTGACCGGGTCCGCCAGGGTCCGGCGCTGCAACTGCTGACCCACAACTACAGCGGCTACCCGATGGTCCGCGAGGCCCGCGAGCTGATCGCCCGCGGCGCCATTGGCGAGGTGCGCCTGGTGCAGGTCGAGCACGCCAGCGCCTTCGGCACCCATCCGCTGGAGCAGCAAGGGGTCAAGAGCCTGGCCTGGCGCACCGACCCCGAGCAGGCCGGCACCTCGTCGGTACTGGCCGACGTCGGGGTGCATGCGCATCAACTGCTGCGCTTTGTCACCGGCCTTGAGGTCAGCGAAGTCTCGGCGGAACTGAGCACCCTGGTGCCGGGCCGCCGTTCGGACGACAACGCCCACGTCAACCTGCGCCTGAACGGCGGCGCACGGGGCATGCTGTGGGCCAGCTTCGTGGCCGCGGGTCATCGCCATGGCTTGCAGATCCGCGTGTTCGGCTCCACTGGCTCGCTGTACTGGCATCAGGAAGAACCGGAACGCCTGGAGCTGCGTCATCAGGACCAGCCGCATCAGTGCCTGCGCCGGGGCGAAGCCTGGCTCGGCGAGGCGGCAAAACAGGCGACGCGGATCAAGGCCGGCCAGCCCGAAGGTCTGCTCGAAGCCTTCGCCAACCTCTACAGCGACGCCGCCGAACTGATCCGCGCACGCCGCGAGCAACGCCCGGCCGCACCACTGGCCCAGCAATGCCCGACGGCAGAAGACGGCCTGCGCGGCATGGCCTTCATCGATGCCTGCGTACGCTCGGACCGGGACCAGGGCCGCTGGACCCCGGTGTGACCAGCGTCATTACCCATTGAGGGTTACTCCATCGCTGTGATGTGCGGCCCGCCCCGGGCCGCGCATACTCGGTTCCACACCTGCACAAGGAGCCGCGATGAAGATCGAACTCGTACAGCTGGAGGGCCGCGACGGCGATACCGCCTACAACCTCCAGCGCACCCTGGATGCCATTGCCACCTGCAAGGCCGACACCGACCTGCTGGTGTTTCCGGAAACCCAGCTGATGGGTTTTGCCAATGCCGAACAATTGCCCCATGTCGCCGAACCCCTCCACGGCCCCAGCCTTGAGGCGGTCCGGCAAGCCGTGCGCGAACAGGATGTGGCGGTGGTGGTCGGCCTGGCCGAACGGGACGGCGAGCACTTCTACAACACCTCGGTGCTGCTCACCCCGGACGGCATCGCCCTGCGCTACCGCAAGACCCACCTGTGGCCATCGGAGCGCGGCCTGTTCCAGGCCGGCGATCGCTTCGCCACCACGACCTGGAAAGGCCTGCGCATCGGCCTGCTGATCTGCTACGACATCGAACTGCCGGAAACCAGTCGGGCGCTGGCGCAACTGGGCGTCGACCTGATCATCGTCAGCAACGGCAACATGGACCCCTACGGCCCGGTACACCGCACCGCGATCATGGCCCGCGCCCAGGAGAACCAGGCCTTTGCCCTGATGGTCAATCGCGTCGGTGCAGGCAGCGACGGGCTGGTGTTCGCCGGCGGCAGCGCCGTGGTCGATCCCTGCGGACGGATGCTGTTCGAAGCCGGACGCGAGCCGTGCCGCCAGCAGGTCGAACTGGACCCTGGACAGCTCGCCCTGGCTCGCCGCGACTACGACTACCTGCAGGATCGGCGCCTGCACTTGCCGGGCACACAAATCGACCACGGCAATGGCCTGCGCGAACTGTTGATCCCCTAGCGGCACCTACAACGACAAGAACCGGAGTGCGCCCATGAAGTCGATCCGCTGCTTACCCCTGGCCCTGGCTGCATTGCTGGGCACTACAGGCCTTGAGGCCGGTGAAAGTGCCACCGCCAGCGTGCATATCTACAACTGGTACGACTACATCGCCCCGGACACCCCCCGGCAGTTCCAGCAGGCATCGGGCATCGCTCCGGTGTATGACGTGTTCGACAACAGCGACGTGATGCAGAGCAAGCTGATGGCCGGGCGCAGTGGCTACGACGTGGTGTTCGCCAGCGGCGACCTGCTGCCCAACCTGATCAAGGCCGGGGTGCTGGCCGAGCTCGATCGCAGCCAGTTGCCCAACTTCCCCCACCTGGACCCGCAGATGCTCGCCAAGCTGCAGGGCAATGACCCCGGCAACCGCTACGCCGCGCCCTACCTGTGGGGCACCACCGGCATCGGCTATGACCAGGACAAGGTCAAGGCGCTGCTGGGCGAGCAGGCACCGGTGGACTCCTGGGCGCTGATCTTCGACGAGGCCAACCTGGCCAGGTTGAGCGAATGCGGGGTGGCGATGCTCGATGCGCCCAACGAGATCATCCCCATCGCCCTGCACTACCTGGGCCTGCCGTACAACAGCAAGAACCCGGACGACTACCGCAAGGCCGAAGCGTTGCTGCTCAAGCTGCGCCCGCACATTCGCTACTTCGACTCCTCGCGCTTCATCTCCGACCTTGCCAATGGCAACGTCTGCGTCGTGCTGGGCTGGTCGGGTGGCGTATTCGAGGCCAGGCTCAGTGCCGAGAACGCCGGCAATGGCCGGCAGATCCGCTACAGCATTCCCCGCGAAGGGGCGCCGTTGTGGCAGGAGAACATGGTACTGCTCAAGGATGCACCCAACCCGCAACAGGGCCTTGCCTTCATCAACTACATGCTCAAGCCCGAGGTGATCGCCGCGTCGAGCAACTACCTGGGCTACCCCAATGCCAACAAGGATGCGACCGGACTGGTCGAGGCGCGGATTCGCGACAACCCCATGGTGTACCCGCCGCAGGCGGTGCTCGACACCCTGTTTGCCCTCGAACCGCTGCCCCTGAAGCTGGAGCGGCTGCGTACCCGGGTGTGGAGCACGGTCAGGACCGGTGGCTGAGCCGGGTCAGTCTTCCAGCGGCTTGGGGGGCGCAGCCGGCTTGGCGGGTTTGGCCGGCTTGGCCGGTTTGCCATCCTTGCCCGGCTTGGCCTCCGCTACCGGCGCGGCGGTGACTACCGGGGGTGGAGTCACCGCTTTTTCGGCGGCCGGCAGCTCATCCACGGCCTTGAAGATCGACTCGGGTTCCACCGTGCCGTCATGTTTGATTTCATGCCGCTCGCCATCCTTGCCCACCAGGATCACCTGGGTGCCGGTACGCGCGCCCAGCTTGAGTTCGCGGATCAGGGCCATGGTGGTCTGCTGCTCGAGGTTCTTGTCGTCACGCTTGCCGACCATCCCGGCCACGCTGTAGAGCACCAGGTTGCGTTCATCGAAGGCCTTCTTGGTGGCCGGATCTTTCAGGGCTTCGTTGAGGCCGCGCAAGGTCGGGTCGGCGGTACTGGGGGCGATGATGATCAAGGGGCGGGACTTGTACAGGTCCTGGGTCAGGGGGGCGTCGTCGGCGAGGACGGGGCCGGCAATGGCCAGCAAGGTGGCGAGGGTCAATGACCGGACGAGCATGCGCATCTCCTTCAAATTCCATGCATCAAAGACTACAGATCGCGACGAAAGATCCGAGGTGCGAGCCTAAACTACAGGACGAATTCCGTGGACAAGTCAAAGGTAACTTCCGATTTCCATGTAAGGCCTTTGAGGCATCCAGAACAGGCTGACATCTGAATCTGAGGATAGACCATGAGTGTCATCGATACCCTGCTGTTGCTGCTGATCCTGGCCACGGCGCTGGGCTGCGGATTGATGGGCGGGCTGTTCTTCGCCTTCTCCAACTTCGTCATGACCGCCCTTGAACGCATCCCGGAACACAGTGCGGTCGCGGCCATGCAGTCGATCAACAAGGTGGTGCTCAACCGGCTGTTCCTGGCGTTGTTCCTGGGTACCGCACTCACCAGCGTGGCGCTGCTGGCCTGGGCCTACCAGCGCTGGCCGTTGCCGGGCAGCCTGTGCATGGCGATCGGCAGTGCCTTGTACCTGGCCGGCAATATTGTGGTGACGATGCTGTTCAACGTGCCGAAGAACCAGGCCCTGGCCCGCCTCGACCCGGTAAGCCCGGAAGCGGCAGCGGCCTGGCATCGCTATGTGCCGGGCTGGAACCGCTGGAACCACGTGCGCACGGTGACAGCCCTGGCGGCGGCCGCGTGGCTGATGCTGGCGTTGTGGTTGGTCCGCGAGGCGTAACGGCTGGAAGCCATCGCTTAACGCTGTTCGTAGGAGCGGGCTTGTCCCGCGATGACCAGGTCACTGACGAACCGCGATCGCGGGTCAAGCCCGCTCCTACAGGCTCAGAACAACCCGAGCTGCCGGTCGATCAGGGCGGTGAAGTCGTCCTGCACGAAGGGCAGGATCGCATCGGCCACCGGCTGCAATTGCCGGGTCAGGTAGTGGTCGTAGTCGATCGCCGAATGCCGGGTCTCCAATGGTTCGGGGCCGGCCACGGTGATCACGTAGCTGATCCAGCCACCGTTCTGGTATTGCCGTGGACGGCCCTGGCGATCGTTGAACTCATCGGCCAGGCGCGCCGCCCGTACATGGGGCGGGACGTTGCGCTGGTAGTCGGCCAGAGGCCTGCGCAGGCGCTTGCGGTAGATCAGCAGTTCATCCTGCTCGCCGGCCAGGGTCTTGCGAACGTACTCGCGCAGGTAGGCCTGGTAGGGCTGGCGCCGGAAGATGCGCTCGTACAGGTCCTGCTGGAACTGCCGGGCCAGCGGCGACCAGTCGGTGCGCACGCTTTCGAGCCCCTTGAAGACCATCTCCTCTCGCCCGTCGTCGCGCTGGACCAACCCGGCATAGCGCTTCTTGCTGCCCTCCTCGGCACCGCGGATGGTCGGCATCAGGAAGCGTTTGTAGTGGGTCTCGTACTGCAGCTCCAAGGCGCTCTCCAGCGCGAAGGTGTCGCCCAGGTGCTCGCGCCACCATTGGTTGACCTGCGCAACCAGGCGCCGGCCGATGGCGGCGGCATCTGCTTCGTCGTGGGCGCTCTTCAACCAGACGAAGGTGGAGTCGGTGTCGCCGTAGATCACCGCATAGCCTTGGGCCTCGATCAGTTCGCGGGTCTGGCGCATGATCTGGTGCCCACGCAGGGTGATGGACGACGCCAGGCGTGGATCGAAGAACCGGCAGCCACTGGAACCGAGCACGCCGTAGAAGGCATTCATGATGATCTTCAGCGCCTGGGACAAGGGCGCATTGTGCTCGCGCTTGGCCGCCTCGCGGCCCTGCCAGACCCGCTCGACGATCGCCGGCAGGCAATGCCGGGTGCGCGAGAAGCGCGCCCCGCGAAAGCCCGCCACCGAGGTGTCGTCACCCGGTTCGCGCAAGCCTTCGACCAGGCCCAGCGGGTCGATCAGGAAGGTGCGGATGATCGAGGGGTACAGGCTCTTGTAGTCGAGCACCAGCACCGACTCGTACAAGCCCGGCCGCGAGTCCATGACGAAGCCACCCGGGCTGGCCTCTTCCGGGCGCTCGCCCTGGTTTGGCGCAACGAAGCCCTGGCGATGCATCAAGGGCATGTACAGGTGACAGAACGCCGCCACCGAGCCACCGCTGCGATCGGCCGGCAAGCCGGTGACCGTGGCCCGCTCCAGCAAGAAATCGAGGATCTCGGTACGGGCGAAAATCCGCGTAACCAGTTCGCAGTCCTTGAGGTTGTAGCGGGCCAGCGCCGGTTTGTCTTCGGCGAACATGCGGTTGATTTCATCCATGCGCTGGTACGGCGTGTCGATCGACTTGCCTTCGCCCAGCAGGGTCTGGGCGACATTTTCCAGGCTGAACGAGGGAAAGCTCCAGGTCGCCGAGCGCAGGGCCTCGATGCCGTCGATGATCAGGCGGCCGGCGGCACCGGCAAAGAAATGCGCACGGCTGCCGTGCTCGCGCCACTCCATCGTCTCGCCACCACGCCCCAGGCGAAGCGGCACCTGCAACTGCTGGGCGTGGGCCTGCAGAATGCGCAGGTCGAACTGCACCAGGTTCCAGCCGATGATTGCATCGGGGTCGTGCAGGGCCAGCCAGTCGTTCAGGCGTTCGAGCAGTTGCGCGCGGCTGTCGCAGTAGTCCAGGTCGAAATCGATCCCTCCAGGGTCGCCGTTGGCCGGGCCGAGCATGTACACCTGGCGCTGCCCGCACCCCTCCAGGGCAATGGAATACAGCTCGCCGCGTTCGGTGGTCTCGATGTCCAGCGACACCAGCTTCAGGGTCGGACGATAGTCGGGGGCCGGCTTGAGCTGGGCCTCGCACAGCACGCCGTCGTTGTCCGGCGTGCCGGTGAAACTGACCGGCGCGGTGATGAACCGCTCCATCAGGTAGCGCTCGGGTGGCCGCACATCGGCCTCATAGACCTGCACCCCGGCGGCGCGCAAGCGCTTGTCGAGTTGTATCAGTTGCCGGTGCTGGCGGCAGTACAGCCCCAGCACCGGACGTTGCTCGAAGTCACGCAACTCAAGCGCACGCAGCGCTACACCGCGCTCACCGCGCAGCAATGCCCGGGCCTGCTCGCCATGGGCAGCGGGAATGAACGCCACCGAGGTCTGCACAGGCAGGCGCAGACGCCGGGGGCCCTGGTCGGTGGCCAGCCAGAACTCGACGCAGGTGCCGCTCGGGGTATCGCGCCAGTGCCGGGTCAGGACAAAGCCCTGCTGGACCTGCGGCGCATCTGCCTGGGTGCTATTAGTCATACAAATAGTCAACGCCCTGCTGCGGCAGGCAAGGCACCCGACTGGCCAGGAATTCACCCAGTGCCCGTACCTGGTGGGCCTGGGGCGCTGTCCTTGGCCAGACCAGGTAATAACCTTCGCCGGTCGCCACGGCCTGGGGAAACGGCATCACCAACTGGCCGCCATCGAGTTCGCCGTGGGCCAGCAGCAGGTCGACCACCGCCACACCCGCTCCTTGCTGGGCCGCGGACATGCCCTGGTCGAGGGAGTCGAACACCTGGCCACGGTCCAGTGCCACCTGGGTGGCCTGCAAGCGGGTCAGCCAGCGCCGCCAGTCGCGCCGGTCCGGTGAGGGGTGCAGCAGTTCATGGCGGTTGAGCGCATCGAGGCCCTGCGCGCTCGCAACGCCATGGGCCGGGCTGCAGACCGGCACCAGCCACTCGTCAAACAGCTTGAGGCTGTCGACATCGGCGGCAAAGCGTCCATCGGCCAGCAGGATCGCGGCATCGAAGGGTTCGCTGTAGAAGTCCACGCGATCGACGTCCATCCACACGCTGGACAGTTGCACGCGGCTGGGTGAAGGCGTCTGGCGAAACTCGCCCAGCACCTTGAGCAGCCAGCGCACGGTCAGGGTCGAGGGGGCCTTGAGGCGAATGTCCTGGCGGTCCTTCTTCAGCAGGCCGCAGGCGTTTTCAATGATCTTGAAGCCGACCTTCAACTCCTGGGCCAGCAGGCGCCCAGGCTCGGTCAGTGACAGCTTGGGCCCGCGACGCTCGAACAAGGCGCAGTCGAACAGGCCCTCGAGGGTCTTGATGTGGTGGCTGATGGCGCCCTGGGTGAGCACCAGTTCCTCGGCGGCACGGGTGAACGAGCCATAGCGCGCCGCCACCTCGAAGGCCCGCAGGGCCTGCAGGGCAGGAATTCGTTCGGACATGGCCGGCCTCAAGCATGAGTCAAACTAATAGAAGGCCACAGCAACAGGCGTTTTACAAGCTTCAGGGGGCTGCCGAGAATGCCCGCCTGCCCTTTCGCCACGAGCCCTGCCATGAACACCGCCCTGCTGTTGACCTACGCCCTGACCGTTTTGCTCTTGATCGCCACCCCCGGTCCGGTGGTGGCCCTGGTCATCAACACCACGGCCAGCGCCGGTCGCCGCCGGGCCTTGCTGACCGCCCTGGGCACCAATGCGGCCTCGCTGGTACTGATCGCCGTGGCCGCCAGCGTGATTCTCACCAGTGCGGTCATCGACCCGCGCTGGCTGGCCGCCTTGAGCCTGCTTGGCTGCCTGTTCATCGGTTACCTGGCGATCGCCAGCCTGCCCGAGGCCCTGAGCGACATCCCGGTTGCCGCCGTGGCCCCGACACAGCGCAGCGGCCTGTGGCAAGGTTTCGTGGTCGGGCTGTCGAACCCCAAGGACATCCTGTTCTTTGTGGCCTTTTTTCCTCAGTTCATACAAGTCACTGCCTATATCAATCACAGCCTGGTACTGCTCTCGCTGGTCTGGATCGCCATCGACCTGAGCATCCTCGGTCTATACATTTTCCTTACCGCACGGCTGGTGAGCCCACGCCATCGGCGCCTGATCAGCCTGACCAGCGGTGCACTGCTACTGGTGATCGCCACCGTCGGCCTGATCTACAATCTCAACATTCTGTTGCCTTGACCCTAATCAGGTTTCGACCAGGTCCTACAATGGTTAGAATGTCCGACTTAATTCCAGGCCCCTCGAACCCCACTATGGACAGTCGGATTGAACCCTGAATATTACCGCCGCACCTGTATTTTCATGCCCAGTCGCCCGCCCTCGCGTTTCACCTCGCTACGCACGCACCTGTTGCGTGGCCTGATGGCCGTACTGGTACCGGCCAGCGCCCTGGCCGATAGCGCACAAATCGCCCCCCACGCCGACTTGTTGTACCGCCAGGCCGTGCAAATGCTGGAACAGGCCGACAGCCCGAACAGCGGCTTCAGCCTCAAGGCCGGCAGCACCGACCAGGACCTGGCTCGACAAGGCCAGGCCCTGGGACGCACCCTGGCGCCGGCGGTGAACCTGCTGGAAAAGGCCGTGGAACTGGACCATCCGGTTGCACGCTATCGCCTGGCCCTGTACTACATGACCTACCTGCCGGCCGCGCAGATCCCGGCGGCGGCCTGCCCGCTGTTGCAGACCAGCCTGAACCAGGGCTTTGCCCCTGCGGCCCTGGGTATCGAAAGCTGGTGCGCCGACTACCGCCAGAGCAACGCGTTTCGCCGCGACCTCGAAAGCCTGCAGAGCCGCAACAATCGCTTCGCGCCCTACTACCCGCAACCCGCCCTGCGCTTGCAATGCAACCGCGAACAGCCCCAGGGCCTGGCGATGCAGTGGGGCCGGCAGCGCGATTACCAGGCCGAGATCTATCGGCTGCAGGGCAATCTCGACCCGCAGCAGCGCGAGACGTACTGGCAGAAGGCCGTGGACCTCAATGGCTGCTACGCCGCGCAACAACGCTTGCTCAGCAGTCATCACTGAGGCACGCCAACCCCGACGGGTGATGACCGACAGCAAGATCGTTCAAGTCACCCGCGTGCGGCTCTGGCATGCTGTACAACCTTTTCCCGTTGTTGCAGATGTCCATGTCCAGTCCACCCTTTGCCCGCCAGGCGTTCATCCAGGGCGCCGTTGCCATCCTGCCGCTGTCGCTGGCCGTCGCGCCCTGGGGCCTGCTGGCCGGTTCCATGGCCATCGAGGCCGACCTTACCCCGTGGGAAGGCCAGGGCCTGTCGGCCATCGTCTTCGCCGGCGCCGCCCAACTGGTGGCCATCGGCATGATCAAGGGCGGAGCGAACCTGTTCTCGATCCTGTTGACCACCCTGCTGCTGACCTCCCAACACCTGCTCTACGGCCTGTCGATGCGCCCGGCGATCTCCGGTCTGCCGACCCGCTGGCGGCTGGGCCTGGGCTTCTTGCTCACCGATGAATTCTTCGCCCTGACCAGCCAGTACGACCAGCAGCAGTTCAACCGCTGGTACGCCCTGGGGGTGGGCCTGACGTTCTACATTGCCTGGAACCTGTTCACCCTGGCCGGGATCATCCTGGGCCAGAACATCCCGCACCTGGACCAGCTGGGCCTGGACTTTTCCATCGTCGCCACCTTCGTCGCGCTGATCACCCCGCTGGTGCGCAACCTGCCCACGGTGGTCTGCGTCGCGGTGGCGTTGTTCAGTTCGGTGCTGTTCAGTTTCTGGCAGTGGGAAACCGGCCTGGTGGCCGCCGGCCTGCTGGGCATGAGTGCCGGCTTCATCTGCCAGAAATTCAGCGGAGCACGCTCATGATTTTTGCCTTGATCATCGGCATGGGCGTGCTGGTGTTCCTCAACCGCTACGCCTTCCTCGAACCACGCCTGCCCCTGCGCCTGAGCTCCAATGCGCGGCAGTTCCTGGGCTTTGCCGTACCGGGCATGCTCACCGCGATCTGCGGGCCGATCATCTTCCTGCCCGGACACCAGCTCGACCTGAGCCTGGCCAACCCCTACCTGCTGGGTTCGGTGGTGGCCGTGGTGCTGGTGCTGTTGACCCGCAGCACCCTGATCAGCATGCTGGTGAGCATGGTGTGCTTCTTTATTTTCCGCTGGTGGTTGAACGGCAGCCCATGAGTGCAGCGACACGGGAACAGACCCGCTTCTGGCAAGCCCAGGCCTTGGGCGATATCGAGATGCTGCATGCACAGTATGTCCAGCAGCGTTTCGCCCCCCATGTGCATGAAGGCTACGTGATCACTATCATCGAGTCCGGTGCCCAGCGCTTCTGGCACCGTGGCAGCGAGCACCTGGCACCGGTGGGCAGCATGGTGCTGATCCACCCGGACGAGTTGCACACTGGCGCCAAGGCTCACGAACACGGCTGGCGCTATCGCGGTTTCTACCCGCAGATAGAACGCATTACCGGTGTGCTCGATGAGCTGGAACTCAAGCGCGACGGCCTGCCCAGCTTCGACGCCAGCGTGCTGCACGATCCTCAACTGGCCAGGGCCTTCAGCGGCCTGCACTGCTCGGCCGAGCACGACGCCAGCGCCCTGGAACAGCAGACCGCCTGGCGCGAGGCGGTATTGCTGCTGGTGCAGCGTCATGCCCGTGTCGGTAGCGCACGTGAACCGGGTAATGAACCCTGCGCCGTGGCCCGGGCCAAGGAGTTGATGGACAGTCGCCTGGCCTACCCGCCTTCGCTGCAGGAACTGGCCGAGGCGGTCAACCTGTCGCCGTTTCACTTCGCCCGGGTGTTTCGCCAGGCCACCGGCCTGCCGCCCCACGCCTGGCTCAAGCAGCGGCGCCTGAGCCGTGCCCGGGCGTTGTTGCGCAATGATTGCCTGCCGTTCAATGTGGCCTTTGCCCTGGGGTTTTCCGACCAGAGTCATTTGAACCGGCAGTTCAAGCAGGCTTATGGGGTGACGCCGGGAGAGTACCGGCGTGCTTGTCTGGGATAGAGGAATACAGCATCGCGGGGCAAGCCCGCTCCCACATGCCCTGTGGGAGCGGGCTTGCCCCGCGATAAGGCTCGTCAGGCCGGCGCCGACGTCCGGATCAGATGATCGAAGGCCGCCAGGGAAGCCTTGGCCCCCTCGCCCACGGCAATCACGATCTGCTTGTACGGCACCGTGGTCACGTCACCGGCGGCAAACACGCCCGGCAGGTTGGTCTGGCCACGGGAGTCGACGATGATCTCGCCCCGCGGCGACAGCTCGACCGTGCCCTTGAGCCAGTCGGTGTTGGGCAGCAGGCCGATCTGCACGAAGATGCCTTCCAGTTGCAGGTCGTGCAGCTCGTCGCTGTTGCGGTCCTTGTAGCGCAAGCCGTTGACCTTCTCGCCATCGCCCAGCACTTCGGTGGTCAGCGCGCCGGTGATCACCTTGACGTTGGGCAGGCTGTGCAGCTTGCGTTGCAACACGGCGTCGGCACGCAGCTGGCTGTCGAACTCGATCAGGGTCACCTGGGCGACGATGCCCGCCAGGTCAATGGCCGCTTCCACGCCGGAGTTGCCACCGCCGATCACCGCCACGCGCTTGCCCTTGAATAGCGGGCCATCGCAGTGCGGGCAGTAGGCCACGCCACGGCTGCGGTATTCCTTCTCGCCCGGCACGTTCATTTCGCGCCAGCGGGCACCGGTGGCCAGGATCACGGTCTTGGCCTTGAGCGAGGCGCCACTGGCCAGGCGCACTTCGTGCAGACCGCCGTCGGTAGCCGGGATCAGCGCTTCACCGCGCTGCAGGTTCATGATGTCGACGTCGTACTGCTTGACGTGTTCTTCCAGGGCCATGGCCAGTTTCGGCCCTTCGGTTTCCTGGACCGAGATGAAGTTCTCGATAGCCATGGTGTCGAGCACCTGGCCGCCGAAGCGCTCGGCAGCCACGCCGGTGCGGATGCCTTTACGGGCCGCATAGATGGCCGCCGCGGCGCCGGCCGGGCCACCGCCGACCACCAGCACATCGAAGGCGTCCTTGGCGTTGATTTTCTCTGCCTGGCGTTCGCCGGCGCTGGTGTCCAGCTTGCCGAGGATCTCTTCCAGGCCCATGCGCCCCTGGCCGAACACTTCGCCATTGAGGTAGACGCTCGGCACGGCCATGACCTTGCGCGACTCGACTTCGGCCTGGAACAGCGCACCGTCGATGGCGACATGCCGCACATTGGGGTTGAGCACCGCCATCAGGTTCAGCGCCTGGACCACGTCCGGGCAGTTCTGGCACGACAGCGAGAAGTAGGTTTCGAAGTTGAACTCACCCTTGAGTGCGCTGATCTGCTCGATCACTTCCGCGCTGGCCTTGGACGGATGACCGCCGACCTGCAGCAGGGCGAGCACCAGCGAGGTGAATTCGTGGCCCATGGGGATGCCGGCAAAGCGCAGGCTGATATCGGCTCCCGGGCGATTGAGCGAGAACGACGGGCGACGGGCGTCGTTGCCGTCCTCGCGCAAGGTAATGAGGGTCGACAGGCTGGCAATTTCCACCAGCAGGTCGCGCAATTCGCGGGATTTCGCGCCGTCATCGAGGGAAGCGACGATCTCGATCGGCTGAGTGACCCGCTCCAGGTAGGCTTTCAACTGAGTTTTAAGCGTGGCGTCCAACATACGGGCGATTCCTTTTTCAAACGGTAGAAATAACAACGCCCGGGCGAAAGCGCCCGGGCGTCTTGCGGGGCGGTGACAACGTCAGGTGCGGGCGGCCACCGCCCTCGGCTGGCTCACGGTCTTAGATCTTGCCGACCAGGTCCAGCGATGGCGCCAGGGTGGCTTCGCCTTCTTTCCACTTGGCCGGGCAGACTTCGCCTGGGTGGGCAGCGACGTACTGGGCAGCCTTGATCTTGCGCAGCAGTTCGCTGGCGTCGCGGCCTACGCCACCGTCGTTCAGTTCGACGATCTTGATCTGGCCTTCCGGGTTGATCACGAAGGTGCCACGGTCGGCGATACCGGCTTCTTCGATCAGCACGTCGAAGTTGCGCGAGATGACGTGGGTCGGGTCACCGATCAGTGGGTACTGGATCTTGCCGATGGTGTCCGAGGTGTCGTGCCAGGCCTTGTGGGTGAAGTGGGTGTCGGTGGACACGCCGTAGATTTCCACGCCCAGGTCTTTGAACTCGGCGTAGTTGTCGGCCAGGTCGCCCAGCTCGGTCGGGCAGACGAAGGTGAAGTCGGCCGGGTAGAAGAAGACCACGGACCATTTGCCCTTCAGGTCGGCTTCAGACACTTCGACGAACTTGCCCTGGTGGTAAGCTGTGGCTTTGAACGGTTTAACCTGGCTGTTGATGATAGGCATGAGTGACTCTCCTTCAGGGGTTGAAAAAACTGATGGGAGAATCGTAGCCAATACATTGGATCAATGCTCATTGGCAAAGCTGATGTTGCCGATTGGTTTTGGCTATAAGGTGGGGATGTCGATAGCGGTTTTGATGCTATCGCGGGGCAAGCCCGCTCCTACCTAGATCCGTAGGAGCGGGCTTGCCCCGCGATTGAGGTAGCTTAACGCGCAGGCGTACGCAGGGTGACGAACTCTTCCGCCGCCGTCGGGTGCACGCCGATGGTCTCGTCGAACTGCTGCTTGGTCGCCCCGGCCTTGAGGGCGATGCCCAGGCCCTGGATGATCTCGCCGGCATCCGGGCCGACCATGTGGCAACCCAGCACCCGGTCGGTGTCGGCATCGACCACCAGTTTCATCAGGGTCTTTTCCTGGACCTCGGTCAGGGTCAGCTTCATCGGCCGGAAACGGCTTTCGAAGATCTGCACCTTGTACCCCTGCTCCAGCGCCTGCTCCTCGGTCAGGCCGACCGTGCCGATCGGTGGCTGGCTGAACACCGCGGTCGGGATGTTCTGGTAGTCCACCGGGCGGTACTGCTCGGGCTTGAACAGGCGACGGGCCACGGCCATGCCTTCGGCCAGGGCGACCGGGGTCAGTTGCACCCGCCCGATCACATCGCCAACGGCCAGGATCGATGGCTCGGTGGTCTGGTACAGGTCATCGACACGGATGAAGCCACGGGCATCGAGCTCCACACCGGTGTTTTCCAGGCCCAGGTTGTCGAGCATCGGCCGCCGCCCGGTGGCGTAGAACACACAGTCGGCGACCAGCTCGCGACCGTCCTTGAGGGTGGCCTTGAGGCTGCCGTCGTCCTGGCGCTCGATACGCGCGATGTCGCTGTTGAACTTGAGGCTCAGGCCGCGTTTTTCCAGCTCTTCCTTCAGGTGCGTGCGCACCCCGCCATCGAAGCCGCGCAGGAACATGTCACCGCGGTAGAGCAAGGTGGTTTTCGCCCCCAGTCCTTGGAAGATGCCAGCGAATTCGACGGCGATATAACCGCCACCGACCACCAGCACGCGCTTGGGCAGGTCCTTGAGGAAGAAAGCTTCGTTGGAACTGATGGCCAGTTCCTTGCCCGGAATGTCCGGCACCTGCGGCCAGCCGCCGGTGGCGATGAGGATGTGCTCGGCGCTGTAGCGCTGGCCCTCGACTTCCACTTCATGGGCGCCGGTCAGCTTGGCGTGGCCTTCGAGCAAGGTCACGCCGCTGTTGACCAGAAGGTTGCGGTAGATGCCGTTGAGCCGCTCGATCTCGCGGTTCTTGTTGGCGATCAGCTTGCCCCATTCGAACTGGGCATCTTCCAGCGACCAGCCAAAGCCTGCGGCCTGCTCGAAGTCATCGGCAAAATGCGCACCATAGACCAGCAGCTTTTTCGGCACGCAGCCGACGTTGACACAGGTGCCGCCCAAGTAACGGCTTTCGGCCACCGCCACTTTCGCGCCGAAGCCCGCCGCAAAACGCGCAGCACGCACACCGCCGGAACCGGCACCAATCACGAACAGATCAAAATCGTAGGCCATTTCAGTCTCCTTGCCAGGCCGACAGCATACCCCGACTCACCAGCCGGGAACAAAAAAGCCACCCGAAGGTGGCTTTTTCAGACAACACCGAGGACTCAGTAAGCCTTGCCGGTCTTGTAGAAGTTCTCGAAGCAGAAGTTGGTCGCCTCGATGTAGCCTTCGGCGCCACCGCAGTCGAAACGCTTGCCCTTGAACTTGTAGGCGATCACGCAGCCGTCCTGGGCCTGCTTCATCAGTGCGTCGGTGATCTGGATTTCACCGCCCTTGCCCGGCTCGGTTTCTTCGATCAGCTTGAAGATGTCCGGGGTCATGATGTAGCGACCGATGATCGCCAGGTTCGACGGTGCATCTTCCGGCTTTGGCTTCTCGACCATGTTGCGTACACGGTACAGGTCGTCACCGATCAGGTCGCCGGCGATCACGCCGTACTTGCTGGTTTCCTGCGGGTCGACTTCCATGATGGCAACGATGGTGCAGCGGTACTGCTTGTACAGCTTGACCATCTGCTTGAGTACGCCGTCACCTTCGAGGTTGACGCACAGGTCGTCGGCCAGCACCACGGCGAACGGCTCGTCACCGATCAGCGGGCGACCGGTCAGGATCGCGTGGCCCAGGCCTTTCATTTCGGTCTGGCGGGTGTAGGAGAACGAGCACTCGTCGAGCAGACGGCGGATACCGACCAGGTATTTTTCCTTGTCGGTGCCCTTGATCTGGTTTTCCAGCTCGTAGCTGATGTCGAAGTGGTCTTCCAGGGCGCGTTTGCCGCGACCGGTAACAATGGAAATCTCGTTCAGCCCAGCATCCAGCGCTTCTTCAACGCCGTACTGGATCAGTGGCTTGTTCACCACCGGCAGCATTTCCTTGGGCATGGCTTTGGTTGCAGGCAGGAAGCGGGTGCCGTAACCGGCAGCCGGGAACAAGCATTTCTTGATCATATACGTCCTTAACAAGGGCTTTGCGTACGAAATTCGGCGCAGTCTAATCAGGCGGCGGTCACCTTACAATGCCCCCCGCTGGCTGGCCGATGCCATCATAGAGAAATCCTAGTGTAGTTAGTTCCCCAGAATCGCAAAATATGCCGGCGGCGCGACCGCCTGCAGGCGCAAACCGGCACCGTTCATCGCCCGATTCACCTGCGCTGTCGAAACCCTGCGCCGGCAATCGACCATCCGTACATTCCCCCCACCGGAGCGTACCCATGGACAACTATCACAACCCGCAGGTGGTCTCGCGCAGCGAATGGCTCAGCGCCCGCCGCCAGTTGCTGCTGCACGAAAAGGCCCTGACCCACCAGCGCGACGAACTCGCCAGGGCCCGCCGCGCCCTGCCCTGGGTGCGTATCGACCAGGCCTACAGCTTCGAAGGCCCCCAGGGCCGCCTGAGCCTGGCCGACCTGTTCGCCGGACGCAGCCAACTGCTGGTCTACCACTTCATGTTCGGCGACGGCTGGAGCGAAGGCTGCAGCGGCTGTTCGTTCCTGGCCGACCATTTCGACGGCGCCAACCTGCACCTGGCCCATCACGATGTCTCGCTGGTGGCCGTGTCCCACGCGCCCTTCGCCCAGTTCCAGGCGTTCAAGCAACGCATGGGCTGGACCTTCCCCTGGGTCTCGTCCCACGCCAGCAGCTTCAACCAGGAGTTCGGCGTCAGCGCCGGCGCCGAGGGCATCAACCAGTACAACTACGAGCCCTATGCCGGCAACGAGACCGAGCTGCCGGGCCTGAGCGTGTTCTATCGCGATGCGGGCGGCACGATCTTCCACACCTACTCAAGCTATGCCCGAGGCCTGGACATCCTGGTCGGCGCCTACAACTTCCTCGACCTGATGCCCAAGGGCCGCAACGAGGAAGGCACCATGGACTGGGTTCGCCATCACGACCGCTACGAGGGCGCCGAAGCCGCCAAGCACTGCTGCCACGAATGACCCGGCTCAGAAGTACTTGAGCCAGGCGATATCCCGACGCCGCTGTTTCAGCGCCGCGAACCAGCGCGTCGGGACATACAGCAGCAACGCCAGGGCCAGGCTGCACAGCCATACGCCGCCGACCCCTTCAAAGCCGAAGTACTGTCCCTGGTTCAGGCCCCACACCGCCACGGCCGCCAGGTACAGCGCCTTGAGCACATACAGGTGCAGCAGGTAGAAGAACATCGGCGCCGCCCCGAACAGCGCCAGTACCGGCACCCAGCGCCGCGCCTGCTGGCGCTCGAGCACGGCCAGCAACACCAGGCCCAGGCCCAGGGTCGGCAGCAGGAACAACAGCGAGGGTGGGTATTTGCGCGCACTGAGAAAACTCATGGTGGTACGCAGCGCATCGCCCATGGCCACCCAGGGTTGCTCGCCGTAGCCATTGAGGTAGCGCAGGCCGACGAACGCCAGCAGCAGGCCGCCGCCCCAGCCCAGCAAGCGCCGCACACGCCGCCTGGCCGGCACGCCCTGGGCGAACCAGGGCCCCACGCCCCAGCCCAGCAGGATCACCCCGATCCACGGCAGCACCGGGTAGGTGGTGCGCGCCCGGGTAACCTCGCCCAGTTCAATGAAATCGCGCTGGTGCAGGATCGCCCAGGGAGTGAACCAGGGCGAACCGGGGCCCAGCACCAGCGGATCGAGCAGGTTGTGCCCGCCGACGATCAACGCCCCCAGCCCCAGCAACAGCCCGCGCGGCAGGTGCAGGGCCGCCGCCAGGACGATCATGCACAGGCCGATGCACCAGATCACCTGCAACCACAGCGTTTGCGCTAACAAGGTGCCGTTCCAGGCCAGGTTGACCAGGGTCAGCTCCAGCAGCACCAGGAACAGGCCGCGTTTCAGCAGGAACCGCGAGGTGTCGGCGCGGCTGTGTTTCTGGCTGTAGAGCCAGGCCGACAAACCGGTCAGGAAGATGAATACCGGCGCGCACAGGGCGCTGAGTAGCCGGGTGAAGAACAGCTCGGGAGCGACGTTCGCAGCCTCCATCGGGTCGCCGACCTGGCGATGGAGGAAGAAGGTCTCGCGCACATGGTCGAGCAGCATGAACAGCATCACCAGCCCGCGCAGGGCGTCGATGGACTGCAGGCGGGCACTGGCTGGCGGCATGTAACACCTATTATTACGATATAATATTACATTATACCGTTGTTCCGCCGTATCCCCGCAAGGCATTGGCTGGCGAATCCCGCACACAACTGCCGCTCAAAAGGGATCTGCTCCCAGCGCCGACGCCTGCGTACGGGCCGCGTAGCGCTGGGCCAGCACCGCGCAGACCATCAACTGGATCTGGTGGAAGATCATCAACGGCAGGATCATCGCCCCGATGCCGCCGCCGACGAACAGCACCTGGGCCATCGGCACGCCGGTGGCCATGCTCTTTTTCGAGCCGGCGAACAGGATGGTGATACGGTCTTCGAGGTCGAAACCCAATCGTCGCCCCAGGCTCGCCGTACCTCCCAGCACCAGCGCCAGCAACACACAGCAGACCAGCACCAGGGCCGCCAGCCGCGGCGGCGCCACCGCGTGCCACAGGCCGCTGACCACTGCATCGCTGAAGGCGCTGTAGACCACCAGCAGGATCGAGCCCTGGTCGACGAACTTCAGCCAGCGGGCATTGCGCGCCACCCAGTGGCCGATCCAGCGCCGCGCCAGTTGCCCGGCGACAAAGGGCACCAGCAGTTGCAGGACAATTTTCAATACCGCGTCCAGGCTCGAGCCGCTGTCGCCCTCCACGCCCATCAGCAACACCACCAGCAAGGGCGTCAGGACGATGCCCAGCAGGCTCGACGCCGCCGCGCTGCAGATCGCCGCCGGCACGTTACCGCGCGCTAGCGAGGTGAAGGCAATGGCCGATTGCACCGTGGCCGGCAAGGCGCAGAGATAGAGCACACCCAGGTACAACTCATCGCCGATCAGTGGCAGGAACAGCGGCTTGAGCGCCAGGCCCAGCAGCGGAAACATCACGAAGGTGCAGGTGAACACCAGCAGGTGCAGGCGCCAGTGTCCGGCCCCGGCCACCACCGCCTCGCGCGACAGCTTGGCGCCGTGCAGGAAGAACAACAGGCCGATGGCCAGGTTGGTCAGCCCGCCGAACACCCGGGCGCCGTCGCCTTCGCAGGGCAGCACGGTGGCGACGAGGATCACCCCGAGCAGGGCCAGGGTGAAGTTGTCGAACAGCATCCGCAGGTACTTCATGGTCAATTCCGACTTGTTAAGGTGGCGAGGCAGACGATAAGGTCTGCGCACCTTTGTCACTAACGCCAGCACCCCGCCAGTGTCGCCAAACGGACAACCCACCCTGCCCGAGCCCCAGGCCCTGGAGCAGTTGACCCAGCTGCCGCGCCCGGTCTACGGCCACCTCCAGGCCCTGCCCAACATCGTCCTGGGCTACCGCCACGCCCATCCCTGGGGGCAGTTGTCCTATGCCATCGACGGGGTGCTGGAGGTGCATACCGACGCCGGTTTCTACCTGGTGCCACCGCAGCGCGCGGTGTGGATCCCGGCGCAGGTCCGCCACCGGGTCAGTTGCCCTGGCCAGACCTGCCTGCGCAGCCTCTACCTGGAACGGCCGCCGGCCCTCTGGTCGCCCGCCGAGTGCCAGGTGATCGCGATTACCCCGCTGCTGCGCGAGCTGATCCGCACCTTCAGCGAAGGGCCGGTGCATTACGATCCCCTGGGCGCCGACGGGCGCCTGGTGCAGGTGCTGCTCGACCAACTGGCACAGGCGGCGCAGCAGCAGTTGATGCTGCCCCTGCCCCTCGACGAGCGCCTGCGCGAACTGTGCCGGCAGTTGCAGGCGCAACCGGACGCCGACACCCGCCTGAGTGACTGGGCCGCTCAGCAGGGCGTCTCGGAAAAGACCTTGAGCCGTTTGTTCCTGCGCGAAACCGGCTTGAGCTTTCGCCTCTGGCGCCAGCGCATGCGCCTGTTGAGCGCACTGCCCGCGCTGGAGCGTGGCGAGCGTGTCACCGACGTAGCCCTGGCCTGCGGCTACGAATCGCTGTCGGCCTTCATCGCCGCGTTCGGTAAGCAGTTCGGCGTGCCGCCCGGGGCGTTGTTTCGCCAGCCGCTCAATCAGATCAATACACATGGAAGCTTGTTTGATGAATCACCCTGACAGCAGCATCACGCCCGCGATGGTGGCGGGGCTCGCCCTGATGATCGGCGCCGGCCAGAGCCTGGCCGCCCCGCTCACCGACGAACAGGTCGCCGCCAGCGTCGAGGCCACGATCCGTCCGCTGATGCAGCAGCAGGCCATTCCCGGCATGGCGGTCGCCCTGTCGGTCGACGGCAAGCAGTATGTGTTCAACTACGGCGTCGCCTCGATACAGGCCAACCAGCCGGTGGACGCCGACACCCTGTTCGAGATCGGCTCGGTGAGCAAGACCTTCACCGCCACCCTGGCAGGTTTCGCCCAGGCCCACCGCAAGCTCAACCTGGGCGATGTGGCCAGCAAGCACTGGCCGGCCCTCAAGGGCAGCGCGTTCGAAGGCATCACCCTGCTCAACCTCGGCACCTACAGCGCCGGCGGCCTGCCCTTGCAGTTCCCCGACAAGGTCAAGGACGAGAAAGACGTCATCCGTTATTACGCCCAGTGGAAACCTGACTACGCCCCCGGCACCCACCGGCTGTATTCCAACCCGAGCCTCGGCCTGTTCGGCTACCTGGCGGCCAAGAGCCTGGGTAAACCCTTCACCGAGGTGATGACCGACGAGTTGCTGCCGCAATTGGGCCTGCAACACACCTACCTGCAAGTACCGGCCGAGCAGGAAGGGCACTACGCCCAAGGCTATACCAAGGGTAACCAGGCGGTACGGGTCGGCCCCGGGCCGCTGGATGCCGAGGCCTACGGGGTGAAAACCACGGCCAGCGACCTGCTGCACTTCGTGGAACTGCAGATGCAGCCGCAGTCGCTGAGCATCGACCTGCAGCGCGCCATCGCCCTGACCCAGACCGGCTATTACCGGGTCGGCGAGATGACCCAGGGCCTGGGCTGGGAAACTTATCGCTACCCGACCAGCCTGCGACACCTGCTCAAGGGCAACTCGACCGCCATGGCCCTCAAGCCACATCCGGTGACCTGGCTCAAGCCGACCCGCCTGCCGCCGGACACCCTGCTGAACAAGACCGGCTCGACCAATGGCTTTGGCGCCTACGTGGCCTTCGTGCCGTCCAAACGTATCGGCATCGTGCTGCTGGCGAACAAGAACTACCCCAATGACGAGCGGGTGAAAGCGGCCCACGCGCTGTTCACCGCACTCGACCAGTGAGGCCTTACGGCGTGCCGTTGCGCCCGTACAGGCGGTAGCCCTCGCGTTCGTTCAGGCGCTCGTAGTAGGCATGAACCGCTGGCAGCTCGGGGCGCTTTAGCGGTGTCTGCATCCAGCGGTTGACCGACAGGCCGATGGGAATGTCGGACAGCGAGAAGGCGGCGCCGCTGACATAGGCGCCGGTACGCTCCAGCTGGCGCTCAAGGATGGTCATGTTCCGCGCCCAGTTGGCACAGGCGGCGGCCAGGGCTTGCGGGTCCTGGTGCGCAGGAGACTGGCGTACCAGCGAAAGAAACGCATAGCGCCAGGCATCGTTGAGGTCGGTGGCCTGCCAGTCCATCCATTGATCCACCCGTGCCCGGGCCTGAGGCGCCGACGGGTAGAGCTGCTCGTCGCCATAGCGCGAGGCCAGGTAGCGGATGATGCTGTTGGACTCCCACAGCACGAAGTCGCCATCCTGGATCACCGGCACCATGGCATTGGGGTTCAGTGCCAGGAAGGCCTCGCTGTGGGTAGACTGAAAGCCCGAGCCCCAGTCTTCCCGTGCAAATGGCAGGTCCAGTTCAGCGCAGGTCCACAGCACCTTGCGCACGTTGATCGATGAAGCCTTGCCCAATATCCGCAGCATCACTCACTCCTGTGGTTGTGCCTGACCCAGCCGTTGCAGGAACAGGCTGAACAATTCCGACTGTGACGAAACACCCAGCTTGGCATACAGGTTGCGCCTGTGCACCTTGACTGTCTCCTGGGAGATGGCCAGGCGCTTGGCAATCGCCTTGCTGGAATTGCCGCGCAATACCAGGCGGGCGATTTCCAGCTCGCGGGCCGACAGGGTGTCGCTGCCAAAATGTTCCAGGGCACGCTCCACCGGGGTGACCTGGGCCTGCTCGTCCTGCGCCGGGTGCTGCAGGCGCCAGTGCTGGCGTACCAGCGCCATCAGCCAGGGCGCGTACAGGCTCATCTGGCCCAGGTGAGTGGTCTCGAACCGCTGGCTGGCGCCGAGGGAAATCGCCAGCATCTGCCCGGGGGCCAGGTTGAGGATCAGTTGCAGCTCGTCCTCGCCGATGGCCGAGCGGAAGTAGTTCTGGAAGTAGTCGCTCTGGCGAAATTCATCGGGCGCCACCTCTTCCATGCGGTAGACGCCATCGGCCAACCCCTCGCCCATGGCCTGGATGAACGGGTCGAGCAGGTACAGGCCGCTCAGGTACAGGGGCATGGGCGACGGCGCACTGCTGAAGCCGCGATCGAATTCGGCCAGCACCCGCGGTGGCTGGTCGTACTCGGTGAAGATCACCAGGCCGTTGTCGAACGGCAGCATCTGGTTGAGCAGCACCAGCGTCTGTTGCCAGAAACCCGGCCGGCCCAACTGCTCGACCACCTTGGCCAGCCCCTGATGATGGGCGGCTGCTTCGAATAGGCTGTGCACCGATAACTCCTGGGGGGTAACGACTGGGGGTAATCGCCAAGGGCGGGTCGAGTTCCTAGACTCTGCACCACCGGCGCGCAGTATTGCCGTTGCTCGTCCCCTTTGTCATGCGTGGCATGATCCCCGGGCGGGCATACTGGCAGCCGGCCTTCGAACCTTCCCGACGGAGCAGTGCAACATGCGTATTCGTGACCTTGGCATTCGTATTGGCGTGGGCAAGCCGGGCGTGTACAACGCCATCACCGACGTGCCCGGCGTGCGCGTGGGCCACCACACCCTGCACCGCGAAGACGGCGAGCGGGCGGTGCATACCGGGGTCACGGTGATCGAGCCACGGCCTGGTGCGGCGCACCTGCAGCCCTGCTTTGCCGGGGTCCACGTACTCAATGGCAATGGCGATGCCACTGGCCTTGAGTGGATCCGCGAAGCGGGCCTGTTGACCACGCCGATCGCCTACACCAATACCCACAGCGTCGGCGTGGTCCGCGATGCCCTGGTCAGCGCCGAGCGTGAGATGGGCAAGCAACACACCTACTGGTGCATGCCCACCGTGCTGGAAACCTACGACGGCGTGCTCAACGACATCTGGGGCCAGCACGTGCGCGCCGAGCACGTCCAGGCGGCACTGGCCGACGCCCGCAGCGGGCCGGTGGCCGAGGGCTGCGTGGGCGGCGGCACCGGGATGATCTGCCACGAGTTCAAGGGCGGTATCGGTACTGCTTCGCGGGTTTTGAGCGCCGAGGCCGGCGGCTGGACCGTCGGCGCCCTGGTGCAGGCCAACTACGGCGTGCGTGACGCGCTGCGGGTCGGCGGCTATCCGGTGGGCCGGGTACTGGGCGCGCTGCCCTCGCCCTTCGCTGGCCGCGACAACGTTGGCGAGGCCGGCATGGGTTCGATCGTCGTCACCCTGGCCACCGACGCGCCGCTGCTGCCGCACCAGTGCACCCGCCTGGCCCAGCGCGCCAGCGTCGGCCTGGCGCGGGTCGGCGGCGGCACCGAAGACACCAGCGGCGACATCTTCCTGGCCTTCTCGGTGGGCAACAGCGACCTGCCGGTGACCAATGTCGGCCGCCCGGGCCAGCCCACCAGCACCGTGCAGATGGTCAACAATGACCATATCTCGGCGTTGTTCGGCGCTGCGGCAGACGCGGTGGAAGAGGCCATACTCAATGCATTGCTGGCCGCCACCGACCTGCATGCCAATGGCAACCAGGCCCTGGCGCTCAAGCCCGAACAACTGCTCCAGGCCTTGCAGGCCGTCGGCTGGAAAGCCGACCCGGAAGTTCGCTGAAGGGCCCGAGCGCAAAGACACTCGTTGCAGCAACAATTTCTCGGTATGGTGGTGTGCAGAAGAAGGACGTTTAATCGCTCACAGGAAAACCAGAATGCCCCAACGTGAAGTTATCAATGCATCTGTCAGCCCCAAAGGCAGCCTGGAAACACTGTCCCAACGAGAAGTACAGCAACTGAGTGAAGCCGGATCCGGCAGTCTCTACACCCTGTTCCGCCAGTGCGCGCTGGCCATCCTCAACACCGGCGCGCATGTCGACAACGCCAAGACCATCCTCGAAGCCTACAAGGACTTCGAGGTACGCATTCACCAGCAGGACCGCGGCGTGCGCCTGGAGCTACTCAATGCCCCGGCCGATGCCTTCGTCGATGGCGAAATGATCGCCAGCACCCGTGAAATGCTCTTCAGCGCCCTGCGCGACATCGTCTACACCGAAAGCGAACTGGCCAGCCAGCGCATCGACCTGGAAAGCAGCCAGGGCATCACCGACTACGTCTTCCACCTGCTGCGCAACGCGCGCACCCTGCGCCCGGGCGTGGAGCCGAAGATGGTGGTGTGCTGGGGCGGTCACTCGATCAGCAGCGAGGAGTACCAGTACACCAAGAAGGTCGGCCACGAGCTGGGCCTGCGCAAACTGGATGTCTGCACCGGCTGCGGCCCGGGGGTGATGAAGGGGCCGATGAAAGGCGCGACCATCGCCCATGCCAAGCAACGCATGAGCAGCAGCCGCTACCTGGGCCTGACCGAACCCGGCATCATCGCCGCCGAGGCGCCCAACCCGATCGTCAACGAACTGGTGATCTTGCCGGACATCGAAAAACGCCTGGAAGCCTTCGTCCGCGTCGGCCACGGCATCATCATCTTCCCCGGTGGCGCCGGGACTGCCGAAGAGTTCCTGTACCTGCTCGGCATCCTCATGCACCCGGACAACCGCGACCTGCCGTTCCCGGTCATCCTCACCGGCCCGCAAAGCGCCGAGCCCTACCTGCAGCAGCTGCATGCCTTCGTCCGCGCCACCCTGGGCGACGCGGCCCAGCAGCACTACCAGATCATCATCGACAACCCCGCCGAAGTGGCCCGACAGATGGTCGAAGGGCTCAAGGAGGTCAAGCAGTTCCGCCGCGAGCGTAACGATGCCTTCCACTTCAATTGGCTGCTGAAGATCGAAGAAAGCTTCCAGCGCCCCTTCGACCCGACCCACGAGAACATGGCCGGCCTGCAACTGCGCCACGACCTGCCGGCCCATGAACTGGCCGCCAACCTGCGCCGGGCGTTCTCCGGGATCGTTGCCGGCAACGTCAAGGACAAGGGTATCCGCCTGATCGAGGAGCAAGGCCCGTACGAAATCCACGGCGATGCCGCCGTGATGCACCCCTTGGGCAAGCTGCTGGAGGCCTTCGTCGCCCAGCACCGCATGAAGCTGCCCGGTGGCGCCGAATACGTGCCCTGCTACCGCGTCGTCAGCTGATCCAGCCCCTCCCCCGGATTGCGGGCACAACCTGTGCCCGCAACATTTGCTGTCATTTTCCTACACTCTTCAGTGAACCTGCCTGCAGAAACATGGTCTGTCAGCCTGGCGGCCTGCGCGCACGCCCAGACTCACCGGCCCACTCCTCGGGCTTTTTTTGTTTATTCACGCGAAGACCACCATGCCCAACTCTCCCCACCTGCGCCCGCGCAACCGACTTGTCATCGGTTTGATCGCTACCCTGATTGGCCTGAGCGGCACCGTGCAGGCCGAAGAACCCACCAGCAGCGAGCGTTGGGTCAGCGACAGCCTGACCACCTACGTGCGCAGCGGCCCTACCGATGGCCATCGCATCGTCGGCAACCTCAAGTCCGGACAGAAAGTCACCTTGCTCGGCACCCAGGGCAACTACAGCCAGGTGCGCGGCGAAGCCGGCGATACGGTATGGATTCCCAGCAACGATCTGCAAAGCGTCCCCGGCCAGGCCGAACGCCTGCCGCAACTGACCGAGCAGGTGACCCAGCTGGGCGACAAGCTGAAAACCATTGACGACAGCTGGAAGTCCCGGGTCCAGGGCATGCAGGAGACCCTGGATTCGCGCAAGGCGCTGATCGATGAGCTGGAAGCGCGCAACAAGGCACTCACTGGCGAACTGAGCGACACCCAGTCGGAGCTGCGCAGCACCCAGGCGCGCCTGGGCGACGAGAACAAGCAAGTGCTGATGCGCTACATGGTCTACGGCGGCGGCATCGCCGGTGCCGGCCTGCTGGTCGGCCTGATCCTCCCGGCCCTGACCCGCGGGCGCAAGCGCAACGACCGCTGGTTCTGAGCATGGGCAGCGGGCCCTGGCGCCTGCTCGGCGCCGATGGTGTCGAGTACCTGAGCGACCAGCCCGGTGAACTGGGCGGTCATCGGCGCAGCAAGGTCTATGGCCGCCTCGATTGCCCGTGCGCCTTGCGGGCTATCGCCCGGGGCGGCTATGTGCAGCACCGGGTGTTCTTTCTCGACGCCGAAACGGCCCGGGCGGCGGGGTACCGGCCCTGTGCGGTGTGCATGCGCGGCGCTAAGCACACACGACCGTAAACCTGCCCCCACGCATTGACCCGGTTGCGACTGCTGCGCAGTCGATCGCAGGCTTCGCCAGCGCCCACAGGGGCTCCCGGCCTGCCCCGGACGCTGTGGGCGCTGCCGATAGGCTGCGATCGGGCGCGAAGCGGCCGTAAAACCAGACCGCCTCAGTACATCTGCCCCAACCACTCGATCATCACCCGGACCCGCATCGGCATCGGCTCGCGTGGCGGATGCACCAGGTAGTAGCCCTGCCCGGCCACCGGTTCGAAGTCGCCCAAGGGCAGCATCAACAAGCCCTGGTCGATCAGCGGCTGCACCAGTTGCCGACGCCCCATCGCCACCCCCACATGGTTGCTCGCGGCAACCGCGCACAGGTCCGAACGGTCGAACGTCAGGCAGGCACCCGGCAGGCAGGCCTGCAGCCCTCGCCCGCGCGCCCAGCGCTGCCACTCGGCATCGAAGGCCGCATGCTCCCAGGCCAGGGCATCGTGCAGCAGGGTGCACTGGCGCAATTGTTCGGGATTGCCGATCAGGCCATGGCGTTCGGCATACTGCGGGCTGCAGACCGGCGCCAGTTGCTCGGCCATCAACGGCTGGCTGACCAGCCCGGGGTACTCGCCGTCGCCATAGAGCAACGCCAGGTCGATGTGCCGGGCACGAAAGTCCACCGCCTCGTTGCCGGTGCGAATGTCCAGGCTGATCTGCGGGTAGCGCTGCTGGAAATCCGCAAGCCTGGGCACCAGCCAGCACTGGGTGATGGACGGCCGCGCATACAGGGTCAACGGCCCGCTGACCGTCGAGTCTTCATGCAGCGCTTCCTCCAGATCCTCCACCAACCCCTGCACCAGCCGGTACAGGCGTTCGCCCTCCGGGGTCAGGCGGATGCGCCGGGTCAGGCGTTCGAACAGGCGCACGGCCAGCGCCTGCTCCAGCCGGGCAATGCGGTGGCTGACCGCACTGGGGGTCAGGCACAGCTCCGCGGCCGCCAGGGTAAAGCTCAGGTGCCGCGCCGCCACGGCAAAGGTGTGCAGATTGGCAAACTGGGCGCCGGTCAGGCGAGTGCCGAGGCGTGGTGGCAGGTTGAGCATGTTCAGTGCCCGGCCAGCTCGGCGCGGCCTTTGGCCAGGTAGGCGTCCATTTCCTCGCGCGGCACCATGCTGCCGCCGGTGCCCCAGACCAGGTGGGTGGCCCGGGCCATGCGCGCCTCACTGAGGCCCAGGCGCTGGCGATAGCCCTGCTGCTCCTGCAGCACCCGGACCATGCCCGGCACCCCGGCCAGCGCCGAAGGTTCCAGCTCATGGCCTTCACACGCCTGCAGCTGCGCCAGCAAGCGGTACAGGGTGGCGTCGTCGACCGTGTAGTAACCGTCGATCAGGCGCTGCATGGCCCGTCCGACAAAGCCCGAGGGCCGGCCTACCGCCAGGCCGTCGGCGGCGGTCTGGTTGTCGATGCCGAAGTCGTACACCGACACGCCATCGTGCAAGCCGGTATAGACGCCAAGCAACATGCACGGCGAATGGGTCGGCTCGGCGAACAGGCAATGCACCGCATCGCCGAACACCAGCTTCAGGCCGAAGGCCACCCCGCCGGGGCCGCCACCGACGCCACAAGGCAGGTAGACGAACAGCGGATGCTCGGCATCGACCGGGATGCCCTGCTCGTTCAACTGGCGCTGCAGGCGCTCGGCGGCCACCGCGTAACCGAGGAACAGGTTGCGCGAGTTCTCGTCGTCGACGAAATGACAGCGCGGGTCGGCCTCGGCCTCGCGACGCCCCTGCTCCACCGCCACGCTGTAGTCGGCGCTGTACTCGCGCACCTCCACACCATGGTCGCGCAGGCGGTCCTTCTTCCATTGCCGGGCATCGGCCGACATGTGCACCGTGGCCTTGAAGCCCAGGCGCGCACTGATGATGCCGATCGACAGGCCGAGGTTGCCGGTGGAGCCCACGGCAATGCTGTACTGGCTGAAGAACGCCCGGGCCTCTGCGCTGTCGAGCCTGGCGTAATCGTCGCCCGGCTTGAGCAGGCCGCCGGCCAAAGCCAGGTCTTCGGCGTGCTTGAGCACCTCGTAGATACCGCCCCGGGCCTTGATGGAACCGGAAATCGGCAGCAGGTTATCGGCCTTGAGCCACAGCGCGCCGCCTTCGGGCAACCGATGTTCGGCGCGCAACTGCGCCTGCAAGGCCGGCAGCGGCAGCAGCGGCGACTCGATGATGCCATTGCTGGCCGCCGTCTGGGCAAAGGCCGACTGGATGAAGGGGGCAAAACGCTGCAAGCGCTCGCTGGCCTCGCGCACATCCTCGCCACTGAGCGGTACATCGCTCAACGCCTGCGCGCTCGGCGCGATCTGCGGGTTGAACCAGTCAATGGGGCGCAGCGCCACCAGATCGGCGATCAGCGGGTGGCTCCGGCACCAGGCGTCCAAGGGTTTTTCCAGCGGCATTGAAGGGCTCCAGAGGCAGTCGAATAGAACCATTAAGCGACAGCCGCCCCGCGCTTTACAACCGATGCTTGCGCCGTCCATGGATGATCCCTGTTCATCCGTGGAGCGCCGTGCAGACCGCCCCACTTCTGCTACCTTGGGAGAATCCCTTCTTCAGCAACAACCTCAGGTGACCCATCATGGCGCGCACCACCCCCATCGAGCTGTACCGCAATATCGGCATCGTCGCCCATGTTGACGCCGGCAAGACCACCACCACCGAACGCATCCTGTTCTACACCGGGGTCAACCACAAGATGGGCGAGGTGCACGACGGCGCCGCGACCATGGACTGGATGGCCCAGGAGCAGGAACGCGGGATCACCATCACCTCGGCGGCCACCACCGCGTTCTGGCAGGGCTCGACCAAGCAGTTCGCCGACAAGTACCGTTTCAACATCATCGACACCCCCGGCCACGTCGACTTCACCATCGAAGTGGAGCGCTCGCTGCGGGTGCTCGACGGCGCCGTGGTGGTGTTCAGCGGCGCCGATGGCGTCGAGCCCCAGTCGGAAACAGTCTGGCGCCAGGCCAACAAGTACCATGTACCGCGCCTGGCCTACATCAACAAGATGGACCGCCAGGGCGCCGACTTCCTGCGCGTGGTCAAGCAGATCGACCAGCGCCTGGGCCATCACCCGGTGCCGATCCAGCTGGCCATCGGTGCCGAGGAGAAATTCGTCGGGCAGATCGACCTGGTGAAGATGAAGGCCATCTACTGGAACGAAGACGACCAGGGCACCAGCTACCGCGAAGAAGCCATTCCGGCTGAGCTGCAGGCGCTGGCCGACGAATGGCGCGCACACATGGTCGAGGCGGCGGCGGAAGCCGATGACGAGCTGACCATGAAGTTCCTCGAAGGCGAGGAGCTGAGCATCGACGAGATCAAGGCCGGGTTGCGCAAGCGCACCCTGAACAACGAAATCGTCCCGACCATCCTCGGCTCGTCGTTCAAGAACAAGGGTGTGCCGCTGATGCTCGACGCGGTCATCGACTACCTGCCCGCGCCGTCCGAGATCCCGGCGATCAAGGGCACCGACCCGGACGACGAAGAGAAACACCTGGAACGCCACGCCGACGACAATGAGCCGTTCTCGGCCCTGGCCTTCAAGATCGCCACCGACCCCTTCGTCGGCACCCTGACCTTCGCCCGGGTGTACTCCGGTGTGCTCAGTTCCGGCAATGCCGTGCTCAATTCGGTCAAGGGCAAGAAAGAGCGCATCGGCCGCATGGTGCAGATGCACGCCAACCAGCGCGCCGAGATCAAGGACGTCTGCGCCGGTGACATCGCCGCGCTGATCGGCATGAAGGACGTCACCACCGGCGACACCCTGTGCGACATGGACAAGCCGATCATCCTCGAACGCATGGACTTCCCGGACCCGGTGATCTCGGTGGCGGTAGAGCCCAAGACCAAGGCCGACCAGGAGAAAATGGGCATCGCCCTGGGCAAGCTGGCCCAAGAAGACCCGTCGTTCCGGGTCAAGACCGACGAGGAAACCGGCCAGACCATCATCTCCGGCATGGGCGAGCTGCACCTGGACATCATCGTCGACCGCATGCGCCGCGAATTCAACGTCGAGGCCAATATCGGCAAGCCCCAGGTGGCCTACCGCGAGAAGATCAGCAACACCTGCGAGATCGAAGGCCGCTTCGTCCGCCAGTCCGGTGGGCGCGGCCAGTACGGCCACTGCTGGATCCGCTTCTCCCCCGCCGACGAGGGCAAGGAAGGGCTGGAGTTCATCAACGAGATCGTTGGCGGCGTGGTACCGCGGGAATACATCCCGGCGATCCAGAAAGGCATCGAGGAGCAGATGAAGAACGGCGTGCTGGCCGGCTACCCGCTGATCAGCCTCAAGGCAGCGGTCTTTGACGGCTCGTACCACGACGTCGACTCCAACGAAATGGCCTACAAGATCGCCGCGTCCATGGCCACCAAGCAACTGTCGCAAAAAGGCGGCGCGGTGCTGCTGGAGCCGGTAATGAAGGTCGAGGTGGTAACGCCCGAGGAGTACCAGGGCGATATCCTCGGCGACCTCAGCCGGCGCCGGGGCATGATCCAGGATGGCGACGAGACCCCGGCCGGCAAGGTGATCCGCGCCGAGGTGCCGCTGGGCGAGATGTTCGGCTATGCCACTTCGATGCGCTCGATGACCCAGGGCCGGGCCAGCTTCTCGATGGAGTTCACCAAGTACGCCGTGGCGCCGGCGAGCATCAGTGAGGCGATCATCAAGAAGCAGGGATGACACAACCAATTGTAGGAGCGGGCTTGCCCCGCGATTGATTGCACCACCGCATCGCGGGGCAAGCCCGCTCCTACGTCTGAAGATAGGCCTTGAGGTAGTCGATCCAGGCCCGCACCTTGCGCGGTACATGCCGGGTATCCGGGTACAGTGCATACACGCTCTGCCTGGCGAACCGGTAGGACGGCAAGGCATCGAGCAGTCGGCCACAGGCCAGGTCTTCGGCCACCAGCCAGTGCGGCAGCAGCGCCACCCCCATGCCCTGCAGGGCGAACGCTTGGAGGATCGAGGCGTTGTCGGCAACCAGTGGCCGCTCGCCGCGCCCCTGATACTGCACCTCATTACCCTGGGCATCGTGCAGCAACCAATCGGGCTGCTGCTCGAAGCGGCTGTGCAACACCTGCGGCAACTGCGCAAGACGCGCCGGGTTGTCGAGCAAGTCGACGTCCCCAGCCAGCAACGACGGCGCCAGCACCAGGCGCACCTCGTAGCTGTCCAGGCACACCCCGCGATAACTGGAATCATGCGGCTGGCCAAGGCGGATGGCCACGTCGAAGCCATCGCGCAGCAGATCGGCCTGGGCCGTATGGGTCTGCAGGCGCACGCGCAGGTCGGGATGCGCGCGGCAAAAGCCCTGCAGCGCCGGCGCCAGTACCATCACGCCGTACTCCACCGTGGAGGTGATACTCAGGCAGCCCTGCAACCCTGCATGCTCGCCCCGCGCCTCGTCGATGGCGATACGCGCGTGCTCCAGCACCTGCAGGCAGTGACCATGAAAGCGTTCACCCGCTTCGGTCAGGGCAATGCGCCGGGTGGTGCGGCGGAGCAAGGTCACCCCGAGCTCGGCCTCCAGTTGCTTGATATTGAAACTGACGGCGGCGCGGGTCTGGCGCAGGCGTTCGGCGGCGCCGGTGAAGGAGCCGGCCTGGACCACTGCGCAAAACAATTCGAACCGGTCGAGACTGACCATGGATGCCGCCCTGGATTGTCAAAATAATTTGCACAATCTGGCCAATCCTGCGGCCTTATTCAAGTGCATCAAGCGCTCTAGACTGCGCCCTCGCCCCTAGCCGACCGCAACACCATGCCCTATCGCACGAAAATCAGCCTGATCTACCTGCTCGGTTTTGCCCTGGACCTGCTCAACATGTTTGCCCTCAACAGTGCCTATCCGTTGCTGGGCCAGGAGCTGAATGCATCGGTGATGCAACTGAGCGGGGTCGGCAACCTGTACCTGATTGGCCTGAGCCTGGTGATTCCGTTCGGCACCTGGCTGGCGAGGCGCATCGGCGAGCGCCAGACGCTGTTGGTATCGCTGGCCCTGTTCGGCCTGGGCACCTTGCTGGCGGCAATGGCGTCCTCGATTGACAGCCTGTTGCTCTGGCGGCTGCTCCAGGGCCTGGGTGGCGGCCTGTTGATTCCGGTGGGCCAGGCCATGGCCTACCGTGCCTGTCCGCCCCAGCAGCGACCTGCGCTGACCGCCCAGGTGATGATGATTGCCCTGCTGGTCCCGGCCCTGTCGCCCGCACTGGGTGGACTGCTGGTGGATCATGCCAGTTGGCGCTGGATCTTCCTGGCGCTGTTGCCGTTGGTGCTGCTCACCGGACTGCTGGCCCTGGCCTGGCTGCCGGCCAGGGAGCCGGCCAGCCAGAGCGCGCACCTGCTCGACCTCGGCCTGCTGCGCCAGCCGCTGCTGCGCACCGCCATGCTGGTGTACCTGTGCGTGCCCGGGGTGTTCATCGGCGCCAACCTGGTGGCGACGCTCTACCTGCAAGATCGATTGCACCTGAGTGCCACGGCCACAGGCGCGCTGATGCTGCCCTGGTCACTGGGTGCCCTGCTGGCCATTGCCGTGGTGCGCTGGTGTTTCAACCGGTCAGGGCCACGCCGCCTGCTCGGTGCTGGCATCCTGCTGCAGAGCCTCGCCCTGGTTGGCCTCAGCGAGCCCGGGCTGGCCCTGTCCCCCTACGGCCTGGTGCTGGTCTTCGCCCTGCTGGGCCTGGGCAGCAGCCTGTGCAGCAGCAGCACGCAAAGCCTGGCGTTCGTTGCCATCGCCCCCGAACGCATGGCCGCCGCCAGCGCCTTGTGGAGCCTCAACCGCCAGCTCAGTTTCTGCCTCGGCGCAGCCGTCCTGAGTGCACTGCTGAACCACCTGCTGCCCGCACCTGAAGCCTATGCACAAGTGTTACTGGTGGCGGCGGCGCTGTCCTTGCTGGCGCTGCCCGCCGTGCTCACATTGCCCGGGGCGTCGGCCCTCAAGCCTCTCACTTCCTCTACCGAGTCATGATCATGCCCACTGAAAACCGCTGTTTTGACGAAATCCTCGACGTGCATGCGCTGATCCAGCACTGGTTGGCCGGCGAGGCCACAACCGAGCAGTTGAGCGACCTGCTGGCGCATTTCAGCCCACACTTTTCGATGATCGGGCTTAACGGGCAGCGGCTGGACCATGCCGGGTTGCAGCAATTGTTCCTCAGGGCCCATGGCACGCGGCCGCACCTGGTCATCCAGATCGACGAACCACAGCTGATCAGCCTCAGCCAGCACCTGAGCCTGGTCAGCTATCGGGAGCGCCAGCACGATGCCCTGGGCCAACACAGCGTGCGCCGTTCCACGGCGGTGTTCGAATCACTGGCAGATGGCGGCCTGCGCTGGCTGCACTTGCATGAGACGCCTTGCTGCTGACCCGCCCATCCTGCCGACGGCCAGTCAGCCAAGAGAAGGGTCAAAGGCGTTGCCCGCTTGCAGAACGAGGCTCACACTCAAAGTAACCCGCCGTTGGAGGATCTGGGCAATTTTGCCACCTGTGCCTTGCCGACCCTGCAGCACCACCTGCAAGCGACCAGGCCACTGCAAGCGAGTACCGCCAGCCATGAGTAAGGTCAATGCAGCCTACCCGACCTGCCTGCAGATCGACTTTGTCCAGGACACCCTGTTCGGTCCCGTGGCACACAGCGCGCAATGCGAAGTGCAACTGGCGCCGCTGAACCTCAACGGCCTGCCCGGGATGCAGATGCAGGTCCGCGCGCCGGTGCCGGACAAGCTCGAACGCAGCCACAGCCTGGCCTTTACCTGGGAAGGCCGGATCTACCGGGGCATCGTCCACTACCACCGCCGTTGTGACGATGGTGGCCTGCAGCTGCAACTGGAACTGCAGTAGCCGCTGCCGTACGGGGATCGGCGTCTGGGTTCAGACGATGGTGCTGTGCCGGGGATCGCCGGGGGTTCGGTTCAAGCGACGCTCTTCATATATCTGCTCGACCAGGGCGTGCACCTCGTGACAGGTGGTCAGGCTGTCCAGACGAACCTCGGAAACGATCAGGTCGTCCCCCTGCCCCAAGCGGATTGTCAACCACACACCATCCGGGCAGCTCACTTCGCAGTTTTCGGGCAAGAACGCCCGCTCGATCAGTTGTCGCAGTTCAAGGGTTGAGACGCCAATCAGTGACATGGGGCGATCCTCTGTCGCAGAGAGCGACTGCTCAGTAATCACCTGACAGCCGGTGAATGCCAATTGATATTGCCGATGCTGCACCGTTCACCTCATGCACACCGGCAATCGCAGCAGGCCCTTTTGATTGGGAAGACCCGCCGCGACGGGAAGTTCACCGCGCAAGCGCCCGGCCCCGACGGGCGGAGCCGTACGACCGTTCGTCCAGCAGCAGCCAATAAATTTCAAACTTTGCCAACACCCGTGCCGCCCAACCTGTGTGAGGCAACTGCCTCGCACTTCCATTGCAACCAGAGGAAGCACATCATGGCGAACAAAGACACCCAACCGGGCAATCAGGGTAACCGCGGCAACTTTGCCGAAGACCGGCAAAAAGCCTCCGACGCTGGCAAGAAAGGCGGTCAGGCTTCCGGTGGCGGCGCCGGTGGCCAGCCCCGCAAGCCTGACATGGGCAAACAGGACCGCAAGCCAAGTGGTGGCGGCCGTAGTTGATCCACCCGCGACCGGCGCGCCCTCGGTGCGTCGGTCATGAGGCCTGCCCATGACCCAGCAGGTGATTCACTTCCATTGCCAGATCGACCAGCGCACCACCGAGCGCTTTCGTGACCGCTGCCTGCAGGCGATCGACGAAGGGGCCAGCGAGCTGTTGCTGTACCTGTCGACCACTGGCGGCAGTACCAATTTCGGTTTCTCCATCTACAGCTTTCTCAAGTCATTGCCGGTGCCCGTCAGCGCAATCAATGCCGGTAACATCGAGTCCATGGGCATCATCATGTACCTGGCCGCCGGGGTGCGCATCGCCGCCCCGCATTCACGCTTCCTGATCCACCCCATGACCTGGCACTTCAGCCAGAGCGCGGTGGACCACTCGCGCCTGCGTGAATACCTGTCGAGCCTGAACAACGACCTGGAACGCTACGTGCGCATCTTCGAACTGGAAACCCAACAGGCCGAACGCAAGCTCGATATCTTCCACTGCCTGTCCGCCGAGGAGAAGGTCATCCCTGCCTACGACTCGCTGGCTTGCGGGATCGCCCATCGCCTGGAACAGGTGGTGTTCGCCAACGATGCCAGACACTTCACGGTCAGCGGCGAGGACTGAAATCCGATTGAATTTTTTCCCCGCTGGCGCACTCATTCATTGCAGTGGATGGCATTTCCTGACGACTGCTGTGAAAGGATCCCCGAAGGCCCATGATTGACGCCAAACTGTTCGTGATCGACTACCACCTTCACGGTGTTGCCAAGTCCTTCATCATTCGCGCCGAGAAGATGGACAACGCCGAAGCCTGGCACTGGGCAAGCTGCGATGCCGGAGTGGGCAGGATCGGCCGCTATGGCCGGGAAAAGGTGAAGAAGGTCAGCAAGCCCCTGGCCGAGCGCTACGGCATTACCGAAGTGACCTGGCGTCAGTCGCGCTGAGGCGCCGCCAGCCAGGCCCACAGGTGTTGCGCCGCGTAGGCCCGCCACGGACGCCAGGCCAGAGCCCGCTCGGCCAGTTGCGCCTCGGCGCTCTCCAGCAGGCGCAGGGCCTTGGCCAGCGCCACATCGCCGAGCGGGAAGGCATCGGCCGCCCCCAGCTGGCGCAGGGCCAGGTACTGGGCGCTCCAGGGCCCGATACCGCGCAACCGGCACAGGCGCGTGATCCAGGTGTGCAGATCGGCATCGGCCCGTAGCAAACGTGGATCCTCCAGCAGCGCCCGGGCCATGCCCGACAGGGTCGCCGCCCGTGAGCGTGGCAGGCCCAGGTCGCTCAGATCGACATCGGCGATCGCCTGCGGCAACGGAAACACATGGGTCAACTGCCGATCGGCGATCAGCGCCCTGGCCAGCGGTTGCCCATGACGGGCCACCAGGCGCCCGGCCAGGGTCATGGCTGCGGCCACGCTGATCTGCTGGCCCAGCACTGTACGCATGACCTGCTCGAAGGGTTCCCAGCCGCCGGGCACGCGCAGGCCCGGGCGTGCAGCGATCAGGCGCGCCATCAGTGGGTCACGCCCCAACTGCTGGGCGATAACGTGCGGGTCGGCATCCAGATCGAAAACCCGGCGTACCCGGGCAATCAGGCCCGGCAATAGCGAGGCCGGCAAGCCACTGACCGTCAGCGCAAGGCGTTGCCCACCGACAGGACGGCAGTGGATGACGCCCTGGCGCCCGGCCATCACCACAGTGCGCCGGTACACCCCCACCTCCAGCGCTTCGATACCGGCAATCGAACGTGCCGCGAGAAAGCCGAGCATCGAGGGCCAATGATAAGGCGCACGGTAGCTCAGCCAGACCGTGATCGTCGGCCCGTGCCGCACGCTGCGCCAGTAGCGTTTGAGAGGGAGCGATGTGCTCATTGACTGCCCCGCAGTCTGCGTAATCACTGCAAGATTACAGAGAATCGGGCATACAAACGACATCAGCCGGGCTGCATGAGCGCCCGGCTGACGAGTAGCGAACGGCTTACTTGCCTTGGGTGAGGGTGTTGTAGCTGGTGATCAGGTTGCGGTAGTCAGGGATGTGGTTGGAGAACAGGGTTCCCAGCCCCTCGATGTCGTTGCGCCAGTCACGGTGCAGCTCGCAGGCCAGGCCGAACCAGGTCATCAGCTGGGCGCCGGCTTGCGACATGCGGTCCCAGGCCGAATGGCGGGTCAGCTCATTGAAGGTACCCGAGGCATCGGTGACCACGAACACGTCGAAGCCTTCCTCCAGGGCCGACAGCGCCGGGAAGGCCACGCACACTTCGGTCACCACACCGGCGATGATCAGTTGCTTCTTGCCGGTGGCCTTGACTGCCTTGACGAAGTCCTCGTTGTCCCAGGCATTGATCTGGCCCGGGCGGGCAATGTACGGCGCATCCGGAAACTGCGCCTTGAGCTCGGGCACCAGCGGGCCGTTGGGGCCGGTCTCGAAGCTGGTGGTGAGGATGGTCGGCAGCTTGAAGTACTTGGCCAGGTCACCGACGGCCAGCACGTTGTTCTTGAACTTGTCCGGTTCGATGTCACGTACCAGCGACAGCAGGCCGGTCTGGTGATCGACCAGCAGGACGGCGGCGTTGTTCTTGTCCAGGCGTACGTAGGGTTTGCTCATGGTACAACTCCTTGCTGTGGTAAGCCGGCGCCCGCAGGCACCGGACATGAGGGATCAGCGTTGTGAATCCAGGGTTTCGTTGTCGCGGGTTACTTGTTGGGCCTTGAGGTAGCTTTCGATCAGCAACTGGTAGCTCGGGAACACCGCACTGTAGGCTTCGGCCCATTGCTGCGCGTCTTCACGGTTCCAGGTGCGCTGTACTTCGCCACACACGGCGGCGGTGTCCATCGGTACCACACCGGCCTGCATCACGCGGGCCAGGGTGACTTCCTGGGCCATCTTCGAGTAGGTGCCGCTGGCATCGATGACCGCAAATACTTTATAGCCTGCATTTACTGCGCTGATGCTCGGGAACGCCATGCACACGCTGGTGATGGTGCCGGCGATGATCAGGGTCTTGCGCCCGGTCTTCTCGACCGCGGCGACGAATTCCGGATTATCCCAGGCATTGATTTCACCTTTGCGCGGGATGTATTGAGCGTGCGGCGCCGCTTCGTGGATTTCCGGAATCAGCGGGCCGTTGGGGCCCTGGGGTACGGAGGCGGTGGTGATCACCGGCATTTTCGCCAGGGTGGCAATCTTCGCCAGGGTGACGGCATTGGCCCGCAGCTCGGTCATGGGCATGTCCTTGACCGTCTGGAACAGGCCGCTTTGATGGTCGATCAGCAGCATCGCCGCATCATCGGGGTCGATACGCGGGACCTGACCATTGAAGTTGGCAACGTTGGCAAATGTACTCATGGCACGTTCTCCTTGGGACGAGCTGCCCGTTGTACCGGCAGCCCAGGGCGAAGACCGACCGTGCCGGCCGGCCTTCGGGTTTAAGAGCCTAGTAGTGTTAACGGGAGGTAGCCGGCCCGTTCATCTGGCCGAAGCGTCCGCTGCGAAAGTCCTCGAAGGCCTCGGCAATCTCTGCTTCGCTGTTCATCACGAACGGGCCGTAGCCGACAATCGGCTCGTCCAGCGGCTCGCCGCTGAGCAGCAGCACCGACACCTCGGTCTGTGCTTCGAGCAACAGCTCGTCACCGGCCCGCTCGAACAGCACCAGCTGCGCCGGGCCAACCTCACGCTCGCCATTGACCTGCAGCTTGCCGCGCAGCATCACCAGCGCCGTGCTGCGTCCGGCTGCACTGGGCAGGCGCACCTGGGCGCCGGGCTTGAGTTGCAGGTCCCAGACATCCATGGGCGAGAAGGTCCGCGCCGGGCCCTTGTGGCCGCGGTACTCACCGGCGATCACGCGCAGGCTGCCGTTGCTCAGGGGCACCACCGGAATGTCGGTACTCAGCAGCGTCTGGTAACCGGCTGGGGCCGACTTGTCCTTGGCCGGCAGGTTGACCCACAGCTGGACCATCTCCAGGGTGCCGCCCTTCTCGGCGAAGGCCGGGGAATGGAACTCTTCATGGAGAATGCCGCCGGCGGCGGTCATCCACTGCACGTCGCCCGGACCGATCAGGCCACCGGCGCCGGTGGAGTCGCGGTGTTCCAGCTCGCCCTGGTAGACGATGGTCACCGTCTCGAAACCGCGATGGGGATGCTGGCCGACACCACGGCGGGCTTTGGTCGGGCTGAAGTCATGCGGCCCGGCATAGTCCAGCAGCAGGAACGGGCTGATGTGCTGGGCCAGGTTGTCGTAGGTGAACAGGCTGCGAACCGGAAAGCCATCACCGACCCAGTGCGGGTTGGGGCTGCTGTAGACGCCTTGGATCTTTTTCATGAGATGCCTCCTCTCGTGTATGGATACAACCATACGAGCGCAACGACATCGGCGGTAGATCGGTTAAACTGCCCTCAGCGTTCCATATGGAGAACACTGGTGGAAGACCTCAACGACCTGTATTACTTCGCCCAGGTGGTCGATCACGGCGGCTTCGCCCCGGCCGGCCGTGCCCTGGACATGCCCAAATCCAAACTCAGCCGGCGCATCGCCGGGCTGGAAGAACGCCTGGGCGTACGCCTGATCCAGCGCTCGACCCGGCACTTTTCGGTCACCGAAATCGGCCAGGCCTACTACCGCCACTGCGTGGCCATGCTGGTGGAGGCCGAAGGCGCGGCCGAACTGATCGAGCGCAACCGTGCCGAGCCCCAGGGCATCGTGCGCCTGAGCTGCCCCACTGCCCTGCTGGACTTCTGGGTCGGGCCGATGCTGAGCCGCTTCATGGTCCAGTGCCCGCTGGTGCAGTTGCACATCGAAAGCACCAACCGCCAGGTCGACCTGATCCAGGAAGGCATCGACATCGCCCTGCGCGTGCGCGTGCCGCCGCTGGAAAGCAGCGACCTGGTGATGAAGACCCTGGCCCACAGCACCCAGTGCCTGGTGGCCGCACCCGAGCTGCTCGAACGTCTGCCGACGCGGCCGGTGCTGGCCGACCTCGGCGCCCTGCCGAGCCTGCATTGGGGCAAGCCACAACGCGACTATCACTGGGAACTGGTCGGCCCCGACGCCGCCCGCGCCAGCCTGCGTCACCAGCCGCGACTGGTTACCGACGACCTGCTGGTGCTGCGTCAGGCCGCGGTGGCCGGCGTTGGCGTGGTGCATGTGCCGCTGGTGGTGGTGCGCGACGAACTGGCCAGCGGCACGCTGGTGCGGGCTATCCCCGAGTGGGCGCCGGAATGCGGCGTGGTGCACGCGGTGTTCGCCTCGCGCCGGGGGCTGTTGCCGGCGGTGCGGCATTTGCTGGACTTTCTCGCTGCCGAATTCGCCACCAGCGATATCGACTGATCCGACTCGACCGTCCTGTAGCCGCCGCCAGGCTGCGATCGGTAGAAGCGGGCTTGTCCCGCGATGCGATGAGACTGATACGGCGCAATCGCGGGGCAAGCCCGCTCCTACATGCAGCCGATCGCAGCCTGGCGGCAGCGGCTACAACAGGTAGCCGCAGATGCGCTCGGCGCTGGCGCTGGGGTCTTCCTGCATAAAGCAGTGGCCACCCGGCACCTGGGTCGCGGTAACGTGGCGATTGACCTGGGCCCAACGCTGCACCGACTGCGGCACGAAGGGATAGGTGGTCTCGCCGTAGAGCACCAGGCTCGGGGTCTGCACCCGGCTCAACGAGGCCCACATGCGCCGGGGGAAGGAACTGAAGATCTCCACTTCCCGACTCGGCCGGCACTTGAGCACCACGCCTTCGCCACAATCGCCAATGGCATGTTCGATATAGGACTGCAGCGAAGGCTCGCTCCAGCCCTTGAAGATCCCCCGCCCTTCCAGCGAAGCACGTGCTGCCGTGCGGTCCGGCCAGTGGCTGCGGCGGGTAGCGGCCTTGCGCGCCAGGGCGTGGCGACGGTGCAGGCCGACCAGTGCGGCAGCGCCCATCAGGCCCATCATCGAGCGGCTGAACAGTACCGGGTCGAGCAGCACCGCACGCTGGAACAGTTGCGGCTGGCGCGCCAGCATCAGTGCGGTGAGCACCCCGCCGAAGCTGTGACCGAGCGCGAAACGCGGCACATCGGCGTACTCCGCCCGCCCGCTGTCAAAGGCTTCGATAGCCAGTTCCGCCGTGCGATTCCAGCCCTGGAACGGGCCACCGTGATCGCTGTCGCCATGGCCCTGAACGTCACACAGCCACAGGTCGAAATGCTCGGCCAGACGCGCCAGCAAGGGTTGGTAGGTCAGGCTGCAAAAACCGTTGCCGTGCAGGAAATGCAGCAGCGGCTTGCCGCTGGCGGGTGAGCGCCAGCCGCGCAAGGTGAAGCCAGCACTCGTGTCATGGGACCAGGGAATCAACTGCATGTGCCGCTGCACTCATCTTCAGGAAAACCCCGATTCTACAAAGAGCAGTGGGTACAGGGATATCACCAGCAAAGCGGCCATCAGGACATTGAACAGCATCAGCCAGCGCGGATTCTGCAGCACATTGCGCAAGGCGCTGCCGAACATCACCCAGACGCAGACGCTGGGCAGGTTGACCAGGGCGAACACGGCGGCGATGACGATAACGTTGGTGACGTAGCCCTGGGCCGGCGTGTAGGTGGTGATCGCCCCCACCGCCATCACCCAGGCCTTGGGGTTGACCCACTGGAACGCCGCTGCGCCCCAGAAGCCCAGGGGCTTGCGGCGCTCGGGGTTGCTCGCCGACAGCGGCCCCGAGGTGGCGATCTTCCACGCCAGGTACAGCAGGTAGGCGGCGCCCACGTAGCGCAGCACGCTATAGATCGGCGGGTAGGCCTTGAACACTTCACCCAGGCCAAAGCCCACCGCCAGCACCATGACCATGAAGCCGACGCTGATGCCCACGGCGTGGGGAATCGAGCGGCGCACGCCGAAGTTCACCCCGGAGGCCAGCAACATGGTGTTGTTGGGCCCCGGGGTGATCGAGGACACGAAGGCGAACAGCACGAAGGCGGTAATCAGGTCGAGTGAGCTGAGCATGGCAGGCAATCCGTCGGGTTCAAGGCTGTATCGACAGTAACGGAGTCCTGCCCTACCCAGGCCATACAGTTGGCGAAAATATTGCCGCTACACCCGACTGTCCTGCCTAACCAAGGGCCTCGGCAACGAAGTCCAGGCGGTCCTGGCCGAAGAACATCTGCGCGCCGACAAAGCAGGTCGGCGCGCCGAACACGCCGCGTTGCACCGCTTCGTCGGTGGCCGCCTTGAGGGCTGCCTTGACTGCGGGGTCGGCCGTCCAGGCGTGGAACTGTTCGGCATCGAAGCCCGCTTCATCCAGCACAGATGCCAGCACCGCCAGATCCCCCAGGTTGCGCTGCTGCACCCACATTGCCTGGAACACGGCGGTCAGATAAGCCTCGAAGCGCTGCGGCGCAAACAGCTGCACCGCCACGGTGCCGCGCATCAGGTTCAGGGTGTTGATCGGAAAGCCCGGCGGGAAGGCCAGGGTCACGCCATAGCGCCGGGCATAGCGCTGCAGGTCGACGAACAGATGCTGGCCCTTGGCCGGCACCATCACCGGCGAGGCGTTGCCGGTGGCCTGGAACACCCCGCCCAGCAGCATCGGCCGGTACACCAGGTGCGCATCATGGCGGGCGCACAGCGCCGGTAGCTGGGTCCAGGCCAGGTAACTGGCGGGGCTGCCCAGGTCGAAGAAAAATTCAACGCTCTTGCTCATTGCACAGTCCTTTTTTTGTTGTTGTCAGGGGCTTACCAGCGTTCCATCCACGGCCGCAGGTCGAGCTCGAAGGTCCAGGCATCGCGCGGCTGCGCGTGCAGGAACCAGTAGCTGTCGGCGATATGCGCCGGATCCAGGATGCCATCCTGCGACTTCAAGGCGTAGCGCTCGGGGAAGCTGTCGCGGATGAAGGCGGTGTCGATGGCGCCATCGACCACCACATGGCCGACATGGATGTTTCGCGGCCCAAGTTCGCGCGCCATGCTCTGGGCCAGGGCGCGAATGCCATGCTTGGCCCCGGCGAACGCGGCGAAACCTGCGGCGCCGCGCAAGCCGGCGGTGGCACCGGTGAACAGGATAGTCCCGCGCTCACGGGTGATCATGCGTCGGGCCACTGCCTGAGCGGTCAGGAAGCCTGCGAAACAGGCCATTTCCCAGATCTTGAAGTACTTGCGCGGGGTTTCTTCGAGAATGCTGCACGGCACATTGGCGCCGATGTTGAACACGAAGGCCTCGATCGGGCCGATGCTGTTTTCGATCTCTTCGACCAACGCCGCCACCTCCTCTTCCTTGCGCGCATCGGAGCCGAAGCCGTGCGCCTCGCCACCTGCGGCGCGGATTTCGTCCACCAGCGGCTGCAGCTTGTCGGCGCTGCGCCGGGTCACGCAAGCGACGTAGCCCTCACGGGCAAAGCGCTTGGCAATCGCGCCACCGGTCGCATCCCCGGCCCCCACCACCAGCACCACTTTCTTGTTCGTGTTCATCCATCGCCTCCATTGGTAAACGATCATTTACTAAACGAACGCTATGCTATGATCCAGGCCTCGTCAAGCAGGTGTACCGGAGACAGCCAGCGTGCGTTACGCCACCGATCACAAGGAACATACCCGGCAGAAGCTGCTGGAAAGCAGCGGTGCCCTGGCCAAGCGCGGGGGCTTCAACGCCACCGGTGTGGCCGGGTTGATGAAGGCCATCGGCCTGACCGGTGGGGCCTTCTACAACCATTTTCCGTCCAAGGACGATCTGTTCACCGAGATCGTGCGCCGCGAGCTGTCCCACAGCCCCATGGCCCAGCAGCCGATCGACCGCGAACGGCTTGGCCGCTGCCTGGAGCAGTACCTGACCCTGGCCCACGTGCATAACCGCGAGGGTGGCTGCGCCATCCCGGCCCTGGGCGCTGAGATTGCCCAGGCGCCGTTGCCGGTACGCGAAGAGGCCGAACACTGGCTATGCAACCTGCAGCAGGCCTGGGCCCAGACCCTGGGCGACCCGGACCTGGCCTGGGCGCTGCTCAGCCAGTGCGTGGGCGCACTGCTGATTGCGCGCATGCTCGCCAGCGAAGCGCGCCAGCAGGAGGTGCTCAAGGCTTCCCGTGATTTTCTCGCCGGGGCCTTGCATGAGAGTCGTTGAAACGCTGCTGCTCGGTCTTGCCCTGACACTTCCGCTCAACGCCCTCGCCGCCTGCCCCGCTGGCCAGTACGAGATCTGCCTGGGCGGCTGCATCTGCTCGCCGATCGACCCGGGCGAAGCCCGCACCGTGCTCGACGATCTGGGCCGCATGGCCAGCAGCTCCCTGGCCATGGCCCTGCAGCAAGCGCGCAACGAAGCGGCGGCCGGCACCGTGCTGCCCATCCCGCTGCACATCCGTGCCCAGCTGGAGCCCTATTACGATTTCCAGGTGCTGGATGCGGCGCGCTACAAGGTCGGCGACCAGGAGGCCCTGGACAGCGCCAGTGCCGTGCTGCAGAACCCCGACGTCAACGCCGTGACCCTGATCGACATCATCGTCTTTCGCGACGAGGCCGACGCCCAGGACGACGTCGCCCTCTGGGCCCACGAGCTGCACCATGTGCAACAGTACCAGCAATGGGGCGTGGACGAGTTCGCCCGGCGCTATTCCCGCGACTACGACGCCGTCGAGGCACCGGCCTACGAAGTCCAGGCAAAAATCAGCAAGGCCCTGCGCGAGCGCGCGTCCGGCCAGGCCCGCTGAACTACACTGATAGGTTGCCCCTTTTGACAAATGGCCGAGGCCGTCGCGGGCTGCGGCGGCCCCGTTGACGTTGGACTTCTTGCAGGAGATCACGCAATGGACGAAGCCAAGCTACAGGACTTCATGGGAAAGCTGGTCAATGACATGGGCGCTGCCGCCCTGCTGGCCAACCTGATCCTCGGCGATGAACTGGGTTTGTACCGGGCCATGGCTGACAGTCAGTTCATCACCCCCGAACAACTGGCGCAAAAGACCGGCTGCAATGCCCGCCTGCTGCGCGAGTGGCTCAGCGCCCAGGCGGCGTCGGGCTACATGGAACACCAGGACGGACGCTTTCGCCTGCCCGAGGAACAGGCCATGGCCCTGGCCATCGAGGATTCGCCGGTGTACGCCGCCGGTGGCGCCTCGGTGATCGCCGCCCTCTACCATGACAAGGACAAACTGGTCGCGGCCATGCGCGGTGATGGCGGCCTGCCCTGGGGCGATCACCACCCGTGCATGTTCAGCGGCACCGAGCGTTTCTTTCGCCCCGGCTACAAGGCCAACCTGGTCAGCCAGTGGCTGCCGGCGCTGACCGGGGTGGTCGACAAGCTCAAGGCCGGGGCCAAGGTCGCCGATGTCGGCTGTGGCCATGGTGCGTCCACGGTGATCATGGCCCAGGCCTTCCCCACCTCGCGGTTCATCGGCTACGACTACCACGCGCCTTCGATCACCGTGGCCAACCAGCGTGCGGCCGAGGCAGGCGTGGGCGAGCGCGCACAGTTCGTCAAGGCCAGCGCCAAGGACTTCCCCGACCATGACTACGACCTGATCTGCTACTTCGACTGCCTGCACGACATGGGCGACCCGGTGGGCGCCGCCAGGCATGCCTACAAGGCGCTCAAGGCCGACGGCACGGTGCTGCTGGTCGAGCCCTATGCCGGTGACAACCTCGATGCCAACAGCACGCCGGTGGGCCGCCTGTTCTACGCCGCCTCCACCTTCATCTGCACGCCCAACTCGCTGTCCCAGGAAGTCGGCCTGGGCCTGGGTGCGCAGGCCGGCGAGGCACGGTTGCGGGCCGTGTTTGAAGAAGCCGGTTTCAAGACCTTCCGGCGGGCTACGGAAACGCCGTTCAACCTGATCCTCGAAGCGCGCAAATAAACCCTATCGCGGGGCAAGCCCGCTCCCACAGGGTGCATTCCACCCTGTGGGAGCGGGCTTGCCCCGCGATTGCACCTCCCCCCGTCATCCCCCACACGTCGCCCCGGCAGAGAAATTTGCAGGAAGCGCTTGCATGCAAAGTATTATGGTATACCATCAGACAACAAGACCTAGACCACCCCCTGCACAGGAGCAGCCCATGAGTTTCGAAATCCGCAAGATCGTCACCTACGCCGAAGAAACCTTCATCGAAGGGGGCAAGGCCACCGACAAGCCGGTGACCATGGTCGGCCTGGCCGTGGTGATCAAGAACCCGTGGCTGGGCCGCGGTTTTGTCGAAGACCTCAAGCCTGAAATCCGCGCCAACTGCTCGGACCTGGGTGCGCAAATGGTCGAGCGTCTGTGCGCCGCCATCGGCGGTGCCGACAAGATCGAAGCCTATGGCAAGGCTGCCGTGGTCGGCGCCGACGGAGAGATCGAGCACGCCTCGGCGGTGATCCACACCCTGCGCTTCGGCAACCACTACCGCGAGGCGGTCAAGGCCAAGAGCTACCTGAGCTTCACCAACAAGCGCGGCGGTCCGGGCACTTCGATCCAGATCCCGATGATGCACAAGGACGACGAAGGCCTGCGCTCGCACTACATCACCCTGGAAATGCAGATCGAAGACGCCCCCCGCGCCGACGAGATCGTCGTGGTCCTGGGTTGCGCCGACGGTGGCCGCCTGCACCCGCGCATCGGCAACCGTTACATCGATCTGGAAGAGCTGGCCGCTGAAAAAGCGCAATAACAATAACGACGCCCTAGGAGCGACCGATGATTCAGCCTGCTGCTGAACGCACCCCGGCCGGCACCAGTTACCTGGCGACCGGCCAAGGCCAGCCCGTGGTCCTGATCCACGGCGTGGGCCTGAACAAAGAAATGTGGGGCGGCCAGGTCGTGGGCCTGGCCAGTGATTACCGGGTCATCGCCTACGACATGCTCGGCCACGGCCAGAGCCCGCGCCCGCAACCCGGTTGCGGCTTGCCCGGCTATGCCGCGCAACTGGCCGAGCTGCTCGATCACCTGCAGTTGCCCCAGGCGACCATCATCGGTTTCTCCATGGGCGGCCTGGTGGCCCGCGCCTTCGCCCTGCACTACCCGCAGCGCCTGGCCGCGCTGGTGGTGCTCAACAGCGTGTTCAACCGCAGCGCCGAGCAACGCGCCGGGGTCATCGCCCGTACCGCCCAGGCGGCCGAGCACGGCCCCGACGCCAACGCCGAAGCGGCCCTGGCGCGCTGGTTCAGCCGCGAGTACCAGGCCGCCAACCCGGCGCAGATCGCCGCTATCCGCCAGACCCTGGCCAGCAACGATCCGCAGGGCTACCTGACCACTTACGAACTGTTCGCCACCCAGGACATGTACCGCGCCGACGACCTGGCCAGCATCCAGGTGCCGACCCTGATCGCCACCGGCGAATGGGACCTGGGCTCGACCCCGGACATGACCCGGCAACTGGCCCGGCGCATACCCGGCGCGCAGAGCGTGGTGCTGGCCGAACAACGGCATATGATGCCGGTAGAGTCGCCGCGCCTGGTCAACCAGATGCTGCTGGACTTTCTCGGCGACGCCAAAACCCTTTCCGATTCAGCCAAGGGGATCGTTGCATGACTCTCGTACGATTTCAGATGTGCATCGACGGCCAGTGGCTCGATGCCCAGAGCGGCAAGACCTTCGACAGCCTCGACCCGTCCACCGCGCAGGCCTGGGCGCAATTGCCCGATGCCGATCAAGCGGATGTCGAGCGCGCCGTGCAGGCGGCGCAAACCGCCTTCGACAACCCGGCCTGGCGTGGCCTGACCGCCACCGCCCGGGGCAAGTTGCTGCGCCGCCTGGGTGATCTGATCAGCGCCAACAAGGAACACCTGGCCCAGCTGGAAAGCCGCGACAACGGCAAGCTGATCCGCGAAACCCGCGGCCAGGTCGGCTACCTGCCGGAGTTCTTCCACTACACCGCGGGCCTGGCCGACAAGCTCGAAGGCGGCACCCTGCCGCTGGACAAGCCCGACCTGTTCGCCTACACCGTGCACGAGCCGATCGGCGTGGTCGCCGGGATCATTCCCTGGAACAGCCCGCTGTACCTGACCGCGATCAAGTTGGCGCCGGCCCTCGCCGCCGGCAACACCATCGTGCTCAAGCCGTCCGAGCACGCCTCGGCGACCATCCTGGAGCTGGCGCGCCTGGCCCTGGAAGCCGGCTTCCCGCCGGGCGTGGTCAACGTCGTCACAGGCTACGGCCCGAGCACCGGCGCAGCCCTGACCCGTCACCCGCTGGTGCGCAAGATCGCCTTCACCGGCGGCGCCGCCACCGCCCGCCATGTGGTGCGCAGCAGCGCCGAGAACTTCGCCAAGCTGTCGCTGGAGCTGGGTGGCAAGTCGCCGAACATCATCTTCGCCGACGCCGACCTCGACAGCGCCATCAACGGCGCGGTGGCCGGCATCTATGCCGCCTCCGGGCAGAGCTGCGTGGCCGGCTCGCGCCTGCTGGTGCAGGACGAGATCTACGATGAATTCGTCGAGCGTCTGGTCGAGCGGGCCAAACGCATCAAGATCGGCAACCCCCAGGACGACAGCAGCGAAATGGGTCCCATGGCCACCGCCCAGCAACTGGCCGTGGTCGAAGGCCTGGTGGCCGCGGCCAAGGCCGAAGGCGCCACCCTGCGCCTGGGCGGCAAGCGCGCCGAGGTCGACAGCGACGGCTGGTACTACGAGCCGACCCTGTTCGAATGCGACAGCAACTCGATGAAGATCATGCAGGAAGAAGTCTTCGGCCCGGTGGCGGCGGTGATCCGCTTCAAGACCGAGGAAGAAGCCCTGGCCATGGCCAACGACTCGCAGTTCGGCCTCGCCGCCGGCATCTGGACCCGCGACCTGGGCCGTGCCCACCGCCTGGCCCGCGACGTGCGCTCGGGGATCATCTGGGTCAACACCTACCGCGCGGTCTCGGCCATGGCGCCGATCGGCGGCTTCAAGAACAGTGGCTACGGGCGCGAGAGCGGCATCGACTCGGTACTGGCCTACACCGAACTCAAGACGGTGTGGATCAACCTCTCGACCGCGCCGATGCCCGACCCCTTTGTCATGCGTTAGGAGACCTGCGTCATGATCGAACCCGGCATTTACAAAGACGTGATGGGCTCCTTCCCGTCCGGCGTCACGGTGGTCACCACCCTGGACGCCGACGGGGCCATCGTCGGCATCACCGCCAGCGCCTTCAGCGCGCTGTCGATCGACCCGGCGCTGGTGCTGTTCTGCCCCAACTACGCCTCCGACACCTACCCGGTGCTGCGTGACAGCAAGCAGTTCGCCATTCACCTGCTGGCCGCAGGGCAAACCGCCGAGGCCTATGCCTTCGCTGGCAAGGGCAAGGACAAGGCCAAAGGCATCGACTGGCAGCTGAGCGCACTGGGCAACCCGCTGCTGGGCAATGCCACGGCGATCATCGAATGCGAGCTGTGGCGCGAGTACGACGGTGGCGATCACGCCATCATCGTCGGCGCGGTGAAGAACCTGATCCTGCCCGAGCAGCCGGCCACGCCGATGATCTACCACAAGGGCAAGCTCGGCGCCCTGCCGCCGCTGGCCTGATTTCCCTTTTGGGGGCCGCGCGCCACACCTCGGTTGCGGCCCCCGTTTTTTCGGAGCTGATCATGAGCAACGAGAAGTACCAGAAAGGCCTTGAGATCCGCACCCAGGTGCTGGGCCAGGACTACGTCAACAAATCGATCGAGAACGCCGACGACTTCACCCGCCCCTTGCAGGAGCTGGTCACCGAATACTGCTGGGGGCATGTCTGGGGCCGCGAAGGCCTGTCGCTCAAGGAGCGCAGCATGATCAACCTGGCAATGATTTCTGCGCTCAATCGCCCCCACGAACTCAAGCTGCACATACGCGGCGCCTTGCGTAACGGTCTGAGTCGTGAGCAAATACGCGAAATCCTGCTTCAAGTCGGTATCTATTGCGGTGTGCCCGCAGCCGTGGACAGTTTCCGGCTGGCCCGCGAAGCCTTCGCCGAGGCCGACTCGGAGCCCACCCGATAACGACGGGCTGTTCAACTGCTACAGCCCTCTGCAGAGCACCGATGATGAAACGCCAGCCCCTCGACGACAGCTTCAAGGTCAACCGCAACCCTGTAACCCTGCGCGAAATCGTGCTCGACAAACTGCGCGGGGCGATCATGAGCTTCCAGCTGCTGCCCGGCGACCGCCTGGTCGAGCGCGACCTGTGCGACCGCCTCGGCGTGAGCCGCACCTCGGTGCGTGAAGCGCTGCGTCACCTGGAGTCCGAGGGCCTGGTGGAATTCGCCGACGCCAAGGGCCCGCGCGTGGCCATCATCACCCTGGAAGACGCCCGCGACATCTACGAGCTGCGCTGCGTGCTCGAAGGCCTGATCGTGCAACTGTTCACCCTCAACGCCAAGGCCAAGGACATCCGCGCCCTGGAAAAGGCCCTGGAGGTGAACCGCAAGGCGCTTGAAGAAGGCGAGCTGCAACAGGTGCTCGACTCGGTGCAAGGCTTCTACGACGTGCTGCTCGAAGGCTCCGGCAACCATGTCGCCGCTACCCAGCTGCGCCAGTTGCAGGCACGCATCAGCTACCTGCGCGCAACCTCCGTGTCCCAGGAGAACCGCCGTGGGGCGAGCAACCTGGAAATGGAAAAAATCGTCGCCGCGATCAAGAGCGGCGACCCGCTGGCCGCCCACCAGGCTTCGGTCGACCATGTGCGTGCCGCGGCCAAGGTAGCCCTGGACTACCTGCGCCAGAAGCACGACGACACCAGCAAGGTGCGTGACATCGCCACGCCCATCGTTCTCAAAGAACCCCGCATAGGTCGCTGATCATGCCCGCCGTCCCTCGCTACTGCCCGCAATGCACTGCCGCGCTGCACCAGGGACGGCCCGCCGGCGACACCCACGAGCGCCTGCTGTGCAGCGCCTGTGGCTACATCCACTATGTGAACCCCAAGCTGATTGCCGGCTGCATCATCGAGCAGGACGGCAAGTACCTGTTGTGCCAGCGCGCCATCCCGCCGCGCCCCGGCACCTGGACCCTGCCGGCCGGCTTCATGGAGGCCGGCGAGACCACCGAAGAGGCGGCCCTGCGCGAAGTCTGGGAAGAAAGCGGCGTACGCGCCGAAATCATCTCGCCCTACTCGATCTTCAGCGTGCCGAAGATCAGCGAGGTGTACATCATCTTCCGCGCCATCGCCCTGGAAGTCACCGGCCAGTACGGCCCGGAAACCCTCGACTACCGCTTCTTCGCCCCCGAGGAGATCCCCTGGGACGAGATCTACTACCCGGCGATCCGGCAGATTCTCGAACGCTACATCGAAGAGCGCCAGGCTGGCGTCTACGGCATCTACATGGGCAACGACGACAGCGGCAAGGTGCATTTCATCCGCTAACCCTGTTCGGCTGTGATTCGATTACCTCGCCGTGTAGCCCTGCGATCGGTGGGAGCGGGCTTGCCCCGCGATTGCGGGTTGTCAGCCCCATCGCATCGCGGGGCAAGCCCGCTCCTACCGATTACCGCCTGGCGGCAGCGGCTTCGCGCAGGCAAACTCTCTCCTGAAACCAGCCTTTGGGCATATGTGGCGCCAGGATCGGTAAAATTCGTATACCATATCCAAAAATAGCTTCGGACGATGCCACCGTGACCGTACCCCGCCTCAACGCCCCGGACCTGGGCAATACGCCTTCGACTTCGGAAATCATCACCCGCCACCTGCGTGATGCGATCATTGCCGGGCATTTCGCCGAAGACGAGCCGATCCGCCAGGACGACATCGCCCGCCAGTTCAACGTCAGCAAGATCCCCGTGCGCGAGGCGCTCAAGCGCCTGGAAGCCGAAGGCCTGGTGATGTTCCAGCGCAACCGCGGGGCGATGGTCACGCGCATGTCGGAACCGGAGCTGGCGCAGATGTTCGAGGTACGCATGCTGCTCGAAGACAAGGCGCTGCGCCTGGCCATTCCGAACATGACCGAGGAGACCTTCGCCCGCGCCGAGCGGATCTGCCAGGAGTTCGTCGGCGAGAACGACGTCGGGCGCTGGGCCGAGCTCAACTGGGAGCTGCATGCCTGCCTGTACGAGCCGGCGCAGCGGCCGTTCCTGGTCAATATGATCCGCTCGGTGAACGACAAGCTGGAGCGTTACCTGCGGATGCAGATGAGCCTGTCGGCGGGCAAGGAACGCGCCGATCACGAACATCGCGAAATCCTCGATGCCTGCCGGGCCAAGGATGTCGAGCGTGCGGTGACCTTGCTCGACGAGCATATCGCTGGCGTCTGCAAGACCCTGTTCGAGCACCTGCCGCAAACCAGGTGAGCGGCACTGCCACCAGCCCGCGTAGGAGCCATCGGTCCCTGTGGGAGCTGGCGAAGCCGGCGATCGACTGCGCAGCAGTCGCAACCCCCTGTGCCGATTTCGTCGTTGCCATAACGTAAAGGCATCAAGCCGGCACCCCTGGGAACACGCCACCCTGTCCTTCACCTCCCAGAACGGACGCGGCCTCCCCATGAAACGCATTACCGTGATCGACTCCCACACCGGCGGCGAACCCACCCGCCTGGTCACCGACGGCTTCCCTGACCTGGGCACCGGCAGCATGGCCGAACGCCGCCAGCGCCTTGCCGAGCAGCACGATCAATGGCGCAGCGCCTGCATGCTCGAACCTCGCGGCAGCGATGTGCTGGTCGGCGCCCTGCTGTGCGAACCGGTAGACCCCAGCGCCTGTGCCGGGGTGATCTTCTTCAACAACACCGGCTACCTGGGCATGTGCGGCCACGGCACCATCGGCCTGGTGGTATCGCTGACGCACCTGGGCCGGATCGGGCCGGGCGTGCACCGCATCGAAACCCCGGTGGGCACGGTGCAGGCGACCCTGCACGACGACCACTCGGTCAGCGTGCGCAACGTACCCGCCTACCGCTACCGCAAGGACCTGACGCTAGAGGTGCCGGGCATCGGCCGCGTGGTCGGCGATGTGGCCTGGGGCGGCAACTGGTTCTTCCTGATCGCCGACCACGGCCTGCAGGTCGCCGGCGACAATATCGAGGCACTGACCGCCTACACCTACGCCGTGCAACAAGCCCTGGAACACCAGGGCATCCGCGGTGAGGACGGCGGCCTGATCGACCATATCGAACTGTTCGCAGACGACCCCGACGCCGACAGCCGCAACTTCGTTCTCTGCCCGGGCAAGGCCTACGACCGCTCGCCCTGCGGCACCGGCACCAGCGCCAAGCTCGCCTGCCTGGCGGCCGACGGCACGCTGCAAGCGGGGCAGGTCTGGCGCCAGGCCAGTGTCATCGGCAGCCTGTTCGAAGGCTCGTACGAGGCCTCTGGCGAACGCATCGTGCCGACCATTCGCGGCCGTGCCCATATCAGCGCCGAAGCCACGCTGATCATTGAACAAGACGACCCCTTCGCCTGGGGCATCCACCCGTGAGCGCTGGCGCCGTAGCCGATGTGATCGTGATCGGCGCCGGGATCATCGGTGCGGCCTGCGCGCAGTCGCTGGCCGCCCGTGGCCTGCGCGTGCTGGTGCTGGACGCCGGGCTGCACGGCGCCACCGCCGCCGGCATGGGCCACTTGCTGGTGCTCGACGACAATGCGGCGGAGCTGGCGCTCAGCCAGCACTCGCTGCAACGCTGGCGCGAATTGGCGCCCCGACTACCCGAGGACTGTGCCTACCGCAGCAACGGCACCCTGTGGCTGGCGGCCAATGCCGAAGAGATGGCCGTGGCCGAGCACAAATTCAGCGTGCTGCAAGCCCGCGGCGTGGCCTGCGAGCTGGTCGCAGGGCGAGCCCTGCGCCAGCGCGAACCGGCCTTGCGCGAGGGCCTCGAAGGCGGCCTGCTGATCAACGGCGACGGCATCCTCTACGCCCCGGCTACCGCCCGCTGGATGCTGCAAACAGCAGGCATCGAGCAACGCCGGGCGCGGGTCAACGCGGTACAGGGCAAGCGCGTGCGCCTGGACGACGGCCAGTGGCTGAGCGCCGATGCCGTGGTGCTGGCCAACGGCATCCAGGCCACCGACCTGTGCCCGGAGTTGCCCATCGAACCGAAGAAAGGCCACCTGCTGATCACCGACCGTTACCCCGGCACCGTGACCCACACCTTGGTGGAACTGGGCTATGTGACCAGTGCCCATAACGCCAGCGGCCCGTCCACCGCCTGCAACATCCAGCCGCGCCCGACCGGCCAGCTGTTCATCGGCGCTTCGCGCCAGTTCGGCACCACCGACCCTGCCGTGGAAGGCTGGATGCTCGCGCGTATGCTCAAACGCGCCACCGAATACATGCCGGGCCTGGCGCAGCTGAACGGTATCCGCGCCTGGACCGGCTTTCGCGCCGCCAGCCCCGACGGCCTGCCCCTGGTGGGCCGCCATCCGCAGCAGGAGGGCCTGTGGCTTGCGGTGGGTCATGAGGGCCTGGGCGTCACCACCGCCCCGGCCACGGCCGACCTGCTGACCGCGCAACTGTTCAACGAAACGCCGCCCCTGGCGGCCCGCCCCTACCTGCCAGAACGCTTTGCCGGAGCACTCGCCCATGCCTGACCTGACACTCGATGGCCGCCCGCTGCGGGTAGCCGACGGCACCAGCGTGGCCGCAGCGCTGGCGCTCGGCAGCGACGGCTGCTCGCGGACCTCGGTGAGCGGGCAACGTCGCGCGCCGCTGTGCGGCATGGGCATCTGCCAGGAGTGCCGGGTGACCATCGACGGTCGCCGGCGCCTGGCCTGCCAGACCCTGTGCCGCGACGGCATGCAGGTGGAGACCCGCGCATGAACGAACACGCCAACCTGCTGATCATCGGTGCCGGCCCCGCCGGCCTGGCCGCGGCACTGGCCGCCGCCCCCCGTGCCGAACGCATCGTGCTGCTCGACGACAACCCGCTGCCCGGCGGGCAGATCTGGCGCGACGGCCCCCAGGCCAAGGTCCCCGCCCAGGCACGGCAACTGCGCGAGCAGGTGCTCGCCTGCGCCAATGTGCGTTACTACAGCGCCACCCGGGTGATCGCCCAGTCCGGCCCCGACACCCTGCTGGTGGAAGACCCCGAGCGAGGCTGGCAGATCCGTTACGACCGGCTGATCCTCTGCACCGGCGCCCGCGAACTGCTGCTGCCCTTCCCCGGCTGGACCCTGCCCGGGGTGACCGGGGCCGGTGGCTTGCAGGCGCTGATCAAGGCCGGCCTGGCGGTGCGCGACCAGCGTATCGTCATCGCCGGCAGCGGGCCCTTGCTGCTGGCCAGCGCCGCCACCGCCCGGGACAACGGCGCCAGGGTGCTGCGCATCGCCGAACAGGCGTCGACAACCGCCGTCGCCGGCTTCGCTGCGCAGTTGCCACGCTGGCCGTACAAACTGCTGCAGTCCTTCAGCCTGTTCGACCGCCAGTACCGCAGCGCCAGCCATGTGCTCGCCGCCCTGGGCAGCGATCGCCTGGAGGGCGTGCGCCTGATGCAGAACGGCAAGGTCGTGGAAATGGCCTGTGACCGGCTGGCCTGCGGCTTCGGCCTGATCCCCAATATCCAGCTGGGCCAGGCCCTGGGCTGCGCCGTGGCCCAGGACGCGATTGCCGTGAACAGCTGGCAGGAAACGACCCTGCCGGGCGTCTACGCGGCGGGCGAATGCACCGGCTTTGGTGGCAGCGAACGGGCCTTGGTCGAAGGCGCCATCGCAGGTCTCGCAGCGGTCGGCAATCGCCAGGCGGCCCAGCAACTGTTCCGTCGTCGCGAGCGCTGGCATGGTTTTGCCGACGCCCTGAACAAGGCCTTCGCCCTGAATCCTGCGCTCAAGTCGCTGGCAACGGCCGATACCCTGGTGTGTCGCTGCGAAGACGTCCCTTATGCCGCCCTCACAGGCTTCAGCGACTGGCGCCAGGCCAAGCTCGCCAGCCGCTGCGGCATGGGCGCCTGCCAGGGTCGGGTGTGCGGTGCGGCCACCCGCCACCTGTTCGGCTGGCAGCCTTCGGCGCCGCGCCCGCCGTTCAGCCCGGCGCGCATCGACACCCTGATGTGCCTGGACGACACGCCCGGCCCTTGAGATAGACGCCGGGGGCGCACTATGATCCCGACGGTCGCCCCCGGAACGTCTGCGCCATGCACGCCACGCTCAACCACTTCCCGCCCTGCGATCTACCCACCCTGCTCGGCAGTCTGCACGCCATCGCGCCGCTGCTCGACACCCTCAACGATGTGGTGTTCTTCATCAAGGACCGCGAGGCGCGCTACGCCTTCGTCAACCAGACCCTGGCCCGTCGCTGCGGCCGCAAGCACGGCGACGAGCTGCTCGGGCTCACCGCCGAACACGTCTTTCCCGCCCGCTTTGGCCCGCTCTACACCGAGCAGGACCGCCGCGTGCTGAGCAGCGGCCGGGAACTGGCCGACCAGCTGGAACTGCACCTGTATTACGGCAACCAGCCGATCTGGTGCCTGACCCACAAGCGCCCGCTCAAGGATGCCGGTGGCAATATCGTTGGCCTGGCCGGGATCTCCCGCGACCTGCAACTGCCCCAGTCCAACCACCCGGCGTTCCAGAAACTCGCCGCCGTCGACGGGCATATCCGCGCCCACTTCAGCCGCCCCATCAGCCTTGCCGAGCTGACCGCCATCGCCGGGCTGTCGGTGGCGCAACTGGAGCGTCACTGCAAGCGCATCTTCCAGCTCACGCCACGGCAGATGATCCACAAGGCCCGGCTGGAAGAAGCCTCGCGCCTGCTGCAGGACCCGGGCCTGCCCATCACCGAGATCGCCCTGCGCTGCGGTTACACCGACCACAGCGCCTTCAGCCGCCAGTTCCGCGCCCTCACCGGGCTTTCGCCCAGCCAGTACCGCGACAGCCAGCACTGAGTGTTCCTTTACGGGGCGCTGCGCGCGGGCAGTGCTCCGATATGTAACACCTGCTACACACCCGACCCGGCGCGGTAAAACCGCCCAGCGCAACCTTCCTTTCTGGCAGACGCCCTAACTCAAGGGCTGACAGATATTTCCTGCGGGACCACAAAAACAGGCACGGCCATTGCACTTAAAAATATCGTATACGAAATCTACAATACGATATCTAACAGCACTTCACCGACCACGAGGCCTCTATGAAAAACCGCACATTTGCCGTAGCCCTCAGCGCTGTTCTCAGTACCGCCTGCATTGCCAACGCCCAGGCCGACAAACTCGACGACATCATCGGCTCCGGCAAGCTGCGCTGCGCCGTGACCCTGGACTTCCCGCCCATGGGCTTTCGCGACGAAGCCAACAAGCCCGCCGGCTTCGACGTCGACTACTGCAACGACCTGGCGAAGATCCTCGGCGTCGAACCCGAAGTGGTCGAAACCCCTTTCCCCGATCGCATCCCGGCGCTGGTCTCCGGCCGTGCCGACGTGATCGTGGCGTCCACCTCCGACACCCTGGAGCGGGCCAAGACGGTCGGCCTCACCGTGCCTTACTTCGCCTTCCAGATGGTCGTGCTGACCCGCGACAACACTGGTATCAACAGCTTCGCCGACCTCAAGGGCAAGGCCCTGGGCAATACCAGCGGCACCTATGAAGCCATCGCCCTGGAGAAGGACGTCAAGAGCTGGGGCAGCGGCAGCTTCCGCGCCTACCAGTCGCAGAACGACACCCTGCTGGCCGTCGCCCAGGGCCATATCGACGCCACCGTGGTCACCAACACCGTCGCCGCCGCCACCCTCAAGTCCGGCAAGTACAAGAACCTCAAGGTCGCCGGCAACGCCCCCTACGTGATCGACTACGTGTCGCTGGGCGCCAAGCGCAACGAGTACGGCCTGTTGCGTTACCTCGACCTGTTCGTCAACCAGCAGGTGCGCACCGGGCGCTACAAGGAGCTGTTCACCAAGTGGGTGGGGACCGAGATTGCCCCGACCGACCTGACCGTGCCACAGGTCTACTACTGAGGTGCCCGGCATGACCAGCACAACCACTCCCCTGGCCGGGCGCTGCCTGGTCGAGGGCGCGGCCCAGGGCGAACTGCTGTTCGCCGACACCGGGCTGAGCTTCTGGGGCGGGGTCGACCCGTTCAGCGGCGAAGTGATCGACCGCCATCATCCATTGAGCGGCCAGTGCATCGCCGGACGCGTACTGGCCATCCCCAGCGGACGCGGCTCGTGCACCGGCAGCAGCGTGATGATGGAGCTGATCAGCAACGGCCACGCACCGGCAGCACTGGTACTGGCCGAAGCCGATGAGATCCTGACCCTTGGCGTGCTGGTCGCGCAAATCCTGTTCGGGCGTTCCCTGCCGGTGCTGTGCATCGGCCGGGAGGCCTTCGCCGGTTTGCGCGGCGCAGGCTTTGCGCGGGTCGAGGGCGAGCGGCTGAACTGCTTTGCCCAGGCGCCGGTCGATGCCTGGCAAGCGCCTGCGTTTGCACAGGCCGCCCCCTCTTTCGAGACGGCTCTGAACCTGAGCGAACAGGATCACGCCCTGCTCGACGGCCACCACGGCAAGGCCGCGCAGATGGCGATGCAGATCGTGTTGCGCATGGCCGAGCTGCAAGGCGCCGAGCAGTTGCTGGACGTCACCCAGGCCCATATCGACGGCTGCATCTACACCGGCCCCGCCAGCCTGCGCTTTGCCCAGCAACTGGTGCAATGGGGGGCGAAGGTGCGGGTGCCGACCACGCTCAATTCCATTTCGGTCGACCAGCGCCGCTGGCGCGAGCTGGGCATCGACCCGGCGCTGGGCGAACCGGCCAGCGCCCTGGGCGATGCCTACATGGCCATGGGCGCGCAACTGAGCTTCACCTGCGCGCCCTACCTGCTGGACAGCGCGCCGACGCTGGGCGAACAGGTGGTCTGGGCCGAATCCAACGCGGTGGTCTACGCCAACAGCGTGCTCGGCGCATGCACGCTCAAGTACCCCGACTACCTGGACATCTGCATCGCCCTGACCGGCCGCGCACCGCGCATCGGCTGCCACCTGGACAGCCAGCGCAAGGCCCAGCTGATCGTCGAGGTGCCGGCACTGCACAGGCTGGATGACAGTTTCTACCCGCTGCTGGGCTACCACATCGGTGCCCTGGCCGGTTCGCGGATTCCCCTGGTGCGCGGCCTGGAACAGGCGCAACCGAGCCTTGACGACCTCAAGGCCTTCGGCGCCGCCTTTGCCACCACCTCCGCCGCACCGCTGTTTCATATCGCCGGGGTCACCCCCGAAGCGCTGGACCCGGCGCAGGTGCTCGAACCCGGCGCAACCCTGCCCACCGAGCGCCTGCAACCGGCCGGCCTGCTGCACAGCTGGCGCGAACTCAACAGCGCCCGCGAGCCTCAGGTCGATGTGGTGTCGCTGGGCAACCCGCACTTCTCGCTCAGCGAGTTCGCCGCCCTCGCCCACCTGTGCCAGGGCCGGCACAAACACCCGGACGTGGTCGTGGCGATCACCTGCGGTCGCGCCGTGCTCGAACAGGCCCGCGCCGCCGGCCATATCGAGGTGCTGGAACGCTTCGGCGTGACCCTGGTAACCGACACCTGCTGGTGCATGCTCGGTGAACCGGTAATCCCGCCGGCGGCGCGCACGCTGATGACCAACTCCGGCAAGTACGCCCACTACGGGCCGGGCCTGGCCGGTCGCCCGGTACATTTTGCCAGCCTCGGCGAATGCGTCGAATCGGCCTGCACCGGCCAGGCCAGCGGCCGCCTGCCCACCTGGCTGCAACCTGCCGCCTGCAAGGAGAGCCCCGCGCATGTTTGACTACACCTTCCAATGGCGCTCGGCGCTGCGCGCCCTGCCGGACATGCTCACCGGCGCCTGGGTCACCTTCGAAACCGCTGCCCTGTCGATGATCTTCGGGGTGCTGATCGCCCTGGCCCTGACCGTCATGCGCGAAGGCAAGCAGCCGCTGTTGCGCGGCTTTGCCGATGGCTGGGTGTCGATCGCCCGCAATACGCCGTCGCTGTTCCAGATCTACATCCTGTACTTCGGCCTGGGCTCGATGGGCCTGCATGTCAGCTCCTGGATCGCCTTGCTGGCGGGGATCACCTTCAACAACGCGGGTTACTTGGCCGAGAACTTTCGCGGCGGCCTCAAGGCCGTGCCCGGCACGCAAATGCGTGCGGCACGCTCGCTGGGCATGAGTGCATTCCAGGCCTACCGGATGATCATCGTTCCGCAGTTGTTGCGGGTGGTGTTCTACCCGCTGACCAACCAGATGGTCTGGGCGGTGCTGATGACCTCGCTGGGGGTGATCGTGGGCCTGAACAACGACCTCACCGGCGTGACCCAGGACTACAACGTCAAGACCTTCCGCACCTTCGAATACTTCGCCCTGGCGGCAGCGCTCTACTACGTGATCGCCAAGGCGATCGTCGCGGTAGCCCGGCTGATGGCCTGGCGACTGTTCCGTTACTGAGGAGCCCGGCATGTTCTCTACCGGATTTACCTGGAACGACATGATGTTCCTGCTCGACGGGGCCCGGGTCACCGTGCAACTGACCTTCTGGGCCATCCTGCTGGGCACCTTCGCCGGGCTGCTGTTCGGCCTGGCCCGGGCCCTGTGGCCACGCCTGAGCCTGCCGCTGGCGTGGGTGCTGGATGTATTTCGCAGCGTTCCGCTGCTGATCCAGTTCGTGCTGTTCAACTCGTTCAAGAGCATCGTCGGGCTGAACATCAGCGCCTTCAGCGTCGGCTGCATCGTGCTGGGGGTGTACACCGCGGCCTACTTCACCGAGATCGTCCGCGGCGGTGTGCTGGCGGTGTCGCTGAGCGTGCGCCGGGCCAGCCGCTCGCTGGGCATGAGCTACCTGCAGGACTTGCGCTGGATCGTCCTGCCGATGGCCACCCGGGTGGCGTTTCCCGGCTGGTTGAACCTGGTGCTGGGGGTGATGAAAGACACGGCGCTGGTGATGTGGATCGGCATCGTCGAACTGCTGCGCGCCTCGCAGACCATCGTTACGCGGATTCAGGAACCCCTGCTGGTGCTGTGCATCGCAGGCCTCATCTACTACGTCATGAGCCTGGTGGTCGCCCGCCTGGGCGCCCGTCTGGAACAAAGGTGGCAGGAAAATGATTGAGATCCAGAACGTACACAAATCCTTCGGCAACCTGGAAGTGGTCAAGGGCGTGAGCCTGACCGTGGACAAGGGTGAAGTGGTGTCGATCATCGGCGGCTCGGGCTCGGGCAAGTCGACCTTGCTGATGTGCATCAATGGCCTGGAGCCGATCCAGAAAGGCAGCATCCGCGTCGACGGCGTCGAGGTGCACAACCGCGCCACCGACCTCAATCGCCTGCGGCAGAAGATCGGCATCGTCTTCCAGCAGTGGAACGCCTTCCCGCACCTGACGGTGCTGGAGAACGTCATGCTGGCGCCGCGCAAGGTACTGGGCAAGACCAAGGAGCAGGCCGAGGAACTGGCGGTCAAGCAACTGACCCACGTGGGCCTGGGCGACAAGCTCAAGACCTTCCCCGGCAAGCTGTCGGGCGGCCAGCAGCAGCGCATGGCGATCGCCCGGGCGCTGGCGATGTCGCCGGACTACATGCTGTTCGACGAGGCCACCTCGGCCCTCGACCCGCAGCTGGTGGGCGAGGTGCTGGACACCATGCGCATGCTCGCCGAAGACGGCATGACCATGGTCCTGGTGACCCATGAGATCCGCTTTGCCCGGGATGTGTCGGACCGGGTGGCGTTCTTCCGCAACGGCCTGGTGCATGAAATCGGCGCGCCGGAGCAAGTGATCGGCAACCCGTTGCAGCCGGAGACGGCGGCATTTCTCAAATCGGTGAAATAAGAGCATCGCAGGCTTCGCCAGCTCCCACAGGGTCCAGGGTGATCACACCTCCTTCTGTGGGAGCGGGCTTGCCCCGCGATGAGGCCCTCCCATCCAACACAAGGAGTCCCCCCATGCGCTCATCGAAAATCGTCCACATCGTCAATTGTCACGCCGAAGGCGAAGTCGGCGACGTCATCGTCGGCGGCGTCGCCCCGCCCCCTGGCGCCACGGTCTGGGAGCAGTCGCGCTGGATCGCCAACGACGACACCCTGCGCAACTTCGTCCTCAACGAACCGCGCGGCGGCGTGTTCCGCCACGTCAACCTGCTGGTCCCGCCGAAGGATCCGCGCGCGCAGATGGCCTGGATCATCATGGAGCCGGCCGACACCCCGCCGATGTCCGGCTCCAACTCGCTGTGCGTGTCCACTGTGCTGCTCGACAGCGGCATCCTGCCGATGACCGAGCCACAAACCCGGTTGGTGCTCGAAGCCCCGGGCGGGCTGATCGAGGCGGTCGCCGAATGCCGCGACGGCAAGGTACAGCGAGTGGAGGTGAAGAACGTGCCCTCCTTCGCCGACCAGCTCGACGCCTGGATCGAGGTCGAAGGCTACGGTTCGCTCAAGGTCGACACGGCCTACGGCGGCGACAGTTTCGTCATCGCCGATGCCCGGCAACTGGGTTTTGCCATTCGACCGGACGAAGCGAAAGACATCGTCGAGATCGGCCTGAAGATCACCCGCGCCGCCAACGAGCAGCTGGGCTTTCGCCACCCGCTGAACCCGGACTGGTCACACATCTCCTTCTGCCAGATCGCCGCGCCTGTCGAGTATGAAGACGGTGTCGCCACCGGCGCCAACGCCGTGGTCATCCGCCCCGGCAAGATCGACCGCTCGCCCTGCGGCACCGGCTGTTCGGCGCGCATGGCGGTGATGCAGGCCAAGGGCTTGCTCAAGGTCGGCGATCGCTTTATCGGCCGTTCGATCATCGGCTCGGAGTTCCACTGCCGCATCGAATCGCAGACTGAAATTGCCGGCCGTCCGGCGATCTACCCGTGCATTTCCGGCCGCGCCTGGATCACCGGCACCCACCAATTGCTGCTCGACCCGAGCGATCCGTGGCCGCAAGGCTACCGGCTGTCGGACACCTGGCCCGGCGCCTGATCGCTAACCCCTTGATTTAGAACCACGGCTGAAACCCGATCAGGAAAACATGAAAAAAACGCTGGTCGATTTCTTACACTTTTAATATCGTATACGAAATACAATAAACAACCGGAGAACACCATGAGCAAGTACGTAAACTGGAGCGGCGTCTTCCCTGCGGTCACCACTCAATTCAACGACGACTTCTCGATCAACCTGGAGAAAACCCACGAGGTGATTTCCAACGTGATCCGCGACGGCGTCTCGGGCCTGGTGGTCTGTGGCTCGGTGGGCGAGAACACCTCGCTGACCGCCGAAGAAAAGATCGCCGTGACCGAAGTCGCGGTCGACGCCTCCCGCGGCCGGGTCCCGGTGATCTGCGGCGTGGCCGAGTTCACCAGCGTGCAGGCGGCCAAGGTGGCCAATGCGGTACACAAGGCCGGCGTCGACGGCGTGATGCTGATGCCGGCGCTGGTCTACGGCTCCAAGCCGTTCGAGACCGCCGAGCACTACCGTTATGTGGCCAAGCACGCCGACGTGCCGCTGATGGTCTACAACAACCCGCCGATCTATAAGAACGACGTCACCCCGGACATCCTGATTTCCCTGGCCGACTGCGACAACGTGGTGTGCTTCAAGGATTCTTCCGGCGACACCCGCCGCTTCATCGACGTGCGCAACGAAGTGGGCGATCGCTTCATTCTGTTCGCAGGCCTGGACGACGTGGTCCTGGAAAGCATCGCGGTGGGTGCCCAGGGCTGGGTGTCGGGCATGTCCAACGTGTTCCCCAAAGAAGGCGAGACCATTTTCCGCCTGGCCAAGGCCGGCCGCTTCGCCGAGGCCCTGCCGATCTACGAATGGCTGATGCCGATCCTGCACCTGGATGCCCGCGCTGACCTGGTGCAGTGCATCAAGCTGTGCGAAGCCATCGCCGGTCGCGGCAGCGCCCTGACCCGTCCGCCACGCCTGGCCCTGCCGGAAGCGGATCGTGTGTTCGTCGAGCAGATCATGGCCAAGGCCCTGGCCAACCGTCCGCAGCTGCCGGACGTCGGCCTCTGAGTGATGACCGGGCCGGCTCCCCCATGGAGGCCGGCCCGCCTGTTTTGCGCCCATACAGGAAACCTCCCCATGTCCAATCACTCTGCAAGCGCAACCACCACCCCTTCGGGATTGAAACGCGTCGTGGCCGCGGCCATGGCCGGCACCGTCGCCGAATGGTATGAATTCTTTCTCTACGGTACGGCCTCGGCCCTGGTCTTCGGCCAGTTGTTCTTCCGCCAGACCGACAGCCCCATCGACGGCATCATCGCCGCCTTCGCCCTCTATGCCGTGGGCTTTCTCGCCCGCCCCCTGGGCGGCCTGGTGTTCGGTCACTACGGTGACAAGTTCGGCCGCAAGCGCCTGCTGCAACTGAGCCTGGTGGTGGTCGGCATCACCACCTTCCTGATGGGCTGCCTGCCCGGTTTCGACAGCATCGGCTACGCAGCGCCAGTGCTGCTGGTGCTGTTGCGGCTGATCCAGGGCTTCGCCTTCGGTGGCGAATGGGGCGGCGCCATCCTGCTGGTGTCCGAACACTGCCCGGCCAATCGCCGCGGTTTCTGGGCCAGCTGGCCGCAGGCCGGGGTGCCGGCGGGCAACCTGATCGCGACCCTGGCCCTACTCCTGCTGTCGAGCACCCTGTCCGAAGAGCAGTTCCTGGCCTGGGGCTGGCGTGTGGCCTTCTGGTTCTCGGCCGTGGTGGTACTGATCGGCTACTGGATCCGCACCAGCGTCGATGATGCGCCGATCTTCAAGGAAGCCCAGGCCCGCCAGGCGAAGAAGGCCGTGCAGCAACTGGGCGTGGTCGAGGTATTGCGCCATCACTGGCGTGCGGTGCTGGTGGGGATCGGTGCGCGTTTTGCCGAGAACATCCTCTACTACACGGTGGTGACCTTCTCGATCACCTACCTCAAGCTGGTGGTGCACAAGGACACTTCGCAGATCCTCCTGCTGATGTTCGGCGCGCACCTGTTGCACTTCTTCCTGATCCCGCTGATGGGCTACCTGTCCGACCTGGTCGGGCGCAAGCCGGTGTACCTGACCGGCGCGGTGCTCACGGCGTTCTGGGGCTTCGTCGGCTTCCCGATGATGGACACCGGCAACAACCTGCTGATCATGGCGGCGATCACCCTGGGCCTGGCCATCGAGTCGATGACCTACGCGCCCTACTCGGCGCTGATGGCCGAGCTGTTCCCGACCCATGTGCGCTACACCGCCCTGTCGCTGTGCTACCAGGTCGCGCCGATCTTCGCCGGCTCCCTGGCGCCGCTGATCGCCATCACCCTGCTCAACGAGTACCACAGCTCGACACCGATTGCCTTGTACCTGGTCGGCGCCTCGCTGATCTCGATCATCGCCGTCGGCCTGACCCGCGAGACCCGTGGCAAGTCGCTGCATCAGGTCGACGCCGAGGCCGCCGAGCGCATCGCCAGCGGGCAGAGCGCCGCCGTTCGCCAGGGCAATTCGCTGGCCTGACCCACTATTGAAATGGAGTGTTCCATGCCGGATATCATCGGCCACAACTACATCGGTGGCGCGCGCAGCGCCGCCGGCACTGTCACCCTGCACAGCCATGAGGCGAGCAGCGGCGAAGCCCTGCCCTGGCATTTCCACCAGGCCACGCCTGACGAGGTGGACGCTGCCGTCCGCGCCGCACAACAGGCGTACCCGGCGTTTCGCAGCCTGTCGCCTGCACGGCGGGCGGCATTCCTCGACGCCATCGCCACGCAACTGGAGGCGCTGGGCGATGACTTCATCGAGCTGGTGACGCGCGAAACGGCATTGCCCAATGCCCGCATCCTTGGCGAGCGCGGGCGCACCAGCGGGCAGATGCGTTTGTTCGCCCAGGTGCTGCGCCGGGGCGATTTTCTCGGCGCCCGCATCGACCGCGCCCAACCGGATCGCCAGCCGCTGCCGCGCGCCGACCTGCGCCAGTACCGCCTCGGGGTCGGCCCGGTAGCGGTGTTCGGCGCCAGCAACTTCCCGCTGGCCTTCTCCACCGCCGGGGGCGACACCGCCGCCGCGCTGGCCGCCGGCTGCCCGGTGGTGTTCAAGGCCCACAGCGGCCACATGGCCACCGCCGAAGTGGTCGCCGATGCAATCATCCGCGCCGCCGAACAGACCGGCATGCCCAAGGGCGTGTTCAACATGATCTTCGGTGCCGGCGTCGGCGAAGCGCTGGTCAAGCACCCGGCGATCCAGGCGGTTGGTTTCACCGGCTCGCTCAAGGGCGGACGTGCGCTGTGCGACCTGGCGGCGGCACGGCCACAGCCGATCCCGGTATTCGCCGAGATGAGCAGCATCAACCCGGTGCTGGTGCTGCCCCAGGCGCTGGCCAGTCGCAGCCAACAGATCGCCCGCGAACTGGCCGCCTCGGTGGTGCTTGGCTGCGGGCAATTCTGTACCAACCCGGGGCTGGTGATCGGCCTGCGCTCGCCGGCCTTCAGTGCCTTCGCCGAGCAACTGGCGGGGCAACTGGCCGAACAGCCGGCACAGACCATGCTCAATGCCGGCACCCTCGCCAGCTACGGCAAGGGCGTGCAGGCGCTGCTGGCGCATCCGGGCATCATTCACCTGGCCGGTCGCGCGCAACAGGGTAACCAGGCGCAGCCGCAACTGTTCAAGGCCGACGCACGCCTGCTGATCGAGGGTGACCCGCTGTTGCAGGAAGAAGTCTTCGGCCCGGCCACGGTGCTGGTGGAGGTGGCCGATGCGCAGGAACTGCATCAGGCCCTGGACGGCCTGCACGGCCAACTGACGGCAACGCTGATCGCCGAGGCAGAAGACCTGCAGGCCCATGCCGGGCTGCTGCCGTTGCTGGAGCAGAAAGTCGGTCGCGTGCTGTTCAACGGCTACCCCACCGGCGTCGAGGTCTGCGATGCGATGGTGCATGGCGGGCCGTATCCGGCCACCTCGGATGCTCGGGGCACCTCGGTGGGCAGCCTGGCGATCGACCGTTTCCTGCGTCCGGTCTGCTACCAGAACTGCCCGGATGCGTTGTTGCCCGAAGCGCTGCAGAACGCCAACCCGCTGGGCATCGCCCGCCTGGTAGACGGCCAGAGCAGCCGCGCCGCACTATAGGATCAGCCACTGCCACGCACCTCGGTGGGAGCGGGCTTGCCCCGCGAAGCGATGCAACTGACCTATCGCTATCGCGGGGCAAGCCCGCTCCCACAGCAAGCCTGCCGAGGATTGCCCGTTAATCCAGCAGCGCCTTGAGATCGTTGTACAAGGCCTCTGGAATCTGAACCCCCTCCTCCAGGCTGCGCGCCCGCGCCGCGTAACGGCGTTGCGACGGCAACCGCGCCCCCTGCCCCTCGATACTCTCGAACACCGCTTCAGCGCGGGCCAGGTGCTGATCGGCGGCGTCCCCCAGGAAGCGCTTGGGGTCCAGGGCAATCAACAGCTCGCCATGATAGGGCGAAGACTTGCTGCCACCGGCATGGGACAGCGACTCGGCGCTGGTCAGATCGCCGATCAAGGGGCCTGCGATCAGCTCGACCAGCGTCGCCAGCGCCGAGCCCTTGTGCCCGCCAAAGGTCAGCATCGCCCCCCGGTCGAGCACCACGTTGGGGTCGGTGCTGGGCCGGCCATGCTCATCCACGCCCCAGCCTTCGGGAATGGCCTTGCCCGCCCGCCGATGCAGTTCGATATCGCCCCGGGCGATGGCGCTGGTGGCGAAATCGAATACATAAGGATCCTTACCCGCCCGCGGCCAACCGAAAGCGATGGGGTTGGTGCCGAACACCGGCTGATGTCCGCCGGCCGGTGCGACCCAGGCATGGCTGGGGGTGAACGCCAGGGCGACAAGACCAGCTTCGGCCAGTTGTTCGATCTCCACCCACAATGCGGAAAAGTGCACACAACGGTTGATTGCCAGGGCGGCGATACCCGTACTGCGGGCTTTTGCCTGGAGCAACGGCAGGCCAGCCTGGAACGCCAGTTGCGAGAAGCCGCCGGCAGCGTCCACGCGTACGATCGAGGGCGCCTGGTCGATCACTTCAGGAAGCGCGTCTGGCACTACCTTGCCAGCCTTGAGCGAGCTGACGCAGCCCAGCACCCGGTACAGGCCGTGGGATGCGCAACCGTCGCGTTCGCCGGCGACTATGGTGTCGCTCACAGCATTGGCATGGTCGGCCGTAAAGCCGTTGTGCAAGAGGATCGAGTACGCAAGCGTGCGGGCCTCGGACAGGGTCAATCGGATCATGGTCATCTCCTTGAGCAGACACTCCAGCCTGCCCGAGCCCAGGGCCTACGGCTTGATCGCTTTAGGCCGGCGCGATGACGAACTTGGCACAATCCGCCAGTCCCCATACATAGATACCGCAGGCCCCGCTCCCGCGCTTGATTCGATAGCCCTCCATTCACCGCGAGGACTTCATCATGCCTGCTCCCCAACCTGCCGCCGACAACCCGGCGCCGACACGCCATATCCGAACCCGACGCTCACCCCTGGAAACCGCCGACGAACCCCTGTGGCTGCGCCAGGCCACGCCAGACCAGCGTCACCTGCTCGGCGGCCAGCAACAACGTGGCCGGCAGGCGCGCCAAGCGGCCATGGCGAGCTTCCCCCTGTTCACCCTGTATGACTTTGCCAAGCAGTGGGACCCGTTCGCCATCAAGGACACCCAGGGCGTTACCCCCGCCGACCTGTACAGGCACAGCAATGCCGACCTGAGAACCTACCCCGATTACCTCATGAAAAGCCTGCGCTCGCCCCGCCTGCGCAGCCTCAAGCTCGATGCCTACGAGGCAACGCTGCGCGAAGAACAACTGATCGCCGAAATCAAGGGGCATCTGCAACCAACCGGGGCCAGCATCCTGAAGCGGGCACTGGCCCTGTTCGCCCAGGGTGTTCGTCAGGACACGCCGGCAGACCAGGGCGCGCGCCCCCCGTTAAGGTCGTTGTTCTTGCCGGGGAACATCAGGTTGCCTGAAATCCTGCTGTTCGATGCCCCTCGGGAGCATATCCCCCACTGTGTGGCGTTCATCCCCGGTCACCCGCAACACCCCTTGAAGGAGTACCCGAGCCGCCAGCACTTTTTCGCCAGCCTGCAACGGGACCTGGTGGACCCGACGTTCCAGGCGTTCTTCGAACGTTTCATCCCCTTGCGTCAGCGCGCCATGCTCCGCACGCGCTTGCAGGACGCGGCCGCGACCTACACCAGCCCGGCCCTGGACGCGGCGCCATTGACTAGGTCGTGGCACAACTGGGTGCTGGACCAAATGGTCGAGCGCCTGATCGACGATGCCAGGTTCCTGACCGAAGCCACCCAGCCTGGCGCTACGCTTGCGAGCTATCCATTGCATGATTTTTCCACGCTCATGCAGAGCCACTTGATGCTCGGTGCCGGGGTCGGCATTGCAGCCGGCGAGGAAGATGAAGGTCGCAGCCCGTCCGACAGCGTCGAGTCCTTGCGCTGGGTCCGCCTGCCGGACGGCAGCCTCGAACGCTGGCGCATCGACCTTAGCCGCTACCGCTTTGCTGACGATGTCGATGCCGGCCAACCCGATGTGCAGGGCATCTACCAGGTCAAGGGCCGCCCGGCCATCCGCATCAACCAGCACGTCTACCCGATTGTCCGGGATGCGGCGCTGGGCAAATGGCGGCTCGACAGCGCGACGGCCGATGGCGTCTACCAGCCGATTCTCGAACACAACCAGCGCGGCGCCTGGCACCACAGCCTGGAGCAGCCGCAGTACTGGAGCCGGCTGTCGCTGCTGCGACGCCTGGGGCCCATGGTCGAAGGCTTCAGCGATCAACAGCTGCTGGATTTCGCCTGTATCAGCAACACCAGCAATGCCCAGCTGCGACGCGTCTACAGTTGTGACGAGCCTGCGCCGGCCATGCTGCGCGACACGCTCCTGCGCGCGCGCCTGCATGCCGCCGTCAGCCGGGACATGCAGCGGATCGCTGCGGGACAAACGCTGCCCGACGAAGCCCATATCCCCCAACTGCTCACCTTCCGCCAGTTGGTAGACATTCGTCTGGGCCGCCACCCCGGCGGCAATCGTCCGCGGCGCAGCCCGGGCGACTCGCCGCCCCCGGGCCAGTGCCCGGCTGACCAGGCCTGCGACGCGCCGCCTGCGGATCTGTTCGCGGACTGGTTCAGTCGCCTGCACGCGGCCATTTTCAACTATCGCTATGAACTGGCCCACATCCACCCGGATGTGGCGGTGCTCGAACTAGAGCGCCGCTTCCCCAGGATGCCCAGGCCTCTCGCCCAGCTGTTGCTCGATCGTGTCAGGCCGAACCTGGTCGCAGAACTGCAACTGCGCAATCATGCGGTTCCGCGTAGCCTGACCCAGGCCATCGACCAGGTGCAGGACGACTTGCCCCAGACCCGGGCACTGGAAGGCTTCATCTACCCGACCCTGGCCAATCACGACACCTTCAGACTGGCGATCGGCCTGCTGGAGTTCCTGCCCGGCTGGCCGAGCGGTACCGCCCTGGTCCTGCGGGCCGGGCACCTGGGTGAGGTATTGGCCTCGGTCGGCAGGACCGACGTGGAGTCCAACAGCCTGTACCATGACGAAGATGAAGGCTGGTTCGCCACCAGAGCCGACCATATCCCCATTGGGCTGGACAACACCGACCTGGGTTTCTACCGCAGCCTGCTGTACGCCCTGGGAGAGCCGGTCTGCCGCAGTCTGGGGCTGGGGCCCAATGAACCCGAACGCCTGCATCAACAGCTTACCCAGCTTGCCATGGAGCGACCGATACGCGCCCGCTTGCTGCTGGGCCTGCCGGTGCACAATCCCTGGCTCGCCCCGCCAGCGCTCGATCCCTGGCAGCGCAACGATCCCCTGGGCGCAGGGCCTGGCCTGTTCGAACGCGAACCGGCCGCTACTCGCCTGCAGGCCCTGCACAGTAACCTGGGCATCCTGCGCCTGGATGGCACCTTTATTACCTGGCTGCTGCACGACCTGCTCAGGCGTGAAGAGCCCATCCTGCCCTGGGTCCAGGCGCGGGAACGCGAACATGCACAGCTGCAGGGCCTGCAGGCCTGGGTGGACAGCAGCCCCAACGAAGCGATCCGGGAGGCACGTGACGATGCGGTGCTGCGCGTGCGCTATGCCTGGGAGTCGCAATTCAACCTGATCACGGTGACGCTGGACCTGCGCAACCCGGACCTGGACAGGCTACCGCCCATCCCGGTACCCCTGCCTGCCGTCGAGGCGTTGTCGATCACCGACCTGCCCATCCACGAAATCAGCGAGGACTTCATCCGGCAAATGCCCAACCTGCATCGCGTCAGCATCCATGGAGCACCACTGACTACATTGCCGCAGGCTCTGGGCGACCTGCAGTTCCTGCAGAACCTCGACCTGTCGCGCACTCGGGTCGCGCCTTCGGCCTTGCGGATGCTGGGCCGGGCGACGCGCCTGCAGTACCTTCACCTCAACGACATGACCCTCGACGGCATGCACTGGACCGTAGCCGACATGCACGCCGTCACCGCCAGCCCAGTGTTTTCGGCACTGATCATGGAACGCTCCCAGGTCAGCTTCGAAGCGGGTGTCGTCGACATGCTCAGCCGTGCACCCGGCCTGGAGATCCTGCACCTGACCGATAACGACCTGCAACTGACGCCCGATGACGTCGCGTCCCTGGGCCGACTGAGTGCACTGCGGGTGCTGGACCTGTCCGGGAACCATCTGCTGGCCAGCCCGGACTTCAGGCAGATGCCACACCTGGAAGAAATCGACCTGCGCAATACCGGCTTGTCCCAATGGCCCATCGGCCTCGACCAGCTGCACCGTCTGGCGTCGGTGAACCTGCGCGGCCTGTACTTCAGCAGCGTGCCGCCGGGCGCAGGCAGCAACGCCGCCCTGATCATCAGCCTGGAGGCTGTGCCCGAAGCGGACCAGGCACGCTTCGCCCAGGAGCTGGAGACCGCGGGCGGGGAGTTCTTGCCCAGCGACCACTCCAGCGAACTCAACAGCGGTTCCGATGCCGATCTGCTCGACTCGGGGCATCACCTTCGCCCCCTGACGACACAACTGTTCACCGGCATGCCGGAGAGCGAGCGGCAGCAAGCCGACAGCTTGTCCGAACTACCTGCTGCCGAGAACTTCTTCGCTGTCCTGCGGCGCATCCACGGCCGCTACCGTACAAGGCTGGATGACATCCAGACCCTCATTCGCGCCGCGTTCCGCGACAACACCCGTATCGCCCTGTTCCAGATCGTCGACGAGGTAACCTGTGTCGACCGCGATGCCCTGATGTTCTCGCAGATGCTGCACCTGGCCGAGGCGGACCGACTGATGTCCGCAACCCCGGAGGATGCCGTGCACACCGAGATGCTCGGTCTGGCCCTCAGCCAGTGGCGCTGGATGCGCCTGCAGGAGCATGTCGCCGGCAACATGACCACCTGGCACAACCAGGGGCACGACGTCCGCGATCCGGTGGAGGTGCAGCTGTACTTTCTCCGCCACCTGGCAGCGCGCCTGGGCATCAGGCACGCCCCCACCGACCAGGCCTTCAGTGTCTATACCCGCTGGGTCACCGACGCCATGCTCGACCAGGCGGCCACGGCCGTGCAGAGCACCCAGGCGAGCCTGTTCCCTGGCTACCTGGTCAGCGAAGTGTTCTGGCAACGCTACCTGAGATTCGCCTATGCCCGGGTGATGGCCGACATCGACACCTGGCGAGGTCAGCAGGGAGGCTACCTGGACAGCCTGGCCGAGGGCGAAGAACTGCCCGCCGAGCTCTCCGAGTTCGAACGCCAGCAATTGCACAAGGTGCTGGCGGTGGTACTGGGCGTACCGCTTTCAGAGGTGAGCAGCGTCGGCCTGTCGCTGAACTCGGATCAATACGCCAGGGCCTACAAGGAGCTGGAGGTGCTGGTCAAGAAAGCCTGGCTCGACTTGAGCATGCCGTTGCTGGAGGCTTACCTGCGTAGGGAGAGCGAACCGCAAGCCGGCCCTTCCTCGCGCAGTTGACCACCGTCATCGCGGGGCAAGCCCGCTCCCACAGCATCTGTAGGAGCGGGCTTGCCCCGCGATGAGGCCTCAAGCCTGGCATCCCTCGACAATGATCACCTCAGCCTGCGCCACCCCCTGACGAAACCGGCACGCCGCCTGATACTGCTCCGACCGATAACAGGCCACAGCCTGCTCGTAGGACTCGAACTCGATCACCACGCTACGCTGCGGCGTCGCCCTGCCCTCCATCGCCTCGCTGCGCCCGCCACGGGCCAGCAGCTTGCCGCCGAACGCGGCAAACGCCGCCGGCGCCCGCTGGGTGTACTGCTGATACTGCTCCGGGTCGCTGACGTCGACATGGGCAATCCAGTAAGCCTTCATTGCACGCTCCCGCTTCAAGTTGTTTGGTATTATGGTATACCATAAAAATCTCTACCTGACAGCGAGTACGCAGCAATGGCTTTCAACAGCATCGAAGAGATCCTCGAAGACTACCGCCAGGGCAAGATGGTGCTGCTGGTGGACGACGAGGACCGGGAAAACGAAGGTGACCTGCTGATCGCCGCCGAACGCTGCGACGCCCAGGCCATCAGCTTCATGGCCCGCGAAGCGCGCGGGTTGATCTGCCTGACCCTGAGCGACGAGCACTGTCAGCGCCTGGGCCTGGAGCAGATGGTGCCGAGCAACGGCAGCGCCTTCAGTACCGCTTTCACCGTGTCGATCGAAGCCGCCAGGGGCGTCACCACCGGCATTTCCGCCGCCGACCGCGCCCGCACCGTGGCCGCCGCCGTGGCCCCCGACGCCCGGGCCGAAGACCTGGTACAGCCGGGGCATATCTTTCCCCTGCGCGCCCGCGAGGGCGGCGTGCTGACCCGCGCCGGGCACACCGAAGCCGGTTGCGACCTGGCGCGCCTGGCCGGCTTCAGCCCGGCCTCGGTGATCGTCGAGGTGCTCAACGACGATGGCACCATGGCCCGCCGCCCGGACCTGGAAATCTTCGCCGCCCGCCATGGCATCAAGATCGGCACCATCGCCGACCTGATCCACTACCGCCTGAGCACCGAGCAGACGGTCAAGCGCATCGGCGAGCGTGACCTGCCGACGGTGCATGGCACCTTCCGCCTGGTGACTTACGAGGACCGTATCGAAGGCGGTGTGCACATGGCCATGGTCATGGGCAATATCCGCCGCGAGCAGCCGACCCTGGTGCGCGTGCATGTGATCGATCCTTTGCGCGACCTGGTCGGTGCCGAATATGCCGGCCCCGCCAACTGGACCTTGTGGGCGGCCTTGCAGAAGGTCGCTGCCGAAGGCTGCGGGGTAGTGGTGATCCTGGCCAACCACGAGTCCTCCCAAGCCCTGCTCGAACGCGTGCCGCAGCTGACCCAGCTGCCGCGGCCCTACCAGCGCGGTCAGTCGCGCACCTATTCGGAAGTGGGCACTGGCGCGCAGATCCTCCAGGACCTGGGCGTGGGCAAGTTGCGTCACCTGGGGCCGCCGCTGAAGTACGCGGGCCTGACCGGGTATGACCTGGAAGTGGTGCAATGTGTGCCCTATACCGGCGTGTAGGCACGGGCGATCTGTGGGGGACTGGTGATCTGTGGGAGCGGGCTTGCCCCGCGATTGCACGGGGCCCGTCGCATCGCATCGCGGGGCAAGCCCGCTCCCACCCCGCCCCGCCGCACCTATTCTTGGGCCTTGGGGAAATTGCGGCAACTCTTGCGCTCGGCCAGCTCCCGGTCACTGGGACGCTGGTCGACGAACACCGCATGGCCGTCCTTGTAGATCTCCAGGTACCCCCAATGCAGATCCTCCTCCCGCTGGCCGGGCTTGGGCGGCTCGCGCCACCAGGGTTCTCGACTGATCAGCTCCATGACCGGGCTCCGCTCGGAAAGATTACTTCACTATAGACACTGGCCGGCGAAGGCTCTGGCCCGCACCTGCCTGCCCGAACGCCAGTGCCGGGTGATAGCCGGTAGCCTCCAGATGCTTGCCAAAAGTTTGGAATACCATAATATGATATCCCGTAGACCGAAAAACCTGCTGAACGGCTCCTGACAGGTCCGCCAGCCACAACCACGCTTGAACTGATGCTCCCCATTACAAGGCGGGCAACGACAGCCCGCCGATAAACACAAGAAACGAGGGCGTACCTATGCTGTTCACCAAACGCGCAAGTGCAGTGCTGGCCGCCAGCCTGCTGACTTTGACCTGCCAGGTCGGCCTTGCCGCCGACAGCCTGAGCTTCGTCAGCTGGGGTGGCACCACCCAGGATGCGCAGAAGCAGGCCTGGGCCGAACCCTTCAGTGACGCCAGCAAGATCAAGGTGGTCCAGGACGGCCCCACCGACTACGGCAAGCTCAAGGCCATGGTCGAAAGCGGCAACGTGCAGTGGGATGTGGTCGACGTCGAGGCCGACTTCGCCCTGCGCGCCGCCGCCGAAGGCCTGCTCGAGCCCCTGGACTTCACCACCATCAAGCGTGAGCGCATCGACCCGCGTTTCGTCTCCGACCACGGCGTGGGCTCGTTCTTCTTCTCCTTCGTGCTCGGTTTCAACGAAGGCAAGCTCGGCGCAAACAAGCCCCAGGACTGGAGCGCGCTGTTCGACACCAAGACCTACCCGGGCAAGCGTGCCCTGTACAAATGGCCAAGCCCCGGCGTGCTGGAACTGGCCCTGCTGGCCGACGGCGTGCCCGCCGACAAGCTCTACCCGCTGGACCTGGACCGCGCCTTCAAGAAACTCGACACCATCAAGAAAGACATCGTCTGGTGGGGCGGCGGCGCGCAGTCCCAGCAACTGCTGGCCTCCGGTGAGGCGAGCATGGGGCAGTTCTGGAACGGCCGGGTCTACGCCCTGCAGCAGGACGGCGCCCCCGTCGGTGTGAGCTGGAAGCAGAACCTGGTCATGGCCGATTTCCTCGTCGTGCCCAAGGGCGCCAAGAACAAGGACGCGGCCATGAAGTTCCTGGCCGAAGCCAGCAGCGCCAAGGGCCAGGCCGAGTTCGCCAACCTCACCGCCTATGCCCCGGTCAACCTCGACAGCATCGGCCAGCTCAAGGCCGACCTCGCGCCGAACCTGCCGACCGCCTACGCTCAGGATCAGGTCACCCTGGACTTTGCCTACTGGGCCAAGAACGGCCCGGCCATCGCCACCCGCTGGAATGAGTGGCTGGTCAAATGAAAGTCGCGATCAATGCCCTGCAAACCCCGTCCGGCACCCCGGGTGCCGGCACCAAGGGAGCCGCGATGAAGCAGACACCGCCCCTGCGCCTGCGCTGGCGCGGCAGCCGCAACCTGCTGCCGGCCCTGTTGTTCCTCGGCCTGTTTTTCTTCGCCCCGCTGATCGGCCTGCTGTTGCGCGGGGTGTTGGAGCCGGTGCCGGGCCTGGGCAATTACGAGCAGCTGTTCGCCAACTCGGCCTATGCCCGGGTGCTGTTCAACACCTTCTCGGTGGCGGGCCTTGTGACCCTGATCAGCGTGCTGCTGGGCTTTCCGCTGGCCTGGGCGATCACCCTGGTGCCACGCGGCTGGGGCCGCTGGCTGCTGAACATCGTGCTGCTGTCGATGTGGACCAGCCTGCTGGCGCGTACCTACTCCTGGCTGGTACTGCTGCAAGCCTCGGGGGTGATCAACAAGGCACTGATGGCCATGGGGATCATCGATGCGCCACTGGAGATGGTGCACAACCTCACCGGTGTGGTGATCGGCATGAGCTACATCATGATCCCGTTCATCGTCCTGCCGCTGCAGGCGACCATGCAGGCCATCGACCCGATGGTGCTGCAGGCCGGCTCCATCTGCGGCGCCAGCCCCTGGACCAACTTTTTCAAGGTGTTCCTGCCGCTGTGCCGCTCGGGACTGTTCTCCGGCGCCTTGATGGTGTTCGTCATGTCCCTGGGCTACTACGTGACCCCGGCCCTGCTCGGTGGCGCACAGAACATGATGCTGCCTGAATTCATCGTCCAGCAGGTGCAGTCGTTCCTCAACTGGGGCCTGGCCAGTGCCGCCGCCGCGTTGCTGATCGCCATCACCCTGGTGCTGTTCTACTTCTACCTGAAGCTGCAACCGGAATCGCCGGTCGGCAGCAGCAACGCGAGGTAAGCCAAGATGCTCCTGACGCCCAACGCCATGGGCCGGCGCCTGCGCTACGGCCTGTTCGCCACCACCGGCCTGATCGCGCTGTTCCTGCTGCTGCCGATCGTGTTCATCGTGCTGTTGTCGTTCGGCTCCTCGCAGTGGCTGGTGTTCCCGCCACCGGGCTGGACGCTGAAGTGGTACGCGCAGTTCTTCTCCAACGCCGAATGGATGGACGCGGCCCTGGCCAGCCTCAAGGTGGCGGTGCTGACCACTCTCTGCGCCGTGGCCCTGGGCCTGCCCACCGCCTTTGCCCTGGTGCGCGGGCGCTTTCCCGGCCGGGAGATGCTCTACGGCCTGTTCACCCTGCCGATGATCGTGCCGCTGGTGATCATCGCCGTGGCGGTGTACGCGCTGTTCCTCAAGCTCGGCTACACCGGCACGCTGTTTTCCTTCGTGGTCAGCCATGTGATCGTCGCCCTGCCCTTCACCATCATCTCGATCATCAACTCGCTCAAGCTGTTCGACCAGTCGATCGAGGATGCCGCGGTGATCTGTGGCGCCTCGCGCCTGCAGGCCATCGTCAAGGTGACCTTTCCGGCGATCCGCCCGGGGATGATCGCCGGCGCCCTGTTCGCCTTCCTGGTGTCCTGGGACGAGGTGGTGCTGAGCGTGATGATGGCCAGCCCGACCCTGCAGACCCTGCCGGTAAAAATGTGGACCACCCTGCGCCAGGACCTGACCCCGGTGATCGCCGTCGCCTCGACGCTGCTGATCGGGTTGTCGCTGCTGGTCATGGTCATCGCCGCCGCCCTGCGCCGGCGCAACGAAGTCAGCGCTTGAGCGCCTGGAGAACAACAAGATGAGTGCAGTCCTCGACACCCCGCGGCACGCCCAGACCCTGGTCAGCCTGCGCAACCTGAACAAGCACTACGGCGATTTCGCCGCCGTGGACGACATCAACCTGGACATCCAGGACGGCGAATTCCTGACCTTCCTCGGCTCCAGCGGCTCGGGCAAGAGCACCACCCTGTCGATGCTCGCCGGTTTCGAGACCCCCAGCAGCGGCGAGATCCTGGTCAGTGGCCAGTCGCTGGTCAACGTGCCGCCGCACAAGCGCGACATCGGCATGGTGTTCCAGCGCTACTCGCTGTTCCCGCACCTGTCGGTGCGCGACAACATCGCCTTTCCCCTAGCCATCCGCAAGCGCAGCGCCGCCGAGCGTGACAAGCAAGTGGACGCCATGCTCAAGCTGGTGCAGCTGGACAGCTTCGCCCACCGCCGCCCGGCGCAACTCTCCGGCGGCCAGCAACAGCGCGTGGCCATCGCCCGGGCACTGGTGTACGAGCCACGCATCCTGCTGATGGACGAGCCGCTTGGCGCGCTGGACAAGAAACTACGCGAAGACCTGCAGGACGAACTGCGCCAGCTGCACCGGCGCCTGGGCATCACCATCGTCTACGTCACCCACGACCAGGAAGAGGCCATGCGCCTGTCCCAGCGCATCGCCATCTTCAGCCACGGCAAGATCGTCGGCCTGGGCACCGGCTACGACCTCTACCAAAACCCGCCGAATGCCTTCGTCGCCTCGTTCCTGGGCAACTCCAACTTCCTGCGCGTCAAGGCCCACGGCAACGGCGCGGCCAGCTTCGAAGGCCAGCCACTGGCCATGCGCCTGACCCCGGGGCTGAGCGAGGGGCAGGATGCGCTGCTGATGGTGCGTCCGGAAAAAGCCGTGGCCCTGAGCGCCGAACAGGCCATCCAGCAGCCCCTGCCAGCGGGCTGGAACCAGGTGTCTGCGCGGGTTGGCGAGGTGCTGTTCCTGGGCGAGAGCCAGACCTGCAGCGTGGTGACCACCGGTGGCACGGCCATGACGGTCAAGGCCCTGTCGGCGGCGGGCATGCCGATGCAGCCGGGCGACAGCGTCAAGGTCCGCTGGGCGGTGGCCGATGCCTGCGTGTATACCCAGTGGGCGGAGAGCGACCTGAACAAGGCTGCTGGCGCGCACTGACGCCTGCACCCTGTGGGAGTCGTCGCACCGCCGCTCCCACAGAAAGGTCAAGCCGGTCGCGACATCACCAGCAACCGCAGCGCCAGCAAGGCCAGCACACTGGCCAGCAAGCGCGGCTGCAAGCGTGCCATGCGTCCTTGTGCAGCAAAGCGTCGGCTGATCAATCCGGCAAAACAGCCCAGTAGCACATGAAACACCAGGGCGATAGCACTCAGCAGCAACCCCAGCAGCAACAATTGCCCGGCGACATCCTTGCCCGGCACCACGAACTGCGGCAAGAACACGATGAAGAACAACAGCGCCTTGGGATTGAGCAGACTGTTCAAGGTCGCGGCGACGAACACTGACGTCGATGACGTCCCGGATGCCCCCTGAGCCCTGCCCGGGCTACGCGGTTGCAACAACTTGAAGGCCATCCACAACAGATAGATCGCACCGCAATAGCGGATGATGTCGAAGGATGGTGGCCAGGCGGCAATCAGTGTGGTGACACCGGTGGCGGTCAACGCCGTCAGGACCAGGTCGGCCAGGCTGATGCCCAGTGCCGCCGCCAGCCCGCCGCGCCAGCCCATGGACACGCCATGGCTGATGACGAAGGCCATGTTCGGCCCGGGTGAGAGCAGTAACAGGGTCACCGCACCGGAAAAGATCATCAGGGTATGCAGGTCGAGCATCGCAAGGCCTCCTGGCAGAGCTTCAAGGGTAGCGCCCTGGTCCATCGGGCGAGCGCTACAGTACGGTGAATTGTTGGCGCAACAGTTGGTTGTCGGCATGCACGTGTGGGAGCTGGCGAAGCCTGCTCCCACAGTCGGTAGGGTATCTGTGGGAGCTGCCGCCAGGCTGCGATCGGCCGTGAAACGGCCGCAAAACCTGTCGACGCGATTCCTTCAGACCCACCGAGCTGAACCGATTGCGACTGCTGCGCAGCCGATCGCAGGCTGCGCCAGCTCCCACAAAGACAGTTGCTCCCACAAGGACCGATGCAAGCAGAACCATTGTGGAGCGAGCACTGCTGACACAAACTGCGTGCGGTAATCGAACACAAGCGGATTTACGCCCTCAAGTCCGTCTGCGGCAACTCCGATAGCAGACCACCCACCGCCGATCCTTCGGCGCACGGTGGCGCTAATAACAACTCAAGGAGTACCGCCTGCATGTTCGCCGACCTGAAAATCCGCACCGGGATGTTCTGGGTGCTGTCGCTGTTCAGCCTGACCCTGTTGTTCTCCACCGTCAGCGCCTGGCGCGCGGCGGTGGGCAGCGATGGGCAGATCACCGAACTGGACCAGACCGCGCACCAGTCGGACCGGCTGAACAACGCCCTGCTGATGGCGATCCGCGCCAGCGCCAACGTCTCCTCCGGCTTCGTGGAACAGAGCGGCGGCCACCAGGACAGCACCGACAAACGCCTGGCGCTGTCCGAGCAACTGATCGGCAACAGCCGAACACTGTTCGACGAACTGGTCGCCCATGCCCAGGACCCGGCGCTCAAGGTGCTGGCCGTGGACCTGCAAGGCACCTTCGCCAGCTACGCCGATGCCGTAGCAGGCCAGCGCGAAGCGACCCGGGGCAACGACCTGCAGCGCTTCTTCATCGCCAACACCGAGGCCGGCAAGGCCATGGCCCGCATGCAGGCGCTGCGCCAGCAACTGGTGGCGGCGCTGAGCGAGCGCAGCCAGCAGATCATGCTCGAATCCGACCGCCGCCTGAGCCAGGCCCAGGTGCTCAGCGCCGTACTGGGCGTGGTCACCCTGCTGCTGGCCGTGCTGTGCTGGAGCTTTATCGCCCAGCGCGTGCTGCGCCCGTTGCGCGAGGCCGGCCAGCACTTCCAGCGCATCGCCGGGGGCGATCTCAGCGTGCCGGTAACGGTACGCAGCAGCAACGAGATCGGCCAGCTGTTCAGCGAGCTGCAACGCATGCAGCACAGCCAGCGCGACACCCTGGGGCAGATCAGCGGCTGTGCCCGTCAACTGGCCCGCGCCGCCGAAGCCCTCGATGATGTCACCGAACAAAGCGCCAACGGCCTGCGCCAGCAGGACCAGGAACTGGAACAGGCAGCCACCGCCGTCACCGAAATGACCACTGCCGTGGAAGATGTGGCGCGCAATGCGGTGTCCACCTCACAAGCGGCCACCGCCTCCAACCGCCTGGCCGAGCAGAGCCGCCTGCAGGTGGGCGAGAACCTCGACGGCACCCGGGCGATGACCCGCGAAGTGCAGACCAGCAGTGAGCACCTGCAACAACTGGCCGGCCAGGTTCGCGACATCGGCCAGGTACTGGAAGTGATTCGCTCGGTGTCGGAACAGACCAACCTGCTGGCCCTCAACGCCGCCATCGAGGCGGCCCGTGCCGGCGAGGCCGGTCGCGGCTTTGCCGTGGTGGCCGATGAAGTGCGCACCCTGGCCTACCGCACCCAGCAATCGACCCGGGAAATCGAGCAAATGATCAATGGCGTGCAACTCGGCACCGAAGCCGCGGTGGCCTCGATGCAGGCCAGCACCCAGCGCGCCCGTTCGGCCCTGGACATCACCCAGGCCTCGGGGCAAGTGCTTGAAGGCATCTACACCGCCATCGGCGAAATCAACGAACGCAACCTGGTGATCGCCAGCGCCGCCGAGCAGCAGGCCCAGGTGGCACGGGAAGTGGATCGCAACCTGCTCAACATCCGCGAGCTCTCCACCCGCTCGGCGGCCGGCGCGCAACAGACCCGCCAGGCCAGCCAGGCGTTGTCGGGGTTGGCCGGGGAGCTGACGGCGCTGGTGGCGCGGTTCAGGGTCTGAGGTGGGAGCGGGCTTGCCCCGCGAAAGCCCCACCGGCACTGTCGCGCCATCCACCACCGTGCTTTTTCGTTTCTGCGTCACTTTTGCATGACTGTGCGACAGGTCACATTCCAGGTCTCCACGCGCGCTTGCACGGGGTGTTAGTTTGCACGACGGCTTGCCGATCGAGGCAGCCACCGCCTACCCACCCCCTGCAAAGGAATGCCTCCAGCAATGGACTTCTCACTCAAGCACCTGGCCACCACCCTGATGCTGGCCAGTCTCACTGCCTTCACCTGCCAGGCCCAGGCCAACATCACCCCGCAACAGAGCGCGGCGATCCTGAAAACCTTCGGCAACGCCCAGGTGAAGGACTTCAGGCAGTTCCTCGGTGCGCTGGCCGAGAGCGACCTGGGCAAAGCCGACAAGCTCGACGCGACCATCACCGCCTTCCTTGCCAACAAGCCCCTGTCGGCGCAGCAGCAAAACGAAATCCATCGCCTGCTCGGTCTCTACGCGCGGATGAAATATGGTGCTGCCGCCACCGAAACCCTGCGCGAGCTGGTGGCCATCCCGACCTTCCGCGTCGAGGGTGTCGACCAGCACGAGAACCCCGAGTTCATCAAGATTGCCGACAAGATCAAAGGCCTGGCCCAGGCCTTCAACCTGAATTTCCGCAACGTCGACAACCGCATCTACGAGATCTCGCTCCAGGGGAAAAGCGATGAAGTGGTGGGCATCCACGCCCATGCCGACGTGGTCCCAGTCACCCCGGAAAACTGGGTGCTGCAGGACGGTACCCGACTCGATCCGTTCAAGCTCACCCTGATCGGCGATCGCATGTACGGTCGCGGTGCCGAGGATGACAAGAACGGCATCGTGGTCGCGCTCTACGCCATGAAGATCATCAAGGAAGAAAACCTGCCACTGGCGAGAAACTTCAAGCTGCTGGTCGACACCACCGAAGAAACCACCGGCGACGCCATCCCGTACTACTTCGAACACAACCCCATCCCCAACTACAACCTGGCGCTGGATGGCGGCTACCCGGTGGTGATCGCCGAGAAAGGCTACGGCACCGTCATGGCCAGCTTCCCGCGCCGCCAGGCCGAAGGCAAAGGCGCGGAAATCACCGCAATGACCGGTGGCCTGGCGACCAACCAGATCCCCTCGACCTCGGTCGCCACCTTTGTCACCGACACGCCCGCCGAGCTTGCCGCCAGCCTGCAGCAGGCAGGCGATGCCTATGCCAAGGGCAACGGCGGCAACTTCGGTGTCAACGCCAAGGTGGTCGGCAAGGATGTGCAACTGACCGTCACCGGGGTATCGGCCCACTCCTCCGAACCAGAATCCGGCGTCAACCCGGTGGCGCGGATGCTGGAGCTGATCAACAGCCTGGACGGCAAGGTCGCGCTCAAGCACAACGCGATCACCGACGCCGCCCGCTACGGGGCCGACAACTGGGGCCTGGACTACCTGGGTGGCAAACTGGGCGTCGGTTTTGCCGATGACTTCATGGGCCCGTTGACCACCTCGCCGACTTACGTGGGCATGGACGACAAGGCCTTCAAACTGGCGGTCAACCTGCGCGTGCCGGTGGGCAAGTCGCCTGAGGTGCTGAAGAAGGAAATCGGCGACAAGCTTGCGGCCTGGAGCAAGCAGTCCGCGATCAACGTCGCCCTGGACACCTCGATCGCCGAACCGATGTACCGCAACCCCGAGGGTGAATGGGTCAAGGCCTTGCTGGCGGTCGCCAGTGAGAACCTGGGCATGGCGCACAAGTTCGGCACCTCCGCCGGCGCCACCTCGGTGCATGAACTGCCCAATGGCGTGCAGTTCGGCCTGGCCATGCCCGACGTCAAATACACCGGCCACAACGACAACGAGTTCAAGACCGTCGAGCAGTTCATGCTCGACCTGCAGATCGTCACGGAGATGATGGGCCGGATCGGGCAGATGCCGAAACTGTAAAAAGCAGATTGCCCACTGAGCCTCATCGCCGGTATTGCCGGCGATGAGGCCAGCGGCCCCTACACATCCACCAGCACTTCGAACCCGCCAAAGATCAGCCGCTGCCCGTCGAAGGGCATGGGATTCTTGTCCGGCTGCAGGCGCGAGTCCTCCATCACCTTCTGCATCCCGGCATCGCGCACCTGCCGCGACGGCCAGACGATCCAGGAAAACACCACCGTCTCATCGTCCTTGCACTTCACCGCCATCGGAAACGACGTCACCTTGCCCTCGGGCACATCGTCGCCCCAGCACTCCCTGATCTGCAGCGCCCCGGCCTCCTTGAACACCAGCGCCGCCTCCTCGGCATGGCGTTTGAAGGCCTCGCGGTTGGCGGTGGGTACGGCAATGACAAATCCATCGACATAAGCCATGACACTTACTCCTGCACGTGGGGTTGATCTGTGCAGTAGTCGAATGGGCGCATAGGTAATCGACAACCCAGGGCAAAGGCCGACAAGCGGTCACCCCATCCTGGTTTGACCGCCTGTAGGAGCGGGCTTGCCCCGCGATTGCCTGCTGCCATTCACATCGCTTCGCGGGGCAAGCCCGCTCCTACGGTGTGCGGTGCAGGAAGTAGGCAACCAGCGCATTGGCATGCCCATGCCCCATCCCATGCTCGGCCTTGAGCCAGGCCACCATCTCCATATGCTTCTTGCCACTCAGCGATTCGAGCAGCGTCAGCCAGTGGCTGATGGGTTGCCCGTATTTCTTTTCAATCGAGGGGAAATACGACGCGGGCCCTTTGACTTTCGGATCTTCGCTCATGATGCAAATTCCTTTTCTGCCGGGGTATCGACGAATCGAAAGCAGTATAGGCAAGCTGCTAGGATGCACGCTCGCTTGAGCACTCAAGGAAGGGAGATCGCGCGTAATGGACCACTACAACCTGGCATTGATCATCGGTGCCGTACTCAGCCTGCTGGCTGCCGCCCTGCACATCGGCGCGATCATAGCCGGGCCTGCCGGCTACCGGCTGTTCGGTGCGGGCGAGCGCTTCGTCCGCGCCGCCGAGGCGGGAAAGACCTTTCCGGCCATCATCACCCTTGGCATCGCGCTGGTGCTGGTGATCTGGGCCGCCTATGCCCTGTCCGGGGCATTGGTGATCGGTCCGCTACCACTGCTGCGCCCGGCGCTCATCGTGATCACACTGATCTACCTGCTGCGCGGGGTGGTCGGGCCGTTCTTTCTCATCAACACCGGCAGGAGCACGCGCTTCATCGTGATCAGTTCGCTGGTGTGCACCGGCTTCGGTGTTGTCCATGGCCTGGGGCTGCTGCAGATGTGGGAGCGGCTTGCCTAGCGCCCCAGGCTCGGCCGACGCCGGTGTCGCTGTCCGGCACCTTGTACCTGGCGATCAGCGACGTCGATCACTACTTCGAACGGGTTGGCATTTACCCAGTGTGCAACGGCCCGCAGGCAGGATGCCTAACCCTGAGCGAACTCGACACCCTCGCTTGCTTGCGCGTGGATCGGTACGCCAAAGCTTCTGATACTCGGCAAGGTGGCATTGTGGTGAGCGATAATGTGCGCCGCATCGGCATGGGCTTTGTCCTGGGTCGTGTGGGCATCACTGACCAAGGTCACCTCATAGCCCAAGGCCGCGGCACGCCGGACTGTGGTATCGATGCAGAATTCGCTGGCATACCCGCAGACCACCAGATGGGACGCTCCACACTTCGCCAACACCGCTTCGAGGTCTGTTCTCAGGAAGGAATCGGGCGTGGTTTTACGGACGAGTTGATCGGTGTCGCAGGTGACGAGACCAGCGTCCAGCGCCCACTCCGCGCTGCCATGCCTGAAATACTCGCCGCCCGTTGCCTCGTGCTGAACAAAAATGACCGGCGCTCCCTGCAACCTGGCCCGCCTGGTCAAGCCGTTGATGCGATGTATCACGCTTTCAGCTGACGCCGGGGCCGGAGAAGACCTGAACAGCCCGTGTTGTACGTCGATGACGATTAACGCTTTCATTGATTTCAGTTCCTTTGAAAATCGAATTGGCGATCTGAAGCAGCTGATGCCATTGAAGGACGCATAGCCCTATGGCGGTAGAGACTTTAACGTGGGGCAGGCAAAAAATCTGTCCTTTTTAGAAATAAGGAAATCGTCATGCACCCTGACAAGGCCTGCGCCGTAGTGCTTTCATCCACGCCGCACCAAAGGATCCTCTTGTTCCGTCACCCACTGGCAGGCGTGCAACTGGTCAAGGGCACCATCGAGCCAGGCGAAACACCTGGCCAGGCGGCCCTGCGGGAACTGGCGGAAGAGTCGGGTATCAACGCGGCCACGATCCGCGACGAACTGGGCTGTTGGGAGGCTGGCCATCAAGGCCAGGTCTGGTCGTTTCACCTGTGCCGGGTGAGTGAACCATTACCTGAGCGGTGGTCGCATCAGACGCTCGATGACCATGGTCACTGTTTCGAGTTTTTCTGGGCGGCGCTCGACCGGTTGCCCCATGCCGAATGCCACCCCGTTTTCCGTCGGGCGCTGGATTTTGTGAGTGCTTCCCTGCGAGCGCGTGGGCACTTGCCAGACACCCCGCACGCCCCGGTTGAAGACGCTACGCCCTAGCGACGATAGTAGCCGCGATCGTCGTAGTAACGGTGCTGCATGGCCCGGTCATGACGGCGTTCCCAATCACGCCGACGCTCCCAGTCACGACGGCGCTCGGCTTCCCGGCGGGCCTGCTCTCGGCGCCAGTTGTCGCGGCGCCATTGTTCGCGCCGCCAGTCGTCCCGGCGATCATCATAACGGTGGTCGTGCCAGTAGCGGTCGTCATGGGCCAGCAACGCTCCTGGCTGCTGGTCGGCCACGCTGGCCAGGGTTGGCCAGGGGTTTTCGGCAGCCCTGGCCGGCGCCTGGACGGCTGCGACTTGCGCGGCGGCCTCAGGTGCAGGAGCAGGATTGGAAGTCTTCATCTGTGTTGCTGATGCCGAGCCCACCGCGACGAACGCGAACAGGCCGAAGAGCACCCTCCGTGGGACATGGAATTTCATGAGCGAAGACAACCTCTGGCTGACATTTGGATGTGTGGCCATCGGTCTTCGGGAAACTATCGTGTCGCGTTTACCGGGCCGATGTGCCTATCCAAATAGACCGATAAATAGGGAAAAGTTCTAGGAGAGCTGCGCATAAATTTCCAACGGTTCCAACACCTGGCCCGGTGCGCGGTCAATCTGCAGGAGCGGGCTTGCCCCGCGATCCTGGTGGCAATTGCAGCAAACGCAGCTAGATTTCCTTTTCCACGCACCACCCCACGGAGCTACATCATTTATGGACAATAAACTGACGACCAAGACAGCGCTCATCACCGGGGCGGCCCAGGGCATTGGCGCCGCGATTGCACGGCGCTTCGTGCAAGAAGGCTGCTTTGTCTACCTCACCGACATCAATGACGACCTGGGCAGCGCAGTTGCACGCTCACTGGGTGATCGCGCCTGTTACCTGCGGCTCGATGTGCGCAGCGAAGAAGACTGGCAGCGCGTAACGATGCAGATCCTGAAGGCGCGCGACAGCCTTGACGTGCTGGTGAACAACGCCGGGATCACCGGATTCGAGCAGGGCGTCGTCCGGCATGATCCGGAACATGCTCGCCTGGAAGACTGGCGCGCTGTGCATCATACCAATCTCGACGGTGTGTTCCTCGGCTGCAAGTACGCCATTGGCGCCATGCGCCAGTCGGGGGCTGGCGCCATCATCAACATCTCCTCCCGCTCAGGCCTGGTCGGCATCCCGGGCGCGGCGGCGTACGCCTCATCCAAGGCCGCCGTTCGCAACCACACCAAGACCGTGGCGCTGTACTGCGCCGAGCAGGGGCTGAAGGTTCGCTGCAACTCGATTCATCCGGCCGCCATCCTCACGCCTATGTGGGAGCCCATGCTCGGCACCGATGCAGGTCGTGAAGCGCGAATGGCCGCCCTGGTCCGCGACACGCCGCTCAGGCGCTTCGGCATGCCCGAAGAAGTGGCGGCCATGGCGCTGTTTCTCGCCTCGGATGACGCGGCCTACGTTACCGGCAGTGAGTTCAACATTGACGGTGGCTTGCTGGCAGGTTCGGCCGCGACCCCCAAGGCAGCGGATGACAGCGCACGCTAGCGTGACGTCAGTTGCTCGACAACATACTGGCTGACGATCAGGTCCAGGTAGGCACCGCCGGCATTCTTGTAGACCGTCCGGTCCCCGGCCGAACGATGGAACGCCGGCATCCTGCACAGATCGAACAGATCGCCCTCTATGTCGCCCTCCCCGATCACGCCCGCTTGCAGGGGAGTCAGGATGTCCCCCGATTGGGCAGCATTCTGCCGGTCGTCGACGAAGATCCGGGCATCACGGTACACCGTGCAATCGGCCTCCTGCATGTCGGGCCGGTAGCCTCCCACCAGATCGACATGGGTACCGGGACGAACGCACTCGCCGCGGATCACAGGCGTTGATGTGCTGGTGGCGGCGGCAATGATGTCTGCCCGGGCGACTGCAGCATCGAGATCGTCGACCACCCGCACCCGGATGTTTCTCGCCGCAAGCGCCGAGCGCGCGCCTTCCAGCCGCGACGCCGTGCGATTCCACAACAAGACTTCACGGATCGATGGCCGGATGTGCAGGTAAGCGTCGGTCAAGGCCGCAGCAATGGGGCCTGCGCCCAGGACCAGCAGGACCTCACTGTTTTCGCGGCTCAATATCCGTGCCGCCAGGGCCGAGTCGGCTGCGGTCTTCCAGCGGGTGATTTCAGGCCCGTCCAGCATGGCGACCAGTCCCTTGGTGCGCTCGTCCATGACCAGGAACGCGGCCTGCTCCGTTGGCAGCGGAGGATCGGCAGCGCCATTGGCCGGATGGATCGAGGCGATTTTGACCCCGGCGCCCTTGCCCGGCAGGATGACGCCCCGGCTGAACAGCCCAAAGCTCGAATCGCCGATGAAGTAACCGTCGGCAATCGGCCGGGAGCCCGAATGCCCCCGGTGCAAGGCGTCAAGAACGCCGTGCCAGTCGAGTACCGAGCGGATTTGCTGCGCTGAAATGATCTGCATGGCTACCGTCCCTACTGTTTCGGCCAGATGTCCCCGAGGGTGTAACCCTCGGGAAAGGGATCGTCGTGATCCAGCACGATGGTGTGCAAGCCATGGATCCAGCTGGTGCCGGCCAGTGTCGGCACCACGGCGACGTGCTCGCCGATGCGCGTCGTTTCCTCCAGCCGGCCGGTAAAGACGGTGCCGAGGATGCCCTGATGACGGAAGTCCTGGTGCAGCGCCAGCTCGCCCTTGGCATGTAACACGGCCATCTTGGCGCACGTGCCGGTGCCGCAGGGGCAGCGGTCGATCGCCCCGGTCCAGGTGGCCGGATCGTCCCACGAGAGCGGGCCGGTGGGCATGGTGACGGCGTTCTTCCAGTCGGCCCGCGGGTCGTCCGTGGGGCCCGAGAGCTGGGAAATCGTGATCCCGACACCCGGATAGTCGGGATGCGCAACCGGCAACTGCTCGATGGCGGCCTGGCGGATCATGGCCGAGACCCGCGCAATCTCCTTGCCATGTTCGGGCTTGAGTTCAAGCCCCGGAAACTGGCGCACATCGGCAATGGCATAGAACATGCCGCCCCAGCCGACATCCACTCGTACCTTGCCCAGATGTGGTATATCGATGACGGCATCCAGATGCGCGGCAAAGGCCGGTACGTTCTTGAACTTCACGCGCTTGACCTTGCCACCCTGGCACTCGGCGGTGATGCGTATCAGCCCGGCCGGTGCCTCCAGCGTCAGTTCGGTCACCGGCTCGTGCATCGGCAGCATGCCCATTTCCAGTAGCACCGTTGCCACGGAGATGGTGTTGCCGCCCGACATCATCGGGTACTCGACCTGCTCCAGGATGATGAAGCCTGCATCCGCCTCTGGATGACAGGGCGGCACGACGATATTGCAGCAATGGGCCGGGTAGCCACGCGGCTCGCGCAGCAGTAGCTTGCGCAGCCCGTCGTCATTGGCTTGCAGCCATTTCATCTTGGCCTGGACGGTGTCACCGGGAATATGCGGGATACCGCCGGTCACGACGCGCATGGGGATACCCGAATGGGTTTCCACGGCCTGGATACTTCTCTTGAAACCCATGTGCTGAACTCCTCTTGCGTACCGCCGCCCCTTGCGACGCAAAGAGAAATCTATGCGTATTTCATCGATAACTTAAACGACATTTCCTCCGGCATTCCTTCAACTTTTGGTTGAAGATTGCGCGGCGAGCTCTTGCTTGATCCACTGGCAGAAGTGTTTGCACACGCTGGTATCCGCCCTGTCCTTGCGCACGGACAGGTAATGGCCGCGGTTTTTCATGACCGTCTTGTGCGGCAGCGGCCGCACCAGCTCGCCGCTGTCGACCAGGTGTCCGACCAGATGATGCCAACCCAAGGCCACCCCATGATGCGCCAAGGCCAACTGCACGATGCCTGCGTAATCATTGCTGGTGAACAGGTGCCGCGGGGTATCGGCGCGCCAATGGGTGTCCACGTCATGCAGCGCCAGCCAGACTTTCCAGTCGATATGCTCGGAAATCTGCGAGCGACCATAGGCGCTCAGGTCCAGCAGCGACCTGTCGAGCAGTTCTTCGGGGGCGTTGATCGGGCCGTGGCTGTTCAGATATCGGGGCGTGCAGACCGGATAGACTTCGTCGTCGAACAGGTGCTCGCTGTCGTATCCGCCGCGCAGGCTAGCCAGCTTGGCGATGTACACGTCAGGCTGCACGCCGGCTTCCATCGCGATGAAGTTCTGTGTGGCCAGCACGGTGAGTTCGATATCCGCAGCGTCCCGAAGGAACTCGGGCAGTCGTCTGTGCAACCAAAGCGCTGAAAACGCGGGCGAACAGCACACCGTCAAGGTCTGCCTGGCGGGCGTTCTCTTGCGCAGGCGTTCGGCGGCCTGATGAATATTGATCAGCGAAAGCTGGGTGGCATCCTTGAACATCTCGCCATCGGCCGTCAGCGTGACAGCCCTTCCCGAGCGGACAAACAGCGCCGTACCGAGGTAGTCCTCCAGTTCCCGCACCTGCTTGCTGACGGCTGCGGGGGTCACGTTCAGGGCATTGGCAGCGCCGGTAAAGCTGCTGAATTTCGCCGCCGCAAGAAAGGATTTAATGGCGCGCAGCGAAAGCGCGCCGACCAGGGTTTCGCTGATTTCGAATTGAGGCGCCATGGTGATTTCAACCGACCAGATAGGATCGGGATCGAGTCTGAAGCAAAGTCCTGCCTATGCGCTACAACAATACATACCACTCCGGGGCCGACAGGAAGCGCGTGAATGTGCATGACCCACAAACCCTGCGCAGGGTTTGCGGCCGCGCTTGCCCTGTTGGCCAGCACGGCCGTTGCCGAAGACCTCGAACCCAGGTCGTATGCCAATACGCCGGTCGGTATCAATTTCCTGCTGCTGGGCTACAGCGATATGGATGGCAGTGTCACCGCCAACCCCTCGGTTCCGCTGGAGGATGGCAAGATCAGGATCAAGGCTGCGGTGTTTGCCTTTGCCAGGTCCCTGGACGTATGGGGTCGATCGGGGAAGTTCGATATCGTCGTGCCCCGGGCGCATTTGAAGGGCTCTGCGCTGTTTGCCGGCGAACCCAGGGAGCGTGATGTCACCGGCCTGATCGATCCAAGGTTTCGTTTCTCGGTCAACCTCTATGGCGCGCCGGCGCTGTCCCTGGCCGAGTTCGCCGACTATCGCCAGGATGTGATCATCGGTGCCAGCCTGGCGATTACCGCGCCCCTTGGCCAATACGACCCCGGCAGGCTGGTCAACCTGGGCAACAACCGCTGGTCATTCAAACCTGAACTGGGGATCTCCAAGCGGCTGGGGCCGGTGACCCTGGAGCTGGCCGCCGCGACGACCTTCTACACCGACAACGATGACTACTTCGGTGGCCGCACGGCGTCCCAGGACCCGCTTCATCAGGTACAGGGGCATATCATCTATGCCTTCGGCAACGGCGTGTGGGTCTCACTGGATACGACGTACTTTGCCGGCGGCAGTACCTCGATCAATGGCGTCGGCAACCACGATTACCAGGAGACCACACGCTACGGGGGCACCCTCACCCTGCCGGTGAACCGCAACCATTCGCTCAAGCTGGCTGCGAGCAAGGGGGCGTACAGCCGCACTGGCAGCGAATACGATGGTTTTGCCATTGTCTGGCAGTACCGCTTCGGCGGTGGGCTTTGACTGGCAGCCGTCGTTCTCGGACCACCTCATCGCCAGGCAAACATCTTATTTTTTTGATGCTAGCTTCGAAACATATGAATTCTTGTTGATGTTTGTTCGCTCTAGACTGAGTCGGCTCGTAAAAAATGGGCACGTAACGTCGGTAAGCCTTTTGCCCTGAAAGGCCCTCCCAAAAATAATTTGACCTGCCGACTCAGGACTCCCTATGAAATACACTCTTACATACGCTTCGGGCCTTCCAGCGCGCTCATCCGTTGTAACGTCCTCCACCTCCGTGCGAGGTGCACGATGATGGACTCCACACTCCATAAGAACACTGACGAACATCTGCTGCAGCGCCAGGGATACAAACAGGAGCTGCACCGCGGGCTGTCGCTGTGGTCGTCGTTCTCCGTGGGCTTTGCGACCGTTTCTCCCGTCGTCGGGATCTATTCGGTCATGTCGCTCGGCGCCATGAGCGTTGGCCCTTCGTGGGTCTGGATCGTTCCGCTGTGCCTGGCATTGCAGTTGCTGGTGGCACTGGTGTATGCAGAACTTTCATCCCAGTACCCGCTGGCCGGTGGCTGTTATCAGTGGGTCAAGCGTCTGGCAGGTGATCGCTGGGCCTGGTTCACCGGGTTCATGTACCTGGCCTCGGCACTGGCCTCCTTGACCACCGTCGCGTATCTGGGCGGCTTCTGGCTCTGGCTGTTTTTGACCGGTGAAGCGCCGAGCGCCAATGCCCAGGTGGCCAGTGGCGGGGCCCTGTTGCTGCTCGGGCTCGGCGTGAATCTGCTGGGCATCAACCCGCTCAAACACTTTGTAAACGCGGGCATCGTCGCCGAGGCGATTGCCTCCATCGGCATCGGTACACTGTTGCTGCTGTTCTTCCGCAATCATTCCCTTTCCATGCTGTTCGAAGGCGTGAGCGCGACCCAAGCTACGGACGGGTCCTACCTGACCGGTTTTCTCACCGCCATGGCGGTCGGTGGCTGGGCGTTCCTGGGCTTCGATGCCTGCTCGCAAGTGTCGGAGGAAACCGCCGACGCCCGCACTTCGACACCGCGTGCCATCCTGCGCTCGATGATCCTGGTCGGCCTGACCGTGATGCTCACGGCGTTCGCCGTCACCCTGTCCTATACCGATACCGCGGCGATGGTCTCGGGCCAGGTGGTCGACCCGGTGACCCCCGCCGTGGTCGATGCTTTCGGGGCCTGGGCCGAGCGTCCGTTCGTCGGCGTGGTGCTGGTGGCCTTCATTGCCTGCGTGGTGTCGGTACAAACCTACCTGGGCCGCGCCGTGTTCGGCATGGCCCGTGACTCGATCCTCCCCGCCTCGGCCTTGTTGCGCCGCGTCGACAAACGCAAGGTGCCGCTGGCTGCCATGGTGTTCAGCACGCTGTTCGCCAGCTTCGGCCTGGCCCTGGGCCTGAACGCAACCGCCGTCGGCACCCTGATCGCCTTTGGCAGCGGAGGCTTCTTCGTGGTCTTCCTGATCGTGATCACCTGCGCGCTGCTGGCACGGCTGGGCGGCCGCTGGAAAGCCGAAGCCGGGGTGTTCAGCCTCGGGCGTTGGGGGTTGCTGGTCAACCTGCTGGCATTCGTCTGGCTGGTGTTCGAAAGCATCAACGTCGCCTGGCCGCGCGAATCGCTGGCCCCAACTGGCGCGCCCTGGTTCCAGGTCTGGGCCGTGATCCTGGTGTTCTCGACCCTGGCGGTACTGGGCCTGCTCTACATGGTCCTGGCCAAGCCCTACCAGCGCGCCGCGCTGACCGACTGATCCCTTGCGGTGCCTGCCGGGCACCACTCTCTTTGACGGGTGGAGGCTGAAACACGCCTCCAGCCCGCTGCTTTGGAGCACCCGTATGTCTGCCACGCTTCACTACTGGAACTACCCCACCGAGATCTTCTGTGGCGCCGGCGCGCTCGCCACCCTGGCCCAGCGCTGCGCGTTGCTGGGCATGCGCAAGCCCCTGCTGGTCACCGATCCCGGGATGCTGCCCCTGGAACCCTTTGCCCTGCTGACCAATCATCTTCAGCAAGCCGACATCGCCTTTGCCGTATTCTCCGCCATCGAGGCCAACCCGAGCCTGGACGACGTCGAGCGCGGCGTCGCGGCGTTCAAGGCCGGCAACCACGACTCACTCATCGCCCTGGGCGGCGGCAGCGCCATGGATGCCGCCAAGGGCATCTGCCTGGCCTCGCGTGACGCCGAAGGTCTGGAACGATTCCAGTGGTCGCGGATCATCGAGGCCTACCCGACCCTGGCCGACTTCCCGGACCTGGGGCTGGCGCCCCTGATTGCCCTGCCGACCACCGCCGGCACCGGCTCGGAACTCGGCCGTGAAGCCGTGCTGACCGACACCGCGCATCAGATCAAGCGCGTGGTCAGCCACCCGCAGCTGCTGCCTGCCTGTGTATTGCTCGACCCTGTGCTGACCCGTGGCCTGCCGCCGGCCTTGACGGCGGCCACCGGCATGGATGCCCTGACCCATCACATCGAAGCCTTCTGCTCGCCCCTCTACCACCCGATGTCCAGCGGCATCGCCGTCGAAGGGATTCGCCTGGTGGGCGAGCACCTGGGCAATGCCGTACGCGACGGCCAGGACCTGCTCGCCCGCGAAGGCATGCTGGTCGCCTCGGCCATGGCCGCGGTGGCCTTCCAGAAAGGCCTGGGCGGCGTGCATGCCCTCGCCCACCCCCTGGGTGCCCGCTACCACAAGCACCACGGTCTGCTGAACGCGATCCTGCTGCCTTACGTGCTGGTGGCCAACCACTCGGCGATCGGCGAAAACATCGGCCGCCTGGCGCGCTACCTGGAACTGGAGCAGCCCGATTTCCATGGCTTCCTCAACTGGGTGCTCGGTCTGCGCAGGCAACTGGGCATCCCCCACACCCTGGCCGAAATTGGCCTGGACCTGGCGGACGAGGCCTGGGTGGGCGAGCAAGCCCTGGCGGACATTTCCTCCTCCGACACCAATGCGCGCCCGCTGACGGCGAGCGAATACAGCCATATTTTCCGTAATGCCGTGCTCGGTGTATTGCCGGGAGCACAGCAATGAGCCAGTCCCACTTCATCGACGGTCAGTGGGTGGCGGGGCAAAGCGATCACCTGGTGGTTGCCTACGACCCCTGCCTGGCGCAACCCTTCGCCCAACTGCACAGCTGCAGCCCGGCACAGGTCGATCAGGCGGTCCGTGCCGCGCGCCAGGCGCTGCCCCGCTGGCAGGGCCTGAACGCCGCCCGGCGTGCCACCTACCTGCGGGGTTTTGCCGAACAGCTTAAACAGCGCCGTGACAGCCTGGTTGCCCTGCAAATGCAGAACAACGGCAAGCCGCGGCATGAAGCCAGCGCCGATGTCGACGACGCCGTCGCCACCTTCACCTACTACGCCGGGCTCGCCGAGCAGCTGGACGCACGCCAGAACGCTGAGGTCGCCCTGCCGGCGCCAGGTTTTCGTTCGCACACTCGCCTTGAAGCCATCGGCGTGGTCGGCTTGATCGTGCCGTGGAACTTCCCGCTGGTGACCAGCGCCTGGAAGCTGGCCCCGGCCCTGGCCGCGGGTTGCACCGTCGTGCTCAAGCCGTCGGAAGTCACCCCCTTGATCGAGCAGGTGTTTGCCGAGATCGCCCACGAAATCGGTCTGCCCCAAGGTGTACTGAACATCGTCGGTGGTGGCGCCGAGACGGGCGTTGCCCTCAGCACCCACCCGGGCATCGACAAGCTGTCGTTCACCGGCAGCAATAAAACCGGCAGCGCGGTCATGCACAGCGCCGCCGACTACTGCCGCCCGCTGACCCTGGAGCTCGGTGGCAAGTCCGCCATCCTGGTGTTCGACGACTGCGACCTGGACCAGGCCGTGGAATGGATCATCGCCGGGATCTGCTGGAATGCCGGGCAAATGTGCTCGGCGACCTCGCGCCTGTTGGTGCAGGACAGCATCGCCGAGCCCCTGCTGGCGCGCTTGAAGAACGCCCTGGAGAAGTTGCGCGTGGGCAATCCGCTCGACGACGAGGTCGACATGGGCCCGCTCAGTAGCGAAGCGCAGTTCTCCAAGGTCACCGCCTGTTTCGAGCTGGCGCGCAGCGAGGGCCTGCACTGCCTGACGGGCGGGTATGCGTTGCAGATGCCCGGCTGGTTCGTCAGCCCGACGGTGTACACCGACGTGCCGCTGGACAGCGCGCTGTGGCGCCAGGAAATCTTCGGGCCGGTGCTGTGCACCCATCGATTCAGCAGCGAAGCCCAGGCCGTGGAACTGGCCAATGACAGCCAGTACGGGCTGGTGGCCACGGTGGTCAGCGCCGACCTGACCCGGGCCGAGCGCGTCGCGGCGGCCCTGGAGGTCGGCCACGTGTGGATCAACTCGATACAGGCGGTGTTCGTGGAAACCTCCTGGGGCGGCAGCAAAGGCAGCGGTATCGGCCGCGAGCTAGGCCCCTGGGGCCTGTCGGCCTATCAATCGGTCAAGCATGTGACGCGCTGCCTGGACTGATCGGCCAGCACTAGTCGTCCGCCAGGGCGTGCTCGGTCAGCAAGTCTTCAATGAAGGCGCTGACCGCCTCGCTCTGGGGGCGGCCAAGGGGGGTGATCATGCTGTGCGGTACTTCATAACGCAGCGTATCGGCATGCAGCGCCCGCATCTGGCCGCCGTTCAACCAGGGCTGGGCATAATGGGTGGGCAAGTACCCCAGGTGCGTGCCGGCCAGCACCGCGTGTACCACCGCTTCCATGTGGTGGGCGGTAGCCGAGACTCGACGCGGCGTGATCGGTAGCACCTGGTCGACTGGCAGGAAGCCATGCTTGATCCAGTCACTGGCCTGGAGCGCCGCAAGCTCCGGCTCGGCAACCTCGAACAACGGATGCCGGCTCCCGCAAAAAACGCCCACTTCCTCCACATACAGCGGCTGGTACGCCAGGGTCGGCAGTGGCCGGCTGAAATAGGAAATCGCCAGGTCGAGCTGCCCATCGATCACCGCCAGCTCAAGCTCAGTGGGTGAGTTGACGAAGATGTGCAGGTGCATGTCGTGGTCGCGCTGGTAGAACCGCGCGATGGCCGCATCGATGCGGGCGGCCGGCAAGGTGGCAATGTTATCGGCCAGGCCCAGGTACAGATCGCCGACCAGTCGACCGGACAGGTCCTGTGCCTGGTCGCGAAAGACATCGACCGCGTCGAACAAGGCATTGGCGGCCTGGAGAATCCGCTCGCCTTTTTCCGTCAGGCGGAAACCACCCTTGCCGCGCTCGCAGATCCGGTAGCCGAGGCGTTTCTCCAGGCCCGAGATATGCGTGCTGATATTGGACTGGCTCATGTTCAGCTCCGCCTGGGCAGCGGTGAAGCCCCCGCATTTCACCACGGCGGAGAAAATGCGCAGCAGGCGTAGATCCATGTCTGCAACAGTTCTAAGCACAAGATCTCCCGGACAGAAATGGAGGAAAGTAGCCACTGGCGGATTTGACGATGGCAGGCATTGAATGACACTCCATCCTTTGCGTCAAACCGAAGCCGGACTCAATGCAGTACGCAGGGCCGCAATAACCTGATCGACAGAGGGGCCTTGCACCGGTGGCGGCTCAGGGCGTTCACAAAACTCGCGCCACACAAACAGCATCAGCTCTGCGCCATCTGTTTGCGCCAGCGCACTGTCGATCGAGCCGAAGGTTTGCAGCAACCTGTACCTTTCGTCTTCCCAGAACAAAGCTTCGACCCAGGCATACACCGGGATGAAGTGGAAGTGTATGGCGTAGCCTGCACCATGCCCGAAGCGGCCGATATACAAGCGTTTGGGCTGTAGCTGATCGTCGATGGCTTTCTGTATTCGCGCTTGCAACACCCCCAGCTCCGCTTGCGCTTCGATCGGTAGCGCTGCCAGGGAGTGGGTCATCTGCTTTGCACTGAGCATCAGGTAGCCCGGCAACGCACTGTCCATGCGGTGATTGAGAACCCAGTATCTGGATTCATGGATGATCAAGCGCGGCGGTATGTCCATGGGGCTGCCTTGAGTGGGTCCGGCGCAGGGTAGCATTGCACCAGGCCGATGTCCGCTTTTGGCTGTGGACTCAACCGGTCGTCGCGACGGTTCCCGTCAGCGCCAAAAACATCGCGGCCTTCACTCGGGAATCTAAACTTGTCTGTAGGCCCGGGGTTACCGGCTGATGATGGAAGCGCGAGACAACCTGACAAGCTGCACGTGTCGAGCTTCAACCTGGCGAGGAGGAAGGCGATGAGCGCATTGCGATTGGGCACGTTGGTGTTGGCGGCCTGGGTGAGCCTGATGACGGCTTCGGGTATTGCCCGCGCCGAAGGGGTTGCCCTGATCACCGGCGAGCAATGGATGCAGTCGTCGGAGCAGCTCAAGAAGGTCTATCTCATCGGCATCGCCAATGCCTACGAGGTGGAGTCGGCCTACCATGAGGCCAAGCCGCCGAGCGACGAGCACAGCCTGATTCCACGTTTCGGCCGGGGCTTGAAGGGCCAGACGCTCGATACCGTGCGCGAAGGGCTCAACCAATGGTACGCCGCCCATCCTGACCAGGCGAAACGACCCGTCATCGAGACCCTCTGGTTCGAGATGGTCGTGCCCGGCCTGAAGCAGAACAAGTAGCGGAGGTGAAGATGAACAGGTCCCTATTGCTGGCCGCAGCCCTCACCGTGGCGAGCGTGATTGGCTGCACCTCGATGTCCGCCCAGCAGCAAGGGACGGTCAGCGGTGCCGCCATCGGTGCTGCAGCGGGCGCCGGCATTGCCGCGATCTCCGGCGGCAGTGGATGGACGGGTGCCGCGATCGGCGCCGTCGCTGGCGGGGTTGCCGGCAACATCAGAGGCAGCAGGCAGCAGAAATAGACGGGGCCGATCGAACTCGCTCCACCTGCTTATTGCTGCAATTGACCTGCGCGCTTGTGCCAGTTGCGGTTGATCGGGCTCTCTGGCTTCAATGCGAGGCGCTCGGCAACCAGCGCCTCGGCGAGCGCGCGGTTGCCCAGGCGAAGGGCAGCTTCGGTCAGCGTCCAGGAGAAGACATCACGCTGCGCATGACTGCCGCCGAAGCGGTTGGCCTTGGCGCGCAGCGGCATCAACGAGGCGATGGCCTGGGCGTAGTCCCCACGACCGAACGCCACCAGCCCTTCGCAGGCGGGCACACCGATCTCTCGACTCATCATGGCATTGGTGCCTATGCCAGCTGCAGCCCGCCTCAGGGTATCCAGCTGCTGAACCTGTGCGTGGCTGTTTCCGGCCCCCACGAACGAGAGCATCGCATTGACGTCGTTAAAGGCGTAGAGGCCGTCTTCACAACGGGATTGCCATTTTTCCGCCAGCCCGTGCCAGCGCTCGCCGACGTCATGACCGAGCAGGGAGAGTCGCCAGAGCAGCGCCGATCCATCCAGCAGCTCAAGTGCCTGGCCAAAACCGCCCGCTGAAATGTCCTCATCGAAAAGACGAAGCGCGCCCGCCAGGTCATTGGCCTCTATCAGGAACAGCGCCTGGTGCCACCACAAATGGAAGGCAAACATGCTATTGGGCGCCCAGGCACTGGCGCTGGATGACAGGTACCGGGCCCCCTCCTCGCTGCGGCCCTGCATTTCCATGACATGGGTGACGGCATGCACGGCCCAGCCATCCTGCGGGTTCAAGGCAACCGCCTCGCGCCCCTGCGCTTCGGCCTGGCGGTAATCCCCAGCCTCCTCCAGGCCGAAGGCATACATCCCTTTGACAAAGCCAAAACCGGGAATCTCTTTGTCCCAGTGCGGCATCACCCGCGCCACGCGATCGCGCAGCATGTGCGAGTAACCCAGGTAGAAGTCGCCCAGGTGGGCGAATTGCAGTGCCAGCAGATCGCGCGGATGCTCGATCGAAACACGCCCCCAGGTCTCGATCGCACGCTCCCAGTCGCCGTCGAACCAGGCGCGTACGGCATGGATATGCTGGCGCTCGCGATCATTGGCGGTGGCTGCCAGGCACTCAGCCGCGTCCAGGCTTTTGTGCAGCTCTGCGTCAAACGCCCTGTCGGTCGCCGTCGCAATCGCGCCGGCCCGAAAAGCATGGGCCAAGGCAAAATCCGGGTGCCGGGCGATGATGGCGTCAGCCGCCGCCAGCGGATCGGCCTGGTAGGCATGCAGCAAGTCGCAGGCGCTGTCCAGCGCATCGATCGCCTCCTGCGAGCCATAGGAAACAGGATTGCCACGCTTGTCGCGCTTGCTCATGGTTGGCTCCTGACTGCGCCCCAGGGACAGACATGATCGAGAGGAGAAGATCGCCCTCGATTGTCCCTCCGAATGTGGCCCGCCGACACTTTTCCGACGAAACGGTTTGGCCCGCCAGGGCCCTGGCTCAATTACGCCCGACCGACCACGCGTTGTACGCCGTTGTCATGATGTGCCAGGTTGCACGATCGGCCGGGATCAGGTGCTCGATGCGCAGCGACTCGACGGTGATGTCGAGCGGCATGCCGAACGTGGTAAAGGTGGACAGGAACTTCAGCTCGCCGAGCCTTGAGCGTAAACGGGTCAGTACCACGGGTGCGGGTGCCTGATTCAGCGGCAAGGCCGGCGTGACCGGCAGATCCCGCATCAGGCGAGCGAGTTCCGGGCTCCTCACCGCTTCCCTGGCCGCGCGTTGCCAGGCGATTGCGCGTATTTCATCCGCGTTTACCAGATGATCGCCCAGACCTCCAGGGCGCAGCAGCGTGTCCAGCAGGTTCAGGCCCGCCAGGCGGTCGGCGTCGATGCCGACCATATCCAGCAGCAGGCCTGTGCTGGCATTGGCGGCGATGACATTCCAGTTGCCGGCGATGACCAGGGCGGGAGCCGGGTTGTTGGCCTGCAACAGGTGCCCTACCGCCTCATGCACCATGTTCATCGCCGGATGGTCGGGGGCAGATGCAACATAGCGTGGCGCAAAGCCCGCCGCGAGAAAGATGTCGTTGCACTGTTCCAGGGGTACGTCCAGGGCCGACAGCAGGGCGTGCAAGGTGCTTGGGCTGGCCTTGGCGCGCGCCGTTTCCACACAGCTCAGGTGACGCTGGGAGACACCGGCCAGCAAGGCCAGCTCCAATTGGCTGAGCCCTGCCTGGCGACGCAGCCGGCGCAGATGCTCTCCGGCAGATACGCTGGCAGCCGGGCTCGTTGAATGAAAAGGCTTATGGCTCATGCTTCGACTCTGACGGTCCGTGTGAGAGGCGTCCATGACCTGTGAGGTCATTGAGACATCAGCGACTCTATCACTACTGTGCCTGGACCCTTTACCCAGGAGAGGATGATGAGCGCCCACAATGCCGCGTGGTTGGTCTTGATGGCCTTCGCACTCTATACCGGCTGGACGATGGCGATAGCCGAGCAGTCGCTCGTTGCCTTCGGCATTCGGCTGATGTCCCGGCCCGATACCGCACAAGTGGTGATCGATCTGTATTTGATGGCGGCCCTTGCCGGTATCTGGATGGTAAACGACACCCGATCACGAGGCGGCACGCTACGTGGCGTGGTGCCCTACCTGCTGGTTACGGCAGTGTTCGTTTCAGCGGGGCCCCTGTTGTATATCGCGGTCAAGGGCGTTGCGAGGGGGCGCAGGGTATGAGCAGTGTCATGTCAGCCTACGCCCTCTGCGTCGTAGCGCTATTCCTGAAAATGCTGGCGATTTCTTGTTACCAGGGCTACTACCGCCTGCGCTTCACTGCCTTCATCAATCCGGAAGACGCCGCCGTATTCAAGCGATCAGTCCATGCCGCAGAACGGCCAGAAGTCGTCCGGGCCATGCAGGCCTGGAGGAACGATCTGGAGAACATCCCGATGTTTATCGCGCTGGGCGGGCTGGCCATCGCCCTCGATGCCCCTGCCGGCATGACCCTCTGGCTTAGCGGCTTGTTTACTGCCGCGAGGTTTCTGCACACCGCTACTTACCTGGCAAGCCTGCAGCCCTGGAGAACCGTCAGCTATCTGGTCGGCATTTTCTGCCTGATAGGGCTGGCTACGATGGTCACCGTGGAGGTGATCGAGGCAGCGTCGCTAGCGGCCTTGCAAATCACCCCCCCAGCGCAATGATCCCGAGCATCAGGGCTGCACCAATGATCGCCAACGCCAATCCCGACAACCAGGGATTGCCACCGGAGTGGCGAGCCAACAGCCAGCCGGCGGCAAACAGCAGCACCAGGGCCACCAGGTTGGAGGCGCGAATGGCCAGGAAGTTGTCGCTGGTCAGCAAGAACGGGATCACAACCGGGAAGGTTGCCACCACGACCAACAGGAAAACGCCCAGGGCGCCGAGGAAATCGGTGCCCCCCAAGCGCGGGCGAACCGGCCCGTCGCGACTGTCGACCAGACGTTGGCGCAAATCCTCCAGGACCTCCCCGCTCGCTACTGCAGCGATGCGCGGCGGCAGTGCATCGGCGATCAGCCCCCGCCCCTGCTCTGCGCTGGCCTCTTTTCGCAGGAAGATCATGAAATTGCGGTGGCGCGTCCGTTCGGTCCAGGTATGCAGCAAGTAGATGACCGCGTCGGCCAGCCCCCAGGCCAGGTTGCAACCGAGGGCAGCGAGCATCATGGTCCGCACGTCTTCACGGCCAGCCGTCGCAGCGCTCAAGGTGCCCACGAACGTCATCGCCATGAGCAAGCCGAAGATCACCTCGGTCACCCGGTCGACAGGGTCGAGAATTCGATTGGGTTTGTTCTCGTTGGGCTTGGCCATCCCACCCTCGCGGCATCTGCTCATATGAAAGTCCGCCCTTGCCTGGCAAGCACAAGGGCCTGGTGATTTTAACATTGCACGCTGCTTCAGCAGTATGGACGCAAGGCGCCGGCTCACCACCCCGGGTACAGCATCCTCGCCGTCCAGCGCATCCAGCATTCCTTACTAAACTTGCGTCTGCGTGGCTCAATTCCCATCAGCGCAAGGGGCACCGTGATGCTCAACTGGATGCTGGTCTTCGTGCCCATCGCAATTGTGCTTGAGTTCGTCTCGCCAGAGCGCCACCTGTTGGTGTTCCTGGCCGCCGCGTTGGCGATCGTCCCCCTGGCAGGATGGCTCGGCCGGGCGACGGAGCAACTGGCAGAGCGCTCCGGAGAAGGCGTGGGCGGGCTGCTCAATGCCACCTTTGGCAATGCCACCGAGCTGATCATCGCCCTCAGCGCGATGCGCGCCGGCCTGCATGATGTGGTGAAAGCGTCGGTTGCCGGCTCGATTGTCGGCAATATCCTGCTGGTCCTGGGGGCGGCCATGCTTGCCGGCGGCCTGCGTCACCGCGAGCAACTGTTCAACGCGTCTGCCGCGCGCTCTCAAGCCACCCTGCTGACACTGGCGGCCATCGCCCTGATTCTTCCGGCCGCCTACAACGCCGTGGTCGCCCCCCGCGTGCCCCATGGCCTGCAGGCACTGAGCTTGTACATTTCACTGGTTTTGCTGCTGGTCTACGGGCTGTTCCTGGTGTATTCGCTGATCACCCACAAGAATCTTTTCGCCGGCGACCCGGGTGCGGTGCATGACCCGCACCAGGCGCCCGACTGGTCGACAGGCAAGGCGTTGCTGGTACTGGCCGCCGCGACAGTCATGATCGCCTGGATCAGTGAGATTCTGGTGGCGGCCATCGAACCCAGCGCCCGCCAGCTTGGCCTGAGCAACCTGTTTGTCGGGGTGTTCATTGTCGCGATACTGGGCAACGCAGCGGAGCATTCATCGGCGATTTCGGCGGCCATGAAGAACCGCATGGACCTCTCGCTCGCCATCGCCATCGGCTCCAGTGTCCAGGTGGCCCTGTTCGTGGCCCCCGTCCTGGTCCTGGCCAGTTACCTCATCAGTGCCACCCCCATGGACCTCGCGTTCTCCAGCGGGCTGGTGCTGAGCATGCTGCTGGCAGTACTGATCACCGGACAAGTGGCCGGCGATGGCCGCTCGGACTGGCTCAAGGGCGTGCAGCTGCTCGCCGTCTACCTGATCCTCGGCCTCGCCTACTTCTTCACTCCGGATGTCACGGTTTCCTGATTCCACCCACTCACAGGTACGCTGCATGAACGAAATCCAACCCGACGAACCCGGCAGCCAGCCCCCTGCCCCAGCTGGCTGGTTGCGCTGGCTGCCGGGCGTGCGGATGCTGCGAACGTACCAACCCGGCTGGCTGCCGAAGGATCTGGTCGCCGGGCTGGTATTGACCACCATGCTGGTGCCGGTCGGTATCGCCTATGCAGAGGCGTCGGGTGTGCCGGGCATCTACGGCCTGTATGCCACCATCGTGCCATTGCTGGCCTATGCCCTGTTCGGCCCCAGCCGGATCCTGGTGCTCGGCCCGGACTCCGCCCTGGCGGCGATCATCCTTGCCGTGGTGCTGCCGCTCTCGGGCGGCGACCCGCTGCGCGCCATTACCCTGGCCAGCGCCATGGCGCTGGTGTCAGGGCTGGTGTGCATCGGTGCCGGGCTGTTGCGCCTGGGTTTCATCACCGAGCTGCTGTCCAAACCCATTCGCTACGGCTACATGAATGGCATTGCCCTGACCGTACTGATCAGCCAGACGCCCAAGTTGTTCGGCATTTCCATCGACAGCAACGGCCCGCTACGGGACACCCTGGGGCTCGGCAAGGCGCTGCTGGACGGCCAGGCCAATTGGGTCGCCTTTGCCGTGGGCGCCGGTACCCTGGTGACGATCCTGGTGCTTAAACGCTTCAAGCGTTTGCCCGACATGCTCATTGCCGTAGTGGCCGCGACTTTGGTAACCGGCAGCCTCGACCTTGCCGCCAACCATGGCGTCAAGGTGCTGGGCTCGTTGCCGCAGGGGCTGCCGGGTTTCGCTGTGCCCTGGCTGCACGCGAGTGACCTGGTCACCGTCCTGATCGGCGGATGTGCCGTGGCCCTGGTTTCGTTTGCCGACACCAGCGTGCTGTCGCGTACCTACGCGGCCAAGACCCGAAGCCAGGTCGACCCCAACCAGGAAATGGTCGGGCTGGGCGCCGCCAACCTCGCAACGGCGCTGTTCCAGGGTTTTCCCATCAGCAGTAGTTCGTCGCGCACCCCGGTCGCCGAAGCCGCAGGCTCCAGAACGCAGCTCACCGGGGTGTTCGGCGCGTTGGGCGTGGCCGTGCTCCTGCTGCTGGCCCCCGACCTGCTCAAGCACCTGCCCAACAGTGCGCTGGCCGCGGTGGTCATCGCGGCCGCCATCGGCCTGTTCGAATTCAAGGACCTCAAGCGCATCTACCGCATCCAGCGCTGGGAGTTCTGGCTGTCGATCACCTGTTTCGTCGGCGTGGCCGTGCTCGGTGCCGTACCAGGCATTGGCCTTGCCGTGGTGGTGGCGGTGATCGAGTTTCTCTGGGACGGCTGGCGCCCGCATTACGCGGTGCTCGGTCGCGTCGACGGTATTCGCGGTTACCACGACATCAGCCGCTACCCCCACGCGCGCCTGGTACCGGGCCTGGTGCTGTTCCGCTGGGATGCGCCGCTGTTCTTTGCCAACGCCGAGCTGTTCCAGAACTGCATCCAGCAAGCGCTTGCCCAATCACCCACGCCGGTACGCCGGGTGGTGGTTGCGGCGGAGCCGGTCACCAGTGTCGATGTGACCTCGGCTGACATGCTGATCGAACTGGACCAGTCATTGCGCGCCACGAATATCGAGTTGCGTTTCGCCGAGATGAAGGATCCAGTCAAGGACAAACTGCTGCGCCTGGAAGTCCTGGAGCATCTCGGCCATGACATCTTCCACCCGACGATCGGCGCCGCTGTCGATGCCTATCTGGAGGAACACTGTGTGGATTGGACGCCATAGCCTTCGCCCAGCGGCTCAGCGATCCGTTCCCGGTTCAGGCATGTTCTTCCAGCAGGTCGAACAGTTCCTCGAACTGGCGCGATAGCTTGTGGTGCGGGGCCAGATAGATCAGCGGTTTGCAGGCCTGGTGTGACTCACGCATTTTCACCGAACTCATCAGGTACACCGGCAGGATCGGCATGTTCTCGTCGAGCAGTTCATCGAGCAGCCGATGCGGCAGGGCATTGCGCACCTGGTACTGGTTGACGACGATGCCCTCCACCTCCAGCCGCACGTTATGGTCACCTTTGATTTCCTCGATTTCGCGCAGCACGGCGTAAAGCGCTTCGCGGGAAAAGCTGTCGCAATCAAAGGGGATCAAGCAGCGATCAGCGGCAATCAATGCGCAAATGCTGTAGAAGTTCAAGCCTGGCGGGGTATCGATGTAGATCCGCTCATAGTCCTCATCCAGGCTGTCCAGCAGCTTGCCGAGCTTATGGATCTTGCAGCGGGTTTCGAGCTTCGATTGCAACGCCTCCAGCTCCGACGAGGCCGAAATCAAGTGGAGGTTGTTGAAGGGCGTTTCGTGGATATGGATATGCGATTTTATCGAAGCCGGTCCCGGGAACAGCGTCTGCTTGAAGAAGTCGGCAATGCCGAGGGGCGCATCATCACCGCCCAGGCCTGTAAGGTAACGGGTGGCATTTGCATGGGCATCAAGATCCAGCAGTAGCGTGCGGTAACCCTCGAAGGCACTGATTGCCGCGAGGTTGCACGTGATGCTGGATTTACCGACGCCCCCCTTCTGGTTGAACACCACGCGCCTCATTGCCTATCCCAACGAGTACGAAGTAGTGGAAGTCTAGTCCTTCCTGGCTGACGGGCTGGCGCTGCCGTCGAGCGGTTTCTAAAGCCACAAGATCGGCCCCGGATCTGCTACATCTCGGCCAGTCTGCGCCGGGCCGCTTCCTTGCCTTGCTTCGCCGCCTGTCGATACCAGTACACCGCTTGCTGGTCGTTTTTGCTAACGCCTCTACCTGCCTCATAATAAAGTCCAAGTAAAAACTGCGCGTCGGCAAATCCTTGTTCAGCCGCCTTGCGGTACCACATGACGGCTTGCTGCTCGTCCTTGGAGACGCCACTACCGTTGGCGTACAGGGTCCCAAGCTTGGTCTGGGCGAGTGCATTGCCTTGCCCGGCGGCCTTGCGATACCAGTCCAACGCTTGCTGTTCGTCTTGCGTCACACCGCGGCCATGCAAGTACATGTTCCCCAGATTGACCTGCGCGCCGCTCTCGCCCTGATCGGCGGCCTTGCGGTACCAGGTGATTGCTTGCTGCTGATCTTTCGCGACGCCTCTGCCGTTATCGTAGACAACGCCCAGGTTGAACTGCGCGACGGCACTTCCTTGCTCGGCCGCCTTGCGGAACCAGGCCACCGCTTGCTGCTCATCCTTCGCGACGCCTTGGCCTTTCAAATACAACATCCCAAGATTGGTCTGCGCACTGCTCTCGCCTTGCTCGGCCGCCTTGCGGTACCACGCCGCCGCTTCACGTTGACTCCTGGCGACGCCATGGCCATCGCTGTACATTTTCCCCAGATAGAACTGCGCACCGGCATCCCCTCGTTCGGCAGCCTTGCGATACCAGATCGCCGCTTGCTGCGCATTCCTGGCAAGTCCTTCTCCTTTGGCATACATGGCCGCCAGCCTGGCCTGCCAATAGGCACTTCTTTGTTCAGCCGACTGGTTGTACCAGGCCGCTGCCTGCGTCAGATCCTTGGTCACACCTTCGCCGGTGGCGTACATGTCGCCCAAGGTCCATTGCGCGCCGGCATCACCTTGTTCGGCCGCCTTGCGATACCAAAACAACGCTTTTTGATGATCCTTCGTCAGGCCTTCGCCATAGGCGTACTTGCGCGCCAGCCTGGTCTGCCAGAAGGCAGACCGTTCGGCGGCCTTGCCGTACCAGGCTGCCGCTTGCTGCTCATCCTTGGCGACACCTTTGCCCTCGGCATACAGGTCACCCAGTTTCCACTGCGCGCTGAAAGCGCCTTGTTCTGCCGCCTTGTGGTACCAGGCCAACGCCTGCTGCCCATCCTGGGCGACACCTTTGCCCTCGGCATACAGGTCACCCAGTTTCGACTGGGCACTCAGATCGCCTTGTTCAGCCGCCTTGTGGTACCAGGCCAGTGCCTGCTGCTCATCCTTGTCGACACCCCTCCCCTCGGCATACATGTCCCCCAGCCTGGTCTGTGCCGTGGTATCGCCCTGGTCTGCCGCCTTGCGGTACCAGGCCAGCGCTTGCTGCTCATCCTTGACCACACCTCGACCCGCGGCATACCTGTCGGCCAGACGAAGCTGCCAGGTGACACCGCCTTGTTCTGCTGCCTTGTTGTACCAGGCCGCCGCTTGCTGCTCATCCTTCACCACGCCCCTACCCTTGGCGTACCTGTCCCCCATCGCGCTCTGCGCGTAGGCACCTCCTTGCTCAACCGCCTTCAAGTACCAGGCCACTGCTTGCTGCTCATCCTTCGCTACGCCATCACCCTCGGCATACATATCACCCAGCTTGAACTGCGCGATGGTGTTGCCTTGCTCTGCCGCCTTGCGGTACCAGGCCAGCGCCTGCTGCTGATCTTTCGCTACACCCTTGCCCTCGAGATACATGTCCCCCAGTTCGGATTGCGCATAGGTATCCCCCTGCTCCGCCGCCTTGCGATACCAAGCCACCGCTTGCTTCTCATCCTTGGCCACGCCCCGGCCCTCGGCGTACCTGTCCGCCAACCACTTCTGCCACAATGAATCGCCTTGTTCGACCGTCTTGAGGTACCAAACCAAGGCTTGTCGTTCATCCCTGGCCACGCCTCGGCCCTCGGCATACATATCTCCCAGCCTGTTCTGCGCGCTGTTGTTTCCTTGTTCGGCCGCCTTGCGGTACCAGGCCACCGCTTGTTGCTCATCCTTGGCCACGCCTTGGCCATTGGCGTACAGGTCTGCCAGGCCAATCTGCGCGCCGGCCTCTCCTTGCTCGGCCGCCTTGCGGTACCAAGCCACGGCTTGTTGCGCATCCTTGGCAACGCCACGGCCATTGACGTACATGCCGGCCAGGCTGGTCTGCGCGCCGGCATTGCCCTGCTCGGCCGCCTTGCGGTACCAGGCTACCGCTTGCTGCTCATCCTTTATGACCCCTTTGCCTTCGGCGTACAGGTCGCCCAGCTTCTTTTGCGCGCCAGGGTTATCTCGCTCAACCGCCTTCTGGTACCAACGCTCTGCCTGCTGCTCATCCTTGGGAACACCCCGGCCTTCGGCGTACATCACCCCCAGATTCAACTGCCCGGTGAAGTCCCCTTGCTCGGCCGCCTGGCGATACAAGGCCAGCGCTTGCTGCTCATCCTTGACCACGCTTGCGCCATAGGCGTACATATCCCCCAGGCTGTTCTGCGCGTCGGCATTGCCTTGCTCGGCTGCCTTGCGGTACCAGATCACTGTTTGTTGGACGTCCCTCGCGACGCCTCGCCCCCTGACGTACATTTGCCCCAACTCAAACTGCGCGCGGGCATCACCTGACTCAGCCACCTTGAGCAGCTTCGCAAACGCCGCCTTGTCAGCCTGGGCAATGCTTGCGTCATTCTGTGACGTCGAGTCGGAATCTGGTTTGGCAGGCGTTACCTTGCTTGTCCGTTCATTGGACGCTTCAGGCGATGAAGGGGAACCCTGAGTTGCCTGCGCGGCATTTGGCGTCTTGGCAGGTGCAGGCGCAGACACCACTTTGTTCGACGGCTCCACCTTGGCCAGTCTGGTCTCGACCATCACCCAGCCATTAGCCTTGCGCGCCGTTGCCTTGTACACCGGCTTGCCATTGACCAATGCCACGAGGCTGATGACCGATGCCTGTGGGCATTCCATCTGGGCGATCATCTGCGCCCAGCCCATCGCCTTGCGCGCGGCCGCGCCATCGCGCAAGTCGCTGGCCTGTCTGGCGGTCAGCGTCAACGGCAAGGTGCCCGCGCAATATTTTGCACCTGTATCAAGGCTCGCCTTCATGCCAGGGTATTTGGGCAGCGATAGTGTCTGCTGGCTGGCGACGGCCAGTTCACTGGCAAACCAGGGCAAAATCGCCAGCACCCAGCCCCTGCAGTGCGGGCTCATACCGCTTCCCAGCCATTGGGGCCTTTGCACAAGGTCACATCTTCGCTTTCATTGCGTCCATCGGGCAGCTCGACCGACTGCCTGACCGTACGGCAATTGCTGGCAGTGCTGGGTGTGCTGGCGGGGGTGGTCTTTACAGGCTCGGTGCGAATCGTGGTGCCGGTATCGGGGTTATGCACTTCCTGCGCCCGGCCACTCTCCGCGGTTTGAGTGGTGGCCGTGGCCATGCGCTGTTTGTCCTGGTCGTCGAGGTAGCGGCCCACGCCATAGCCAACCAGTGCGCCAACAGCGGCTCCGACGGCAATACCCGTTGTCTTGTTGGAACTCTTGGAAACCGCGGCACCGGTGATTGCGCCCAACGCACCGCCGACCACAGCCCCAATGCCTTGCTTATTGCCATTGGAACTGCATGCGCCAAGCACTACGCAGACAAGAACAATACTCAGGTATCGAATAGCCATGGCTACCTCCCCAGGTGCATTGGGCAAGAAAAAGCACGCAGTCAAATAACCGCGTGCGCGCTGAGCACCATTTCGAATGAGAGGACTGCCAGACCGGTACTGCGTTATTCACAGCGGGGCTCAGGTGCAGCCGCACATGGGGTGAGAATAGTAGATATTGCGCCACGACCAGGGTGCAGGGCGACCAGAGAAGCGCTGATATGAGATCACCGGCAGGAGGGAGATTCACGCTGGCAGAGGGCTTGGGTGTTGCGCCAAAGCCCTTCGAAAAGGACTTTGGCGATACACACCGCGGTTACTCAGCTTGGCTGTCTGACATAGCGCGCCAGTTGCTGGTCGCGGCTCATGACATCCAATGTGGCGGTCAAAACCTGCTCCCCAGTCACGTCGGGCGCCGAGAAAATGGTGGCGAAGTTATCCTGGGCGACTTTGGCAAAATGGGCGCGGTCGTCCTGCTCGATGCCCAGCAGGGTGGCATAGGCATCCAGGGCTTCGCCGTGGCCCTGGGCCATATCTTCGGCAACAGAATCGAGCATGCCATTCATGGCCAGCCACGAACGGCCACCGTAGCCCAGACGCACGCTGGAGTCGCAACCATTGGTACCCGACGTCAGACCGAACGTGGCGTTACCGGAGGTGCCGTTGGTGGTGGTAGCCAGCAAATGAGGGCCTAGCCCGCTTTTGCCGTCAAAGAGCATATTCCCCCAGCCGCATCCGCCTCCGCCGGCCTGTCCTGCGTGTGCCATCACGCCAGCCGTGCTGAGAATCCCGAAGATCAAGATTTTGCCGATCAGGTTTGTAGCCATATTGTGTATTCCTCGCAAATTGCTCGTTGGCTGACTCCGACGCGCGATGACTCGTACGACTGCTCGGCTGAACGACTCGCGAACTCGATTGAGGTGTAGGTGAAACGGCCGGGATTTTCAAACCTGAAATGAAAAACACCTCACGCGCATCGCCTCGAATCGATCACCCCATGGGCAGAAAAGTCCGGCCGGGCCATCCCCTGGTTATTCTCCCCTGCTCTATCGCCTGTGAAAAAACGTGCTAGCGAAGTAGCTTGATTGTGGTTGCGCAAACACTAGCCTCGACAACAGCGTGTTCGCTTTACCTCGTCAGGCGGGAGAGCGCCCATGAATGACCGAAGCAATTTCGTGCTACTGACCTTTGGCCGGGGATCGGCAGCGTTGCGCGAAGGCCTGTCGGTCGCCCAGCGCATTGGCGACACACTGTGGGTGGCCAACGACGAAACCACCAGCCTTGAGCGCCTGACCATCCAGCGTGCGGCACCCGGCGACGGGGTGATCTGCGATGAGCACCAATCCTTCCCGCTCATGGCGTACCTGGACCTGCCCCTGCCGGAGCCAGACGAAGAGATCGATATCGAGGGACTGGCCTATGACCCTGACCAAGGCTACCTCTGGGTGGTGGGCTCCCACAGCCTCAAGCGCAAGGAGGCCGAGGCCGACAAGCCTGCGCAGAAGAACATCAAGCGGCTATCGACGGTAGAAGCGGACGGCAATCGCTTCCTGTTGGCGCGTATTCCCGTGGTGCAGCAACACGACAGCCATGAGCTCGCCTGGGAAGTGGCTGGCGGTGAACGTACCCCGGCGCAGCTGCATGGCAACGCGCTGGGCAACGACCTGACCCGGGAAATTGCCCTGGATGATCAGCTGCGGGACTTTCTACGCATTCCGGGCAAGGACAACGGTTTCGATATCGAAGGGATGGCGGTCATCGGCTCGCGGCTGTTGTTGGGGTTGCGGGGGCCGGTGCTACGTGGCTGGACGGTGTTGTTGGAGATCGAGCCGGAGCTTGAGGCCGACTCTAGCGATACGTTGGTGTTGAAGAAGATCGGGCCGGAGGGGCGGCGTTATCGCAAGCACTTCTTCGAGCTCGATGGGCTGGGGGTGCGGGATTTGTGTGTCAGTGGTAAGGACCTGTTGATTCTGGCGGGGCCGACCATGGATCTGGATGGGCCGGTGAGGGTGTTTCGGTGGCGGGGTGGTTTTGCAGATGGTGAGGAACTTGTGGTTTTTTCGGAGCAGTTGGAGGCGGTGTTGGAGGTGCCTTTTGGGCACGGGGACGACCATGCGGAGGGGATGTGTTTGTTTGGGCGGGGTGAAGGTGGTGGGGAGGTTTTGTTGATTGTTTATGATGCCGCGGCGCAGAGTCGCAAGCGGGGTGAGCTGGGTGTGGAAGGGGATTTGTTTATTCTGAAATAGTCCTGCATCAGGAGAGATAATTCTGTCCCCTTCTGCTACTCGCCCCTCATCTTAATCCACCTGCAAAGAATGGGAGAAAGCTCCAAAGCGCGCACATTTTTTCACATAGATCGAATGCTCTATAATTTTCGTAAAAATGTGATCCAGCCTCGACGAGGGCAGCGTCATGTCCGAAAAGCGAACTTTGCTCGATGAGTGGATCTTTAAAGCAAAAAACCATCCCATTGTCGCTGCGACCTGTTTCGCAGCAGTTATTTTCGCAGGCGCAGCATCAATCGTTGGCAACATTTCAGACATCGTCGACAGCGATCTATACCGAAGGCTATTCGACGCCAAAGACACTCCCCCAGCAAAGAAAGAATTTAAAGAGAAATTCAGCATCGAAGAGTCTGAAACCTTCATCGGCGATCATTATGTATCCGTCAAGAATGGGGGAATTTACCTTGACCCCGACACTGACGAGTGGCAAATACTTAATATCGAAATTTCAATACCCGAAGGAGTACAGGCATATGCAGGCCTGAAAAAAGGAACTATTTTCAAAATAACAAGGACCGATTGCGACTGGCTAGAGGTCCTCATAAAAGATGTAAATGAACACACTATAAAAGGGACCATCAGCGGAAAATGTATAAGGTAATGAAATTGAGGAGAAAGGATTAACAGGCACATAGGGAATATTTATTCCCGGTTGACCGACCTGCGTGCAGTCGCCACCCATCGTTTGGTTGCGGTAGCAGCGGGACTATAGTGTTCCGGACATTCGGTTGCATCCGCAGAAGCCATCGCCGGCGCTGCCGGCTCCCACAGGGTCTCGGTGTACACAGCCCCCTGTGGGAGCTGGCGAAGCCTGCGATCGACTACGCAGCAGTCGCAACCGGGCACCTCGGTGACGACAGATTCAAATGTGTTCAGCATCCAGGGTTTTCGCCATTTCAGCAGTAGCCGCCCAGCCCAATGCCTCATACACCGGCCTGCCCACCTCGGTCGCATGGAGCACCGCATAGCCGATGCCCCGTCGGGCAAACTCGGCATCCGCCAGGTTCATCAGCGCCGAGGCCAGCCCCCGGCGCCGGTAGGCAGGGTCGACGAAAACATTGAGCACATAACCACGCTGATCCTGGGTCGGGTGCGACGGGTGCGGCGGCCAGTCGATGCTCATCAGGCCGATCGCCGCCACCGGCTGGCCCGCGTCCATCAGGGCGAAGCCGTAGTAGCGCTCGTCACTCAGGCGCTGCTGCAGCCAGGGGCGAAAGTGTTCGCTCATAAGCTGCAGTTGCGCCGGGTCACCTCCGGCTTCGAGGAACATGGCTTCGCGCTGGGCGCAGATCATCGGATGGTCGGCCAGGGACAGCCGGCGCGGCGTCAGACCGCCGAAGTCGAGGGTGCCAGGGATTGCGGTCATGGCCTGTTCCTGAGTAGGAGGTTTCGATGCTAGGGCCTGTGGGTGGCGAGCGTTAGATACAGATCATGGGCAAATGCGCCATACAGGGGCTGGAGAGCATCCGGCCTGCCGTGTTACATAACAGCGCGGCTATCGGGAGCGACGTCGATGCGGATACAGGATGCGGATCTGAAGTCACTGCGAATTTTCGAGACGGTGGTGCAATGCGGCGGCTTTTCCGCAGCGCAGTCGGCGCTCAACACCAGTGTCTCGGCCATCAGCGAGCAGATGAGCCTGCTGGAAACCCGCCTCGGTGTCCGCTTGTGCGAACGGGGTCGTTCGGGGTTCCGCCTCACCGATGAAGGCGCGGTGCTGTACGAGGCGGCGCAGCGTATGCTGGCGGCCGTCGAGACCTTCGCCATGGAGGCCGCCACGCTGCGCGAGCAGTTGAGTGGGGTGCTGCGCGTCGGGGTGATCGACGCCACCCTCACCGACCCGGGCAGCCCGCTGACCCTGGCCATTCGCCGCTTCGGCGAGATGGCGCCGCAGGTGCATCTGCAGATTCATATCGACACCCCCAGCGCCCTGGAGCAACGGGTGATGGATGGCCGCCTGCATCTGGCGGTCGGGCCGTTTCCCTCGCGCCTGCCGGGGCTGGACTATACGGCGCTGTACAAGGAAACCCACGGGCTGTTCTGCTCACGCAGCAATCCACTGTTCGCCCGGGATGACGCCAGTATCACGCCGCTGTTGCTGAGCCAGGCACGGGTCGCCGCACGGACCTTTCTCGGGCGCTTCGACCTCGACCAGTTGCAGGCCGAGCGGGCCGCCGGCAGCGTCGATAACGTCGAGGCGCGGGCGATGATGATCGTCTCCGGCCAGTACATCGGATTCCTGCCGCTGCACTATGCCCAGCCCTGGGTCGACAAGGCCGAGCTGCGCAGGCTGTGCGCGGATCAGTACGCGCCCGAACTGGATTTCCACATCATCCGCCATCGCACCGCCAGAGCGCCACGCACGGTCGTGGCCTTCCACCAGCAGTTGCTCGACTGCGCAGGTCGCCAGGACTGACGGCACAGAACGGTTCAGCTTGCTTCGCCATTTGCCGAAGTCAACTTCATGATCCGGCTATTCTTCCGAAGTATCGGCTTCACTAGAGTCTGGGGAGAGACAAACAAGCCAACCTGACGATTGCCCTGCAGGCCCGACGATGTGCGGGCCCGGACGGGCAACGGGAGCAACGCCATGTCCGACCTCGCCTCTGGGATCCCCCTCCCCTCGCCTGTGCAACCCTTCCGTTATCGCCGACTCGGCCAGCAGGTCTTCGTCGGCGGCGTGCTGCCGGTCGATGCGGTCGGCACGCTGATCGGTGCCGATGACATCGAAGCGCAGACCCACGCGGTCTTTCGCAACCTGCAGGCGGCGCTGGCCGCTGCCGGTTTGCAGATGGCCGATCTGGTCCGCCTCAATACCTATTACGTCTACGAGGGCGAGGAAGCCCAGGCCACGGTGTTCTGGGAGAAGATGACCCGGGTGCGCCTGCTGTACTTCCCCGACCCCGGCCCCGCCGCCACGGCGGTGCGTGTGCAGGGTACCGGCGTGCGCGGTGCGCTGATCCAGCTGGAAGCCGAGGCGCTGGCGGTGCCCGCTCTGCAGCGGCAACGAATCATGCCGGAAAAGAGCTGGGACTGGAGCATCCCGGTGCCCTTGTCCCAGGGCTGGCGAGCGGGCAGCCAGGTGTGGGTCGGAGGCCAGGTCAGCGCCGATCGCGCCGGCAAGGCGATCAACCTGGGCGACCTGCCCGGCCAGACCCGCAACGTGCTGGAGCATATCCGCCATGTGCTGCTGGATGCCGGGGCGCAGTTCAGCGACCTGACCCAGCTCAAGGTCTGCTACCTGCACGACGGTGACGACGAAGCCGCCGAAGCCCGCCTGCAGGAGATCCTGGGCGTGGTCCGTACCACCTGCGGCGAACCGCTGCCACCGGTCACGGCCTTTGGCGTCAACCTGCTCTATGAAGGCCTGCTGCTGGAGATCGACGCCACCGCCCAGGTCGAGGTTCGCCACCCGCAGGCCACGGCCGAAGGCGGCAATCGCAACTGGACGGCTGGGGTGCAGGTGCAACGCGCAGGTTCAATCATCCAGGTGGCCGGCCAGAGCGTTGCAGCCCAAGGCTTCGAGCAGGCCTGCAGCGAGGTGCTGCAGCGCCTTGTCGCACTGTTGCGCGCTGTTGGCGCCGGCCCCGGGGCACTCGCCCATCTGCATGTGCTGGTCGCGGCCGATGACGCGCCGGAACGGGCGATGGCGCTGTTCACCCGCGCCTTGCACATGTGCTGTGGCGAGGACTTGCCGCCCTTCACCCTGGTCAGGGTCAACGGGTTGCCGGGTGGCGCACCGCTGCAGGTCGATGCCATCGCAGTGGAGGCCAGGCCAGCATGAGCCCATTGGACCAGGCGATCGAACTGACCCGTAGCCTGTTGCGCTACGACACCACCAACCCACCCGGCAATGAACAGCCGTGCGCCGAGTTCCTGGCCGGGCTGCTGGCGGACGCGGGCTTCACCACCACCCTGCACCAACTGGCACCGGGACGTGCCAGCCTGGTGGCCTACCTGGGCAACGGCCAGGGCCGGCCACTGTGCTTCACCGGGCACCTGGATACCGTGCCGCTCGGCCAGGCGCCCTGGTCCACCGACCCGTTCGCCGGCGAGATCCGCGATGGCCGTTTGTACGGCCGTGGCAGCAGCGACATGAAGGCCGGCGTCGCGACCTTCATCACCGCGGCGCTGCAGGAACGCCGCCTGATCGCCGACGCCCCGGGGGTGGTGCTGGTGCTGACCGCCAGTGAAGAAACCGGCTGCCAGGGCGCCGCCGCCCTGCTGCGTGACGGTGTGGACCAGCACAATGCCGGGGCAATCATCGTCGGCGAGATGACCGCCAACTATCCGCTGATCGGCCACAAGGGCGCGCTCTGGCTCAAGCTCGGCGCCCGTGGCAAGAGTGCCCACGGCTCGATGCCCGAGCGTGGCGACAACGCGCTGTACAAGGTCGCCCGCGCCCTGGGCAAGATCGAGCGCTATCAGGTACCGGCGCCGCAGCACCCGGTGCTGGGCGGCACCAGCATCAGTGCCGGCACCTTACACGCAGGCTCCAGCATCAACGTGGTGCCGGACCTGGCCGAGCTGTGCGTGGATATCCGCAGCCTGCCCGGCATGTGCCACGCCACCACCCGCGACACCCTGCTGGCCGAACTGCAACCCGATATCTGCGAGGCCCAGGCAGTGCTCGACCTGCCGGCGGTATTCACCGCGATCGACGCCCCGTGGATCGCAGCGGTCTATGGCATTACCGAGGAAGTAACCGGCATACGTCCCGAACCCCGTGGCGCCAGCTACTTCACCGATGCCTGCGCGCTGCAACACGCCCACCCGGGTGTGCCCATCGTGATTCTCGGGCCGGGTACCCCACACATGGCGCACCAGACCGACGAGTACTGCGAGATCGCCCGCATCGACGAGGCCCTGCGCCTGTATCGACGGCTGATCAGCCATTGGTGTACGCCCACCACCTGAGGTCACGGCTCCTGCACTTCTATGACTGTTCCAGTCGGCTGCCCTGCGCCTGGAACAAGGCAGACAACAAGATCAATACAGCCAGAAATAGACAGGTATCCCATGAAAATTTCCGCAAAAGCGAACCCGGCCACGCCGGATGCCCCACCGGTCCGGGCCAGCAAGGACTACCTGCTGATCATCGTCAGCGTGGTCGCCATCTTCCTCACCGTCTTTGCCCTGGCGGCCTTCCCGGCACGCTCCGAGCAAGTGGCCGGCCAGTTGTTCCAGAGCGCCACCGACCTGCTGACCGCGCCGGTGCTGGTGATCTTCCTGGCCTTCGTCGTCGGCTCGCTGTTCATCATTTTCAGCAAGTACGGCAACATTCGCCTGGGCAGCGGCAAGCCGGAGTTCAAGACGCTGCCGTGGATCTTCATGTTCATCTGCGCCGGGCTCAGTTCGGCGACCCTCTACTGGGGCCTGGTGGAGTGGGCCTTCTACTACAACGCCCCCGGGCTGAACATTGCGGCCCGCAGCCCCGAGGCGCTGGACATGAGCATCGCCTACGCCTTCTTCCACTGGGGCTTCGGCACCTGGGCCTGCTACGCGGTGGGCGGCATGGCCATGGCCTACTACTACCACGTGCGCAAGCACGACAAGCTGAGCCTGGCCGGCATCATCGAGGCGGTGACGGGCCTGAAGGCCAGCGGCCCGGTCGGCCGGCTGATCGATATCCTCTTCCTGATCGGCACCTTCGGTGGGCTGACGGTGACCATGGTGGTGACCACCCAGACCTTCTCCAACGCCCTGTCCAACCTCACCGGCCTGCCCAACACCTTCATGATGCAGGCAGGCATCGTGCTGCTGATCACCAGTATCTTTTCCCTGAGCTCCTACATCGGCCTGGAAGGCGGCATGCAGCGCCTGGCCAGCATGGTCTGCTGGGGCGCGCTGTTCTGCGCCCTGGCGGTGCTGGTGGTAGGGCCGACGGGGTTCATCGTCAAGAACACGGTCAACGGCGTGGGCCTGATGTTCTCCAACTTCCTGCACATGAGCCTGTTCACCGACCCGGCCGGTGACGGTGAATTCACCCGCAACTGGACGGTGTTCTACTGGTTCTGGGCGATTTCCTACACCCCGGCGGTGTCGATCTTCGTCGCCCGCGTGTCCCGTGGCCGTACCTTGAAGGAAGTCGCCGCAGCACTGTTGCTCGGCGGCAGCGTCAGTTGCTGGGCGATCTTCGGCTGCCTGAGCGGCTATGGCATCGAGCAACTGCTCAAGGGCACCCTGGACGTGCCGGCCGTGGTCGCCAGCCAAGGTGGCGAAGTGGCGATTACCCAACTGCTCAACGGCTTCCCGATGTCGGCGCTGGCCACTGCGTTCTACCTGTTCGTGATGGTCATTTTCCTGGCCTCCCACGTCGATGCCTCGGCCTACACCGTGGCGGCCGCCACCACCCGCAACCTGCCGGAAGGCCGCGATCCTTCACCGTTCCTGCGCCTGTTCTGGTGCGTGATGCTGGCCCTGGTGCCGCTGACCATGATCGCCAACCACCTGTCGCTGAAGACAGTGAAGACCTCGGTCATCCTCACCTCGATTCCGTTCTTCTTCCTGTTGGTGGTGATGGCCGTCGGGTTTGTCCGCTGGCTGTACCGTGATTACCGTCACCGCAGTGCGCAGGAGATCGAGGCCGAGTCGCGGCATTACGAGGAACAGGCCCTGCCAGCGCCAACGTGGAAGGATGAAGTGGTCGTCTGAAGATCTAACCTGTGGGAGCGGCGGTGCGGCGACCCGATTTGCCCCGCGATTGCGATTTGCCTGTCAGATCGAGATCGCGGGGCAAGTCGAGTCGTCGCACCGCCGCTCCCACAGACTCCACTCGTCGTCGCAGCCGTCCATCATCCCCGTTCGTGCAAGACTGGAGCTCTCCTGTTCATGTCCACACCCGGAGAGCGGCCATGACAAAGCTGTGTTCTGTACTGTTCGTGGCACTGACGACGATCACAGGTTGTATCGGCAATCCCTCGACCTATCGCGACGAGCCGCTGGTGGCGAAAGTCGAAATCGGCATGAGCAAGGGTCAGGTGCTCGCAATCGCCGGACCACCCGTCATGACCACGACACGCAAGGAATACCCGGGCACGTGCAACGACTATCTGTTCACCGACAAAGGCGAGCGCCAGCCTTACTTCGTCAGCTTCGACGCTAACGACAAAGTCGATCACAAGGACTTTCGAACCTGCGCCTTTCTTGAGCAGGAACAACAAAACGCCAAGATACCCTTCTACATGGACCCCGAGTATGGCAAATCCACTTCTGGCCGGTGAACAGGCAAAGGCCACCTGCCGGCCCGTCACGACTCGGGTAAACCCGCCTGGCGCAGGCCTTCGGCGAAGCGCGCCAGGTCCTCGGCCCGCTGGATCGGCAGCCACTGCTTGAGGTTGGCGATGCACAAGCCGGGGTCCATGGTCCGCAAGCGCTGCAGGGTCTGTTGCGCCTTGTCCAGCTGCCCGCCCAGGGCATAACTGGCAGCCAGTACGGCGGTTGCCGGCATCAGGCTGGGCAGGTTGCCCAGGGCTTTTTCCGCCCAGGCGGCGGCGGTGTCGAAGCGTCCGGCGAAGAAGTTCGACAGGGCCATGCCCACCTGCATGCGGAACATTTCCGGGTCCAGCGGGCTCAGGCGTACGGCATGGCTGAGGTTGTCGATGGCCGCCTCGGTTTCGCCACGCAGGGCGCGCAGGATGCCGCCCAGGAACCAGGCCGGAGCCAGGTTGGGGTTGAGCAGGCGGGCACGGTCGAGCAAGGCGATGCCGCTATCGACATCGCCTACCAGGTGAGCCAGGGCATGCCCGCCACGGGTCAGCGCCACGGCATCGTCGCGGCCCAGTTCCACCGCCAGCCGCGCCAGGCGCGCGCCTTCGGCGGTCTCCACGGGACGGTCGCGCATCCAGCCGTTGATCTTGCGCCAGAAGTAGCACCAGGCAGCCATGCCGTAGGCCGAGGCATACTCGGGGTCGAGTTCGATGGCCTTGTAGAACAGTGCCAGCGCCTCGTCGATGGCAGCAAAGGTGCCCTGGTGCAGTTTTGCCGTGCCGCGCAGGTAGTAGTCGTAGGCGTCCAGGCTGTCGGTGGGTTTGCGCTTGGCCCGCTCGATCTCGGCCCGCTCCAGCTGCGGGGCGATGGCACCGACCACGCTTTCGGCGATGCGGTCCTGCAGGTCGAAGATGTCGTCGAGCTCGCCTTCGAAGCGCTCCGCCCAGAGGTGCGTGCCGCGGCTGGCGTCGATCAGCTGGCCGGTGATGCGCACCTTGTTGCCGCTCTTGCGCACGCTGCCTTCGAGCACGTAGCGCACGCCCAGCTCCTGGCCCACGCCTTGCACGTCCACCGCCCTGCCCTTGTAGGTGAAGCTGGAGTTGCGGGCGATGACGAACAGCCAGCGGATGCGCGACAAGGCGGTGATGATGTCTTCGACGATGCCGTCGGCGAAGTACTCCTGCCCGGCATCGCCGCTGAGATTCTGGAATGGCAGGACGGTGATCGACGGCTTGTCGGGCAGCACCAGCGCAGCGGCTGCCGGCTTGGGCTCGACGACCTGCGCTGCGGCGGCCCCGGCCGGTTCGCTGTCGCTGATCTGGCCGACAAAACGGTAACCCTTGCGCGCCACCGTGCGCACCAGGCGCTGTTCCTCGCCGGTGTCACCCACGGCCTTGCGCACGGCGTTGATGTGGCTGGTGACGGTCGACTCGGAAACGATCCGGCCGCTCCACACCGCATCGAGCAGTTCGTCCTTGCTGACCACCCGCTCACGCTGCTCGACCAGTAGCAGCAACAGGTCGAACACCTGCGGCCCGATGGCCACGACCTGGCCGCGCCAGGTCAATTCCCGGCGTTCCTGGTCGAGCAGGTAGTCTTCAAAGGCGTATGGCAACGGCAGTGTCCCCTGGATGCGACTGGCAATTATTCCGAACTGTTGATGATACGGCAGCTTTGGACGAAAAAGCAGGCGTGCGTGAAGGTAAACCCAAGGCCGCTGCAAGGACTTCGCGCCCGCACAAAGGCACTCTGAAGCTACCCCGACGGCACGCCTTGCCGTCCCATAGCGGAGAGATGCCATGAAGATCGTCGTCATCGGAGGCACCGGCCTCATTGGTTCGAAACTGGTCAAAAACCTCACCGAGCGCGGCCATGATGCGCTCGCCGCCTCGCCCAACACCGGCGTCAACAGCATCACCCGCGAAGGCTTGGCCGCCGCGATGGATGGCGCCGATGTGGTGGTCGACGTGGCCAACGCGCCGTCCTGGGAAGACCAGGCCGTGCTCGACTTTTTTGAAACCTCCACCCGCAACCTGCTGGCCGCCGAAGCCGCCGCCGGTGTCGGTCATCACATTGCCCTGTCGATCGTCGGCTGCGAACGCCTGCCCGACAACGGCTACTTCCGCGCCAAGGTCGCCCAGGAAAACCTGATCAAGGCCTCGGGCCGGCCCTTCACCCTGGTGCGCGCCACGCAGTTCTTCGAGTTTGTCGGCGGCATTGCCCAGTCGTCCGTGGTCGGCGACGAAGTACACCTGTCACCGGCGCTGATCCAACCCATGGCCTCCGACGATGTCGCCGCAGCGCTCACCGATGCGGTGCTGGCCGCACCGCTCAACGGCACCCTGGAAATCGCCGGTCCCGAGGCCATGCCGCTGGACGAGCTGGTACGGCGCTTTTTCCGCGCCACCGGCGACACCCGCACGGTGGTGCCCGACGTGCATGCGCGCTACTTCGGCGACGTGCTCGACGACCAGTCCCTGACCCCCAGCCACAACCCGCGCCTGGGCGCGATCCACTTCGAAGACTGGCTGGCCCGCACGGCACGCTAAACCCCATCCCACTGCCCACCAAGGAGTACTGTCATGTTCACTCGATTGCTGATGGCCGCGGCCATCGCCGTGCTGTCGATCACCAGCGCCTCGGCCGCCGACCCGGTGCCCGGCAAGGTCAGCCTGGTGTTCGACCGCGTCCTGCCCAACGTGCCCGGCAAAAGCATGCGCGGCGTGCTGGTCGAATACGCCCCAGGCGCCGCCTCGCCGGCCCACACCCATCCGAAGACCGCCTTCATCTACGCCACGGTGCTCGAAGGCGCGGTGCGCATCCGCATCGAAGGCCAGCCGGAGAAGGTCTACAAGGCCGGGGAAAACTTCGTCGAGGAGCCCGGCTCCTTCCACGCCGTCAGCGCCAATGCCAGTGACACGCAACCTGCGAAGCTGCTGGCGGTGTTCGTGCTCGACAGCAGCGAGAAGGAGCTGGTGACCCCGGCAAAGCAATAACCCGATCAACCTGCTGATCGTCCCTCGCCATCCGGCGGGGGTCATCGGCCCTGCACAGGACAATCGCCATGAACGCGCTCGAGGACACTGCCACCCAAGCCAGCGATACAGATGCCGGGAGCGGTGCCGAGCAGCCGTCGCGCAACAGCAAGAAACTGCTCGGCGTGCTGCTGTGCGCCAGCGCCCTGGCGCTGCTGGCGGGCGGCTGGGCCGTGGCCTTCAACGCTGCCAGCACCTCGACCGACAACGCCTATGTACGGGGCGACGTGACCTCGCTGGCCGCCAAGGTGGCCGGCTATGTCACCGCGGTGGAGATCGAGGACAACCAGAGCGTGCGCGCCGGCGATGTGCTGTTTCGCATCGACGATGAAGACTACCGTGCCCACCTGGCCCAGGCCCAGGCCAATATCAAGGCGGCCGAGGCGCGCCTGAGCAACGTCGATGCCGAAACCCGTCTGCAGCATGCCCTGATCCGCCAGGCCGAGGCCCAACGCCGTTCGGCCGGGGCCGAAATGAATCTTGCCGCCAAGACCCACGACCGCAGCCAAAAGCTGATCGTCAGCCATGCCGTGAGCCAGGCCCTGGTCGATGAAACCGGCGCCGCCCGCTCCAAAGCCGCGGCCACGGTGTCGGCCGCCTCGGCAACGGTGGAGGCCCAGCAACAGCGCATCGCCGTGCTGCTGGCCCAGCGCGAAGCCGCCGTGGCCGCCGTGGCCCAGGCCCAGGCCGCCCGCGACCTGGCGCAGATCAGCCTGGACAGCACCGTGGTACGCGCACCGGTGGACGGCGTGGTCGGCAACCGTCAGGTCCGCGTCGGCCGCTTCGTCACCCCGGGCGCGGCCCTGCTCGATATCGTGCCGGTCAACGACGTGTGGGTGGTGGCCAACTTCAAGGAAACCCAGCTCGAACATATCCGCCCCGGCCAGGCCGTGAGCGTGCAGGTCGACGGCTATCCCGACAATACCCTCGAAGGCGTGGTCGACAGCTTTGCCCCCGGCAGCGGTTCGGCCTTCAGCCTGCTGCCCAGCGACAACGCCACCGGCAATTTCGTGCGGGTGGTGCAGCGGGTACCGGTGAAGATCCGCCTGGCCCATAACCCGCTGCCTGGGCGCATCGTGCCCGGTCTGTCGGCCCGCGTCGAAGTGGCGCTGGGAGGTGGATCATGAACACCGCCGCCAGTGCCAGGCGCAGCCAACTGTCGACCCGCAGCGGCGTGCTGCTGATGACCGGCATCGTCCTGGCCACCCTGACCGAAGCCATCGCCAGTACCGTCCTGGCGCTCGGTCGCAGCGACATCCTCGGCGACACCTACGCCACCCCCGACGAGTTCGCCTGGCTGGATGTGGGCTACACCGCCTTCAAGCTGATCGGCTTCATGACCGCGTCCTGGCTGCTCGCCCGCTTCCCGCCGCGCAGCGTGGTGGTCGGCGCCACCCTGGCCATGGGCCTGGCCTGCGCCGTGGCCGTCTTCAGCACCCGCCTCGACCTGCTGGTGGTGCTGCGCATCGTGCAGGGCTTTGCCGGTGGCACCTTGCTGGTCGGCGGCCAGGCGATGATCTTCGGCGCCTTCGCCCAGGCCCGGCAACCCTTGCTGCAAGCGCTGTTCGCCATGGGCGCCGTGGTCGCCTCGGCCACCCTCGCCCCGGCCCTGCAGGGCTGGCTGATCGACAGCCGCTCCTGGGTCTGGATCTTCTTCTGCGTTGTGCCACTGGCCCTCGCCGCCAGTGGCCTGCTGCTGGTCGCCGAGGCACCGCGGTCCACCGGCAACGTCCGGCGTCCGTTCGACCTGATCGGCTTCGTACTGATGGCCGTCACCCTGCTGTGCTTCACCTACGTGTTGAGCCAGGGCAGCCGCTGGGACTGGTTCGAGGCGCCGCGCATCCTCTGGCTGACCCTGATCGGCAGCGCCGCCCTGCTCGCCTTCATCGGCCAGCAGCTACTGGCCAAGGGCGTAGGCCTGCTGGACTTCAGCCTGTTCCAGTCGAGCGACTTTGCCTTTGCCTTGATCGTCAGCTTCGTCGCCGGCGCCGCGCTGTTCGGCAGTGCCTATCTGATACCGGCGTTCGCCTTGTCGGTGCTCGGCTTCAGGCCCACCGATGCCGGGTTGCTGCTGTTGCCCAGCGGCGGTTGTTTTATCGTCGCGCTGCTGATCGCCGCCTGGCTGATGCAGGCCCGCCGCGTGGCACCCTTCGCCACCGTGCCGTTCGGTATCCTGATGATCATGCTGGCGATGTGGATGTTGTCCGCCTCCACCCACGAGAGTGGTGCAAGCGACATGATGGCGGCGGTGCTGCTGCGTGGGTTCGGCCTTGGCTTTCTGTTCCTGTCGATCACCCTGATCGCCTTCAGCGACTTGAAGCCGCGCAACCTCGCCAGCGGCATCGGCCTGTTCAACACCGGTCGCCAGCTGGGTGGCCTGATGGGGGTGGCCGCCCTGCAGACCCTGATCGAGCACAAGCTGGCTGCCAGCGCCGTGATCCTCGGTAGCCACCTCACCCCGGGCACTGGCGCCGTCATCGAACGGCTGTCGACCCTCTCCACGGTGCTGGCCGGCAAAGGCATGGACGCCGTAGCCGCCGGCCGTGCCGCGACCAGCCTGCTGGGCCGCGCGCTGACCGGCCAGGCCTCGGTGATCGCCTTCGAGAGCGCCTTCCTGGCCGTGACCCTGCTGTTCGTGGTAGCGGCGCCGATGCTGGTGGCGATCAAGATCGGCTTTGCCCGCCGTGGCAAGGCGCGGACCCAACACCCCATGACTAGCGAGTAACGTGATGAACGAACCGACAGAATCGACCCGGCACCTGCAACAGATCCGCAACTCGTCGCTGTTCCGCTGGGCCGCGATGCTGCAATGGCTGGGCATTGCGCTGTTCCTGCTGGCCGTGGGCCTGGCGCTACTGACCGATATTCACCAGGAGGTGCGGGGCGTCCTGCTGATTGCCGTGCTGAGCATGCTGGGGTTGATGTCGCTGGTTCCGGCACGTTTCATCCTCACCGTACAGCTGATGACGCCTGCCGGGCCCCGAAAGGCCAGGCCGCGCCGCAAACCACCGGTGCAGTGACACCCAGCGTCACTGCCCTTGCGTCTGTTTGACCCAATCGGTCAGCGCCGCGACCATCTGATGCACTTCACTGTTGTGCGGTTCGGAAGGGCGAATGATGGCGTTCCAGGCGATGTCCAGGCCGTCGTTCAACGCCGCCCAGGCCAGCTCGCCACGCTCGAGGCTCGGTGCCACCAGGTCGCGCTGCAGGATGCTGATGCCCTGGCCCGAGCGCACCAGTTCGACGATGGCTTCGATCAATTCCACGGTGATCATGCGCCGCGGCAGGATGCTCGCCGGGGCGAAGAAGCGGTCGTATTCCCAGCCCTTGGCGCGCTCGGTCGAGTAGGTCACCAGGTTGTAGGTCTTGAAGTCTTCGGCATAGATATTCGTGCGTCCGGCCAAGGGGTGGTCGGTGGCCATGATCGCGATCAGGTCGTCGCGAAACAGCGGCAGGCGGGCGACCCCGCTGGGCACCATGCCGTCGTCGATGATCGACACATCCAGCTTGCCCTGCATCAGGCCGGCATACACATCGGCACGGGGCACGCTGACCAGGGTGATCTCGATATCCGGGCGCAGCGCCGAGTAGTGCTTGATGAACTTCGGAATCCAGCGAAACGGGCCGTAGGACGTCACCCCCATGCGCACGAAGGCGCTGACCCCGCCGGCCAGGGAACGGGCTTCGGACTCCGCCTCGTTGAGGATGCCGATGATGTCCCGCGCCGCCCGCTCCAGGCGCACCCCCGCCGGGCTCAGGCGCAGCTTGCCCGCCGAACGCTCGGTGAGGGGCACGCCCAGGCGCCGTTCCGCCTCGCGCAGGCGATGGCTGACCGCCGAAGGCGTCACCCACAGGCGTTCGGCCACCGCCGTGATCGAGTCGAGTTCCGACAGGGCCTGCAACATCACAAGGTGATCGAGGGTGAGTCTCATGGTGGACGACCTGAATTTAATTCACAAAAGTACGTAAAATTATGAGCGTGACTTCATTTTTCCCGCAGCGCAATCTGATTCCAGCACCAACCACTGGAGAATGACAACAATGACTGCGCCCGCCTTCACCGCCCCCCTCGGCGATATCGTCGACCTGACCCGCTACCCTCTCACCGATCGCAGCAGCGCCGCCTACCAGGCCCTGGTCAGCCAGAGCCGCGCGCGCCTGGAACAGGAAGGCGTGGCGATCTTCCCGGGCTTCGTCCTCGACCCGGCGGTTGTCGCCATGGCCGAGCAGACCCTGGCGCTGCAAGCGCGGATGTTCCGTTTTCGCGAACAGCACACGGTGTACTTCAAGCCACAGGAAGAGACTGCCGACCCGGCCCACCCGCTGCGCCGCTTGATGGAAACCGAAAAGGACACCGTCGCCTACGCCGATATTCCGGCCGACAACCTCACCCGCCAGCTCTATCAGTCGGACGACGTGCTGGCGTTCATCAAGGATGTGCTCGGCCAGGACCTGCTCTATCGGCATGCCGACCCGCTGGCGGCGCTCAACCTGCAGGGTTTTGCCGAGGGCCAGCAACTGGGCTGGCACTTCGACCGCTCGGATTTCAGCGTCACCCTGTCGCTGCAGGCGGCCGATGGTGGCGGCGATTTCGAGTACGTGCGCATGCTGCGGCGCGAGGAGGATGATTGCTATGACGCAGTCGGCCGCTTCCTCGACGACCCGGCGACCCAGCAGGTCGAGGTGCTGCCCCAGGTGCCCGGCACCCTGTCGCTGTTCCGTGGCCGCTACTCGCTGCACCGGGTGACGCCGATCGTTGGCCAGCGGCTGCGGCTCAATGCCGTGCTGGCTTACGTCGACAAACCCGACGTCGAGTTCAGCCCCTATGCCCGCCAACTGTTCTACGGGCGTACCACGGCGGATTCTGCGATCTGATAGCGGTTGCTGTTCAAGGGCCGGCACTGGCTTGCAACGTGCGGCAAGCAAGTGCCCGCCCTCCCCGATTACTGTTACGGAGCGTCTAATAATGAATTACAAGAAGACCCTGCTGACAACGTTACTTTCCCTCGGCCTGCTGGCCGGCAGCGCCGCAAGCCAGGCGGACGACTGGTGCGCCTCCGGCAAACCGGTGAAGTTCGCCGGCCTGAGCTGGGAAAGCGGGATGCTGCTCACCGACATCATGATGATCCTGTTCAAGGAGGGCTACGGCTGCCAGACCGACCAACTGGTGGGCAACACCATCATCATGGAGACGGCCCTGATCAGTAACGACATCCAGGTGTTCGCCGAAGAATGGATGGGCCGCAGCGAGGTGTGGAAGAAGGCCGCGGCCGCCGGCAAGGTGGTGGCCGTCGGCGCGCCGATCCAGGGCGCGGCCCAGGGCTGGTACGTGCCACGCTATGTGGTCGAGGGCGATGCCAAGCGCAATATCCAGGCCCAGGCCCCGGGCCTCAGGACGGTGGCGGATCTTGCCCGCTACGCGGAAGTTTTCCGCGATCCGGAGGAGCCGTCCAAGGGCCGCTTCTACAACTGCCCGGCAGGCTGGATCTGCGAGGTGGACAACACCGAGATGCTCAAGGAATACGGCCTTGAGAGCACCTATACCAACTTCCGCCCGGGTACCGGCGCGGCCCTGGATGCCGGGGTGCTGTCCAGTTACAAACGCGGCAAACCGGTGCTGTTCTACTACTGGTCGCCCACGCCACTGATGGGCCAGATCGATGCGATCAAGCTGGACGAGAAGCCGGGCGTGGACAAGACCGTCACCACCCGGGTCGGCCTGTCCAAAGACTTTCATGAGCAGGCGCCGGAGCTGGTCGCGGTGCTGGAGAAGGTCAACGTGCCCATCGACCTGCTGAACCAGAACCTGGCGAGGATGAGCCAGGAACGCATCGAGTCACCGAGGCTGGCGAGGCTCTTCCTCAAGGAACATCCGCAAATCTGGCACCCCTGGGTCAGTGAAGCCGCCGCCCAGAAAATCGACGCAGCACTGTAGCCGCTGCCGAGGCACGAGGCTGCGGCTTGTAGGAGCGGGCTTGCCCCGCGATAGCGATTTGTCAGTTAAACCGCATCGCGGGGCAAGCCCGCTCCTACAGCCGGGTCGTCCAGACCGCCAGTTCGTAGCCATCCGGATCGATGAAGTGAAACCGGCTTCCCCCCGGAAACGAAAACGTTTCCCGGCTGATGACCGCCCCCGCCGCCTTGATCCGCCGCTGGGTCTCATCAAGGTCATCGGCATACAGGATGATCAGCGGGCCACCGGGCCGTACTGGCTCCCCGGTGGTGAAACCACCGCTAAGGCGGCCATCGCTGAACTCGGTATAGCTCGGACCGTAGTCCACGAATGTCCAGCCGAACACACTGCCGTAGAAGGCTTTGCTGCGGGCGATATCGGTGACGTTGAATTCGATATTGTCGATCTGACGATCCTGTCCACGAACGCTCATGGGTGCTCCTTGCTGATTGGCGTTTGGGTGAGTCTAGTGAAGAAATGTACACCCTCCCATCATCTCCGGGCTCACCGAAATCCTGTAGGAGCGGGCTTGCCCCGCGACAATCCCCCCCTGAATCCCTACACCTCAAGCCTGCACATTCAGGTAGTCCCGGGCCCAGGCGTTGTAGTCATCGGCAATGCTGAAACGCGCCACCCGCTGCGAGGCGCTCAAGCCTGTGTCGGGCGCCATGCCCCGCTGACCGCGCAGGCTCTGGTAGGTGGCTTCGATCGCCGCAAAGTAGGCCACGTGCCCCTCCACCACGATCCGCACGCCCAACTCCGCCAGGTGCCTGTCATCGCGCAGCGCCGGGTTGCCGTAGGTCACCAGCATCAGCGGCACGTTCAAGCCCTCGGCTATCGCCGCAAGATGCTCGACGTCCCGCACCCCGACCAGGCAAATGCCATCGGCTCCGGCATCCTGGTAGGCACGGGTGCGCTGCACGACCTCGGCCAGCGGCTGCACGCCGACGTGGGTGCGGGCGATGAGTGCCAGGGCCTTGTCGTCACGGGCCTGGCGGGCCGCACGAAGCTTGCCGACGCCCTCCTCCACGCTGATCAGCTCGACGGTCTGTCCATCAAAGCGCACCGGCAACAGCGTGTCCTCGAGGGTCAGCGCGGCAACCCCGGCGCGCTCCAGTTCTTGCACGGTGCGCATGACATTGAGGGCATTGCCGTAGCCATGATCGGCATCGGCAATCACCGGCAGGCGAGCGACCCGGCCGATGCGGGTGGCCTGCTCGACGAACTCGCTCAAGGTGACCAGGGTTATGTCCGGGGCGCCAAGCACCTGCAGGGACACGACCGAACCACCGAGGATGCCGACTGCAAAACCGAGGTCGGCGGCGATCCGCGCCGACAAGGGGTCGAAGACCGACGCGGTTCGCAGGCACGTGTGGCTGGCAAGCAGCGCACGCAAGGTGGTGCGCAGCTCATGGGGACTGGCTTTATGCATGGTGGTCTCTTTGCGCTGGAGCGGGCGTTCACGGCGTCCCTGCCGTGGCCGCCCTGCCGGTCACTTGATAAAGCGGACCTGGCTGTTGATCTTCTCGATGACCGAGCCCTTGCGCTCGTTGAAGCGCGCCTTGTTCTGCTCGAACAGGTTGTTGCCCTTGGTATCGATGGAGATGATCAGCGGGCCGAACTCGCGCACGCGGTTGACCCACAGGGTCTCGGGCATGCCCAGGTCCTGCCACTCGGCGCGCTCGATCTCCTCGACCTTGGTCGCCGCCAGCACCGCACAGCCGCCCGGGAACACCGCATGCACCGCCTTGTTCTCCAGGCAGCCGGTAGTGGTCTCCGGGCCCATGCCGCCCTTGCCGACGATCAGTTTGACGCCGGTCTCTTCGATGAACTGCTTCTCGAACTTCTCCATGCGCATGCTGGTGGTCGGGCCGATGGAGACCATCTCGAAGCTGCCATCGTCCTTCTTGCGCACGATGGGTCCGGCGTGGAAGATCGCCCCGCCACGCAGGTCCACCGGCAGTTCGCGCTTGAGTTCGATCAGGCGGCGGTGCGCCACGTCGCGGCAGGTCACCAGTTGGCCGGTCAGGTAGACCACGTCACCGACGTTGAGGCCGGCCAGGTCCTCGTCCTTGATCGGGGTGCTGAGGATCTTTTTCACAGTACTACTCCTTCATGGGAGAGGATGTCGTAGGTCAGGTCGGCATTGATGCGGATCTTGCCGCGCCGGTGCGCCCAGCAGCCGGTGGACACGGCCACGCCGATGGTCGAGGGGTGACGCGCCGACGATTCGATATTCACCCCCATCACGCTGCTGTTGCCGGTCAGCCCCTGGGGACCGATGCCGATCTCGTTGAGGCCCTCCTCCAGCAGCTTTTCCATCAGCGCGGCGTTTTCATTCGGGTGGCTGGAGTCCACCGGGCGCAGGATCGCCCGCTTGGACAGGCGCGCCGCGGTCTCCACCGAGGTGGACACACCCACGCCGACCAACAGTGGCGGGCAGGCGTTGACCCCGCGCGAGGTGATCACGTCGAAGACGAACTCGGTCACCCCTTCGTAGCCCTGGCCCGGCATCAGCACCTTGGCCGAACCTGGCAAGGTGCAGCCGCCCCCGGCCATGTACACGTCGACGATTGCGTAGTCGGCGTCGGGGATGATTTCCCAATCCAGCCACGGGATCTTCGAGCCGGTGTTGGTGCCGGTGTTTTTCTCGATGAAGGTTTCCACGGCGTTGTGGCGCAGCGGGCCCTTGATGGTCGCTTCGCGGGTGGCATTCTCGAGGATGCCTTCCAGTTCGCTCAGCAACGGAAACCTTGCGCCGGCGGCGATGAAGTACTGGATGACCCCGGTGTCCTGGCAGCTGGGGCGGTCGAGTTTATCGGCGTAGTCCTGGTTCTCGGCCATCGAGTCGTAGACGGCGATGGCCAGCGGGTTGGTTTCCGCCGCCCGCAGTTTTGCGGTCTTCTCCTTGACGTCCTTGGGCAGGCGCTTGCCGATATAGGCAGTGAACTTGGCCATCACGTCGGTCAGTGATGATACGGCTGCTTCTTTATCCACGGTTGTTCTCCTCATTGCATCACAAGGCTGTTTTGACGGGGCTTTGGGGGGTGAGCGGCTGTGCTTGCCGTGCCTGCTCCTGCTCGGGCACAGGGCCGCCAGCGAGCACCTGGTCCATCTGTTGTTTGTCGAGGGCGCCGACCCACTTGGCGATCGCCATGGTCCCGACGGCATTGCCGATGGTGTTGGTGATGGCCCGCGCCTCGGACATGAAGCGGTCGACACCGAGCAGCAGCACCATGCCGGCCACCGGAATGTTGTCCATGGTCGCCAGGGTCGCGGCCAGGGTGATGAAGCCGGAGCCGGTCACCCCCGCCGAGCCCTTGGAGGTCAGCAACAGCACGCCGAGCACGATCAACTGGTCGGTCAGGGTCAGCGGTGTGTTGGTGGCCTGGGCGATGAAAATCGCCGCCATGGTGTAGTAGATGCACTGGCCATCGGGGTTGAAGGTCAGACCGGAGGGGATCACCAGGCCGACCACCGGCTTGGACACACCGACCTTCTCCAGCTTGGTCATCAACTGCGGCACCACCGACTCGGAGGAACTGGTGCCGAGCACGGTGAACAGTTCTTCCTTGAGGTACTTGAGGAACTTCCACAGGCTGAAGCCGGACAGCCGGGCGATGAAGCCGAGGATGACCACCACGAACAGAAAGCAGGTCAGGTACATGGTCGCCATCAGCTTGCCCAGCGACACGATCGAGCCCAGGCCGTACTTGCCGACGGTGAAGGCCATCGCCCCGCAGGCGGCCAGCGGCGCGACCCGCATGACCATGCCGACGATATGGAACATGCCGTGGGAGAAGGCCTCCAGCACATCGACAAAGGGTTTGCCGCGCGGCCCCAGGTGCGACAGGGCAATGCCGAACAGGGTCGAGAACAGCAGGATCTGCAGGATCTCGTTCTTGGCGAAGGCGTCGGTGACGCTGGCCGGGATCACATGCAGCAGAAAGTCGCTGAAGCTGCCCGAACCGGCTGCCGCCGCCGAGGTGTAGGTGGCGATGCTCTTGGCATCGAGGGTGGCCGGGTCGACGTTCATGCCCTCGCCGGGCTGCACCAGGTTGACCACGATCAGACCCAGCACCAGGGCGAAGGTCGAGAGCACCTCGAAGTAGATCAGCGCGCGCACGCCAACCCGGCCCAGCTCCTTCATGTTCTCCATCTTGGCGATGCCGAGCACCACGGTGGCGAAGATGATCGGCGCAAAAACCATCTTGATCAGTTTGATGAAGGCATCGCCGATGGGCTTGAGGTCAACGCCGACGTGGGGCCAGAACACCCCCAGCAGGATGCCCAGGGTCACGCCGATCAGGACCTGGACATACAGCTTGCCTATGAATCGCTTGGCCATTGTCTTCTCCGCATTATTGTTGTGAGTCGGATTTTTTCTGGCGCCCGGGCGACTGGCAGTGGCAGGTCAATAGCCCAGGTTTGTTGTGGTTAATCACGGGAGTTAAAGGTAATGGCTTTTTCAAAGTGCTGTAATACAATGAAATTCACTTCATTATTTACTTCAGGTTAATTATGAATCCGGTCTCGGAACTGGCCTTTTTTACCCAGCTGGTCAAGGTGGGCAGCCTTGCGGCAACGGCGCGCGAGCTCAACCTGACCCCGCCGGCGGTCTCCAAGCGCCTGGCCCAGCTGGAGCAGCGCCTGGGCGTGCGCCTGCTCAACCGCACCACCCGCAGCATCAGCCTCACCGCCGAGGGCGAGACCTACCTGGTCAACGCACAGCGGATCTTGGGTGAGATCGAGGAAATGGAACGCCAGGTCTCCAGCAGCCGGGCCGAACCCAAGGGCCTGCTACGGGTGAATGCGCCCCTGGGTTTCGGCCGCACCCATGTGGGCCCGGCGGTGTCGTCGTTCGCCCGGCGCTATCCCGAAGTCGAGGTGCAACTGCAACTGACCGACCGCCCCATCAACCTGCCCGACGATGCCATCGACGTGGCCATCCGCTTCGGCGAGCTGCCCGACTCGCGTTTGATCGCCCGCAAGATCGCCGCCAACCGTCGTCGCCTGTGCGCGTCACCGGCCTATCTGGAGGCCTTCGGCTGTCCGCAGACACCCAAGGACCTGGCCCAGCACAACTGCATCGTGCTGCGCCAGAACGACGCCGCCTTCGGCAGCTGGCGGCTGAGCCGCGGCAAGCAGAGCGAATCGGTCAAGGTCCGCGGTACCCTCAGCACCAACGACGGCGAGGTGGCATTGAACTGGGCGCTGGATGGCCAGGGCATCCTCATGCGCGCCGAGTGGAACCTTGCCGGGCATCTGCGTGCCGGCCGGCTGGTCGAGGTACTGGGGGATTACCAGACGCCGCCTGCGGATATCTATGCGGTGTATCTGGAGCGCCTGAACCTGTCCGCCAAGGTCGCCTGCTTCGTCGAACACCTGCGCGACTTCTTCCGCCGCAACGCCGACGGTCCGGGCGATATGGCCGGCTGGCAGTAGGAGCCTGCTCGATAGCGCTGCGGCCAGGAAATATTTAGTAACACTCTCCGAAAAACCAATGTTGTACGACGTCATATCTAATGTGATTGACTTCGCCAGCTCTCACAAAAACAACAACGGAGACACCCCCAATGACCAGCATTCCTTCCGTGGAAGGCCAGGCTGCGGCACCTGCTGAACGCCGCGCGACCCGATTGTTCAAGCTGCTGGGCCCCGGCATCATCGCCGTGCTGTCCTGGCTGGGCGCAGGTGATCTGATCACTTCCTCGGTGGCCGGCGCCAACTACGGCTACGCGATGATGTGGGTGCTGGCGGTTTCGCTGCTGCTGCGCTTTTTGATCGTCAACATCATTGCCCGCTTCCAGCTGTGCAATAACCAGGGCATGACCATCCTCCAGGGCTATGCCCAGCTCCATCCCGTGTTCGCCTGGTTCATGCTGGTCTACGCCCTGCTCATGGGCCACCTGATGAACGCCTACATGATCAAGGGCGCGGGTGAATCGCTGGCGATGCTGCTGCGCGTCGACTACCCCATGCTGTGCTCGCTGGCAGTGGTGCTGGCGGTGTGGCTGCTGGTGGGGCGCAATATCTATTCGATGATCGAAGGCGTGATGAAAGCCCTGCTGGCGATCATGACCCTGGCCTTCATCGCCCTGGCGGTGATGTCCGGCCCGGATGTGAACGGCATCATCAAGGGCACCATCGGCTTCAGCATTCCGGCCGACGAAGGCGTGCACGGCGCGCTGCTGGTGGCGGTCTCGGTGATCGGTGCGGTGGCAGGCTCGATCGCCAACTTCGTGCACCCGTACGTGATGCGCAAAAAGGGCTGGACGGGGCCGGAACACAAACGCATCCAGCGCAACGACCTGCTGTTTGCCGTGTTCGTCGGCATCATCATCAACCTGGCGATCTGGATCGTCGGCGCAGAGATCCTGCGACCCAACGGCATTGAAGTGAACACCCTGGGCGACCTGGGCAAGGCACTGGAAATCTTCTTCGGCCCGATCGGCTGGTATGTGTTCTTCACTGGCGTGTTCGCCACCCTGTTCGCCAGCATTTCCGGCAAGACCACGGCCTTCCCGATGCTGATCACCGATGCCCTGCAGCACGTTTGCCCCAAGCGCCGCGAACGTTACGGCAAAGAGTTTCACCATGACCCGATGCACAAGTGGTTCATGCTGTTCATCCTGGTCACGCCGCTGATCTGGTCGCTGCCCGGCATGCCGGACTTCGTCACCCTGACCATTGGTGTCAGCGCCCTGAACATCGTCGGCTTGCCGGTGATTTCCCTGGGCCTGCTGATCATGTCGAACCAGAAGTCGCTGCTGGGCAAGCAATATCGTAACAACCTGTTCGAGAACATCGCGCTGCTGTTTGCCACCGGACTGGCCCTGTGGGTGGCGTTCCAGCTGGGGGTGGATCTGTTTGGCTGATGTCCGCCAGCCCGCTGTTCCCGATGACTTCGCCAACGCCGGCGCAATGCTTTCAAGGTTGCTCCGGCGTGTGGCTTGTCCTGCCCGACCGGCATGAAACATGGGTCGGCAAAATCAAACTGTTACACCTCGGCTAAACTGCATAGTCCCAGTGTCAGGTACTGTCCATGGCACTGCCCTCCCAACAGCAGTTACATCAACCCTGTTGACCCGAGTACACACGATCATGTGTAAATCATGTGATTCAACCTCAACTGCAAACACCACGGATCGTCGTCGATTTCTTCGCCTGGCCGGACTGGGAGCAGGTGCCCTGCTGCTGGCCGGCGCGCTGCCCGGGCGCTTTGCCCAGGCTGCGGAAAAATCGTCTGCGCCCCCAAAACCACAGAACGTCGTCAGCCCCGACCAGGCGCTGAAACGACTGATCGAGGGCAATGAGCGGTATGTGAACGGCGACTCGACCACCCACGACTTCAAGGATGAGCGCGAAGCATTGGTGTCGGGCCAGAACCCGTTTGTCGCGGTACTGAGCTGTTCCGACTCGCGCATCGCACCCGAGTACGCGTTCGATACGGCACGCGGCGACCTGTTCGCCATACGCCTGGCCGGCAACTTCGTAACCGGCGAAGGGCTGGCCAGTCTCGAATATGCCGTTGCCGTGCTCGGCACCCCGCTGATCCTGGTGCTTGGCCATGAAAGCTGCGGTGCCATCGAGGCCGGTATCAAAGCGGTGAAGGACAATGCCAGCTTCCCTGGTCATATCCCGAAACTGACGGAGGCGCTCAAGGCGTCAGTGGAAAAAGCCATCAAGCAACCCGGCGATCTGATGGAAAACGCCATTGCGCAGAATGTCAAAGACTCGGTCGAGCAGTTGAAAAAGGCCACACCGCTGCTCACCGACGCCCTGGAAAAAGGCAAGTTGAAGGTGGTCGGTGGCGTCTATCGGCTGGCCACCGGCAAAGTGGAAATGATTGCCTGAGCCCCCTGGAGAGACAGTCTGTCGACTCAGGCTGTCTCTCAGTCCTCGCTGGCATTGTCTTCGTGCTCGTCGGCGAACGCCATGAACACCTTCAGGTCCAGCACCTCCAGCTTGATCCGGGCAATGAACGCCGAGAACGCCAGGTTGGCGGCCAGCCGCCGCATGTCGCAGGCCCAGGCCGGCACATAGGTCGGCGCCTGCAGCCAGCCTTCCTCGAACAGCGGCGCCAGGCGTACGGTATCGGCCAGGCTCATGCGCCCGGCAAACAGATGGCCGACCAGTTCCGGGCGGTTGTCGCGGATCGCAACCCGCAGCAAGGTATGCACACCGAGCAGGCCGGTCAGGTAGGCGGCATCCTTGGTAAAGGCCGAGCCGCCGCGCACATCGGCGCCGCGGAAAATCCGCTGGGTGGAGCGGAAGGACTCCTGCGGCGACTGACCAGCCTGAAGAAAACCTTCGAACACCTGGATGAAATCGGCGCCATCGAGCGCCTGCTGGACCGCGATCACCCGCAGGGCAACGCGGCGCAGACGGTTGATGTCCATGCTGCCGGTGAACAACTCGGCCAGGGTGGCAATGCCCTCCTGGGTCTGGGTGGTGCGTGGCGCCCCCAGGCCCAGGCACTTGAGGTTGGGCTGGTTGGCACCGTTCTGCGCGGTGGCGACATGCACGAAGGCCTCGTGCTGCAGCAACTGCTGCTTGTCCAGTTCGCTGAACAGGGCGCTGGCGCGCAGGCGGATGCGGCTGGTCCCGGCAATGGCCTTGGACGCCAGGGCCGGATCCAGCACGATCTTGATCCGCCCCGCACCGAAGAAGCGGTCCAGCTCCGGCTGCATCCAGGCGGCAAAATCCGCGGCGGGAATATCGGCCTCGGTCGACGGGATCTGGTCACCACCGAGCAGGGCGTCGGTGGTCTTGAGGAAGAAACGCGCCGCGTCGAGCATGGTCAGTTTCTGCCTGGGGTAGAAGAAATCCGGACGTCGGTACAGCGCTGCCGAATACCCGGTAAACGCGGGTGTACCGATCGCCCCCAGCATGCGCCCGGCGGTGGCGTAGCTGCGCGCGGTCATGGCCAGGAAACGCCCGGCCGGATGGCCCTGATCGCACTTTGCGATAAAGGCCTGCAGGGCGGCAATGTCGGCGCTGTGCTCGCGCGGCTGCAGTTCGACCCTGGGCAACTGCGCGTTGCCGGCGCGCCACTGGGCGAGGAACGCCTGCTCGACCCCGTCCGGCCAGGCCAGGGCTTCGAGCACGCGGATCTTGCGGGCCAGCCCGGGCAGCGCGGCATCGAGCTCGGACAGGGAGACGGCGCTCATGCAGACCTCCTTGAGGAACCAGGTTTCATCGCATCAGCTTAGCCGCTGTTTGTCCTATCCTTGTCCCTGAATCCCCAGCCTGGTCCACACCATGCCTGCCCCCGAAACCACCCTCCTGCACAGTTGGCAACTCAATGCCCAGGCCTGGATCGAGGCGATCCGCAATGGCCGCATCGACAGCCGCCTGCAGGTCACCGACCAGGCCATCCTGCTGGCCATCCTCAGCCGCCAGCCTGGACGCGTGCTTGACCTGGGCTGCGGCGAGGGCTGGTTGCTGCGGGCGCTGGCCGAACGGGGCATCGAGGCGGTCGGGGTGGATGGCGAGGCGGCGCTGGTGGAGGCAGCGCGGGCGGCGGGCTCCTCGCCGGTGTTCCTGGCGAGCTACGAGCAACTGGCGGATGCCACGGTGGATATCGGCAGCGGCTACGACCTGATCTGCGCCAACTTCGCCCTGTTGCACCAGGACATCATCCCCCTGCTCGCCGCCATGAACGCCCTGCTCGCCCCCGCGGGCGCGCTGGTGATCCAGACCCTGCACCCCTGGATTGCGGCGGCGGGCGAGTATCAGGATGGCTGGCGCGAAGAGACCTTCGCCGGGCTCGAAGGCCAATGGCAGCCCATGCCCTGGTACCTGCGCACCCTGTCCAGCTGGATCAATGCGCTGGACATGGCCGGTTTTCGCCTGGCCGGCCTGCAGGAGCCGCAGCATCCGCAAAGCCCGGTACCGCAGTCGTTGTTGCTGGTGGCGATATAACGTCGATCGCGATCTGGCGGACAGTCAATTCAGCCCTGCATCAAAATGGCACCGGGCGGAACCCGCTTGTGCAGCTTCTTGCAACTGGTGGCTGCCGGCTGTTGCTCCGCCGAGCGGTCGGGGAACCAGATTCGGCACTGACCGGGCGGCGGCCAATGGCCTCGGGGAATCCTGATCTCGTGGTCCGTGGATGCGCGTTCGAGTGAAGCCATCTGCTTGTCGCCTTCGGCAACGGGGCGCCCCGCCGCCTTGCGATCGAGGGCATCGCTGGGGCGCTCAGCCTCCGGCGTGGATTGCCCAGCGCTGGCAACTTCTGCATCAGGGCTCTTTTCGAACAGCCCTTCCAGCCACGCGCGGATGGCCCCGCGATCCTTTTGCGCAGCGGCCGGGGTACTTGCAGCCTGGGCCTTTTGCGCAGCCTCGATCAACTGGAAATTGCGATTGCGCAACATGACGTTGTTACCCACGCCGACATTGGATCGCAGCGCCAGCGTTTCCGCCTGTTCGTACTGCCCTTGCTCAAGCCGCAAGACGCCGAGGTAGTGCAACGTGGCCGGATTGTTCGGCTGGATCTGCAGCGCCCGCTCCAGGGTCGCCGCCGCTTGCTCCATCTGGCCGTCGGCATACTGCTGCGAGGCGGTTTCGATCAGCGCGGTTGATGCTTTGTTGCTCTGTATCGCGGCATTTCGCTCGGCCGCCACCGCGCCCTGCGACGCGACGGCGCAAAACGCCAGAAGGATACCTGGCAGAAAACACGTGGTTGGCATCTGGGACGGACTCGCAAGGTTCGAACGGCACTGTGGGCAGACAGGCCCCAGAGGAAGGGGCCTCTATTGACCCGGCCTGCACCTTGAAGTTCCCGCGTGGCATGGACGACCACAGGACTGTTCGAGGCCGTCAATCAAGCCGTGATGGCTACTTTTTGTTGTTCCTTTTGTTGAGCGATTTCAGCCGAGCACTGGCTTTTTGCACCGTTGCCATCTTCTCCGGCCGTTTCATGCCCCGCCATTTGCGAATTTCTTCCCGGGTGCGCCCGCAGCTGACACACAGCTCGCTGTTCAACTGGCACAGCGAAACGCAGGGGTTTTCAATGTCCTTGGCCATGCTTGCCACCCGAACGTTGCCGTGAACTCAACCGTGCGTCCCAATCCCCACCGTGCCTCGATGCACAGCGCTCCTCGGAGTCAACCTCGACATGGGCGGCGATCTGCGCGACGGTGATGCCGATATCCTCGAAGGCTGCTTGTGTAAGCTCATGCATCCTCACCTTGGCCTGGCTGGCGATAGCAGCATTCATATGCCTGTCGCTATCGAAGACCCAGGTGACGATGAGGCTTTCTGGAAAGCGCTCGTAGTCGACTCGATGGGTGAGCCACTCGAAGCCCAAGATTTCACTTTTGCCCAGCTCGCAGGCCCAGGTCAGCGCCCGCGCCAGTTCACGCTCCATAGTGGCATGCTTGCGTTTCGATGAAGCCTTCACGTGTTCTCCACAAAAAAAGGGGACCGATTCGTTGCTCTGACGCTCGGCCTCAATCGTCGCCGCTACTCAAGGCCATCCCCTCCCGTCCGCGCTGCTTGACGTGATACATGGCCTGGTCTGCGGCTTTGAGCAGTGTCTCAAGGCGTTGCCCGTCGCCAGGGCAGCGGGCGATGCCGATACTACAGGAGATCGAGAATTCGCCTGACGTCGTCACGATGGGCTGGCCAATGGTTTCCAGCATCCGCCTGCCCACCGACTCGGCGTCCATGGCATTGACCAGCTCTGCCACCAGCACCACGAACTCATCGCCGCCGAACCGGGCAACGGTGTCGCACGAACGCGCAGCCTGCTGCAGGCGACTGGCCACGACACGCAGCACCTGGTCGCCGACCTCATGGCCGTGGCTGTCGTTGATTTCCTTGAAACGGTCCAGGTCGATCACCATCACGGCAAAGGGTACCCCGTGTCGATGCCAGTAGTCGCAGGCCTGCTCGAAGCGCTCGGTCAGCAGGTGACGATTGGGCAGTCGGGTCAGTACGTCATGGGTAGCCAGGTAGGTTGACTTCTCGTGCTCGCGCTCGGCAAGTTCGATGGCCCTGAAATGCCGGATCAACACCAAGGGCATGAGCACCAGGGCACCTGCGAGCACCGCCAGTATCATCAGCGCTTCGCCGGTCAGGATATCGCCCAGGCGCAGTTGGCGCTCGAAGAACAAGGTCACGGGTTGCGAGCTGTGAGTGATCTCGACCCGCTCGCTCAGGCGTGGCAGGAACAGACGGTCCAGCACCCCGACCCGCCCGGTGTCTTTTGCAAACACAATGCTCTGGCCACTGGAAACCGTGTTGAGCACCGCACTGATGCCCACCTGGGGGGCTGGATCGACGTCACTCACAGCCTTGCGCAGGGCGTCGGTCTTGATTACCAGCAAAGCGACCATCGTGCTGCCGAAGAAGTTGGGCCGCGCCGGCTGTTGTGCCTGTTCGGGACGCGTGACCGACTGCATCAGGATATAGGCGTTCTCGCCTTCGTACATCGCGAACACGGGCGAAACAGTGGGCTTGAGGCTTTTGCGTGCCTGGGCCAGGGCGTAGGACAGGTAACCGACGGTTTCCAGCTTGACGCCATAGATCGCCCGGGCCTGCGCAAGCTCCGGGTACATGAACAGCACCGGCCAGGTTTCGCCGAGGCTCAGTTGCTGCCCGGGCGCTTGATGAGCAAGGCTGGGGAAGTCCTTGAACGCAAAGTCCGCACGCCATGCGCGGCGCAATAGCGCTTCGAAATTCGCTTGCTCGGCCACGGGAATGCCCCGCGCCACCTCAAGCATGTAGAGATGAGGGTAAGCGGCCAACACGGTTTCACAATAACGCGCGGCTGCCTGCGTATCACTCTGGTCGACCGCCTGGAGAAAGGCTGAAAAACCGGCCAGTACCGCTTCATTGGTGTCGAGCTGGTTGCGCACTACGCCAGAGATCGTCTGCACATACTGGGAGAAGCGTGTTTGCCAACGGTGCGTCTCGGACTTGAGCAGCAACAGGGTCGAAAAACCGATCAGGCCAACGGCCAAGATGATGAATCCGGCGAGCGAGCGCTGGCGCTTGATCAGCTTCATGCGTCATTCCGCGCAAGTGGTCCATGCCATCCACGCGCCGCCGTGACAGCACAAAGCGCCGCGCCGCCTCTCCCACCGTGGGGGTTCATGCCTCCAGCCCGGCAATCACCTCTGCGCAGGTCGTCACCCGGCCGAAGTGATGCTTCCACAGATCGATCCCCAACTGCCCCGAGCGGTCCAGGGAGGACCCCACGGTCAGGTCGGTCACCAGCGTCGGGCACAGCCCGGCATCGAACAGCGCAAAGCCTGCGGCGAGCACACAGGTTTCGGTCTGGATGCCACACACCAGCACACGCTCCGCGCCGCACTGTTTGAGGTAGTCGAGCATTTCAGCGGTCGGCCCGTAGCCGTGCTTGACGAACACCTGGTCGGCCTCGACCAGGCTTTCATCGTCCGCCGCCGGGTGCCAGCCGAGCTGGCGTTGAAACGGCGTGACCTGCTCGTCATGGAGCTCGAGCGACGCAATGGTGGGAATTCGCGCCGACAACACCCGCACACCGTCCACCAGCCACTGCGGCGGATTGAACGTGGATTGGACATCCACGCTGAGCAAGACCTGGCGCATGCTGACTCCCGAACATTGGCTTGAGGCGCGCAGTATATCGTTGCTGGCACTTGTATGGCACTCGGTGCCGACACATGTGAGCTCGCATCAACCTTGTTAATGCAATTACTAATTTGTATCATTTAGTTTCAATTCAGCGAAGCAGGGAACGCAGCGCCCAAACAATAATAAGGTCAAGGCAATGCTCAAGATGCTTCTCGTATACGCTCATTTGCTCGCTACGTGTATCGCCCTGGGGCGGGTATTGCAGGCTGATCACAAGCTGTGGTGTTGGCGCAAGGAAACACTGGACCAGGCCAGGCGCGAGTACCTTGATGAGACGCAGAAGATCGTCAGCCTCGCACTGCTGGCCCTGTGGGCAAGCGGGCTGTTGCTGGTGCTTCAGGGTTACCTCAATGAAGGCGATGGGTATCTGCTCAATCAGAAGCTCTGGGCCAAGGTGACGGTGGTCGCGTTGCTCAGCCTCAACGGTGCATTGTTGCATCGAGTCGGCTTCCCGCTGCTGCAAAAAGCGCCATTCGTCGCACTGCGCAGTGCAGGCCGCATGCGGCTCGCCTTGCTCGGTGCGCTGTCCATGAGCGGTTGGCTATTCGCCGCGTTCCTGGGGGTGGCCCGAGCCTGGAATCACGTGTTGCCTTATGTGCATGTGATGGGCGCATTCGCCGCATTCTCGTTACTGGCCTGTTGCGTGGCACTTGCGGTTGCCGGCAGGGCGAGCAGTGTCGCAGCGCAACAATCCTCGGTATCGGGGTAGCTATTCATATGGGCCAGAAGCAGCCGATGGTCGTTGCCGTTGGTCTGTCGTCGACGTCTGGCTAAGCTTAAAAGACGGGGGCGAACTGAAACCTGGGTGTAGCGGCCTTCAGTGAACCAGGATGGGTATAAGACCGTGCTCCCAAAGGAGACGAACATGTACGCGGTTATCAGAACCTACCTGGGTAAGGGAGCAAAACAGCTTTTCGTACTTCTGGAAGAACGCAGGAGCGACGTCGAAGCGGCCCTGCGCACAGTGCCGGGCCTGGTCAGCTACACACTGCTCAATACCGGTGACGGTGGTACGGCGGTGACGGTTTGTGCGGACAAGGCCGGCAGCGATGCAAGCTTGAAAGTCGCACGTGAGTGGATTCAGAAAAATGCAGCGCATATCCACGCAGAGTCACCGATCGTGACGGAAGGTCCGGTCATCGTGCAGATCAAATAACGAACTCCGGGGGGCAGATTCATGCTCTCCGGGGTTTGCAATAACCCTGTAGGAGCGGGCTTGTCCCGCGATTGCAGGGCATCAGTTGCATCGCATCGCGGGGCAAGTCGAATCGTCGCACCGCCGCTCCTACAGGTCCGGCAGTTGCCTGCCGCGACCTTGCAATTGCCGAGCATCAGGCATCGACGCTATAGTTGCTAATAATTCGTATTAGCATAAAAGGCGCCACCCCTTTCATGAATGCTCCTCAAAGCCCTCCCCTCCCAGGCCCCACGCTGGAGGCGCTCTACCGTGCCCACCACGGCTGGATCCGCCAATGGCTGCAGCGCAAGCTGGGCAATGCCAGCGACGCGGCGGAGCTGGCCCAGGACGTGTTCGTCCGGCTGCTCTGCAAACCCCGGGTATTCAACGATGCCGAACACGCCCGCGCCTACCTTGGGCGGATGTCGCGCAATGCCTGCGTGGACTTCTGGCGGCGCCGACGGATCGAGCAGGTCTACCTGGACGTGCTGGCGGCCCAGCCTGAGCACCAGGTGCCATCGCTGGAGCACCAGGCAATCATCCTCGAGACGCTGGAACAGTTGCAGGCGATGCTCGACCGAATGCCCAGGCGCGTCGCGGATGCATTTTGCCTGGCGCAATTGCAGGGGATGAAGCAGTGGGAGATCGCCGAGCAGCTGGGGGTGAGCGAGCGCAGCGTGAATAACTACCTGGCCCAGGCCATGTACCAGTGCCTGCTGCTGGAAGTCGAACTGGACGAGTCGCTGGCATGAACCCGGCGCCACTGGACCATGCCGTGTTGCAAGCGGCCGCTGCCTGGTTCGCACGCCTGCACGCCGCGCCGGACGACACCCGCACCCAAGCGAAGTGGAGTGCCTGGCTGGCCGCGGATGCCCGCCATCGCCTGGCCTGGCGCTACGTCGAAGGGATCAACCAGCGCTTCGGCAACCTCAACGCCAATGCCGAGCAGGCGCACCAGGTACTGAGCACCATGCGCCGCGATCGCCACTCGCGCCGAGCCCTGCTCGGCAGCCTGTGCGTGGCCGGAGTCGGCGGCCTGCTGGGCTGGGGCAGCTGGCGCCAGGGCTGGGTCGATTCGCCACGGGCGTGGTTCGCCACCTACCGCACCGGGCTGGGCGAAGTGCGGCCGCTCACCCTGGCCGACGGCAGCCAGCTGTGGTTGAACGGCGAGACGGCGCTGGATGTGCACTTCGATGAACGTCTGCGGCAACTGCGCCTGTATCGCGGCGAAGTGCTGATCGAGACCGCTGTCGATGCCCGCCCCCTGCAAGTGCTGACCCGGGCCGGTCGCATGCAGCCGCTGGGCACCCGCTTCAGCGTACGCGACCAGGGCCTGCAGACGACCTTGAGTGTATTTGCCGGCGCGGTGCAGGCAACCTGCGCCGACAGTGGCCGAGAGATCCGCGTGCAGGCCGGGCAGATGACCGCGTTCGACGCGCAGCAAGGCAGTACCTTGCTACCGGCGCCAGCCCATCGCCAGGACTGGAGCCGCGGGGTACTGGTGGCCGAGGACATGCCGCTGGGCCAGGTGGTGGAGATCCTGCGCGACTATCGCCACGGTCACCTGGGCATCGACCCAGCCCTGAGCGGCCTGCGTGTGGTGGGCACCTACCCGCTGCTCGACAGCGACCGGGCGCTGGCGATGCTCGAACGCGCACTGCCCGTGCGGGTGGCACGCCCCCTGCCCTGGTGGGTCGCGCTCGAGGCGCGCTGAAAAAAAATTGAAATTGTTTTTCCGGATTTACCCCGCTCGCTCGCTTGGTGGGATGACGCTCCTTCATCCGACCTCGCAAAGGATTGATTCATGCTTGCTCGCGACATCGCTTTCTCGCGCCGCCATCCGCTGGCCCTGGCCATCCTCATGGCCCTTGCCGGCCATGCTGCAATCGCCCAGGCCGACAGCACTCCTGTTTCAGCCCAGCGCCAGGCCTTCGAAATCCCTGCCGGCCCCCTGGCCCGCCAGTTGAACCTGCTGGCCAGCCAGGCGGGGCTGTTGATCGGCGGCGATGCCACCCTGACCGCCAACAAGCAAAGCCGGGCGGTGCATGCCAGCACTGTGGAGCAGGCACTGGTACAGATGCTTGCGGGCAGCGGCGTTGAAGCGGTGCGCACCGGCGAGCGTGAGTTCCAGCTGGTGCGCCAGGCCGACAATGCGACGGGCGCCCTGACCCTGGGCAGCACCACCATCAACGGCCAGGGCCTGGGTGAAGTGACCGAGGGCACCGGCTCCTACGTCACAGGGCGCTCGTCCACCGCGACCAAGCTGCCGCTGTCGCTGCGTGAAACACCGCAGTCGGTGACCGTGGTCACCCGCCAGCGCATGGACGACCAGAACATGAAGAACCTCGACGACGTGATGCACAACGCCACCGGCATCACCATCGTCAAGAACGGCGGCGAGCGCTCGCTGTACCAGGCGCGCGGCCAGTTGGTCGACAACCTGCAGATCGACGGCGTGCCGACCAACATCAGCAACGCCTACTCGATGGATGCCATCTCCAAGCCCACCACCGACATCTATGACCGCGTCGAGATCGTGCGCGGCGCCACCGGCCTGATGGAAGGCGCCGGCAACCCGTCGGCGTCGATCAACCTGATCCGCAAGCGCCCCACCGCCGAACGCCAGGCGCTGATCGAAACCTCGGTGGGCTCCTGGGACGACTACAAGACCATGGTCGATGTCTCTTCGCCATTGAACGAGGCCGGTACCCTGCGCGGCCGCTCCGTGCTCTCGTACAACAATGCCAACAGCTACCTGGATACCGCGCAGAAGGAGAACCAGCTGTTCTACGGCATCGTCGAGGCGGACCTTGGCGAGGCGACCCTGGCCACCTTCGGCTTCAGTTACCAGAAGGAGCGCAACCCGGGCTACGACTGGTCGGGCCTGCCCACCCGCGAAAACGGCGCGTTCTACCCGCTGTCGCGCAGCACCTCGCTGACCGGTGACTGGAACCACCTGGACAAACTCAACACCACGGTCTTCGCCGATATCCAGCACAGCTTCGCCAACGACTGGAAAGCCGTGGTGGCAGTCAACCAGATGTGGGCCAAGTCGGACTTTCTGGGCAACTACACCTTCCCGGGCGGCGATACCGACCTGTTCACCCTCAACCCGCGCCTGTTCCGCTACGACGATACCCAGACCGGCATCGATGGCTACCTCACCGGCCCGTTCCAGCTGTTGGGTCGCCAGCATGACCTGATCGTCGGCGGCAACTGGCGCAAGGACGACTTCGACTACCACGGTGGCCGCGACGCCGGATACCGCTACATCGTCGACATGAACAACCTGGCGGCCTTCGACCCGCCCAAGCCCACGGCCCTGAACGTCAACCAGTGGCAATACAACCGCTCCCAGGAGCAGAAAGGCGTGTATGTCGCCAGCCGCTTCAGCCTGACCGACAGCACCACCTTCATCCTCGGCAGCCGTGTGAGCTGGGTCAACTACGACACCCTCAACGACACCAACGGCATCCGCACTGCCGATGACCGCGACCATTACTCCAAGAGCGGCGAGATCACCCCGTACGCCGGCCTGGTACAGGATCTGGACGAGCACTGGTCGGCCTATGCCAGCTACACCGAGATCTTCAAGCCGCAGGACGTGCGCAGTGTCGACGGCGGCATCCTCAAGCCGATGACCGGCAGCAACTACGAGATCGGCCTCAAGGGCGAGTTCTTCGACAAGCGCCTGCAAACCTCCGTGGCCCTGTTCCAGGCCGACCAGACCGGCCGTGCCGAACTGGTCACCGCGCAAGACTGCCCCGACGGCTGCTACCGCGCCTCCGACAAGGTGCGCAACAAGGGTGTCGAACTTGAGCTCAACGGTGAGCTCCTGCCGGACTGGAACCTGTCCGCAGGCTACACCTACACCCAGTCCAAGTACGTCGGCGGCCAGCAGAAAGGCGATGACTTCAACGGCGCCTCGCCCCGCCACCTGTTCAAGCTGGCCACCGACTACCGCCTGCCGGGCACGCTCAAGCCCCTGCGAGTCGGCGGCAGCTTCTATGCCCAGAGCAAGATGACCCAGACCGAGGTCGGCGAGGACTACAAGATCAGCCAGGACGCCTACCACCTGACCAACCTGCATGCGATCTACGAGATCAACAAGCACCTTGAGGTCCAGTACAACCTGGATAACGTGTTCGACAAGAAGTACTACCAGACGCTGGGCAACACCAACTACTGGAACTTCCATGGCGAGCCGCGCAACTTCAACCTGGCCCTGCGCGCCAGGTTCTAGTGAGCGCTTCAGGTTGTGTCAGGGCCGCCGATGCGGCCCATTGAGTGCACAGCCCTTTGCGGACACCTCAGCGCCACTGATGACTGATTCACACTAGATCGTGCGCGCTCGTTGTATGGAGGATAGAGAGGCAGCCTATGCACTCCTGCCCTTCATAGCAAAAAGACAATTCAACCGAGCCCTTGGAGCTGTCTGTGTCAGACAGCGCCCTCGCATTGCTCTATTAACGGCAAACTCGCTAACTCGCCACCCAACAACACGCCTCGCTTCAGATCGAACGGCAGGACCCAGAGCTTGAGTTTTTCGGAAAAAATGAAAGGTTTATCCAGCGGCGATGGAAAACGCTCGGTGTGTGGATAGATCAGCACCATTTCACCCTCCTCCTCTGCTTTCAGATAAGTTTGCCCATAGGCGAACAACTGATAGAAGTCGGCCTGGGAGAGCCCGTACTTTCTTGAGCGATCGGACGTGTCGATCCGCTTCCACTTGGCATCCATCACCCACTTCCGTTGGCCATGCTTGAGCAGAAAATCAGGCCTGAGCTCGAACATCGGCTTGTTGTCGTGGGTGCACAACGAATGACTGGAGCGTTGAGGCAACAATTGCGCTGCGCCGATCAGTTGCGAGCGAAGCAATACTTCAACATACCGTTCGAATAACTTCTCCATTGGGAACAATAGGCTAATACCGCGCCAATCGCCGCTCACCGACAGGGGGGACTGCTCGCCAAGAACCAACTCACACCAGGGTTTGATCGGCTGGTAATGCGCCATGAGTCGGTCATTGCGCCATGAGTTGAAGTCTTCACGTTTATCAACGCTGGCGGGCACCTCCGTCAACAACCCGCGAAGCTCGTGGGCCAACCGCCAGTTACCTGGCTCTTGAGTACTCTTGCATACTCGCTCAAGCGCCAACTTCAACAAACGGTTTTCCGCACAGTTGGGTAGAAAAACATCATGACGGATCTGGAAACGGTGCTGGCGCCCGGGCGGCTGGCGCATCTGCGCGGTGACGTTCAACTGCCCTCGCAAAAAATGCTGTTCCTCTTCTATACGCTGGTAATCGAAACGTAATCCGCGCTTGATCAGGTAGTCCAGGTGCTGGAGAAACTCTCGCATCACCCATTCCGATAAGGGGGCGTTGAAGAGTTGCAGGTTTGCCGGACCGACTTCTCGCGCCGGTAGCTTCAAGGCCGCCTGGATCATTCGCCGCAACAGCGCTCGACTGTCCTCCAGGCCGTCAAGGTGATCGGTATCCTTGGGCAGGATTTCCAGTTGTGTTCCGCAGGGTGTTTCTATCACGCCCACGTAATTATCCAGCTTGAGCGAACGCTTGCCGTCGACCATCAATAACGTGGCACCGGACTTGCGGAACGAAGCACTCAACTCGCACAGCCAATCGAAAGCACTGACCGAGACCTGCGCACAGTCCAGCGAAGTTTGAATCGGCTCGGTGGTTAGCCGAGCGTATTCGCGGACGGTGACACGTGTAATCACGTCTCTTCACCCACACGCGCGTCCACAATGCTTTCCACCTTCGCCTGTACCTTGATGATGCCGGCATAAGCCGAAACACTGTCGAACGCGGCATCGTTGATGGTCCACGGCAGGTTCTGCGTCGACACACTTACATGGGCACCGAATAACGACTGCACATCCCGCTCGCGCTGATACACAAAGCGGTCGGCCAGTTCCTTGCGGTGGTCATTGAGCACCCACTGGATACGTTGCCAATCCTCAAAGAAGTATTCCTGGAGCAGTGGAAGAATCTGGTTTCGAAAGATCAGCTCCAGTCTGTCCAGAGGGTCATCCGCCTTAAGCGACATAAAGTAGGCATGCCCCAGGCAATGGTCGCGATCGAGCAACACTTCGATTCGTTGATTCATCACTCGCAGCAGTTCGCCGATGTTCACGCCTTCGACTACCAGCTCATCCAGTAGCTCGGGTTGTGGTGGCATTTCACGAAAATTGAATCGTCGGCGCAAGGCAATGTCCAGGCCGGCCAGCGAGCGATCCGCGGTATTCATCGTGCCGATGAGGTAGACATTGGCCGGGACACTGAACGGTCTTTTCGAATAAGGCAGCTCAACGCTTAATGCTTCGGCCGCACCTTCACGTTTGGAAGGTTCGATCAGTGTGATCAACTCGCCAAAAATTCGCGAGACATTACCTCGGTTGATTTCGTCGATAATCAACACATGAGGTTTTCGTTTTTGACGTGTGCTGATCGAAGGCGCCTGAGGCTTCACCCCCTGCTTTTCCAAATAACTCAGCAGGTCGGCCCAGCCAAAGCGCCACATCGGATAGACGGTCTTGAGGGTGAATTGCCGGTTGTCATTGAGTGGCAAAATCGACTGTTTCACCTCTCGGTACAACCAGTTCACCGAGCGCACATGCTGATAGTCGGAGATGATGCCCGACGGTGAGTTTTCCTCGTAGCGATAGTCACCGGTGACCACACCCACAGCACCCATCTGATCAGCCGAGTGAATGCACAGCAAGATATCGCCAATGGCCATTTCATCGGCGAAGTAACTGAGCGTGCCTTTGTCACCAGAGCCCAACCCTTGAAAATAAGAATTCTGTTCTGGATCTTGTCGAAGATCTCCGGTTTTGCCCCAGCCAATTCGAGCCTCACCATGCTCCAGGCAGTAAGACTTGGTCTGGGAATTGCCCGAACCATTGATCGATATTTTCCAGATTCGCGGATTGCTGCGAATGCCGGTTTCGGACTGAACCCCTTGGGTGCGTGCATCATCGCACAGGCGCTTGAACACACCTGGTTCAACCATGTACTGGAGCTGTTTGTCCTCGTCATCGCTGACAGCGCGCAATCCCTCGACGAAATCTTCATAGCTGAAGCTCTGGTGGAAGGTCACAAAACGTATCTGCCCTTCTGTCGATAGCTCATCGAATCGATTCTTGAGCTTTTCGCGATCCTCGCTGAAGGTAGTCAAGTATTCCGGATCGAGAATTTCCAGTGCGGCATCAATGGTGGCGTAGGTTTTACCGGTGCCAGGAGGGCCGTAAAAAATCTGGTTCAATGCCGGAGAATATGAGCGAGCGATAAGCCCCTTGACCGCATCAACACCACCGGGCAGCAGCGCCAGCTGTTGCTGGTAAACCAACCATTGCTTAAGGCCATTCTGTACGTTATTGCTGTTGCTGGCGCCAATTTGCGCGTACTGCCCTCGCGGACCATACAACTGGTAAATTCTGGCGAGCTCATCGCCGTCGCAAATGTCGAATACTTCCTTGTTCAGGTGCCGTGAAACGGTGTTGACGCCAGATAGATAGGAACTGGCAGTGTTCTGCGTCTTGCCTGTTGCACGCAGCCATTCCTTGAAATCCTGCTTTGACAACTTCGAGTACTCCAGAGGTTGTTCGGTATCTGCACGAGTACCGAAGATCAATGCGACAGCGACTGTTGGTGAGGAGGCTTATGGTGGCGTACTTCCACTGGACAAACAATCCGGCTTGATGCTCGAACCGCAAGCTGTACGCGACCCACTCCGGCCAATATAAGCGGGCTAGCCACGTAACGGGCACATCGCAAAACGACCTCTGCGGTCCAGATATACGACACGTGCCTCTGCCCTCCTTCACTGCGCGGCACAAGCCATGAACGCTCTTGCTCGCGCCGCCCCTGGTCGACAACGCTACCGGTCGGCTGCACACGGTTGCGGGGGGTGCAATCCGGGCCTATGGTCGAAGCGAGGCTTTTCCTGCGACCGACCCGCAGCGAGGTAAGGACATGCCGAACGACACCCGCCCTGCCGTGCTCGAACTGATCGGCAATACGCCGCTGGTGCGTGTCAGCCGTTTCGATACCGGTCCGTGCACACTGTTCCTCAAGCTCGAATCGCAAAACCCCGGCGGTTCGATCAAGGATCGCATCGGCCTGGCGATGATCGACACCGCCGAGCGCGATGGCCGCCTGCGACCCGGTGGCACCATCGTCGAAGCCACCGCCGGCAACACCGGCCTGGGCCTGGCCCTGGTCGGTCGCGCCAAGGGTTACCGGGTGGTGCTGGTAGTGCCGGACAAGATGTCCACCGAGAAGGTCCTGCACCTCAAGGCGATGGGCGCCGAGGTGCACATCACCCGCTCCGACGTCGGCAAGGGCCATCCCGACTACTACCAGGATGTCGCGGCGCGGCTGGCGCAGGAGATCCCCGACGCCTTCTTCGCCGATCAGTTCAACAACCCGGCCAACCCGCTGGCCCACGAGAGCAGCACCGCGCCGGAAATCTGGGCGCAGACCCAGCATGACGTGGATGCCATCGTCGTCGGCGTCGGCTCGGCCGGCACCCTGACCGGGCTGACCCGCTTCTTTCACCGCGTGCAACCGGACCTGGCCATGGTGCTGGCCGATCCGGTAGGCTCGGTGGTGGCCGAATACAGCCGCAGCGGCGCCCTCGGCACACCCGGCTCGTGGGCGGTCGAGGGCATCGGCGAAGACTTCATCCCCTCGATCGCCGACCTGTCCAGCGTGCGCCAGGCCTACTCCATCAGCGACGAGGAAAGCTTCGACCATGCCCGCCAGTTGCTGCGCGTCGAAGGCATTCTCGGCGGCTCGTCGACCGGCACCCTGCTGGCCGCGGCGCTGCGCTACTGCCGCGAGCAGACCGAGCCCAAGCGCGTAGTGAGCTTCGTCTGCGACACCGGCACCCGCTACCTGTCCAAGGTCTACAACGACCAGTGGATGACCGACCAGGGCCTGCTGGCGCGCAAGCGTTACGGCGATCTGCGTGACCTGATCGCGCGGCGTTTCGAGGATGGCCGGGTGATCAGCGTGGGGCCGAACGACACCCTGCTCACCGCCTTCCAGCGCATGCGCCTGGCGGATGTCTCGCAACTGCCGGTGCTGGAGGACGGACAGCGACTGGTCGGGGTGATCGACGAGTCCGACATTCTGCTGGGCGTGCACCACGACGCCTCGCACTTCCACCTGACCGTGGCCAGCGCCATGACCGACAAGCTGGAAACCCTGCCGCCCAGTGCCAGCCTGGCTGAATTGCAGGCCGAGCTCGACCGTGGGCTGGTGGCGATCATCGAAGACGCCTCGGGCTTTCACGGCGTGATTACCCGCGTCGACATGCTCAATCACTTACGCAGGTCCCTACCATGAGCCAGCACGATGAAAGCGGCGCCCCCCGCGGCTTCGCCACCCGCGTGATCCATGCCGGACAGGCGCCGGACCCGTCCACCGGGGCACTGATGCCGCCGATCTACGCCAACTCCACCTATGCGCAGCAGAGCCCCGGCGTACACAAGGGCCTCGACTACGGGCGCTCGCACAACCCCACGCGCTGGGCGCTGGAGCGTTGCGTGGCGGACCTTGAGGGCGGCACCCGGGCCTTTGCCTTCGCCTCCGGGCTGGCAGCGATCTCCACCGTGCTGGAACTGCTCGACGCAGGTGCGCACATCGTCTCCGGCAATGACCTGTACGGCGGTACCTTCCGCCTGTTCGAACGGGTGCGCCGGCGCAGCGCCGGGCATCGCTTCAGCTTCGTCGACCTGACCGACCTCGCGGCCTTCGAAGCGGCGCTGCAGGCCGACACGCGGATGGTCTGGGTCGAGACACCGAGCAACCCCCTGCTGCGCCTGACCGACCTTGCCGCCGTCGCGCGCACCTGTCGCGAGCGCGGCATCCTCTGCGTGGCCGACAACACCTTTGCCAGCCCGTGGGTACAGCGTCCGCTGGAGCTGGGCTTCGATATCGTCCTGCACTCGACCACCAAATACCTGAACGGCCACTCCGACGTGATCGGCGGCATCGCAGTGGTCGGGCAGAACGCCGAACTTGCCGAGCGCCTGGGCTTCCTGCAGAACGCGGTGGGCGCCATCGCCGGACCGTTCGACGCCTTCCTGACCCTGCGCGGGGTGAAGACCCTGGCCCTGCGCATGGAACGCCACTGCAGCAATGCCCTGGAACTGGCGCAATGGCTTGAAGGTCAGCCGCAGGTGGCGCGGGTCTATTATCCAGGCCTGGCGTCGCATCCGCAGCACGCGCTGGCGCAGCGGCAGATGCGCGGCTTCGGCGGGATGATCTCCCTTGACCTGAACAGCGACCTGGCCGGTGCCAGACGCTTTCTCGAAGCGGTGCGGATCTTCGCCCTGGCCGAGAGCCTGGGCGGGGTGGAAAGCCTGATCGAGCACCCGGCAATCATGACCCACGCCAGCATCCCCGCAGAAACCCGTGCGCACCTGGGCATCGGCGATGCCCTGGTGCGTTTGTCAGTGGGGGTCGAGGATGTCGAGGATCTGCGCGCCGACCTCGGCCAGGCGTTGGCGCGCATTCAAGGCTGACTATCGATGCGCTTTGACCATGCCCTGGTAATACGGCAGCCTGTCGATCCGTGGTTCATAGGCACCCGTGGCGACACTGCGCTGGACGTGCGCGGCAATCTCATCCATGCGGGCAAACCAGACATCACCCTTGGCCATCATGTACTCGATCAACTTCGACACTTCATGCCATCGTGACAAACGACCGGACAGGAAGGGATGCCAGACGGGCACGAAGAGTCCGCCATACTCCCAGGCGGCATCGAACTCGGCCCTGAACACCTCGACGGCACGTTGCGGCGACTGGATCGGCATCTGGAAATCAAGATCGATGCTGTGCATGTACTGGGGCCAGTCATCCAGCGCCCAGCTGGAGGGCAGCTCCACCAGGGTTCCGGCCTGCGTGCGCAACAGATAAGGCACATCATCGCCCATCAACGAGGCGTCATAACTGAAGCCGCGCTCGATCAACAGGTCAGCCGAGTGCTCCGACATGTTATACAGCGGCGCCCGCCAGCCCCGTGGCGCCTGGCCGGTGAAGCGCTTGATGGTGTCGCACCCGCGATCGAGCCAGTAGGCTTCCTCTTCCCGGCTCAGCTCGTTCGGATGCTCATGGATGTAGCCGTGATGGGCGATTTCGTGTCCATCTTCGACGATTGCCTCGATGGCCTGCGGGTATTGCTCGATGCACCAGGCCGGAATGAAGAACGTCTGTTTGATATCGAACTGTCGATAGGTTTGCAAAATCCTCGGAATCGCCACTTTCGGCCCGTAGTGCAGCATCGAAATACTTGCAACACGTGCCGCCGAATCCTTGGGGTGGGCCACATGCAGAATGCTGTCGGCATCCATATCGAAGGTAAAGGCCACGGCGCAGCGCGCGCCGTTCGGCCAGGCAATGGGGTTTTCAATCATGGGTGATCACCAGTTGATGTTGTACGTTTACGAGCTGCCAACGACTGCGCCCGCGATCAATACTCATGATCCTTCAGCCAGTCGGAATAATGGCTGAGGCCTTTTTCCAGCGACCATTGGGCGCGATAGCCCAACTCACGCTCGGCAGCACTCAGGTCCCATTCCCCATGCCGGTCCAGGTGCCAATAGCCATCGCCCACATCGATACGCGCATCGGGAATGATGGTGCGGATGACGTCGACGGCCTGGTGCAGCGTCCATGAGCGGTCACCGGCGATATTGAATACCCCGCCCTTCAGGTCGCGGGTGTCTGCCGCCATGAGGACGGCGCGCACAACATCTTCCACGTGGATGTAGTGGAATCGATGATCGCCGCCAGAAGCCAAGGTGAAGGTTTCACCCCGATGAACTGTTTTCAGGATATCCCTGAGGATTTGCGGCATTTTATTTTCAGGGCCATACACTTCGGCAATCCGCAGCGAGATCACTTCCATGCCATACAGTTCATTGTAAACCCGGCCAAAATGCTCGGTGGCCAGTTTGGTCACGCCATAAGGCGTAGTCGGATAAGCCGGTGTCTGCTCATTGATAACACCTTCGAAATGCCCGTACACCGTCTCGGATGAAAAGTTGACGAATTTCTTGATACCGGCCAGGCGCATGGCCTCAAGCAAATGGATGGTGCCCTCGATGTTAGCGGCCACTGTTGTAATAGGCAGGTCTATGGACAGATCGGGATGTGACATCGCCGCGGTATGAATCACGCGAGTGACGTCATATTTCTTGATGGTGTTGACGATCCTGGGAATATCGTACAGTTCACCCTGTACCGGCGTCATGAACTCGGTCCGGGCTTCCGAGTAGTCACGATTATAACTGACGACATTGACGCCCTGTTCGCTGAGTTTCTTCGTCAGGTACCTGCCAACATAGCCTAAACCACCGGTAATCATCACTGCGCTCATGTTGTATCCTTTTTATTAGTAGAATAAGAGCCACTGAGTGGACGGTTAAACGCACGACTGCATGGAATTGAAATAACCAGGCACCAAACTAGATCGCCGCCCCGCCATTGGGACTGACCACCTGCCCCACCATGTAATCTCCCGCTGGCCCTGCCAGCGCTTCGACCATGGCAGCAATCTCGTCGGGCTTTCCGAAGCGTTTCAACGGGAGGGTCGCGCGCGTCTCGTCGTTGAATTCGATGGTGTCGTTGATCAGCATGTCGGTTTCGATCGGACCCGGTGCCACCGAATTCACCAATACCCCACGCGGGGCAACTTCCTTGGCCACCGCTTTTGTCAGCGCGATCACCCCGCCCTTGGAGGCGCAGTACGCGGCATAGGTCGGAAACCCGATGAGTCCCAGCTCGGAACTGATGTTGATGATCCGCCCCTGACCACGTGCCAGCATGCCCGGCAACACCGCCTGCATGCAGGCCCAGGTCCCGCCGAGGTTGGTACTGATCATCTGCTGCCACTGCGCCCAGGTGGTTTGCTCGACCGTTGCCGAGACCAGCCTCCCGGCATTGTTGACCAGTACATCGACCCGGCCGTAGCGGCTCTGCGCCTGCTCGATGATTCCGGCCGCAGCTTCGGGATGACTGACATCGGCTTGAACGGTGATCCCGTCGCCGCCGTTGTCCTGGGCAATGCCTATGACGGCGTCCAGTTGATCCTTGTCGTCGAAGTAGTTGAGGACCAGATGATCGCCACTTGCAGCAAAGCGCTTGGCAATGGCCAGCCCTATGCCCTTTGCTGCGCCGGTGATAACGACAACACGCTTCATAAGTTCTCCCGTTATTATTGAATTAACGTCGCGCGTGGGCATCAGGATTGTTGGAACCGGGAAAGTACCGGCTTTCTGGAAACACGCGATTGCCATACCAGAATCAGCGCACCGGACAGTATCGTCAGCGCGCCAAGGTACCAGGCGGTGTATTGATCTTCTGGCGATACCGGATTGGCGCCGGCGGTGTAACCGATGTATCCCAGAACAAGAATGGCGAGTGCCGCAGGCAACGACAGGGCCAGGGCGATACTCAGGCGCTGGCGGCGGAAGGTCATGACAATAAAGGCGGCGATAGCGGCCATATAGGACATCACCAGCGTGATGGTCACGACATCGTAGTACCAGGAAATTTTATCCAGCGGTTTCCACCACAGCAGTGCAATGGCAACGGCCGAGACGATCAGGCTGGCGAGCCATGGCGACTTTGCCTGGTTAACCACGCACAGGGCTTGCGGCAGGTGCCCTTCCTCACTCATTCGATACAGCGTGCGCGCCGCCGCACTCGAAGAAATCTGCAAGCCGGCACAGGCCGAGGTAATCACCACGAACAAGGCAATCCAGGCCAGGGCCGGTGGCAAGTAGACGTTCGCCACGGCGGCGATTGGCCCGCCGTTGCCGTCCTCAATAATGGCCGCCAGTTTTTCCACCGGCACGGCATACTGCCAGCCGATAGCCGCCAGGGTGTAGATCACGAAGGCCGACGTCAGCACCAGCAACATGGAGCGTTGAATGGTTCGAACGGGGGTCCGCGACTCCTCGATGTAGTTGATCGCAGAGTCGAAGTTGGCCAGCATCCACACACCGAACAGCACGCCTGGCCCGATTGCCGACCAGCCCTCCAGCCCTGCTGGCGTATACATGGAGACTAGCGACAGGTCTGGAACCTGCGGATCGATGATGCCCATCAGCCCGAGCCCGGCGACCACACTGATCTCGAAAATCAGGAAGACGCTGGCTATCTTGGCCGTGGCATTGACCCCCTTGCAGGAGATGGCCAGGAAGGTCAGCACCATCGCGGTGCCAATCAGTTTGGCGTTAAGCGGACCCGCCAGGGCCGGGAACAGCGCCTGAATGTATTCAGTGCCGATAATTGCACACATGGCCATCACTGCCGTGCAGGCCACCGCGTAGGCCCAGCCGAGGATGGTGCCGACACGGGTATGGAGAAAACGCGATGTGAAGGTAAATACCCCACCGGCCGACGGTGCCTGGCGCGTGAGGGAAATCATGCAGAACGCCATGACCAGCATGGGGAAGAAGTACGCAATCAAGATGGCCAGCGGCGCATGGTGGCCCGATATGGAGTAAAGAATCGACATCGAGGAGGCTGCAATCCAGCCGGGGGCATTGAAACCAAGTGCTGAAAACGTTACATCCCTGGTGGTCAGGGTCCCCTTGTTGAGCGCGGTATCAAGTTCACGAACAGTTCCGTCACGGTCATAGCCGATGATTTCGTAGACGTTCATTTTTCAGGCTCTGATTAATAGCTATAGAAGATGTTGTAGCGCCAACTCATCCGGACTGAATAGAGCGCCGTTGTTATTATTCAACTAAGCAAATTACAGATGCTCACAACCAGAGCAAGCCATGTACCCGCATGCTTGTTCCGATTCGATTCGCAGACTTCTAGTTGTTATTGCCTCCCCTGAACACTTGAACTTCAGAATGAGGCCAGTATAGAAACAGCAAAAAAATATCTACCATCCAGAGTTTCCGATACTTGGATCTGGATTGGCGAAGTAAGCGTTGCCCCAGGCACGCCCCGGATCGAGTCGATTCGCTGCTATGCTTTGAGATCAAGCGCTGGAGCCCGATCTTGGCGTTCCCCTGCATGACGAGGGCGCTCGATGCGAAACAGGCCTTTGCCCATCGATTTGCGCGGGCTGATCTTCTTTGTCGTTGTGCTGTCGGTGGTGGCCACCCTGGCCAACGGCCTGATCGTTGCCTACCGCATCCAGCGTGACGCCTTGATCCACTCGACGCTGCAGGCCAATGGCGCCTACGCAGCCAAAGTGGCGCTCAGCATCGGTGACTTCCTGAACGCAGCGCAGAGCCGTTTGAAGTACAGCGCCGACAGCTTGTCGTCGCGTTGGGACGACCCTGCCGCGCTGCGCGCCGAAACCCTGCGCTTGCAGCGCCAGGATAGCGACTTCAACTCCATCGTCATCGTCGATACCCAGGGCAAGGTGCTTGAGGCCTATCCCGATACCTTGCAGATTGTCGGCTCATCGGTGCGCCCCGATGGCATTCAACGCGTGCTGTCCGAACGCCAGGCATTGATCAGTTCGGCCTACCCGTCGGTGGCCGGCAACCTGGTGGTGGCGATTTCACAGCCGATCTTCAATGGGTCCGGGCAGTTCGTTGGCTCGATCGGTGGCTCGGTCTATTTGCTCAAGCAAAGCGCACTGCACAGCGCCATCAGCAACCACTTCCACCAGGAGGGCACACTGGCGCTGGTGGCCGACAACCAGAGCAAGCTGTTGTACCACCCGGACCAGAAACAGATCGGTGAGGTGGTGAGCGGGAACGCGGCGCTCAATGCTGCCTTGAAAGGGCAAAACGGTTCGATGCAAACCGCGGCCGCCAACGGCGACTTGATGCTGGCAGGATACGCCCCGGTGCCGGTGGCAGGCTGGGCGGTGGTGGTGGAGTTGCCCGCCGAGCGTGCCCTGGCCACCCTGCGGCGCCTGCTCAAAGAGGTGTTCCAGGGGATGATTCCGGCAGGCATCATCGGCCTCGGCCTGATGTTCGCGGCCACGGCGCTGGTCGCCCGCCCCTTGCGTCAGCTGTCGGCGATCGCAAGCCAGTTGGCGGTGCCGGAAACCATCACCCGATTGCAGCGGGTGCATGCCTGGTACCGCGAAGCCTCGGCGATTCGCCAGGCCATGTTGACCGGCGTACGCCTGCTGCAGCAGAAGCTCGGGCGCCTGGCCCAGGAGGCGCAGAGCGACCCCCTGACGGGCCTGGCCAATCGCCGGGCGATGACCGCCACCCTGGAGTTGCTCGAGCAGGCCAAACAGCAATTTTCGGTGCTGGCGCTGGATATCGATAACTTCAAGCAGGTCAACGACAGCTTCGGCCACGACGCCGGCGACGTGGCGCTGCAGTTCATCGCCGAAGTGCTCGCGCAGAACTCCAGAACCGAGGATCTGGCGTGCCGTTCCGGCGGCGAGGAGTTCGCCCTGGTCCTGCCCGACACGCCGCTGGAGGTGGCAGCCAGCATCGCCGAGCGCATTCGACAAAACGTGGCCCTCAGCGAGATTCCGGTGGTTGGCCCACTGACGATCTCCATCGGCGTGGCAAGCCGATGCGCAGAAGCGCCAAGCCCTGAAGCCGTCCTGCGCCTGGCTGACGAGCGCCTCTACCGGGCCAAGCGCGAGGGGCGCAATCGGGTGGTTGCCTAGTCGCCCCATGAGATGCTGATACGGCAAAAGTAACCGTCCGGGGCTCGCGCGCCCTCAAGGCGCGCCGAACAGCATCGTCCAGTACACCCCCTTATCGCTGCGCGCGTTCGCGGCATAGGCCGCCCCCACCTGGGTAAACATCGGGTTCATCAGATTGGCGCAATGCCCGGGGCTGGCTAGCCAACCTGCCATGGCCTTGCTGGGTGAGCCCTGTCCGGCGGCGATGTTCTCGCCGATCTTACGGCCACGGTAGCCGGCAGCCCACGCCCGATCTGCCGGCATATCACCGTCGAGGTCACGGTGCGCAAAGTAATTGTCGTTGGCCATCGTCCGGCTGTGTTTCTGCGCCGCCGCCCCCAGGGCGTTATTCCAGGTCAGCGGACGTGCCGCGGCGAAGCGTTGCCGCCCACACAGGCGCGGCTTCGCCCGAGCGGCGTTGACCTGGGCCAGCAACGCCTTGCTCCCGGATCGTCCATCGCCGGGCTGGGCATCGAGCAAGGGGCGCGCCAGCACCACCCGCCACTCGCTGCGGGCGCGACTGACGCCGATATCGGCAAATTGCGTATCGAGCAAGGCTGCGCAGTAGTCGCTCTGGAGCATGTCAAAAGCCTCCTCGGCATCGTGCGCGCCGACCAGGCGGATGCTGCGCACCGTCACCGCCTGATAGCCAACAGCCTTCAACCTTTCCCGCAAACCGCCGCCATAGCCGATCGGCAACGCCAGGTTCGACTTCAACGCCAGCGGCGTCGACACCTTGACCACGCGCCTCTCGCAGCGCTGGGGCTGGGCGCGGTAGTCGTTGATCGCCTCCACCAGTTGCCTTTCCCCACTGGCATGGACAGGGCTGGCGAACAAGGGGAGCAAAGGAATGAGGCTGAGCGAGACAAAGCGGGAGCAGCAGACGGCTTGACGCATGGGCGAAAGCTCTGAAGGGAGGGTGGCGGTAATGCCGATAAAAGGGCTCGGCTAAGACTGCGCGCCTCGATACAAGGTTCACGAGCAGCGGGTACAAATTTATTGTTGGAACATGGAGAATCGATCCATCACTTTGCGATGGAGACGGATCAGAAATGACGGCTTTGTATGATGCACGTGGAAATATCTACCTGGTCACCTCGCCGTCAGCGCTTCGCACACTGGGAATAGACATTCCACAGGATGCTGCGTTGGCCGCGGCAACACGAACAGACTGGACCACACAAGCCGTTTCAGCCCTGTGCCAGTGGCCACAGGGTGAAAAACCCGAGCATGCGAAAGCGCATCGCTGCGATGGCTTGCTGGTTGGGCCGTTCCAGGAGGCAGGCCCGTTTGACCTGCTGATCGTCAACACCGACGGCACACTGGCTGAACGCAGCGGAAACGGGCTGACCATTTTTTCGCAAGCACTGACCGACTCGGGACGAATCGACAGCACATCCCCTTTTGTGCTCAAAGTCCATCACGACCATGTATCGTCATTGTCTCCCGTTGCGACCACCGTCACACCCGATACGCTGCAAACGCTTCATGGCTTCTGGTTGGATCTCGGCAAGCCCGCATTCGGGCCACACGCCGTTCAGGCGACGGCATCCGGCCTGATCGCAAAGGCAGATGATGACGTCAGGTTCAGCAGTGTAAAGCCTCTCATCGCGCTGGACCCACGTTGGTGCCAGAGCATCTTCGTGCGCATAGGCAATCCGCACTGCGTGACCCTGGTATCCGAGGCAGAGGCGCTTCCCGGGTTTCGCCAACTCCATGAGCAACCGCTCAACGCCGCTTTGACGCGCATTGCCTTTGCCAAAGGTGACCATGGCAACGGCGAGCCGTGCGCATCGGGGGTGAACCTGCAATGGGCAGCCGTGAGCGCCTCAAACACCCTCATCGCTCGCGTATTTGAGCGCGGCGAAGGCCCAACGGCCTCTTCAGGAACCAGTGCCAGTGCAGTTGCAGCGGCGGCCTGGCTAGCGGGCCGGGTGTCCAGTGGTTCGGTCGACGTGGTGATGCCCGGAGGCACGGCGCCTGTACGACTGATCGAACAGGCGGGCGATCTCGTGCAGGTATTGCTGTTCGGGACGGCCTACAGGTCAGACAAAGATTGCTAGTCTGAACAATGCCGGTAGCTGCGAATCCGCCCTCGCTGTCGATAGGCGCCTTGGCTTGGCCGCGATGCAACTGGAATATCATCCTGGAGTGAACCCACTATGACCTGGGCCCATAAACTGTTCGTTGGCGCCATGCTGGCCAGCCTGCTGCTCGGCGGTTGCACCTCCCAGGTCACTGAGCGCGAGCGGTACTCCGGATTCCTGTCCAGCTACAACAATCTGGAAGAAGTGACCACCACCAGCGGTGACAAGGCACTGCGCTGGGTAAGCCCGTCGTGGAACCCGAATGCCTACGACACCATAGCGTTCAGGACGCTGGAGTTTTATCCCGCGCCAAAACCCGATGAGCGGGTCAATCAGCAGACGCTGGCCGATCTGCAAGACTTCATGTCCAGAAAAGCCAAACTCGTGCTGGGCCGGAAATACCAGCGAGTGTCCAACGCGGCCGCGGCACCGGCCGGATCACACCCGCTGATCTTGCGTGCGGCAATCACTGGCGTCAGTGCGTCGAACGAGGGCATGAAGTGGTATGAAGTGATGCCGATCGCGGCCGTTGTCGGGGCGACACAAGCAGCTGCCGGTTACCGGGATCAAGACACCAATCTGTTTATCGAAGCCGAGTTCATTGACGCGAAAACCAATCAGACAATGGCCAAAGTGGTGCGCAAGTTGTTCGGAACGCAACTGGAGAACGAGCGTCAGCGAATCACCAGCAACGATTTCAAAAGCGCTATCGAAAAATTGAATAACGATCTCTGGGCATTCGTCCACGGTTGAACTGACTGTTTTGGCTTGCGGATTCAACCGGTCGCGAGCGTCCATGGTGTTCAACCCCCTTCAGCGCTCAGCCGACTGGGGGCAATCCAGAATCAGCCCAAAGAGGAGCCCGCCATGACCCTAGTCGATCGCCTCAGGCACTTGCGCGTCGTTCTGGTTCTGGCCGGCCTCGCGTGCCTCGCGCTCTACCCACTGATGTTGTTCTGGCCGTCCGGCTGGGCCTGGCATGTCGGTCACTCGGACTACCCGATGATGATCGTTGGCATCTACGCCACACTGGGCGTGTTCTTGATCCTGGCCGCACGTGATCCATTGGCCAATCTGAGCCTGATCTGGTTCACCGTGTGGTCCAGCGCCGTACATGCAGCAATCATGGCCGTCCAGGCGGTCACCCAGCCGGGGCAACTGGGGCACTTGGCAGGTGACGTGCCAGCGCTTTTGATCGTGGCGGTGGCCTTGGCCATCCTGACGCCCCGCTCGCAATCGGCCACTCGGCCCCGGACACACAGTGGGGCCTGAGAGCGGAAGCGACGAGGACTTCTACCCCGCCGTTTGCCCCACTGGGAGAAGCTTATTCAAGCACTGTCGGATCGCGCCGGATCTCCTCCCGCGCCATGGCTTCCCACAGGAACGGGAAGCCGTTGGCATCGGTACGCGCCCCGGTTGCGAGCGCGACGCTGGCGGGTAACGGTGAGCCGCCTCCGAGCATCTCGACCCGCCAGGCCAGACGACTGCGCCATTCCAGCGTGATCGCCCGCAAGTGCGCCTGGCGAATGCCATTGGCCACCACCAGCACGCCATGGTTGGCAAGCAGCGCCCATTTTTGCGTACCCAGTGCCTCTACGGCGGCGCGGCCCAGTTCAAGGTCTTCGACCGTGCCCCGGTACTCGTCATAGAGCACCGGGTCCGTGTCGACCAAGGCTGAGGTCTGGTCGTAGATCGGCGGAATACGCCCGACTGCCGACCACACCGATCCCCACTGCGGGTGATTGTGGATCACCACGCCGACATCATGGCGTGCCGCGTGCACATCTATGTGCAGGTTGATGGCCGGGGTAATGTTCCAGTCACCCTCGATCACCTTGCCGTGCTGATCGAGGCGCAGGATATCCGAGGCGGTCAGCTCCCCCCAGGTCAGCTCCCACGGGTTGGCCAGGTAAGTGCCGTCATCCTGGCGAACGGTGATGTGGCCGGCGATATGGTCGTTGTAGCCCTCGCGGGACAAGACCCGGCACAGCAACGCCACACGCTGGCGCGGTGTCAATTCGGGCAGCAGCGGGTAGCGACCTGGCCTGGGAATGAAACGGGCCAGCAAGTCATGGTTCAGTTCATCCTTCAACATGGCGATTTCCTCCGAGCGAGCGATGCAAACGCTGATCGACCCATCAGTGAGTCAGGCATGGGAAGCCCCGCGAGCGAACACCGAGGTGCGATGCATGCGCCGTTGGTGCGGTTGATAGTCCAGGATGGCGTTGTGCAGCACACTGCGGTTGTCCCAGAGCAGCATGTCGCCGACACGCCAGCGATGGCGGAAGCCGAATTGAACCTGCTGGCAATGGGCATTCAGGTAGCCGAGGATTGCATCGCTTTCGGGGCTTGCCAGGCCGTCGATATGGGTGGTGTAGGTCGGGCTCAGGTACAACGCCTTGCGACCTGAAACCGGGTGCTCGATGACCAGCGGATGCAGGTGCCTGCGGTTCATCGTGATGACCTCGACATAGCGCGCGTGGCTGACGACGTTCTGGCGCAGCGCCGCCGTCATCGGTCCGTTCATGTCGTGCCAGGCGCTCAGGCCTTCAAGGTAGTGCTTCATGCGCTGGGACAACGCGTCGTACGCAGTGGTCATGCTGATCCAGCAGGTATCGCCGCCACGCGGCGGCAGAATCTGCGCGTGGGTCATGGTGATGATCGGCGGACTGGGCAGAAAGCTCTCGTCGTGGTGCCACATATCGGCCCGATCGCCCTGCCGGGAGTCGATCACGGTGATCTGCTCGAAGCCTTCGCCCAGGTTGGGATAGAAGGTGTGAACTTCCGGCTCACCGAAGTGCTGGGCAATCGCCAGGTGTTGCTCGGGCCGTAACCCGGGTACAGACAGTACGATGGCTTCATGTTTGACCAGTGCCGCCTCTAGCGCCGCCAGCGTTTCCGGCAACACCACTGAGGCAGGATCAAGATCAAGCACTTCGGCGCCCAGGCTAGGACCAAGGGGCCGGACGGTGAAAGATGACGACATGGGCAATCTCCCGGTAGGGCTGAATATCCGATCTTGTAGAGCGCATCAATGCGCGTTTGGACGTTGTCTGATCGACGAAAACGATCATACTCAGGTCGCCAAGGCGCAGATATTCGCATTCCCTGGATGCCCGACTACCACTATAAGTAATTGATTTAATTAATAAATATTGGAACGCTAGCGCCACCACAAGCGCAGCACTCGGATTCTCATGAGCAAAAAAGGCAGTGAACCGAAGAAAAGCCCAAGCGCTACCCGCGAGCAGCTTCCCGCGTTGCGCAAGCGGCCGACTCAATCACGCTCTCGCGCACTGGTGGAGGCCGTGGAGCAGGCGTGCCTGCGGATTCTGGATGAAACGGGCGAAGCCTCACTGACGGTCGCCCGCATCGCGGAAGTTTCAGGGGTCGCAGTCGGCTCGATCTACCAGTACTTCCCCAACAAGGATTCGATCATAGCCTTGCTGTACGAGCGGATTCTCGACGAGGAATCCGAAGAACTACTGAACGTGCGCGAGCGGCTGGTTGGCGTGCCCTTGAAATCGGCACTGCGCGATATTCTGGCCAACATCATTCGAGTTGAAACACGCCTGTTCAAACTGAACCAGGCCTTTCACCTGCGTTACCACTCCGCCCTTCACCTGGGCATGTGGCGCGGGCCGTATCAAACGGCAGGTGAGTTCATCGAAGCGACCTGGCTGCCGCTGCTGCACCTGTATGAGCATGAGATCACCACGGAGCACCCTGCCCTGGCGGCCTATTTGCTCGGCCAGGGCTTGCGCAGTGTGATCCGCTCTATATTGGAAGACATTCCGGCGCACCTGGAACATCCGGCCTTGCTCGACAGCCTGGTCTGCATGGCTGTCGGTTGCCTGCGTCCCTCAACAGTCGACTGACAGAACATGCCCTGGCAGTCGTCGGCCAGAAGCGCCCAGCTCGCTACTTGACCTTCACCACATCATCCGGCTTCCAGGTCTGGTCATAGAACGGGTCTTCGCTGCCGTAGAGGCGTAGCGCGACCAGGAAGTTGCGTCCGGGGATGGTCTGGATAAAGGCCGCGTCGGCCACGTCCTGGGGTTTCTGCGGACCGAACCAGATTTCGATGGCGCCGTCCGGCTGCTTGGGGATGTCGTAATAGCCGTTGGTGGACGGCAGTAGCTGCTGGGTTTCCGGCATGGTGCCATCGGTGATGTTGTACGCCGTCACCGCCCAGAACAATGCGGCGGGCGGGTTCGGCGGCAAGCGCAGTTTGTAGGTGCTGCCCCCTTCCAGGAACTTGCCTTCCTTGTCACGGCCGGTGAAGGGATACTTGGAGCCTGCGCCGGTGGTGTGCATCACCATCGCCGGTGCCGAGGAATAGGCGAACTGGAAGAAGTTGGCCCGCTGGTTCACGTCCAGGTAGCTTTCCTGCATCCAGTCGTTGGTGCCGCCGGCCCAGGTGTTCTCGTACTGGCGATCGTTGTAGTAGAGGTTGCGCTTGTCGTCGCGCCCCAGCTGGCGGTTGGCGAGGATCATCTTCGGTGCGGTTTCCACCGCCTTCTTCAGCAGTTCCTGTTGCTGCTGGTTCGGCTCGAAGGGTTGCCCCTTGATAATGCCGATGGAAGCCAGCACGCCGCGCAGTTCCGGATCGATCGCCTCGACCGGCTCATAATCGACAAAGGCCTTGAGCTTGGTCCAGTAGCTGTTATCGACGGGGTACATCATGTTCAGCGACTTGCCGCTGGCATCGGGGAACTGCATCGGCTTGGCGTCTTTCTCGGTCGCCCAGAGCGGGTAGACACGGGTCGCCTCGGCATTCTTCACGGCCGGTGCCGGGTCAGGCTTGCCTTCCCCCTTGGCCATCACGGTGCGGAAGAACAGGAAGACGTTGTAGGTACGCGACTTGACCGCGAAGTAGCCGCCCGGCACCGGACCGTTGTAGTCCGGTGGCAGCAGCAGATACAGGCCGCCACGGGCCCGATCGGGGCCGATGGCGCCAACGTCGGTGAGGGTGCGCTGGAAGAAGTCGGTGAACATGCCGATCACGTTGGCCGGCGCTTTCACCACCAGCGGGCCGGTCTGCTTCAGGTCGAGGTAGCTCATGGAGTAGATCACGTCGGCGTTCGGCGTGGGCACCATGGTCCGCGAGTCCATGCGCTGCTTCCAGATCGGCAATACGTTGTAGCCGGCACCGAAGGCCTTCTCCGACCCCTCCTTCATGCCGATGGTGTTGAGCGCCGGCAGCATGGTCATGTAGGCGAACACCGCACGCTGGTAGTACAGCTCGTCGCGCAGGCCCTCGGCCTCCTTGGGGTCGAGCCAGTTGCCATTGTTGATCTGCTTGATCAGCGGCGAGGCCGGCGGTTCGGCGGCCTGAAGCGATTGCACACCGAAGGAGACGCTCAGGACGGCAATGGACAGCAGCTTTAGCGAGTGGGGCATCGTCGATATCCTTGCTTTGGGAATGCGCGAGGGAAACGAACCTGTGAACGGCGGTGGGCGATCCGAAGACGCACACGCTCAACATTCCGAACTCCATGAGTTACGGAGTCTAGATCGGCTTGAGAGCCCCACAAGTCCTGCGCTGGATTCAGTCCCACCGCACTGTGCCGAAGCATTACCCCCTTGCGCAGCGCTGCCGCTTGATCCGGTACATATCGCCATCGGCATGGCTGAGCAGCGAGTCCGCATTCTCCCCGTCCGCAGGATAACGGGCCACGCCGATACTGCAGGACGGCATGCTGATCCCGCCGAACTCGGCGCCCAGCGGCTCGGCCATGGCGGCGAGGATCTGCGCCACCTTCTCGGCAACCGCGTCCTGCGACCGGGTATCGGTCAACAGCACCGTGAACTCGTCCCCGCCCATCCGCGCCACGGTATCGGTCTCGCGTACACAGGCTTCCAGGCGCCTTGCCATGACGCAAAGCACCTGGTCACCCATGGCATGGCCATGGACATCATTGATGCCCTTGAAGTCATTGATATCCAGGAACAGCAGCGCCAGCGTGCTGCTGTGGCGGTGGGCCGCGCGCAGTGCCGAGTCCAGTCGATCGTTGAACAGCGATCGGTTGGTCAGGCCTGTCAGCGGATCATGATGGGCCAGGAAGCGCAACTCCTCCTCGGCCTGGCGCAGGGCCGTCACGTCCCGCGCCACACCGATCCGCGCCCCCACCTCCTCGGACCAGAAGGCCGCCCAGAGGATGTAGACGATGCTGCCATCCTTGCGCACATAGCGATTGCGAAAATCGACGTGGGACTGGCCGTTCATGACCCGGACGATGGAGGCCCGCGTGACCGCCAGGTCGTCGGGGTGGATGTAGTCGGTGATCGGGGTGCCGGTCAACTCGTCGGCACGGTAACCCAGCAATGCCTGGCAGGCATCGCTGACAAACACAATCTGGTTATCCCGGTCGACCACGAACACCGTGTCCAGCATCAGGTGGATCAGTTTGGGGTACAGCGCTTGCAGGTCAACGGGCATAGGCCAGAAGGTCCGGTTCTTTTGGCGTGATCATAGCCCGACCATGGAGGGGGACGGCAAGTAGGCACTGACTGTAGGAGCGGCGGTGCGACGATTCGACTTGCCCCGCGATCACTCGCACCACCGAATCGCGGGGCAAGCCCGCTCCTACAACAGGCGCACTCAAACACTCATCCGGTTCACCGCTGCCTTGAGCAACGGTGCCAATTGCTCGTCAGTGACCGCCGGATAGACCTGCACATTCATCAGGTCGCTCCATTCCAGCACCATTTGGTACACCAGGTTCACGTTATCGGTCTCGACCACGCCAAAGCCCTGGGTACTGCCCACGACATGCCAGCGGCCAAGGATCTTGAGACCAGCGGGTGGCACGCCGCCGGTCTGATTGAAGCGGACCATGGCGGCGTTGCGGTTTTCCGTGTCGATGGTCCAGTGAATGATGTACAGCATGGGACACCTCCCGGTCAGGCTCGGCACCGTTTGCCACGCCCGCCTGCAGGGCGCCGAGGCCACAGGCGGGCGGCAGCCATACAGGTGTGTTCATGCCTCGCCAACCACGCCTGACACCAAGGCTTCAACCTATTAGGCATAGCAGAGATTCAGGCATCGGGGCGCCCCGTAGGGCTGCAGGTTTGTGTGTAGCCGCTGCCGCCAGGCTGCGATCGGTGGGAGCGGGCTTGTCCCGCGATTGATCTCACCGCCGCATCGCGGGGCAAGCCCGCTCCCACAGCTGCGGCAGCGGCTACGGACGTTACTCGGTGACTGCGGTCATCGGCTCGGGCGCAGGCTGGCTATTGCCGATCGGCGCCTTGAGCAGCAGGAAGTAGGCCACCGCCGAGCACAGGGCGACGATTGCGCTGATCATGAACGCGGTGTTGAACGAGCCCGAGTACTGGATGCTGAAGCCGGTGACGATCGGCGCAACGGAACCGGCAATGTAGCCGCCGAAGTTCTGGATCGAGCCGAACGAGGCCACCCGGCGGCTGTCGACGATGGTGTTGACGATCATCCAGGCGGTGGCGCTGGCCATGTTGATGCTGAACAGCGCCAGGCACAGCAGGATGATGCAGCCGGTCAGGCCGGTGACGAACGACAGCGGCAAGGTGAACAGCGCGGCCATCACCAGGCCGGTGATCACGCTGAACTTGCGGCTGGCCAGGATGCTCATGCCCCTGCGCACCAGCAAGTCACAGAAGCGCCCGGCGACGATGGTGCCGAGCGCGCCAAAGCCATAGGCCAGCGACACCACCCAGGCGGTCTTGTACAGGTTCAGCCCGTGCTCGCGCTCGAAGTAGCCGGGCAGCCAGGTCAGGTGCAGCCAGAGCATGTAGATCACGCCCATGAAGCCCAGTACTGCGCCCCAGGTGCTGCGGTGCTTGAACAGGTCGAGCCAGCCGGCGAAGTACGAGCCCTTCGGCGCCTGCGCGCTGGCCACCTGGACCTTGTGTTCGCTCGGCAATGGCTTGCCTTGGGCCTCAAGCTCGGCCAGGTAGCGCGCCTTGCTCTTGTAGAAGGTCAGCCAGCACAGGGCCAGGACGACGCCGAGCAGACCGGTGATGATGAACATCCCGCGCCAGCCGAAGTTGACCATGAACAGGGTCAGCAACGGCGGTGCCAGGCATGGGCCCAGGCACGTCGAGGACCAGACGATACCGGTGGGGGTGCCGCGTTCGTTGGCATCGAACCACTCGGACAGGGCCTTGGCCGCCGACGGGAACATCGGCGCCTCGCCGATCCCCAGCAGCACCCGCAGGCCCATGAAGCCGGCGAAGCTGCTGACCATGCCGAAGGCCGCCTGGGCCACCGACCAGGCCATCAGCGACGCCCCCAGGGCGATCTTGCTGCCCAGGCGGTCGATGATCATGCCCATGGGCAACTGGGCGAAGGCGTAGGCGATGGAGAACGCCGACAGCAGGATGCCCATTTCCGACGGGCTGATCGCCATGTCTTTCTGGATCGAGGTATTGGCGATCGACAGCGCACTACGGTCCAGGTAGTTGATGATGCCGATCAACAGCAGGAAGACAACCGTGATGCGTTGATACTTCTTCAGTGTGTTCATCTGATGGCCCTTATTATTATTGTGCAGCGGTTGCTATGCCCGGGCGGTCCTTCGGCGGGTTACCGGCTCTTCCTTGGGTAATGCAGACACTCAGGGCTGGCGCGCGGTCACAGCGGCCTCGAGCAGGCCACGCTGGCCGAGGCTTGCGATCAGCGCGCGCAGGCCGAAGTCCCACTGCGGCGCCTGGTCGCTGGTGGTCACGCGGTTGCACAAGGTGCCAAGGTGCGCGTTGCTGATGGCCACCAGGTCGCCCGGTTTGTGGGTGAAGCCATTGCCCGGCTGGTCGCGGTCCTGCTTGGGGGCGAACAGGGTACCGAGGAACAGCACCAGGCCGTCGGGGTATTGGTGGTTTTCGTTGAGGGTCTGGCGCACCAGGTCGACCGGGTCGCGGCTGATCTGGCGCATGGAGCTGCGGCCCTGGAGGACGAAGCCGTCCTGGCCTTCGACGCGCAGGTCCACTTCGGCCTTACGCACATCGTCCAGGCTGAAGGTTTCGTCGAACAGGCGCAGCAGCGGGCCCAGCGCGGTCGAGGCGTTGTTGTCCTTGGCCTTGGACAGCAGCAAGGCGCTGCGCCCTTCGAAGTCGCGCAGGTTGACGTCGTTGCCGAGCATGGCGCCGTGGACGGTGCCGTTGCTCGACACCGCCAGCACCACTTCAGGCTCGGGGTTGTTCCAGCTCGACTTGGGGTGAATGCCGATGTCGGCGCCATGGCCGACCGCCGACAACGGCTGGGCCTTGGTGAAGACTTCGGCGTCCGGGCCGATGCCCACTTCCAGGTACTGCGACCACAGGCCCTGCTCCACCAGGACTTTGCGCAGGGCCTCGGCCTGGGCCGAACCCGGGACGATCTGCGAAAGGTCGGCACCGATGCGGCTGGCCAGGGTGTCGCGGATCGCCTCGGCCTTGGCCGGGTCGCCCTTGGCCTGTTCCTCGACCACCCGCTCCAGCAGGCTGGCGGCGAAAGTCACACCCGCCGCCTTGACCGCCTGCAGATCGATCGGCGCCAGCAGCCAGGGCAAGGACTCGTCGCGACGGCTCGGGTCGCTGTTGTCCAGCAAGGCGGGCAATTCGACCAGGGCCTCGCCCAGCGGCAGCGCGCGCAGGTAGGCCACCGGGTCGGCCACTTCCAGCAGCGCCGAGACGGTCGCCACATGGGCGCTGATGTCGTGCACGGCACCGGCCTTGACCAGCACCACCGCCGGCCCCTGCCCTGGCAGCCAGACCCGTCCGACCCAACTGCCGGTGTTGAACACGGCAGCGTCCTGGTTCAGTTGCAGCGGTGCGTTGTTGTTCGTTTTATCTGTCATGTCTGCACACCTGTTATGAGGGTCGGTCATTGCGAAAGAGTGGGCAGCTGCAACTGCCCGGCGAGCTGGTCGAGCGCATCGACCACGCTCTGCGCCAGGCTCACGCCGTCACGCAGGGCCTGCTCGCGTAGCTTCAGGCCTGCCTGGCCGGGCAGGCGCACCGGGCGCTCGGGGTCGAGCGGGCGGCTGGCCAGGATCAGCTGGCCGAGGAACGAGCTTTCAGCGGTGAACGCTTCCAGCCCGCCGAAGAAGCGTGGGTCGATGACCACGGCGGTGGCCGAGGCGCCCCACTGCTCCGGTGCGTCCTTGCGGCCGTGGCCGGCCAGCCCCGAGGTCAGGGCCTCGACCAGGATCGCCAGGGCAAAGCCCTTGTGGCCGAAGGCCTGGCCGCCCAGGGGCAGGATGCTGCCTGGCGGGGTGGTGAAGAAATCACGAGGGTCGTCGCTCAGTCGCCCATCGTTACTCACCAGCACCGGGTGCGCCAGGCTGCTGCCGGCATCGCGGCACTGGCCAACCAGGCCCAGGGTGACCGTGGACATGCTCACATCCAGCAGGATCGGCTCGCCCCGGGTGGGGATACCGGCGGCAATCGGGTTGGGCGTGTAGACCGGGTCGATGCCGCCGTGGGCGCACACCAGCCCCACCGACGGGTCGGAGGAATAGACCATGGCCAGCAGGCCCCGGTCGGTGAAGGGCTTGAGGTACGCCGCCAGGCAACCGATATGGGCGGCGCGGCGCACCACGGCGATACCGATGCCCTGCTCCGTCGCGCCCTTGGCCGCGCAGTCCAGGGCGCGGCTGACGCAATAGGGGCCGAGCACATAGTGGCCGTCGAACAGGGTCGCGATGCCACTGTCCGAGACCTGTTCGAGCAGCTCGGCGCGCGCCTTGACCTGCCCATCCAGCAGGCCGCCGATATAGCGGCTGACCAGGTTCAGGCCGTGGGTACGATGACCGAGCAATTCGCCTTCGAGCAGCACCCGGGTCACCACCCGGGCGACCTCGGCATCGGCCCCGGCGGTTTCGAACAGCTGCTCGACGAAGGCGGCGAGCTTGTTGGCGTCGTAGCGTTTGACGTCTGTCATGCCAGTGGCTCCATGGTCAGTTCAAGGCCGCGTTGCTGAACGTGCCGTCGACCAGGCGCTGGATGCCCAGCGGGTTGGCGTTCTGCAAGGCTTGGGGCAGCAAGGCATCGGGCACGTTCTGGTAGCACACCGGGCGCAGGAAGCGGTCGATGGCCAGGGTGCCGACCGAGGTACCACGGGCATCGGAAGTGGCCGGGTACGGGCCGCCGTGGACCATGGCGTCGCACACCTCGACACCGGTCGGGTAGCCGTTGAGCAGCACCCGGCCGACCTTCACTTCCAGCACGCCGAACAGTTGCCCGAAGGCCGCCAGGTCCTGGTCGTCGGCCAGCAGCGTGGCCGTAAGCTGGCCGCGCAAGGCCGCGACGGCGCGTAGCAGTTCGGCCTCGTCGGCGACCTGGACTACCACGGTGCAGGGGCCGAAGACTTCTTCCTGGAGCAATTCGTCCTGTTCCAGCAGCAGCCTGACATCAGCCTCGAACAGTTGCGGCTGGGCCTGGTTGCCCATCTGCGTGAGGCCGCCCAGGTGCTTGATGCGTGGGTGCGCCAGCAATGCCTGTACACCGTGGCCGTAGCTGTTCAAGGTGCCGGCGTTGAGCATGGTCTGCGGCGCCTGCTCGGCCATGTAGCCGGTCAGGTGCTCGATAAAGGCACTGAAGGCCGGCGAGCGGATGCCCAGGACCAGGCCGGGGTTGGTGCAGAACTGGCCGCAGCCCTGCACCACCGAGGCGCTCAGTTCCTTGGCCATCTGCACACCACGGCTGGCCAGGGCCTCGGGCAGCACGATCACCGGGTTGATGCTCGACATCTCGGCGAACACCGGGATCGGTTGTGGCCGGGCGGCGGCCATGTCGCACAGGGCCCGGCCGCCCTTGAGCGAACCGGTAAAGCCCACCGCCTGGATGCCCGGGTGCTTGACCAGCGCCTCGCCGACGCCGCCACCGAAGATCATGTTGAACACCCCGGCCGGCATGCCGGTGCGCTCGACGGCGCGGATCAGCGCCTCGGCCACCCGCTCGGCGGTGGCCATGTGGCCGCTGTGGGCCTTGAACACCACCGGGCAACCGGCAGCCAGGGCGGCGGCGGTGTCACCACCAGCGGTGGAGAACGCCAGGGGGAAGTTACTGGCACCGAACACCGCCACCGGTCCGACACCGATGCGGTACTGGCGCAGGTCCGGACGTGGCAACGGCGTGCGCGCCGGCAGTGCCCGGTCGATGCGCGCACCGTAGAAGTCACCGCGGCGCAGCACCTGGGCAAACAGGCGCATCTGCCCGCTGGTGCGGCCGCGCTCGCCCTGGATGCGGGCGCTGGGCAGTGCGGTTTCCTGGCAGGTCAAGGCGATGAAATCGTCGCCCAGGGCGTCGAGTTCGTCGGCAATGGCTTCGAGAAACTCGGCCCGGCGTGCCGCGGGCAGGTTGCGATACAGCGGGAACGCCGCGCTGGCAGCAGCCACGGCGTTATCGACCTCGGCCAGGGTGGCCTGGTGGAAGGCGCCGGGCAGGCGCTCGCCGGTGTGGGCGTCGACGCTGTAGACCAGGGTGTCGCCCAGGGCGCTGCGCTGGCCGCCGATGAAGTTGTATCCGCTAGGGTGCATATGCTTTCGCCTCAAAAGGGTTGCAGGGCTGTCAATCAGGTCACGGCGCCGATCTGCCAGGGCACGAACTCGTTCTGCCCGTAACCGTGCTGTTCGCTCTTGCTGCGCTCGCCCGAGGCGATGCGCAGCATCTTTTCGAAGATGTAGGCGCCGCGTTCTTCAATGCTGGTGGAGCCGTCGGCGATGCCGCCGCAGTTGACGTCCATGTCCTCTTCCTGGTGTTCGAACACCCGGTTGTTGGTCGCCAGCTTGATCGACGGCGCCGGGGCGCAGCCGTAGGCCGAGCCACGGCCGGTGGTGAAGGCGATCAGGTTGGCGCCGCCGGCGACTTGCCCGGTGGCCGAGACCGGGTCGTAGCCGGGGGTGTCCATGAACACCAGGCCCTGGGCGCGCACCGCTTCGGCGTACTGGTAGACGTCCACCAGGTTGCTGGAGCCGGCCTTGGCCACCGCCCCCAGGGACTTTTCCAGGATGGTGGTCAGGCCCCCGGCCTTGTTGCCGGCCGAGGGGTTGTTGTTCAGCTCGGCGTTCATGCGCTGGCAGTAGTCTTCCCACCAGTGGATGCGGGCGATGAGCTTCTCCCCCACTTCGCGGCTGACCGCGCGGCGCGTCAGCAGGTGCTCGGCGCCGTAGATCTCCGGGGTTTCCGAGAGGATCGCAGTGCCCCCGGCCGCCACCAGGCGGTCGACGGCATTGCCCAGCGCCGGGTTGGCGGTGATGCCGGAATAACCGTCGGAGCCGCCGCATTGCAGGCCGACCACCAGGTGGCGGGCGCTGACCGGCTCGCGCTTGACCTGGTTGGCCCTGGGCAGCAGCGCCTTGACCTGTTCGATGCCGCTGGCGATGGTCTTCGACGTACCGCCCACGCCCTGGATGGTGAAGGCCCGTAGCTGATCGCCGGCCTCAAGGCCCTGGCTCTGCAGCAGGCTTTCGATCTGGTTGGTTTCGCAGCCCAGGCCGATGATCAGCACGGCGGCGAAGTTGGGGTGCACGGCGTAGCCGGCCAGGGTGCGGCGCAACAGGCCCAGGGCTTCGCCGCTGGGGTCGACGGCGCAGCCGGCGCCGTGGGTCAGGGCCACCACGCCGTCGATGTTCGGGTAGGCGGCCAGCGCCTCGGGGTGGATGTCGCGGCGAAAATGGTCGGCCACGGCCCGGGCCACGGTCGCCGAGCAGTTCACCGAGGTGAGGATGCCGACATAGTTGCGGGTGGCGACCCGGCCATCGGCGCGCACGATACCCTGGAACACCGCCTCGCCGCTTTGCCCCGACTCAGCCCCGGTAGGAGCGGGCTTGCCCCGCGATTGCAGTGTGTCAGTGGCATCGTATCGCGGGGCAAGCCCGCTCCCACAATGATGGCTGCTCCCACCCTGTGTCGGGGTGGGCTTGGCATCGGCACCGAAGGCATAGTCGCGGGCAAAGTCGCCCATCTGCAGGTTGTGCACATGCACGTGCTCGCCCGCTTCGATGGCCTGCGAGGCAAAGCCGATGATCTGCCCGTAGCGGCGCAGCGGCTGGCCCTGCTCGACGCGCTCGGTGGCGACCTTGTGCCCGGAAGGAACCGGCTGGCGCAGGGTGACGGCTTCGGCGTCCAGGTGCAAACCTTCAGGCAGCGCCTGGCGGGCGATCACCACGTTGTCCAGGGGGTTGAGGCGGATCACGGCGGGGTCGCCGCTGCGGGTGCTGGCAATCAGTTGCATGGGACCTCTCAGGGCGGTGCGGCTGACTTCTTGTTATGGCCACGCCCGTGCTTGCCGGGCGAATCTGCGATAACTGTAAGGAGCCAGGCGCAACATTCCCAATGAGATGATCCGATCACGCGATAACCTGGGGTTATCGCTACCGCTTATCGACCCGCGTTTATCAATCGCTTGCCCCGCCCTCCCCGGCGCGGCGCTGATGGGCGAAATCGAGCAGGATGTCGACGAATTCCCGGGCCGAACCGGTGGGTGGCTCGTCCTTGCGGGTGATCACGCCGTACTCCAGCGGCGCCAGGTGCAGCGGGGTCTGCAGTTCCCTGAACTGGCCGCTGGCAAGCTGGGCGGCGACCATCGAGCGCGGCAACATGGCGATCATCGGCCCCGACTGCAGCAGTTGCAGGAACATCGGCATCGAGATGGTATCGATGCTGTCGGCCGGCGTGGCGATGCCGGCGACCCGGAAGGCCTGCTCCAGGCGCTCGCGAATCGGCGTGCCGAGCGGGTACAGCACCCACGGCCAGTCGCCCAGGGCCTCCAGCGGCGTGCACTCGAGCTGGTTCAGCGGATGCTCGCGATTGACCACCAGGCTGAAGGGTTCGGGCTCCAGCGCCTGGAAGTCGAACTGCTGGCTGAAGCGCTCCTCGGTGAAACGGCCGATCATCAGGTCGAGCTTGTTCTGCTCCATCATCGCCAGCAGATGGTCGCTGGAGTGCTCCACCACTTCGATCGACAGCAACGGGCTGCGCGCCTTGATCGCGGCGATCGCCTGGGGCATGACCACGGCGGTGGCGGCGAAGATCCCGCCGATGCGGATCGAACCGTGGCCGCCCTTGCGCAGCCGGTTGACCTGATCGACGAACTGCTGGGAATCGGCCAGTGCACTCTGGGCGTAGCGCACCACGTACTCGCCCAACTCGGTGGGCGGCATGCTGCGCGGCAGGCGCTCGAACAGGGCGAAGCCGAACTGCTCCTCCAGGTCGCGCAGCATCTTGCTCAGGGCCGGCTGGCTGAGGTTCATCCGCGTGGCGGTGGCGTGCATGTTGCGGGTGCGCGCCAGGGTGTCGATCAGCACCAGGTGCTTGAAGCGGATCCAGTTGCAGAAACTGGAATGGGTAATGTCCGACGGCATCAGCAGACAGCCTCTTGAAGATGAAAGTCCATGGCTAGTGCGCCCGCAGGTAGTCGAGCAAGGTGTCCAGGGCCACCGACCGCGGCCGCGAGCGCAAGGTCAGCAGGCCCAGGTTGACCATCGAGATCGGCAGCTCCACCGGCAGGATGGCGACCATGGCGTAGCGCGCATAATGCTCGGCCACATCGTTGGGCACCACTGCAATCATGTCCGAGGCTTCGAGCATGGCGGTGGTGGCGAGGATCGAGGCGGTCTCGACGATGTCCAGCGACTGCACCATGCCGCCAGCCTGCAGGGCGCTCTCGACCCGGCGGCGCATGGGGCTGCCGATGGGGTGCAGGATCCAGGTCAGCTCGACCAGGTCGGCCAGGGCCAGCGCCGGGGCCGACGCCAGGGGATGGTCGACCCGGGCGATCACACGCATCGGTTCATTGCTGTCGAGCAGTTCGATGTTCAGGTCCTGGCTGTCGCCCTGGTCGGGCAGGCGCCCCACCACCACATCGAAATCGCCGCGCAGCAGCGCGGGCAGCAAGGTGTCGCTGGTGCCGACTTCCAGGGAGATGCGCACCTTGGGATGGTCACGCTTGTAGGCCAGCACGGCGCGGGTCAGCAAGCCCGGCACCGGGCCCATGACACTGGCGACCCGCACCAGCCCCGCGGCGCCACGGGCAAGTTCCGCGATCTGCGCCTGGGCGTGCTCGAACTCGTGCAGTGCGCCCTGGGCGTAGCGGATCATCACCTCGCCATAGAGCGTGGGCTGCATGCCCCGCGGCAAGCGCTCGAACAGGCGCACACCGAGGCGGTCTTCGAGCTGTTGCAGCAACAGGCTCGCGGCCGGTTGCGTGGTGTGCATGGCCGCCGCGGCGCGGCGCAGGTTGCCGAACTCGCCCAGGGCATTGAGCAGGGTGATCTGGCGGCTGGAGATCTTCAGCGCGCCGAGGCTGTGGGGTGCCTGTGGCGGGTCTTGCGGGCTCAGAGACATATCAATTCCGATATACCTGCTTAGGATTTGGCGATTATGCCTGTATCGCTCGACAACCTACAGTCAGGTCTCCCAGAGGTCACCACAACTAGAGCCCGCCATGAGCATACGCATTACCCACCTGAGCGTTCGCGACATCCGCTTCCCCACTTCGCTGTCGCTGGACGGCTCCGACGCCATGAACAGCGCCCCGGACTATTCGGCCGCCTATGTCGTGCTGCACACCGACGCCGCCGGCCTGGAAGGCCATGGCCTGACCTTCACCATCGGCCGTGGCAACGAAATCTGCGCGGCCGCGGTGCAATCACTGGCGCCGCTGATCGTCGGCCTGACCCTGGAAGAAATCGTCGCTGACATGGGCGCCTTCTGGCACGCCTTCACCGTCGGCGACAGCCAGCTGCGCTGGCTCGGCCCGGAAAAAGGCGTGATCCACCTGGCCACCGCCGCCATCGTCAATGCCGTGTGGGACCTGTGGGCCAAGCACGAAGGCAAGCCGGTGTGGAAACTGCTGGCCGATATGACGCCCGAGCAACTGGTGCGCTGCCTGGACTTCAGCTACGTCACCGACGTGCTCACCCCCGAGGAAGCCATCGCCCTGCTGCGCCGCCAGGCCCCGGGCAAGGCCCAGCGCGAGGCGCAGATGCTGCGCGAAGGCTACCCCGGCTACACCACCGCCCCCGGCTGGCTGGGCTACAGCGAAGAAAAAATGCGCAAGCTCGCCCGCGAAGCGATCGCCGATGGCTGGACCCACATCAAGCAGAAGATCGGCGCCAACCTGGAAGACGACATTCGCCGCGCGCGCATCCTGCGCGAGGAAATGGGCTGGGAACACACCCTGATGATGGACGCCAACCAGGTATGGAGCGTCGATGAAGCAGTAGACAACATGCGCCGCCTGGCCGCCTTCGAGCCGCTGTGGATCGAAGAGCCGACCAGCCCCGACGACATCCTCGGCCATGCCGCCATCCGCCAGCGCATTGCGCCGATCGGCGTGGCCACCGGCGAGCACTGCCACAACCGGGTGATGTTCAAGCAGATGTTCCAGGCCGGTGCGCTGGACTTCTGCCAGCTCGACGCGGCCCGCCTGGGCGGTCTGAACGAGGTGCTGATCGTGCTGCTGATGGCCGCCAAGTACGAGGTGCCGGTCTGCCCCCATGGCGGCGGCGTCGGCCTGTGTGAGTACGTGCAGAACATTGCCCTGTTCGACTACATCGCCGTCTCGGCGTCGCTGCACAACCGCGTGCTGGAGTACGTCGACCACCTGCACGAACACTTCCTCGACCCGGTGGTGATCCGTCGCGGCCGCTACATGCCGCCGCAGCGTCCGGGCTACAGCATCGAGATGCGCGCCGACACCCTGGAGCGCTACCAGTACCCCGACGGCGCGGTGTGGCTGGATATTCGCCGAGGCTAAGACCTGCCCGTGGGTGCCGCCCTGTGCGCGGCACCTGCCAGAACCATTGAACGGGGAAACAACAATGACAATCCTCAACACCGCAACGGCCAGCGCCGCGCCCGCCGTCACTGGCGAGCAACGCCTCAACGGCCTGCTGCTGCGCAAGCTGATGCCGCTGCTCATCGTGGTCTATGTGATGAGTTTCCTGGACCGCACCAACATCGCCCTGGCCAAGGCCAGCATGGGCATCGACCTGGGCCTGTCGGCGGCGGCCTACGGCCTGGGCGCCGGGCTGTTCTTCCTCACCTATTCGCTGGCCGAAGTGCCGAGCAACCTGATCATGCACCGGGTCGGCGCACGCTTCTGGATCACCCGCATCATGATCACCTGGGGCCTGCTCTCGGCGGGCATGGCCTTCGTCCAGGGCGAGACCTCGTTCTACATCATGCGCCTGCTGCTCGGGGTAGCCGAGGCCGGCCTGTTCCCCGGCGTGATGCTCTACCTGACCTACTGGTTCGACCGCGAGCAGCGCGCCCGTGCCACCGGCTACTTCCTGCTCGGCGTGTGCCTGGCCAATATCCTCAGCGGCCCGCTGGGCGGCGCCCTGCTGGAACTGGACGGCGTGCTCGGCTGGCATGGCTGGCAGTTGCTGTTCGTCATCGAAGGCCTGCCGGCGGTGGCCCTGGCCTATGTGGTGTGGAAGAAGCTGCCGGACGGTCCCGCCTCCGCGCCGTGGCTGTCGCCTGACCAGGTCCGCGACATCGAATGCCGGCTGAATGCCGAACGCGCCGCAGCGCCGCAACAGAGCCGGCTGGGGCAGATGTTCCGCGACAAGCAGATCTGGCTGGCGATCGCGGTGTACTTCGTGCACCAGATCACCATCTACACCGTGATCTTCTTCCTGCCCGGCATCATCGGCACCTACGGCGCGCTGTCACCGTTCCAGATCGGCCTGCTGACCTCGGTGCCATGGATCGCCGCTGCCCTCGGCGCCGCGACCCTGCCGCGCCTGGCGACCACCCCGGGCCGCTGTCGCACCCTGCTGTTCTGCGGCTTGCTGACCATGGCCGCCGGGTTGCTGCTGGCCTCGCTGTCCAACTCGTTCATCGGCCTGATCGGCTTCTCGCTGACGGCGCTGATGCTGTTCGTGGTGCAGTCGATCATCTTCGTCTTCCCCTCCAGTCGCCTGAGCGGCAGCGCACTGGCGGCGGGCCTGGCCTTCGTCACCACCTGCGGCCTGCTCGGTGGCTTCGTCGGGCCTTCGGTGATGGGCCTGATCGAACAGACCACCGGCAGCACCCGCAACGGCCTGTGGGTGATCGCTTCGCTGCTGGTGCTGGCGGCGCTGATCAGCACCCGGCTGCGCCAGGGCCAGGAGTAAACGAGGGGCTCGGGAAAAATCCGCCGCGAGCGCTTACAATCGGGCACCTTTCCCACGAAATTTGTTCGCCATGGCGCTCGACCCTCCTACCATGCTGACCCTCTCGATCGCCCTGGCTGCCGCCGCCGGGCTGTACCTGGCGATCGAGTGGCGCAGCATCCGCGAATCTTCACTGCTGTACTGGAGCGCGGGCTTTGCCACTATCAGCATCGGCTCGACACTCGCCCTGCTGCGCATGAGCGGCCTGCTGCTGATCGGCATCTGGTTTGCCAACGGCCTGCTGGTGCTGGCCCACTGGCTGTTCCTGATGGGCGTTGCGCGCTTCACCCAGACCCGTTCGTCCCGCGCCTGGTACCTGGTGTTCGCCAGCTGGCTGGCCCTGTTGCTGTTGCCGGACGGCCAGTGGTGGTCCAAGGTCATGTTGCTGGCCAACTCGCTGCTGGTCGCGCTGCTGACCCTCAGGGCCAGCCTGCTGCTGCGCCCTCATGGCAAGTCGCTGAGCGTCGGCGCCGTGCAACTGCGTTATGTGCTGCTGGCCCACGGGTTGTTCTACCTGGCCAAGTCCCTGGTGCCCCTGGTGCCGGGCACGCTGATTGACCTGGCCGCCTTCCAGGGCCAGATCATCCAGGTCTCCCTGGTCGAGGGCACCATGGCGATCATGCTGATCGCCCTGTCGATGACCGGCACCGAACGCCACCGCCGTGAGGAGCGCATCGCCCGCCTGGCCGCCCGCGATCCGCTGACCGCCCTGTACAACCGCCGCGCCCTGGAAGTGCGGGCGCCGCGCTTGCTGGAAGAAGTCTCCCCTGCCCGGCCCGGCGCCTTGCTGCTGATCGATATCGACAAGTTCAAGGGCGTCAACGACCTGCACGGACACCTGGCCGGTGACCGACTGCTTATCGCCCTGAGCGAGATGATTCGTTCGCACCTGCCCGAAGGCGCGCTGGCAGCAAGGCTTGGGGGTGACGAGTTCGTCATCCTGCTGAGCAATACCTCCAGCGAGCACATCAATTCGCTGGGCAGTGCCCTGCGCGAGCAGTTCCAGCACGCCGCCGCCCAGGCATTCACAACGCCGGAAGCGGTGACCCTGAGCATCGGCGCCACCCTGTTCGACCAGCCGCCAGCAAGCCTGGCGGCCTTGATCGAGCAAGGCGATGCGGCGCTCTATGCATCCAAGCGCGGGGGACGCGACAGTATCCGCCTGGTCGACCGTACCCTGGCCAGTGAGGCACCACTGCGTACCCCGTGATGGGCAGGATCAGCCCGCGCTGATCTTGCCGCAGAACAGCGGACGGCTGCCGTCGGCCGGGCTGGTGCTGACCAGCAAGGCATAGTCACCCTTGCTCAGTTCGCCCAGCGTCACCGGCGCCTGGGCCCAGAACCGGGTGCGCGGGGCCATCGAGGGGTAATCGACGCTGTTGGCCTGACGGGTCTGGTAGGCCGGTTGGGCGCCCAAATGGTCGCAAGAACCTGCGTAGATCGCCGTGACCAACCGACTGGGGACAGCCAGGTCGTGCGGGACGCCACCGACGGTGAGCTGGATGGCGGTCTGGTTGCCCACCGGGCTGAGGGTGGCCCGGGCGATATGCTCTGCGTTCTGCGGGGTAGCATCGAGGGGGACATCGACAATCTCGGTTTTGCTTGCGCAACCGGAAATTGCCCCGACCGCCACTACCAACGCCAGCCAAGGTGTTCTGTTCATCACAGATCTCCTGAGTTGAGGTGCGTTGATTTCGTCCCCCCCATGAAGTCTAGTGGCCTGCACCCGGCATGGGATCTGGCCGATGGGTGGTCATGGCCGCCATCGCCGGCTCTGCCGGCTCCCACAGTGGTCCCGCTTCTGTGGGAGCAGGCGAAGCCTGCGATAGCCCCTGAATCAATCCCCGTCTTGACGATGAAGATAAGGCCCCATGTCCTGACGAGCCTGGTGTTCGAGCAAACCGACCGTAACTTCAATACCTGCCTGGCGAAGGATCTCGATCCCCGCCCCGGCGTTGCGGGGGTCGGGATCGAGCATCGCCACATGCACCCGTGCAATGCCCGATCTCACCAATGCCCGGGCACATGAAGGCGTTCGCCCAGTGAATGAACAGGGCTCGAGCGTGACGTACGCCGTCAGGTCATCGAGCCCCGGCTCCAGCTGCGACAGCGCCATTGCTTCGGCGTGGTGCCGGCCTGGTGCCTGGGTGAAACCACTGGCGACCACGACACCCTCATGCACGATCACGCAACCGACAGGTGGATTGGGCAGACAACCGGGAAGCGCGCATCGACCCTGCTCCAGCGCCCTGCCCATCATGAGTCTGTCGTGATCGCTGAAGGACGTGGGCGCGCCGGAGTACGACATGTTCACAATTTGTAGCCAATCTGGCGCAACAGATTCTTGCGCCCCTGGATATCGTCGTCATCTTCAATACCCTTGGGACTGAAGCCATCCACCACGCCGAGGATCGCCCGCCCTTGGTCCGTCTCGGCAAGAATCACCTCGGTCGGATTGGCGGTCGCACAGAAAATGCGGCAGACCTCCGGAACCATCTTGATGGCATTGAGCACGTTCAGCGGATAAAACCCCTCGCCGAGGAAAATGACGAAGCTATGGCCTGCGCCGATGGCACTCGCGTTCGTCCGTGCCAGCTCGATCATCGCCTCATCGGTGCCAGACCAGCGCACCAGGCATTGGCCAGAGGCCTCGCAAAAGGCCACACCGAAGCGGATACCTGGCACGGCGTTGACCAACGCTTCGTGGAGGTCTTCGACGGACTTGATGAAATGCGTCTGGCCCAGGATGAAGTTGGTCAGCTGCGGATTGTCGATTTTCAACGTCATGAGTTGCATTTCGAACACCTCCACTCACAAAAGGGCTGCCGGGGTCTGACTTCAGTCCGGCTCACGCCCCAGGCTTCTGTCGCGCACGCGCCTGCGCCAGCATCGCATCCAGCTCGGCAATCAACTCATCCGGGCACACCTCGGTCCATTCCCCGGCATCGGCCGCAATGATCCGTTCGGCAAACTGCGGACTGTATTCGGGCGCATCGGCCTCGCTATCATCCGCGCAAATCGAGAAAAAAATCCACAATCCGGCCGTATCTGCGCCAATCAGGCGCTGCTGATTCTGAAGCAGGAGCAGCGCAGACAGGTATTCGCTGTCGGTGAGTCCCGGATGGGCGCGCATCACCGACGCGCGCAGCGCCGTACCCGCAATACCACCCTCTGCCAGGTTCAGGATCAAGCACTGCAACGGGGTCAACTGAGTCATCGGGCACCTCTGCAATCAAGTTCGGTTGAATCGTTCATCACGCATTCGCGGCAGCGCCCAGGTCATACCCGATCATGAACAGCGCCTGCTCGATCGCCCGCAACGTCTGTGCCGGGGTAACACCGGTGCGGAACGGGCTGGCGGCGCAGCGCGCATGGCTGGCTACCTGGCTCAATACCCAGCTGGCGTTCATGTTCCAGCGCGCATGGTGCGAACCCGAGCGCAGGCGCTTGAACTGAAGCGTGCCGGTGCTGGGATTACGGTTCTTCGGATCAGTGCTGTTCTCCCCTTCCTTTGCCGCCGCCCAGGGGAAGTTCAGGCCTTCAGGTACCCGGGTGAGCCCCTTCGCCTTGCAGTACTGCACCACCAGCCGGCCAAGACCTGCGGCTACGCGGCTGTCGTAGATCACAAACTCCGGGCAGACGAGCGAGTAGATCTTGGTCATCCCGGAGTTGAAGCGCAGCGTATTGGAGCGAAGGATCGGAGCATCGGGGTCCTTTTTGATCAACGCAGCTTTCACATCCTGCACCATGCGCCCCAGGCCCACCTTGTTGGCCTTGAGCCACTGGGCGTTGTGCGCACTGACACCGCCCCAGGCCATGACATCAAGTGCACCTTGCAGTACCCGCTCGTCGTCGCTGCCGGCCGCCTGCAGATCCTGGCGCAACGCCTCCAGTGCATGGGCATTGCTGTCGGCGCTGGCGCCAGGGTTGAACGACAGGCGGGCGTTGCCGGGGTGATTCCAGGCGTAGCCCCGGTAGGCGTCATAGAGACTCTCGCAAGACCATTTGGCGCCGCTGCGACGATCGACATACTGATGCTTGAACAGGGTTCTGGAATCAAGTTCAGTGGCCAGCCAGCCGATAAACTCAGGGACGTGAGGGAGAGTGGCGTGGGCTTGTCGGGTTTTCATCGATGCTCCTGTGGGCTGGCGCTCACCGCGAAATTGCGTGCCAGCCAGAGGAATGCTACAGGCCGGTACGACATCCTTTTTTCCGCACCCACCATTTGAGGACATCTTTTTTGACTGGCACCCAGTACACCGCGCCCGATCGTGCGGAACGTCGCAAAGCGATACGCGAAATCCTGCGGCGCGAAGCGCGCAACATGGCGACCGACGAGATTCACGAAGCGTTGGAAAAATGGTTCGGCCCCTACTCCAGCCGAACAACCCGCAATGATCTTCAGGCACTGACCGAGCCCAAGCTGGTGACAGAGATCAAGGAAGGCGGAAAGGATCGTCGGGCCCGCTATTGGCGGCTCAACCGCTCAAGCCTAGACCTGGTCCTTTCACCGACTGAGTCGATGACGCTGTCGGCCGTGTTCCAGCATGCAGAGCGCTTCGGGTTTCGTGTTGAGGTGGGGGAGCTGGCGACGCTGCGTGAATATGCCGCCGGGTCGGTCGCCGCCGGGGCAAGACGCAACCTGTTGGCCGAAGGACGCATCCGCACGGGGACTCGTTTTACCGTGCTCCATCCAGGGAACTACAACCCGGACCACCTGGAGACGATTCAGAATGCCATGCGCGACGACGTGAACCTGCAGGTGGTCTATCGGCCACGTGGAGCCGGCGACGTGCAGTGCACCTACTTTCTGAAACCCTTGGCGCTCTCTTACCAGGACTCGAACATCTACTTGTCGGCCTTTGTCGACAGCGAGGAGTGGCCAGCCGGCAAAGCGCCTGAAGCGGGAGCGCCCCGGGGCAAGTACAGCAGCAACGGACCGGGCACCCTCTGCGCGCTCATGCTGCACCGAGTGGTCAGTGTCCGGACCACGGTGGCAACCATTGCCGAGCCGCCCGGTTACGATCCCGCGTCAACCGAAGCACAGCGCGACCTGGTGACGATTCACGGCGACGGCCCTGTCGATCTGCAACTGCGCTTGAGCCCCAACCTGCACAACCGGCTCACGGAGAACCCGCTGTGTGACAATCAGGTACTGACGCAAGACCGCTATGGATGGGTATTGGCCTGCCGGCTGGAAGACACCCAGGGGTTGCGTCTGTTCTTGCTCAGCAATGCCGCAGATATCGAGGTCCTGGCGCCTGCTCGACTACGTGCCCATGTGCGAGAAACCCTGGATGCGGCGCTAGCGCTCTACCATCGCGAGGGGTGATGGACGCACGCCTCCTGCAGCCCTGCCATACTGTTGGACATGACCCGTGCAACCTTCCGCTTCTACGAGGAGCTCAACGATTTCCTGCCGGTCGAACGGCGGCGCCAGTCCTTCACCTGCGCGTGCGCGCAAGGGGCCACGGTCAAGCACATGATCGAGGCGCTCGGGGTACCGCACACCGAGGTCGAGTTGGTGCTGCTCAACGACGAGTCGGTGGGCTTCGAGCAGTTGATCTTCGACGGTGACCGCCTGGCGGTGTACCCCAAGTTCGACGCGCTGGACATCAGCCCGCTGCTGAAGGTGCGCCTGCACCCGCTACGGGTGCTGCGCTTCATCGCCGACGCGCACCTGGGCGGGCTGGCCAGCCTGCTGCGCATGAGCGGCTTCGACACCCTCTACGACAATGCCTTCGAGGATAGCCAGATCGCCGAGATCGCTGCGCGGGATGGCCGCATCGTGCTGACCCGCGATCGCGAACTGCTCAAGCGGCGGATCATCAGCCACGGCTGCTACGTGCATGCCCTCAAACCCTCCCTGCAACTGCGCGAAGTGTTCGAGCGCCTCGACCTGGCACGTAGCGCCCGCCCCTTCAGCCTGTGCCTGCATTGCAACCAGGCGCTGCACGAAATCAGCCCGGAGCTGGCCCGGCCACAGGTGCCGCCACGGGTGGCCGCCCTCTACTCGCGCTTCCTGCGCTGCGATGCCTGCAAACGGATTTACTGGGAGGGTTCGCACTGGCGCGGCATGTGTGCGCTGCTGGCTCCGCTGCTGGATACCTAACCGGGCGCCCTGACTCTGGTCGCATAAAGTTGAAATACCCGGCATTGCCCGACAGAATCGCGCCCTGTCCGGCCAGCGGTGCCGGAGGTTGCAGGTGAAAAGGGGCTGCAGTTGAACGAACAGACATTGTCCATGCGCCTGGAGCGCGTGGCGGCGCAGGTGCCGGCCGGGGCGCGACTGGCCGATATCGGCTCGGATCACGGCTACCTGCCGGTGGCCTTGATGCGCCGTGGCGCGATCAGCGCTGCGGTGGCTGGCGAGGTGGCGTTGACGCCGTTTCGCTCGGCCGAGCGCACCGTGCGCGAGCTGGGCCTGGAAGCGCAGATCAGCGTGCGCCTGGCCAATGGCCTGGCGGCGATCGAGCCCGGGGACGGGATCACCGCGATCAGCTTCTGCGGCATGGGCGGCGAAACCATCCGCGACATCCTCGACAGCGGCAAGGCGCACTTGAGCGGACAGGAGCGCCTGATCCTGCAGCCCAATGGCGGCGAGCAGCCGTTGCGCCAGTGGCTGATGGACCATGGTTATCGCATCCTCTGCGAGGAGGTGCTGCGGGAAAACCGCTTCGACTACGAAATCATCGTCGCCGAGCGCAGCGGGCCGGTGCAGTACAGCGCCAAGGAGCTGTACTTCGGCCCGCTGCAGATGCAGGCACGCAGCCCGGCCTTCCTGGTCAAGTGGCAGCGCAGGCTGCGCCTGAAGCAGCGCACCCTGGCCCATTTCGCCCGGGCGCGGCAGGCGGTGCCCGAGGGCAAGGCGCAGGACCTGGCCCGCCAGGTGCAGTGGATCACCGAACTGCTGGCGACCCAGTAGCCGCTGCCGCCAGGCTGCGATCGACCGCGAAGCGGTCGTAAAACCTGCGCCCACTGTATCCCTGATACTCCGAGGTGTCCGGGTTGCGTCTGCTGCGCAGCCGATCGCAGCCTGGCGGCAGCTCCCACAGATACCCGGCAATCGCCTGCCGACCGTAGGAGCTGGCGAAGCCTGCG